>CBFGTV010000001.1:0-128331 GCA_965652145.1 uncultured Clostridiaceae bacterium
CTTGGAGGGCAGCCTCCTGGGAGAGTAGGACGTTGCGGCATAATTTTATTTTTTGCCCTTTCATTTTGTTTGAAGGGTTTTTTTGTGCCTGTGAAAATTCTTAATCTAATCCATCTATGGTTTTAAAACAAGCGATCACTTGTACATATGCTTGAATTAATATATAATGATTTCAGTAAATGATGTTTTTTATTGATTTCTCATGATCTTGATACTATACCATTGAAATTAAAGTAAAAGGCTGGTGATTCACATGAATGGCGAGGAAAGAAGAATAGCAATTGTAGACAGATTACAGCAGGTAAATAAACCTGTCAAAGGAACAGCCCTGGCTCAAGGCTTTGGGGTCTCCCGACAGGTAATCGTTCAGGATATAGCCATTCTGAGGGCCCAAGGGACAGAAATTATTGCAACCCCCCAGGGATATGTTCTACTTAAGCATAATAAGGATAAACTATTGAAAACAATTATTACTAAACACCAGAACTATGAACAGATGGAGGAAGAGCTTCAGGTTATGATAGATAACGGTGCTCGAATTATTGATGTAATTGTAGAACATCCTCTATATGGGGAAATTAGAAGTATTATAGATATCAGCTATAAAACAGAGCTAGAGGAGTTTATGAATAAAATTCGATCAGAAAAGGCAGAGCCCCTTTCATCCTTAACCGATGGTGTTCACTTTCATACCCTTGAAGTACCTGATGAAGACAGCTACAACCGAATAAAAAAGGTTCTTCAAGAAAAAGGGTACTTGATTGAAGCGTGAAGCTGTGATATATTTTTACTATTAGGTGACAAGACAGCTGAATTTACACCACTTACATTTATTGATTTCAGGGGAGGCTAGGCAGTGAAAAATAATAAATTTTCTTTGAAGGACTATTTAACAAAGGCACTCAATGGAATGGCACTGGGGCTATTTCCATCACTCATTATTGGGGTGATACTAAAGCAAATCGGTGAATTGTCGGGAATACAGACACTTATAGAATTCGGGCAGGTTGCTCAGTATTTAATGGGTCCGGCCATAGGAGCAGGAGTGGCCTATGCTGTAGGAGCACCAGCCTTGGCTATTTTTGCATCAATTATTACCGGGGCCATAGGAGCCGGTACAGCTTATCAAAATGAAGCAGGAATTTATTTAATAAGGATAGGAGAACCGGCCGCCGCCTTCGTGGCAGCCCTTGTGGGTGCTGAGGTGGGGAAATTAATTGCAGGTAAAACAAAGGTGGATATTGTTTTGGTTCCAGCCATGACAATTGCAGCAGGGGCCATGGCGGGTATACTGATGGGCCCAGCTGTTCAGGCCCTAATGTCGGGCCTTGGCAGTATTATTAACCAAGCGACGGTTCAAAGGCCCATTCCCATGGGAATAATCGTTTCAGTAGTTATGGGGATGGTTCTCACTATGCCAATCAGCAGTGCAGCCCTGGCAATTTCTTTAGGTTTGAGCGGCTTGGCGGCAGGAGCTGCCACAGTTGGATGTGCAGCTCAAATGATCGGCTTTGCAGTGGCAAGCTATCGGGAAAATGGTCTTGGAGGGTTGATTGCCCAGGGATTAGGTACCAGTATGCTGCAGGTGCCAAACATTATTAAAAACCCTCTCGTTTGGATTCCTCCAACCTTGGCCAGCGCCCTGCTGGGGCCCATAGCCACGACAATTTTAAAGATGGAAAACAATAGTGTGGGAGCAGGAATGGGAACCAGTGGGCTGGTAGGTCAATTTGGAACCTTCACCAGTATGGTTGTGGAGAATGGAGATCAGGCTGTATTGGTATTGCTGAAGATGGGGTTAATACATTTTCTGTTGCCGGCTCTATTCACCTTGGTAATAGCTGAATTGATGAGAAAAAAGAATTGGATCAAGCCGGGAGATATGAAATTAGAGCAGCAATCTTAAAAATTTAATAATTTAAATGTACAGGATAATTTGTAATATACCAATTCCGATAGTATAATTAAAAATACTATCGGAGTTTTTTTGGGGTAAAAAATAATATTATATAATAACGAGGAGGGAAGCCCTTGAAGAAAAAACAAAAAGTGATTGTAACTTTAATTGCAGCTTATTAATTACTTTATTTTTATTTTTCAATCAACTGGTAAATATGATTACAGACTATCAATGGTTTAACGATTTAGGCTATGCATCGGTATTTACTCAAAAAATGACCAGCCAGTTAAAAATAGCAGTTCCTGTTTTCATTCTGTTTTTTTTAATAAGCTATTATTATTTAAGGTCATTAAAGAAAAACTACTATGACAAAATCCAATCCTATCATATATCGGTCAGTGAAGGATTACTGAATAAGATTATTGTCCTTCCATCTATATTGATGGGCTTGATCGCCTCATCACTCATTAGCAGTAGATGGCTTGATATTTTAGTTTATCAAAACGCCAACAGCTTTGATATCGTTGATCCTATATTTAATAAGGATATTTCCTTCTATTTATTTAAATTGCCCCTGCTTAAAGAGATGATGGCAATTTTTATGGTGCTTTTGTTTTTAATGGTAATATTAACTGTAGTTTTTTATTTCTTAATCATAACCTTTAGAAGGCCGACCCTATATGAGGTAGATGGTAAATTTAAGTGGAGAAATAATTTACTTCGGGATCTTTTGCAGGTAGCTTTAAAGCAGTTGGTAATTGTTTCAGCAGTTTTTTTTATAATACTAGCCATTGATTTTTACCTAGGGGCCTATGATATTATGTTCGCCCAGGGGGCAGAACGGGGTGTTATCTTTGGCCCGGGGTATACTGAAGTGTTGGTTAATTTAAAGCTCTACCGAGTACAATTGGTTATTTCACTGCTTACTGCCCTAGGAATCCTGTGGGCCTATAGAAAAAAACAATTAAAGCTGGCAATAATCGGTCCCCTAAGCCTGATTTTGATCACAATTATTGGGAATATCGTTGCGGGGGCGGTAGATAACTTAGTCGTTACGCCAAACCAAAGGGCCAAGCAGCTTCCCTTTATTGAAAATAACATAGCATATACAAGAATGGCCTATGATTTAGATAAAATACAGGTTCAGGAATTTCAAGTGAAAGATGGTCTTACAATCCAAGACATACAAAACAATAAGGAAACCATTAATAACATCAGATTAAATGATTATCGACCCACAATAGAGAGCTTCAATCAGCTCCAGGCCATACGGTTTTATTATCAGTTTCTGGATGTAGATATCGACCGTTATTTGATTAACGACAGCTATACCCAAGTATTTTTAGGGCCAAGGGAGTTAAACATTGAGCTGTTCGATGATAATGCCCGCAATTGGATCAATCAGCATTTGAAGTACACCCACGGCTATGGTGTGGCCCTTTCTCCGGTGAATGCGGTTACCAGCCAAGGGCAGCCTCAATTATCTATAAGAAATATTCCCCCTGTCAGTGATATTGACATACAGATAGAAAGACCTGAAATCTATTTTGGTGAGTTAACCAATCACTATATCGTTGTCAATACCCAGGAGAAGGAATTTGATTATCCCGTAGGAAATGATAATGCCGAGACAATGTATGAAGGAAGTGCCGGAATCCCACTTAACTTCCTTAATCGTTTACTCTACAGCTATCGGGAAGGAACAATGAAGCTGTTGCTTTCAGGAAGTATTACCTCTGAAAGTAGAATCATAACCCATCGAAATATTCTTGAGAGGGCAAATTTAATTGCACCCTTTATTCAGTATGATGAAGACCCCTATATTGTCATTAATGAGGGAAGACTCTATTGGATCATAGATGGTTATACAGCTTCCAACAGGTTCCCCAATGCCACTCCCTTTGGGGAGGATGGAGTAAACTATATGAGAAATTCCGTAAAGGTTGTTATTGATGCCTATCATGGAGATGTAAAATACTATATTGCAGATGAAACAGACCCCATTATCAAAACCTATGAAAAAATTTTTCCTGAACTGTTTCAGCCCTTAGATCATATGGATGAGGGACTGAGGGCTCACATCAGATATCCTCAGGATTTATTTGATCTACAGTCTCAGGTGTACGGTATTTATCATATGACTAACCCCAATGTCTTTTATAATCAAGAGGATGTATGGCATTTAGCCTATGAAAAATATTATGAGCTGGAGCAGCCTGCAGAATCACAATATATGGTTATGAAGCTCCCCAATGAGGAAAGGGAAGAATTTGTTTTGACTGTAAATTATACCCCTCGAAATCTTAGCAACCTAACAGCCATTTTGGCAGCCAGGAATGACGGAGCCCATTATGGTGAAATCATCGCTTACCAACTGCCTAAGGACCGAAATATCTCAGGCCCCATGCAAATAGAGGGGAAAATCGATTCTGAACCCAATATAGCTTCCAGCCTTTCCCTATGGGGGGAAGGCGGCTCTGAGGTGATACGAGGGAATATGCTGGTGATACCTATAGAGGAAAGCCTACTGTATGTAGAGCCCCTTTATATTCAATCGACAAATCAAATCAGTATTCCGTCGGTGAAGCAGGTATTTGTAGCCTACGAAGACCAGGTAGTGATGGCGGATACCTTGGAGCTAGCTTTACAGAAGATTTTCGGTGAAGCAGCACCTCCTGATCAAGAAGACCAATCAAAAATCCCCGGAATTGATTTCGAGGAAGACATTGAAACAATAAAAATATTGATCGAAAAGGCAAATGAAGCTTATGATAAGGCCCAGGAAGCCCTGCAGAGGGGAGATTGGGCAACCTATGGCAGCCATTTGAGCGAGCTGGAGGATATTTTGAAAAAACTCAAGCAGGAAAGTTATTAATAAAAAAAACCTATGGCTAAGGCCAATAGGTTTTTTTATGAAAGTTTACATTAGTCATTAAATATCTATTATAATAGAGTTGGAAAAATTAATATAAAGGAGTTAGGTCCATGAAAAAAAACACCAAGCTAATCCATCAGGGACAATATCATGACGGAACTGGCAGTGTAAGCGTTCCAATTTATCACTCCTCAACCTTTAAGCTAAAAGATCTCGATACAGAACAGAAATATGAATACAGCAGAACAGGAAATCCTACCCGTGAGGCCTTGGAAGCTATGATGGCGGAGCTGGAGGAAGGGATACGGGGCTTTGCTTTTTCCTCTGGTATGGCGGCAATTTCATCAGTCTTTATGACCTTTAAGGCGGGCGACCATATACTGGTTTCCAGAGATGTTTATGGAGGCACCTACCGGGCCCTAAAGGAAGTATTTGAAGGGTTTAATCTGCAGGTTTCCTATGTTGATTGCACCAATCAAGATGAAGTTATACAGGCGATTAGACCCCATACAAAGGCCATTTATGTAGAGAGTCCCACCAACCCGCTTTTGAAGATTGTGGACTTAAAGAGCCTTGCGGCCATAGCCAGGGATCATAAGCTGATAACAGTTATAGACAATACCTTTATGACACCGTATCTTCAAAGGCCGTTAACCTTGGGAATAGATATTGTCATCCATAGTGCAACAAAATATATAGGGGGCCATAGTGATGTTTTAGGGGGACTGGTGGTGGTTAAGGATGAGGCCCTGGCCAGGAAGATTTATACCGTTCAAAGGTCTGTAGGGGCGGTTTTGAGTCCCCATGACTGCTGGCTGCTGCTAAGGGGCCTAAAGACCCTGGGGGTTAGAATGGACCGTCAACAGGAAAATACCGATAAGCTTGCCAGATGGCTTTTAACCAGACCAGAGGTAAAGCAGGTATATTATCCTGGCCTTGAAGACCATCCGGGGCACCAAATCTGCCGCTTCCAGGCATCAGGCTTTGGTGCGGTTCTCTGCTTCGAGCTATTTAATGAAACGTTGGCTGAATCAATGATAACAAAGTTAAAATATATTACCCTTGGGGCCAGTCTGGGAGGGGTTGAGAGCTTAATATCAATACCTGCCAAAATGTCCCATTCCTTTATGCCCCCCCACGAGAGGAAGCAAGTAGGAATCAACGATGGACTGATTCGATTAAGTGTTGGCATAGAAGATATTGAAGATTTAAAGGAGGATTTTTTAGCAGCCTGGCAATAAGAAATTTGACGATTTATGCAATAAAGGATAAGATAATAGTGAGATCAAATTATTTTTTTGAACATACTAGAAGTACAGATAAATACTTCTTCTAAAACTTAGAAGCTAATATCCTTATAGATTTTAACCTTAAAGAAAATACTACTGGTACAGAAGAGAAATGGGGGATTTTCAATAATGAAAAAAGTCGTTGAGAGTATTGCAGAGCTAATTGGAAATACGCCAGTGTTAAAACTATGTAATTTTAATTTGCCGGCCCATGTGGAGGTTTATGCTAAATTGGAAATGTTTAACCCCGGCTTTAGTATTAAAGACCGGCCAGCCTATCATATGCTGACCCAGGCTGAAAGGCAGGGGCATATAACCGAGGGTACGACAATTATTGAAGCAACTTCAGGCAATACAGGCATCGGATTGGCCATGGCGGCAGCACAAAAGGGGTATCCGGTTATTATTTGTATCCCCGAAAGGTATTCAATGGAAAAACAGATGATTATGGAGGCCCTGGGGGCAAAAATCGTCAATACACCCTATGAAAAGGGAACCGACGGGGCGGTGGCCAAGGCCAAAGAGCTAGTGCAATCTATTGAAAATGCCTATATGCCCAATCAATTTGAAAACAATGATAATTCACAGGCCCATTATTTAACCACCGGTCCGGAATTATACCATCAATTAGATGGAAACATTGATATATTTGTTGCAGGTGTAGGCAGCGGAGGAACCTTTTCCGGAACCATGAAATACTTAAAGGAGCAGAACCCCAATATTAAAGGGGTGATTGCAGACCCCATCAGCTCAGTTATTGGTGGAGGAGAGCCCCAATTGGATATAGGGAAAATCGAAGGAATTGGTAATTTAACTGTTCCCCAAATAATGAATTTAAGTTTAGTGGATGAAGTTGAGAAAATTTCCTATGAAGAAGCTCTGACAATGGCTCGGGAAATTGCCAAAAAAGAAGGCGTGCTGGGGGGCCTTTCTTCGGGGGCAGCCATGGTGGCTGTACTAAGACAGGCTGCCAAGGCAACGAAGCCAGTTAAGATTGCCGTAATTTTTCCCGATAGTGCTGACAGATACATGTCTGCCGGAATATATCACTTCACGAGATAGTGTGTATGTAATTACAAAGGGTCGGAAATCCTTCCGGCCCTTATATTAACTATTATTATTTTATGAAGCTGATTTGGTCCAAGCCATGGGCTTTTTTGGCCAATTCCTCTTGTGTAATTACCTTTTTTTCTATTAATAGTTCAATGATCGAGGCGATGGCCAGGGTATTCTGATAATCTAGCTCCTTTAAATCACCTATTTGAGCAACAATCTCAAGTTCATTCATTTTTTTATTCCCCCCTGTATTGGTTTCTTAGCTGGATTATTGACCAATAAAAAAATTTATATACTAAGCAATATTAAAGGATAAAAAATGAAACAGTTTCACAAACTAACCAAAGTAATTTAAATTTATCCATTGCGAGCTTAATGAATCTATGGTAAAATACAGATTAATTGATAGACTAAAGGCAATGAAGGGAAGCAGTAAACAGGTTAGCTTAACCAGAGAGTCGGTGGTAGGTGAAAACCGATTAGGCGAGCTGTTGAATCCGTCCTGGAGCTAAAGACTGAAATCATAAGTAGGAAATTTCGGCTGGCATCCGTTATCGTGCTTTGAGGGAATTAGGTTACGAATCTAATTAACTAGGGTGGCAACGCGGAAGATAGGCTCCGTCCCTTATTGGGACTGGGCTTTTTTTGTTAACTAAAT
This sequence comes from uncultured Clostridiaceae bacterium, assembly GCA_965652145.1. Classification (GTDB taxonomy): domain Bacteria; phylum Bacillota; class Clostridia; order Peptostreptococcales; family Natronincolaceae; genus CBFGTV01. The sequence goes on from CBFGTV010000001.1 coordinate 7,779, forward strand.
TAAGGAGGTATCAAGATGTTAGACGTAAAGCGAATCAGAACTGATTTAGAAGAAATAAAGGCAGCCATGGCTAGAAGAGGTGAGGCAGACTTTAGCCTTGATGAGGTAATTCAGTTAGATGATGAAAGAAAAAGCCTGCTTCAAAGGGTAGAGCAGATGAAAAATGAACAAAATACAGTGTCAAAGGAAATTCCTCGGCTTAAAAAGGAAGGTAAGAACGTTGGGGAAATTATGGAAAGGATGAAGGTCCTTTCTTCTGATATTAAGGCATTAGATGGTCGCCTAAAGGAGGTGGAGGATACCTTAAAGGAGGTACTGCTAAGAATTCCCAACGTACCCCACCCCGAAGTTCCCCAGGGAGATACCGATGATGATAATGTTGAGGTTAGAAAATGGGGAGAACCCAGGAACTTTAATTTTGAATTAAAGGCCCATTGGGATATAGGAACAGATTTAGATATTTTAGATTTTGAAGCGGCTGCCAGGATAACCGGAGCAAGATTTACAGTGTATCGAGGGGCCGGGGCTCGTCTGGAAAGGGCCTTAATTAACTTTATGTTAAACCTTCATACATCAAATCATGGTTATACAGAGATTTTGCCCCCCTTCATGGTCAATCGGGACAGTATGACAGGTACAGGGCAGCTTCCCAAGTTTGAAGAGGATGCCTTTAAAATAGCCCAAAAGGATTATTTCCTAGCACCAACAGCAGAAGTACCCGTCACCAACCTGCATCGGGATGAAATCATTGAAGGTGATGAGCTGCCCATCAAATATGTGGCCTATACCCCCTGTTTCCGGTCAGAGGCGGGCTCAGCAGGGCGAGATACCCGGGGCTTAATCCGTCAGCATCAATTTAACAAGGTTGAGCTAGTAAAATTTGTAAGACCTGAAGAATCCTATCAAGAGCTTGAGAAGCTGACACAGGATGCCGAAAGGGTATTACAGCTATTAAAGCTCCCTTATCGGGTTGTCAAGATTTGTACCGGAGACCTGGGCTTTACAGCCGCCTTTAAATACGATATTGAGGTATGGGTGCCCAGCTACAACCGATATGTAGAAATTTCATCCTGCAGCAACTTTGAAGACTTCCAGGCCAGAAGAGCCAATATTAGGTATCGTCCAGAGCCTAAGGGCAAGGTAGCCTACCTTCATACCCTAAATGGCTCCGGCTTGGCCGTCGGCAGAACCCTGGCAGCCATATTGGAAAACTACCAAAATGAAGATGGCAGTGTAACCATTCCCGAAGCATTAAGACCCTTTATGGGGATGGAGCTAATAAAGGTAAAGTAAACCAGCCAGGCTGGTTTATTTTACCTTTCTTTAATAAATAAGGCGATATTGTTTTTCTATAGAAAGTCCTTACCATTGACCTATGCTTAAAATTGTGCTACAATATTTTATGTGTCAAAATAAATATTGAATAGGTTTCCGTAGCTCAGAAGGATAGAGCGACTGCCTCCTAAGCAGTAGGCCGTGGGTTCGACTCCCGCCGGGAACACCAATTAAATTAAGGCAAAAAGACTTGGACTTTTGTAGTTCAAGTCTTTTTGCTTTATATTTTAATGGTATACTAAATATAGATTATCTTTAAAATGGGGCATAAACTTGTATAATTTGTACAGTTTCTGCAAAGCAATGTAGTAAGAAATCTTTTATAATTCAAATGAAGGAGGTGTTGTCTTTGCAGAAGATTTTGTTTATAAATGCCTGTGTCCGTGGTTCAGAAATATCAAGAACCCATTGGCTGTGTCGTGAGTTTCTGAAGGAATACCAGGCCCTTAATCCTGACGTGGAAGTGATTACCCTTAATCTGGAGGAAGAAAATCTGAAACCTTATCATTCTGCTATGCTCGATCAAAGGAATCAGTTACTTAAAGAAAACAATAGGGACCATGAAATATTTCGTTATGCCCGTCAATTTGCCGCTGCCGATAAAATAGTCATCGGCGCACCCTATTGGGATTTATCCTTTCCTGCCGTGTTAAAGGTATATATTGAACATGTGGCTGTTAGCGGAATTACATTTTGTTATACAGAGGATGGCGAAAAAGGACTCTGCCGGGCAGATAAAATGATGTATATTACAACGGCAGGGGGCTATATCAATTCGGCTGATTTTGGGTATGAGTACTTTAAAGGATTATGTAGAATGTTTGGAATCAGGGGGCTTGAGGCAATTCGTGGAGAGGGCTTGGATATTGAGGGAGCATCTTTAGAAAATATATTACAGGAAGCAAAGAAGGAAGCGATTAAAGCCGCTCGGTTATTTTAAAAACAGCAAGAGCAAAAGCCCCTGGCTACGATTAAGCAGGGGCTTTTACCTGGTAAATATATTAATTTACAATGTAATATTTTTAAAGGCCTCTGCTTGCTGCTTGATTCCTACTTCAGTGGCAAAACGTTCAATACTGGAGGCTCCGAAGAAGCCCACTACGCCCTTGGTCCTTGATAATACATACTTTACATCCTCAGGTTCAGCAATGGGGCCGCCATGACAGATTACCATAATTTCGGGGTTAATTTCTTTTCCGGCATCATGAATCTCCTGTATCCGTTTGACGCAGTCATCTAAAGACAGGGCAGTTTGAGCCCCAATGGTGCCCTTTGTGGTTAAGCCCATATGGGCCACTAAAATATCTGCCCCTGCCTTGGCCATTTTAACAGCATCTTCTGTGCTAAATACATATGGAGTGGTCAACAACCCTTTAAGGTGGGCTTGCCTGATCATGTCCACCTCCAGGTCATAGCCCATACCGGTTTCCTCTAGGTTTAACCTGAAGACACCATCAATCAAGCCCACCGTCGGGAAGTTTTGGACTCCTACAAAGCCTGCATTTTTAATTTCGTCCAGATACACATCCATCAATCTAAAGGGGTCGGTTCCGCATACCCCTGCTAAGACAGGTGTATTTTTAACAACAGGCAATACCTCCCGGCCCATTTCCATTACTATTTGGTTGGCATCACCATAGGGAAGCAGCCCAGCCAAGGAGCCACGACCTGCCATTCGATACCTGCCAGAATTATAGATAATAATTAAATCAACTCCGCCGGCCTCACCACTTTTGGCCGAAATTCCGGTTCCTGCTCCGGCACCGATAATCAGTTTCCCCTTTTCTACCTGATTTTTTAAGTTTTTAAGTACTGTTTCCCGTGTTAATCTCATTTATTGAATCCTCCCGTTTCTATTCTAGATTTATTTTTGCATCAGATTCATCAACTTTTCTGCCGCAAAGGCAGCGAAGCTGCTGTCATTAATATCGGTATCCAGCTCAATCAATTCAACAACCTCCGGATCAATACTGCTTCTAAGGGCTTCAAATAGAGCCGCATCTTCTTCAGGCCCATAAAAAGCCTGTCCCTCTACATCAATGGCAGATACACCTTTCAAGGGCAGAAGTAGCACCGTTGGACCCTTGGCCCGGTTTAGCTTTTCAGCAATTATTTTACCCAAGGCTTTGCATTCCTCCACTGTTGTACGCATTAATGTGACCGTAGGGTTATGCTTATATAAATTTCTATTTTTGAATTTTTCGGGTACCGTCTCATAGGGCCCAAAATTGACCATGTCGAGGGCCCCCACCGAAACAACCTGGGGAATCCCCAATTTACCTGCTGCCTCCAGCCGATCCTTCCCGGCCGCCAGCACACCACCCACCAGCTCGTCGCACCACTCTGTTGTGGTTAAATCCAAAACACCGTTAATAAAGCCCGATTCTATCAAGCTTTCCATACTTTTTCCGCCGGTTCCTGTGGCATGGAAAACAACCACCTCGTAGCCTGCCTTTTCCAATACTGCCTGGGCCTGGGTAACACAGGGAGTAGTCACACCAAACATGGTGGCAGCAATAATCGGTTTTTTATCGGGCGGCCGCTTAACCTCATTGGTCACCATACCTACAATTGCATGGGCGGCGTTGGAAAGTACCGCCGAGGAAATGGAGTTAATGCCTGAAACATCAACAACAGAATGCATCATTGTTAAATCAGAAACACCGACATAGGGCCTTGTATCACCTGAGGCCATGGTTGAGACCAAGAGCTTGGGCAGCCCTACCGGTAATGATCGCATAAAGGCTGCGGCCAGAGATGATCCCCCCGACCCCCCAATACTAATGACGCCGTCAAAGCTGTTTTTTTCAAAAAGCTGTTTTCCAATGACGGAGGCCCCCTTTGACATGACCTCCATAGCGTAGCTTCGATCATTCTTCTCAATCAATTCTGTAATGTCTGAACCAGCCGCCTTAACCACCTCAGCGTTAGTAATGTCTGGGTTAAAAAATGGAGCCTTCACCCCTACATCAATTACTAGCGTGTTAAGGTTCTTTGATTCAATTATTTGCTTAATAAATTGAAGCTCAGGCCCCTTTGTGTCTAGTGTACCAACAATTGCAACTTTCTTCATAAAAACCCTCCTTCATATTATGTATATTATATAATTTAGTTCAGCAAAAACGGAAAAGGTATGCCTATTTAAATATATTCTACAAAATATCATGCCACAAACAGTAAGAAATTACCCCTAAAAAACATACAATAAGAGGGTTTAAAGCCGATGGAATAAAATTTTCAATGTTGCTAACACTATTGTAGCATGAAATGAGTCCCTTCAGTAGGACTTCTCTATTAGTACCACTAGCAAGGTCAAAAATTTAATAGTTAAATTAAGAATAACGAGAAGCAAATAATTGGTACTTGAACCATTTAGTAGCCTCAAAGATAATATATTTTAGTTGTCTAACTGAACAATTTATGCTATAATCGAACTTGGCTATTAATTCGATTTCTATCATGGGAGGGGTAATACCCATTGAATCTGGAATATATGAGGCTAGCCCTGAAGGAAGCCCAAAAAGCCTTTGAAAAAAAAGAGGTTCCCATTGGTGCTGTAATTGTGAGGAATGATCAGGTCATTGGGGTTGGTCATAATCTAAGGGAAACCTCGAAAAATTCCTTGGCCCATGCAGAAATCATTGCAATTCAAGAGGCTTGTAAAAATCTAGGGGGATGGAGGTTGACAGATTCCACCCTGTATGTTACAATAGAACCCTGTCCTATGTGTGCAGGGGCCATTTTACAAAGTAGGATTGACCGGGTAGTAATCGGTGCAATGGATCCAAAGGCCGGTGCCTGTGGTTCTGTGGTGAATTTGCTTAATGAGCCTCGATTCAATCATCAAACAGAAATCATTACTGGTGTAATGGAAGAAGAGTGCAGTGAAATAATGAAGGCTTTTTTCAAGACATTGAGGCAAAAATAAATCATTATGGAGAGGTGTCCGAGTTGGCTAAGGGGCACGCCTGGAAAGCGTGTAAGGCCGAAAGGCCCCGCGGGTTCGAGTCCCGCTCTCTCCGCCATTAAAAAGTTTAATAGTTTGCTGTGCTAGACGGGGAGGTAGCGGTGCCCTGTAACCTGCAATCCGCTATAGCAGGGTTTAATCCCTCACCTAGGTTTGTTGTATGTAGGGCCGGCTGAAGTAAGTGGTGATGAAAATTGGGTCCTACGCAACGGGAGCTTACGAACCCCGCCAGGTCCGGAAGGAAGCAACGGTAAGTGATCACTTTCGTGTGCCGTAGGGTGGCCTAATTAGAGCTAACTGCTTGAGTATCGCCTATGGCAACCTGTCGAAGTGAGGTGCACAGCATTACATAATATAAAAAATTAAGCATGGATAACCTCCATGCTTTTTTATTATCTATAGAAAAGTTCTTGTTTATAAGAACTAAATTAAAGAGAATTTATCCTAACAAAAGTGTAATCTAATAGCATAAAGCCACGAACAGCACATGGCCTTCGTGGCTTTATTTTAGGGGTCTATTAAAAAAGAACGATATTGGCATTAGTAGTATAGGCCTTAAGCTGAAGTGGCTCATTGAGCGTATCCTCGTGCTTATAAAGGGCTATTACCTTAGCTGTAGAATGGCTTTTAATATTTTCGCTGTATTCCACCGATGAGGGAAGCTCAATTTTTCCATTACTGGTCAATAGATCAAAATTAACTTGTCGTGGCGGCAATGGGTCAGAAATATAAATTCCGCCATTTGAGGTTTTCATTTTAAATGAATTTAAGGTTTTATAATTTAAATGTTCGGCAGTAATTTTGGCATTTGAAGAAAGAAGATCTATTTGGGTAGCCTCTACATTTGATAAAGTAATTTTGCCATTTTTAGTGGCCGCCCAAAGCTTATTTCCTACAATTCCATCAAGCACAATTTTACCGTTAACACTGGTGCATCCAATCTCCTCCGACGACTTGACACTATGCAGCTGAATGGAGCTATTTTTAGTACGGCATGAAAGCCTTTCGCATTGAAGCCGCTCAATGATAATCGATGAATTGACCGTTTCTGCAGTTATTGTCTTATAGGCTCGGTTTGGTAAATTGACTTGAAGCTGAAGGCCTAGCTTTTCTAAATTTTTATAAGCAAAGGCCAGGGAGCCTTCCGATTCTTTAACCTCCAGAATGGGATGGGCAGATTCATAACTTTCAGCGTCGGCCTTAATAAAGGCTTTTACCTGAATTTGGTTCCGATCCCACTGATTAATGGTGATCTTTCCATTGATCGCTTTAAAAATAAGCGATAGATCCCTTATATCTGAAATGTCCCGCTCAATGGTTTCTTCATAGGATCGGTGCCGATTGCCGGGGTCCCAATAGAAACCTTTGAAGTTTCCATTTTCTACGAGATTACCGATTACCCCCACCAGCTTTTCAGCAAAGTCCACAGATTTATCAGCAATTTCATTCCCTAAATCGCTCATTCGCTTACCTAGATTTTCACCAAAGCCCTCAAATTTATTTTCCAGCTCAGATCCAAGGCTTTCCACTTTTTTTCCCAGATTCTCAAGTTTACGTTCAAGGTTTTCATCCTCATCCTTAATAAAGTCTCTAAAGGAGAAATCATCCCTTTCATGACGATGGTGGGTATCCTTGGTAAATTGTTCATATTCCTCCTCACCAAGGGCATTTAGCAGCATTTCTGCTTCCTTTTCAGTAATTTTTCCTTCTTCTAACAGCTTTAAAATCATTAACCTTTCTTCACTCATAATAACACTCCCTTCCCTTAACAGTAATTATTCCTTTAATAAATTAGCAGCCTCTTCAGCGGTGATTTCACCTTGGCTTAGCTTTTCCAGTATCTCCTTTTTATTCACCTTTACCACAGGAGCAGATCGATGGCCCAGGGCTTGAATTACATTTTCCAGCTTGCTTCTAACGGTGGGGTAAGAAATTCCCAGCTCCTTTTCTATTTCTTTAATATTTCCTCGATTTTTAAGGAATACATCTATAAAATCCCTATGCTCCTGGGTGAGCTTTGAAAACTTGCATAATTCAAACTCCCCCTCGATGGTTGTATTACAATGGGCACAGTGAAGTCTTGTGACAGTCATATCGTGATTACAAATAGGACATTTTCCTAAAACCTCTTTTCTCATTTTTCATCGCTCCTTATTGTATGGATAATATTAACATCCATTCATCTATAGGTTAATAATATAGTGAAATATAAAATATGTCAATATAAAAGTTAAAAAAACAAAAAAATAATAATAAAAAAATAAAAATAATTAATTTAAAAATTAATTAAGCTATGTATTTATTTTAATGATAGCAGGTGCTTCCATAAAAATAATTGATAATGGGTACAATACATTGAAGAATCCCGCTGGGATTGGTATACTATGGATATAAATAAATCAAGGGCTGGAGGGAAATACATGAATAGGCAGGTGGATGCCAGGGGAATGACCGATCCCCTACCGGTAATCTATACAAAGAAAGCGTTGGCCTCTATTGATCAAGGTGTGGTCACCACAATTGTAGATAATAGGAAGGATCTGGAGAAAATATCAAGGTTGGCCGACCACTTGACCCTTAAGGTAGATGTACAGGAAAATCAGGGCTCCTATTATATTAATATTTATAAGGAACACTCGATGGCTGAGCTAGAAGGAATGGATATCGAAGCGGATGACAGCCCGAAAAAGGATTTGGTTATTGTCGTTAGCGGCGACTGCCTTGGAGATGGTAGCCGGGAGCTGGGGAAAATGTTGATGAAGGGCTACCTCTATGCCCTGACTGAAACCCTCCCCTATCCCAAAACCCTTATTTTTCTTAATAGTGGTGTAAATTTAACCGTTGAGGGCTCCGATTCCATTCCGCAGCTTAGGATGCTGGAGGCCAATGGGGTTGAAATACTATCCTGCGGTGCCTGTTTAGACTATTATAAATTAAAGGACAAGCTGGTGGTGGGAGGAGTAGGTAATATGTATACCATCGTTGAAAAAATGAATCATGCAAAAAATACAATTAAATTGTAATGGAGACAAAAAATGAGCGATAGTCGTTTTTATGTAATGGTATTCGAATCTACGCATTTTGCCCTGACTGCAGAAAAAGAGCTTAACAAGATGGGGTATTCCTTTACGATTATGCCTACCCCCAGGGAAATTACAGCCAGCTGTGGCCTGTCTATTGGTTTTGATGAAAAGCTTTTGACGGAAGTGAAAGGATTGGCAGCAGAAGGAAAAATTAATACGAAGGGCATTTTTGAATTAATCAGGCATAATGGAGTAAGAGAGGCCAGGCCCGTAGACTGATTAGAAATAATAAAGGGGATGATGTTTTGTTTATAGATTCAATCAAGCAAATGTTCAATGAAACCATGGATTTTATCAAAAATCCTGAACAGCTGACCTTGGTTTTAGGAAAAGTAATTAATGTGATTGTCGTACTTTGTATCGCCCGGATTGGAATAAAGTTGTTACATTCCATTGTTAATCGGTTCTTTGAATCCCAGAAAAAAGCAAAATTTAAAATGGATATTCCAAGGCTAGAGACCTTGAAGGGGCTGATCAACAGCATAATAAAATATCTAATTTATTTTATTGCCTTTACAACCATTATGAAGTCCTTTGGTACTGATGTAACTGCCCTGATTACCGCAGCAGGTATTGGGGGACTGGCCTTTGGCTTTGGTGCCCAGAACCTGGTAAGGGATATTATTACAGGCTTTTTTATTTTATTTGAAGACCAATTTGGCGTAGGAAGCTATGTAGAAATCGACGGGGTTGATGGAATTGTCGAAGAAATGGCCCTTCGAGTGACCAAGATCAGGGGATTTAATGGCAATTTATACATTATTCCCAACGGAGAAATTAAAAAGGTAACCAACCGTAGCAATGGTAATATGAGGGCCCTGGTGGAAATGTCAATAACCTACGAGGAAGATATAGACCATGCCATTGAGGTATTGAAGCAGACTTCGGAAAGGCTTAAGAATGAGAATGATGCCATTGTAGAAGGACCCACTGTCCTGGGGGTGACCAGGCTGGATGCGTCAGAGGTGGTGATTTCAGTAGTGGCAAAATCAATTGCCATGGAACAGTGGGCTGTGGAACGGCAAATGCGTAAAGCCTTTAAGGAAGCCTTTGATAAGGCTGGAATCGAAATACCCTACCCACGAAGGGTTATCATCCATAAAGAGTCCTAAAACCTATGAATATTCATGAAAGGCAGGTGAAGGGTCAGGAACGATTACTGACCAAGCATATGGCAGTTAAGATAGAGGTTGGAGACGTGGTTGAGCTAAGGAAACAGCATCCCTGTGGTAATCATCACTTTGAAGTGATGAGAACCGGGGCGGATTTTAGAATCAAATGCATAAAATGTGAAAAGCAAATATGGCTTGCCAGAACAGAATTGGAAAGAAGGCTGAAAAAGTTAATTCCTAAGGAAACTGTTGAAAAATAAGGTTATTTTTTAATTATTAAAAAAATTGAATCAATTGACAAAAATAATAAATTCTGTAGGAGTTAGTTTTAAAAGATGATATAATATAAGGGGTTGATAACGTTTTCATTCCTGATATTACTAAATCGGAGGTGTTTGTAATGGCAATTAAATATGCTAGAAGAATGGATAATTTAAAGGCTTCAGAAATCAGGGAAATTTTAAAGCTTGTAGAGAAACCTGAGGTGATTTCCTTTGCGGGAGGACTTCCGGCGCCAGAGCTATTTCCTGTTGAAGAATTGAAACGGGTGGCCGAACTGGTCTTAGATGAATCAGGAACCCAATCTCTGCAATATAGCACCACGGAAGGATTTCCTCCGTTAAGGGAAAAGATTGCCAAGCGCATGGCCCAAACAGGAATTAAGGCTGGTGCAGAGGATATTTTGATTACCAGTGGCTCACAGCAGGGCTTGGATTTCACCGGTAAGATATTTTTAGATGAAGGGGATATTGTTGTCTGTGAGAGTCCAAGCTATTTAGGTGCCATCAATGCATTTAAATCCTATTCTCCGGAATTTGTTGAAGTCACCACCGATGAAGAAGGTATGCTGATGGATGAGCTGGAGACGGTACTATCCAGTCGAGAAAATGTGAAGCTGATTTATATTATTCCAGATTTTCAAAATCCAACCGGAAAAACCTGGTCTGTTGAAAGGCGCAAGAAGCTGGTGGAACTGGCCAACCGTTATGATGTACCGATTATTGAAGATAACCCCTATGGAGAGCTGCGATTTGAAGGAGAAAGACCTCCCTCAGTCAAGTCTTTTGATACCGAAGGAAGAGTCGTTTATTTAGGAACCTTTTCAAAAACCTTCTGCCCCGGTCTAAGAATCGGCTGGGTATCAGCTGAGAAAGCACTGCTTCAAAAATACATTTATGTAAAGCAGGGGGCAGATCTGCATACCAACTCCATGGCCCAAAGGGAGCTGGATAAGTTCTTGGAGCTTTACGATTTAGATGATCATATTTCAAAGATCAAGGATGTTTATCGAAAAAGACGAGATGTGATGATGGAAGCAATAAAGGAATACTTCCCTGATAACTTACAATATACCTATCCGTCGGGGGGATTATTTTCATGGGTCGTTTTACCCGACCATATTGATGCAAAGAATCTGTTGGTAAAAGCCCTGGAATTAAATGTGGCCTTTGTGCCAGGAGGCTCCTTCTTTCCTAACGGAGGAAAGGAAAATACCTTTAGATTGAACTATTCCAATATGCCTGAGGAAAAAATCAAAGAGGGAATCAAACGACTGGGCACTTTATTAAAAGAAGTATTGTCCTCATAAAAAACACAAGGGAGAGCGGACTTAAGCCGTTCTCCCTTGTGCATTGTAAGGGGGAGATTGGGATGAATAAATGTTAATTGTGGGGGCTATCTCAATAATAGCTTTGCCTGGATGAATTATTTCTATACATAATTTTAATTATTTTTTTTAGTTAATTAAAAAATAAAAGTTGTTGAATAATACCAGTATCAATAAAATGATGGTAACCGTGAAAACAGAAAGCTGAATTGCCTATACCGATCATAAATAAAGCTAAATATATATGGACTAAATGGGTATATATAAAAAATTAAAAACAGGTGTATAATTTTATATAGACCAAGGGTAGGGGAGGATCAAATGAAACAAAGAACATTGTTTATTAACCGGGAACTAAGCTGGTTGTCCTTTAATGATCGTGTTTTAACGGAGGCAAAGAATAGAAGCAATCCCCTTCTGGAACGATTAAAATTTTTATCAATTGTTAATTCAAATTTAGATGAGTTCTTTATGGTTAGAGTAGCCTCGCTGAAGGATCAAGTGAATGCGGGTTTTCATAAAAAGGACCCATCGGGGCTGACACCGGGTCAGCAGTTAAAGGAAATTTCTCTTCGTGTTCATCAAATGGTGTATGATCAATATAATACACTGAATAGAAGTATACTGCCAAAGCTCCGTCAAAGGGGAATGATTATAAAAAAAATCAAGGAGCTGGATGCTGTAGAACGGGCATTTATTAAAGATTATTATAATGATCAGATATTTGCTGTTTTAACCCCCATGGCAGTTGACTCAGGAAAGCCCTTTCCATTGATCTTAAATAAAAGCTTGAATTTAGCGGTGCTGTTACAAAGCGAGGCATCAAGGAATGAATGGGTATTTGCAACGGTTCAGGTTCCTTTGGTGATACCCAGGCTAATTAAATTGCCGGGTCAGGGGGCTGCATTTGTTTTATTAGAGGATGTTATCCGCCAGGAAATACATAGCTTATTTCAAGGGAAGAAAATAATAGCCGTTATGCCCTATCGAATCACCAGAAATGCAGACTTAAGCATAGAGGAAGAAGAGGCAGAGGATCTTTTAAAGGAAATAGAAAAATCCCTTCAAAAGAGAAAATGGGCGGCGGCCGTTCGCCTTGAGGTGGGGCAAAATGCCGATGAAAGATTGGTGGAAATCCTAAGGGCGGCCCTGGAAATTCATAGGCAAGACATCTATTATATCAATGGCCCCCTTGACTTGGGATTTTTAATGGAGCTATACAATTTAAAGGAATTTGAATCCCTTCGTTACCCCCAATATAGGGCGCCCCTTCCTAAGTCAATTAAAAGCTACGATAATATTTTTAAAGCAATTTCAAAAGAAGACATCCTTTTGCATCATCCCTATGAATCCTTCCAGCCAGTGGTAGATTTTATAGAAAGGGCTGCAAAGGATCCCCAGGTGTTGGCAATTAAACAGACCTTGTATCGTGTTAGCGGTGACTCGCCTATTGTTAAGGCCCTGGCAAGGGCAGCTATTTCAGGAAAACAGGTAACGGTACTGGTGGAGCTTAAGGCCCGGTTTGACGAAGAAATCAATATACAGTGGGCTAAACAGCTTGAAAGAGCCGGGTGCCATGTTATTTATGGCCTAGTGGGGCTCAAAACCCATAGTAAAATAACCCTGGTGGTCAGGCAGGAACAGGGTAAAATTCAGCGATATGTTCATCTGGGAACAGGAAACTATAATGATTTAACCGCCAGACTTTATACCGATATTAGCTTATTCACCTGTCATCCTCAATTTGGAGCCGATGCCACAGCCATTTTTAATTTCCTTTCTGGGTATACACGGTCTCCGGAGCTTAAGCAATGTGTATTAGCCCCCGGAAACCTGAGGGATCAATTTCTTGCCTTAATCGATAGAGAAAAAAAGTATGCTGTCAAGGGGCTTAAGGCGGTAATCATTGCCAAAATGAATTCCCTGGTAGATCCCGAAATCATTGAAGCCCTCTATGGAGCCTCGCAGGAGGGCGTTAAAATTCATTTAATTATTCGGGGAATTTGCTGCCTAAGGCCAGGCATAAAGGGGCTGAGTGAAAACATTACCGTAAGAAGCATTGTGGGGAGATTTTTAGAGCATAGCAGAATTTTCTACTTCTATAACAACCATCAGGAATCGGTTTATTTGTCCAGTGCTGACTGGATGCCAAGGAACCTGGACCGTCGTGTTGAATTACTTTTCCCGGTTATGGAGGCAAAAATAAAGGAACGGATTATACATATGCTCCAAATTGAATTAATGGATAACGTAAGGGCAAGTATATTAAATAATGAAGGAAACTATGAAAAAATAGACAAACGAGGGAAAAAGCTGCTAGATTGCCAAGCCTATTTTTTAGCCAGGGCCTTAGAAAATGGCCTGGAGGCGGAGGGAGACCACCAATGGATTCAGCATATTCCCGAGATGAAGGGATAAAGCATTCAGTAAAATTATATTGATGAAGAAGGTGATGGATAGGTGGGAAATAAGCTCGCCATCATAGACCTGGGTTCAAACTCTGCAAGAATGATTATTATGAAGGTCTATGAAGATGGCTCCTATAAAATGCTTGATCAGGTAAAGGAAATGGTGAGGCTGAGTGAGGGAATGGGAGAAACAATGACCTTAAGGCCCAGGGCCATCAAGAGAACCATTGATGGCCTCAGGCTTTTTAAAAAATTAATCGAAATTCATGAAGTTGATCAGGTACGTTTGATTGCTACGGCAGCCGTTAGAAATGCTCAAAATCAACAGTTTTTTTTAGAGAAGGTGAGGACAGAAACAGGGCTTGAATTTCAGGTTATTACAGGGGAAAGGGAGGCCTATTACGGCTATTTGGGCGTAATCAATACCATTGACATTGCCGACTGCATTATCATAGATGTGGGTGGCGCCAGCACAGAGCTGACCCTTGTTGAAAATCGACGGTTTAAAGAGTCCATTAGTTTTCCCTTCGGGGCGGTTCTCCTAAGTGAAGTATTTTTGGAAAAGGATAAAATTTCCCCTGGAAAATTAAAAAAGCTTGAGGAGTATATCCTGGAAAAGCTTAAAACTGTGCCATGGCTCAGCAAAAACTCTCATTTACCGGTGGTAGGATTGGGTGGAACGGCCAGAACCTTTGGAAAAATAGACAAGAATCAAATCGGATTTCCCTTGTCTAGCTTACATAATTATCGCCTTGTGGCTAAGGAGGTTTATAATATTTACAGCAGGGTAGCCAAGGCAGACCTCCGTCAAAGAAGGGCCATTACAGGTATTAATAAAGAACGGGCAGACATCATTGTGGGCGGGATGGTTCCTATTAAAATGCTAATGCAGTATCTTAAGGCAAAGGAGCTAATAATCAGTGGAAATGGCCTTCGTGAAGGGGTTTTTTTTGAACAATATTTAAAATCAAAGCAAAATAGGATATTAGAGAATGTTTTGTTTCATAGTGTCAATAATACACTAAAGAACTATCATGCTAATCTTAAGCACAGCTACCATGTTCAAAAGCTTGCTCTCATGATCTTTGACCAAACAAAGGAGCTGCATCAGCTTGGAGCCGGGGAAAGAAAGCTCCTGGCTGTGGGAGCCCTGCTTCACGATATTGGCACCTATGTAGATTACTATAATTATCATAAGCATGGGTTTTACCTGGTGTTAAATTCCAGGTTAAACGGCCTTAGAAACCGGGAGCTGGTGCTTTGTGCCTTAATTGTTGCACTGCACCGAGAGCTGGAATACAAGGGGGATTGGCGACAATTTCAAATGCTAATTGATCAGAAGGATTATGAGATGATTAAAAAACTCAGCCTTTTGGTTCATATTGCAGAAAAGCTGGATCGAAGCGAGCATGGAAGCATCGAGAAGGTGGAATGTATAATGAAAGAAGATACATTACAACTAAAGCTTAAGGCTAAAGCGCCACCAGACCTGGAAATTGCGGCTGCGTTAAAATGCAAACGGGCCTTTAAGAAGTACTTCCAAAAAAAACTGGCTATTGTATAGTTCAATAAAAATCATTGCTTTTTAATGATACAAATGATATAATTTTTTAATGTGAGAAAATCTTCTCTGCCCTGTTAAAAGCAGGGCCGTCTAAGTCCAAAGGGAGGTGAAAATAATGAACAAGTACGAATTAATGTACATTCTAAAGCCAAGCACTGAAGAGGAAAAAAGAACGCAGTTATTGGAAAAATTCAAAGGAATCGTTGAAACCAACGGTGAAATTGAAAATGTTGAGGAGTGGGGAACAAGAAAGCTTGCCTACGAAATTAACAAGATCAATGAAGGTTACTATGTATTAGTAAATTTTAATGCTGCTGCCGATATTCCAAAGGAGCTGGATAGAAACCTAAAGATTGCTGATGAAGTAATCAGACATATGATTGTCAGATTAGAAGCGTAATTTAAAGGGGTGGAGTAACGATGAACAGTGTTGTTTTAATCGGGCGGCTTGCCAGAGACCCAGAGTTACGATTTACTACCAGCGGAAAAGCAGTGGCCACCTTTAGTATTGCAGTGAATAGAACCTTTTCAAAAACAAAGGAAGCAGATTTTTTCAATATTGTTGTATGGGGAAAAACTGCTGAAAACTGTGCTAATTACTTGGCGAAGGGACGGTTAGTAGGTATTCAGGGAAGATTGCAAAGTAGGTCATATGAAACCCAAACCGGTGAAAAACGCTATGTTACCGAGGTAATAGCTGACCAGGTAGAATTTCTTGAATGGGGAGATAGAAACCCCCAATCTCAGAATCAATCCCAGCCGGGTAAATTTAACGATTTTAACTCAACTGATATAGATTTAAATGATTTCGAAGCCATAGACGATGATGAAGATATTCCATTCTAGTTAGAAGGAGGGAAAAGAATGCTCAATAAGAGAAAGCGTAGAACAAAAAAGAAGGTTTGTTCTTTCTGTGCAGATAAAACAACCCATATTGATTATAAAGAAGTTCAAAAGCTCAAAAAGTACATTACAGAGCGTGGTAAAATTTTACCAAGAAGAATTTCTGGAAACTGTGCCATTCATCAAAGAGACTTAACTCAAGCCATTAAGAAGGCCAGACATATGGCATTAATTCCATATACAGTAGATTAATTTACCTAGAAGCGGTTTAGCCGCTTCTTTTTTTATAAGCTATAGGAAAGCTCTCATTTTCAACAATTCAATAATATGGATTTTCCTTGTACGCGGTAAATAGCCCGATTATTTTCCCATTATTTAGTATAAATATGGGATAATTGGGCTATTCTCATGATAATTATTTATTTAATGGATATTGTGATTAAAATCACAACATAAAAATGGTAAATTTAGTATAATAACAATGATTACCAATTGTTGTAAGGGGGAGGTGAAAATATGAAAAAAAATAAACTGGTGATCTTCTTACTTTTCTCTGTTTTTGTATTTATGGCCTGTACTCCAAGGGTCCAGGAAACAGAAATTAGCCCTGACGAAATTATGGCAGCTGATTTTTGGAAAGATACCTATTCCAATGAATATGAAAGCTACTTAAAAAATGCCGAAATGGAATCTACGACCTTTGGCGGTTCGGTGCCTGTGGACTACTTAGAGCTCTATCCGAATCTAAAGACATTATATGCAGGAATGGGGTTTAGTAAAGAATATCTTAGGGCAAGGGGGCATGTCTATTCCCTGGAGGATGTGATTCATACGGCAAGACCTAAGCCCGGGGCCTCCTGTTTAAGCTGTAAGACGGCTGATTACCTGGAATTAATCAATGAATATGGTAAAGCGGTTCATGCCATGGACTTTGATGAAATCGCTGCCCAGGTAACCAATTCCATTAGCTGCTATGATTGCCACCAGAATACCCCTGGTGAAGTGGTTCTGACAAGGAGTCACCTAACAGAGGCCTTGGAGAAGGTTGAAATGGACTTTAACATGGGAGACCTGGTCTGTGCTCAATGTCATATTGAGTATTACATGGACCCAGAGACAAAGGAAGTTGTGGTACCATGGGAAAACGGTATCACCCTTGCCGGAATTGAAAAAGCCTATGATGATGCCGGCTACTCTGACTGGATTCATCCTACTACAGGAACACCTTTAATCAAAATACAGCATCCAGAATTTGAAACCTATCAGGGAAGCCTGCACAGCAAGATGGGACTAAGCTGTATAGACTGTCACATGCCCCAGGTTCAAAATGATGCAGGAGAGCTTTATCGCTCCCACCATTGGACTAGTCCGCTGAAAAACATTGAGGCTTCATGTCTGACCTGCCATAGTGAATCGGCTGAAGAACTGGTGACTAGAGTAGAGGAGATTCAACAAAGTGTTGAGGATCGAACCAACGAGGTGAGCGATATCATTGTAGAATTAATTCATCAGCTGGAGACAGCAGTAGAAGGAGATCAATACACTGAGGCACAGCTGGATGAAATAAGGGATTGCCACAGGAAGGCACAGCTTAGATGGGATTTTGTATTTGTTGAAAACAGTACAGGTTTCCATAATCCAGAATTTACCCATCAAACCCTTGATGAGGCTCAAATGTATGCCGAAAGAGGATTAGAGCTACTGAAAGAATATCAATAAGGGAAGGGGCTGCATATGTGGCCCCAACTCAATAAAGGAGCGTTACAATGAAAAAGGAAAAGGAGCATATCCTGAAGGAAATCTGGAGCGCCTTTTATTCAATGAAATTTGGAATGATTTTATTGCTGATTATTGGGGTTGCTTCAATTGCAGGTACCATTATACCTCAAAATAACCCTTTAATATACTATGAAAGGGAATATAATGCCTTTGTATATATGCTAATTTCTACCCTGAGTCTGCATCGGCTATACCAATCATGGTGGTTTATTGCTATGATGCTGGCACTGTCATTGAATCTAATTCTTTGCAGTATTATTCGATTTCCTGTTCTATTTAAAAGAATACGGCGGTTTCCAGCTTTAACAGACGAGATGAAAAGGGAGAATTACCTTTTTAAAAGGGAGTTTGATAAACCCATTGATGTAGAAAGGCTGTTTCGAAAGGCAGGCTTTTATCGAATAAAAAAGGAGAACACAGAATCGGGAATCTATTATTGTGGTAAAAAAAACAATCTTGGCTACCTCGGTTCCTGGCTAACCCATGTGGGGCTTCTCATTATTATATTGTCATATTTAATCGGGCAGCTTCTAGGTTTTAATACATATGTTTATGGGGTACCAGGAGTAACGGAGCCCATCGAGAAGACTGACTATTTGTTAACAATTGATGATTTTGAGATACAATTTAGGGAAGATCATACCGTTAACCAATATATTAGCCGCATCACACTAAAAAATGAAGATGATATAGATTCCGGGCAGCTTTCGGTGAATCATCCCTATCGGGCTAAGGACTTCAGTATTTATCAAAATGGTACCGGTTGGGCCGTAGATATGACCTTATTAAAAAATGGTGAAAAAATTGCCGAGAGGGTACTGTACCAAAATGAAATTCATGTAGATGATCATGAACGAATCGCCCTTCAATTTGTCAATTTTTATCCAGATTATATCAATACGGGTGCCATGCCGGCCACTATCAGTCCCTATAGCAATAACCCCCATCTTTTATATGTTCTCTTTTATGAAGGAATAAGAGTTGACATGAATGTAGTATCAATGAATGAGCCAATTCAGTGGGAAGAGTACAGCTTTGTGGTCAATGAGCCAAGACATTTTACCCTGCTGCAAATTGTCAGCGACCCAGGTATCGGTGGAGCTAAATTAGGAGGACTTTTGCTGCTTCATGGCATTTTATTTTCCTTTTATTTTCATCCCAAGCAGCTAAAGGTATTAAAGACGAAGGATGAAAAGACCATTATTTGGTCCGATAGCACTAAAGGGCAGCAGTTTTACATAGAAAAGCTGAGAAAAGTCATCAATACTTTTGATATAGGAGGTGCCGGAGTTGAATCTTGAAAGATATATACAATTAGAAAGCAGCCTGTTTAATGTATCCATTACAATGTATGGAATTTCCATGGTGCTGTACTTTTTATTTTTTGTCATGCGGGGTGAAAAATACGGCCGATATGCCACTTTGCTTATTCGGCTGGGCTGGTTATTCCATACCATTGCGTTGATTACCAGGGGATTGGCAGCGGGCCGGCTTCCGTTAACCAATCAATACGAATTTGCCACTTGCTTCGCCTGGGGAGTGGCTCTATGCTTTATCATTTTTGAGCATAAATATAGCTTTACAGCCATGGGAACCTTTGTTGCACCCATTGTATTTCTGATTATTGGCTATGCAGCGATGCAATCTAAGGATATAAGGCCCCTTATGCCGGCATTACAGAGCAACTGGCTCATCTTGCACGTGGCCACGGCAATAATTGGCTATGGAGCCTTTGGGGTAGCCTGTGGTGTATCAGGTATGTATCTATTAAAAGAAAAATTTCCAAGGGAACACTTTTTCAAAATGCATATTCCTGACCTGGAAAAGCTTGATTTAATCAGCTATCGGGCCATTGGTTTAGGCTTTTTATTCCTCAGCCTTGTGATGGTAACCGGGGCCATTTGGGCTGAACAGGCCTGGGGCAGGTATTGGGCATGGGACCCAAAGGAAACCTGGTCATTTATTACATGGATTATTTATGCTGTCTATCTACATGCTAGAATTTCTAAAGGCTGGAGGGGCAAAAAAGCAGCTGTATTCAGTGTAATTGGCTTTATCTGTGTACTATTCACCTATATTGGTGTCAATACGCTATTACCAAGTATTCATAGTTATGCTTAGGAGGAAGGACAAATGATATGGTCGAAGGAGGCAGAAGCTCGAATTAAAAAAGCGCCTTTCTTTGTTCAGGGTTTTGCTAGAAAAAAAGCAGAGGAAGTGGCCATGGCAAAGGGAAAGCAAGTAGTAGAGGTGGTAGATTTGGAAGCAGCAAAGGGAAAGGAGATGGTAGACCTTAGCCGGCTAGACACATCCCTTGAAGGAGTAAAAAATACAAAATATAAAGAGATAAAACTTTGCGGCGGTCATTGTGGCTGCCCCTTGACTTTGATTGATGACAAAGGGGTGGCCATATTGATAGAAGAAATCGTTGAACGCAGTCAATTAGAGGCTAGTATTGAAAAGCAGGTGAAGGGTACCTTTCTATATCATCAACGATTCAAGGCCGCCCTTAGTGGTTGTCCTAATTGCTGTTCTCAGCCTCAAATTAAAGATATCGGTATTATTGGTTATGCAAGGCCCCATATCAATCAAGGTCATTGCATTGGCTGTAAAAAGTGTAGTAAGGCTTGTCCTGAAGGATTAATCCAGGTAAAGAATGAACCAATAATTGATGTAGCTCAATGTATTGATTGTGGAAGGTGTAGCCGGGCCTGCCCTACTCGTTCAATTGTAGATGGCGAAAGGGGCTTCCGGGTAATTGTTGGAGGCAGATTAGGACGACATCCCCATTTAGCCCGACCCCTGGCAGAGGTTCAGGAAATAGAAGAGCTCTCCCATTTATTAAACAGGTTAGTGGAAATCTATATTCAATGTATCACATCGGGCCAACGGTTCAGCCATAAGATTGAGGGAGAGGGGATCGAGTCGATTCTGTACCAGCTTAATTCATAACATCTACTTCATTTGATTTAAATCACATGAAAGGGAATAAATTTAAAGTATAATTAGATAGAGATTATGAAGCGAATGGGAGATTGTTGTTATGAAGCTATTTAAACTAAAAGAGCTGATTTTTGTCACCCTGACAGTAGCCTTAATGTTTGTTGCGGCCTATATGCTGATTCCCATAATGGGAATACTGCCTTTGCCTGCCTATCGGGCTCTCTTAGTAGCACCTGTTTATGGGGGCGGGGTTCTTTTAGTTGCCAATTATACTAAAAAGTTTGGAACGGTTACGATAATCGGAATAATCTTAGGGGTTATTTTAAGTGTTTTTTCAGTATTGATGCTGTTAGTTTCAATTGTTTCCGGTTTATTGACAGATCTTCTATGGGGCCTAATATTGGGGGGCTATAAACATCAGCGAAATTGTTTAATGGCGGCGGGCTTTTTTCCTGCCATACAAATACCCATGGTTTTCTATATGATGGCCTATACCCTGGGGGGAGCCATGGCAGATTTACTGGCCAAGCCCTTGATTATAATCATTCCCACCCTAATCACCTTCGGTATTGGCTTCTGGGCAGCTAAAGGAGTATTAAGGGCTATGCTCAAAAGAAGGTTAAAGGCTCAATTTTAATTTTTCAGCAGGAATCATCAATCTGACAAGATGGTTCCTTTACCTTTTCTACCGAAAGAATATTTCTTCCGCCCCAGGGCAATAATAAACCATAGGACTATTATGGAATAAGGATGATTATACTATGGGAAAAACATCAGTTTCAGTTGGTATACAGGAAAAGGGGAAAATTTCTGTTTTTCAGCTTACACTTTTAATCTTTACCATTGTTATTGCCACCGCTGATGTACTGTTACCAGCCTTTGTTGCCCAGGAAGCCAAACAAGATTCGTGGATTGCTGTAATTATAGGAACAATCAGCTCCTTAATTTTAGTTAATCTGTTTTTGACATTGGGTCTTAAATATCCCAACAAGACCATCGTAGAATATGCCGTTGATATATTGGGTGTTCCCTTGGGGAAATTGGTAGGCTTTATCTATGCTTATTCCTTAATTTTTTTTACAGGTACCGTAGTAAGGAAGCTGGGAGAAATATTTGTTACCTCCTTTAATCCAGATGCCCCTATTTACCTCTTTAGTATTACCATTATGATAGTGGCAGCCTATAGTGTCTATGGCGGAATCGAAGTGATTGCCAGGGTAAATGAGGTGCTGCTGCCCATCGGGGTCATTGTATTATTGCTAACAGGTATTCTTAATGTTGCGCAGATGGATTTTCAGCGGTTCTTACCCATATTGTATGATGGTTGGGTACCGCCCCTTAAGGGCGGATTACTGGTTCAAACATGGCTATTAAAGTCCTTTATTCTTTTACAGCTTATACCCTATGTTAAAGACGAAGAAAAAAAGAAGATTAGGAAGCACATTAACATTGTAACCGTACTGCTGGGTCAGGGGCTGATGATAGGGGTCCTTGCAATTGCTATTTTTGGGCCAATTACTGAAAAATTATTGTTTTCAGCACTGGAATATGTAAGATTTGTAGATTTGGGTCCATTTCTTGAACGCTTCGATGTGTTGATCATGCTGGTTTGGATTGCCGGTATTTTTATCAATATTGTTTTGTATTACTATTCGGCAGTTCTTGGATTATCACAGCTCTTGAAGCTGAAAACCTATCGTCCAATGGTGACACCAGTGGGGGTCATTATTGTAAGCTTTTCAATCATCTTTGCCAGAACAATGGCGGATATCACTCATTTTTTCCACTATATTTATCCCTTTTATATGTTTACAGTTGCTGCCGGGATTCCCTTTTTGTTACTGGTGGTCTCTTATCTAAAGGACTTGAAGCAAAAAAGGAGGATTATGAATTAATGGCAAATCTATTTTTCTATGGCTCTATAGCCGTACTCTGGGTTATTTTTATTATCATCAATTTTCGAAAACCAATCAAATTACCCCATGTTATAATTGGCATAGCCGCCATGGCATATTCGCTCTTTTATGAAATCATACTGGGTGAATACTATAATTTATATTATTACATCAAAAAAGAAGCTTCCCCCTTATATATAGCCCTGGCAGGGATTTTGGTGTATCCGATATTAAACATGATCTATACCCACTTTTTACCCAAAAATAAAATACCCGTATTGCTTTATACGGGTGCATGGATCATAGGAATGTTAGTTTTTGAGTATTTAAGTCTACTGACCAAAACAGTTGTGTTTGTACGGTGGCGAATGTTTCCCTGGTCATTGCTTACATACATTGTTACCTATTTATGGGTCTATTATTTTTACAGCTACCTCAATAAAAAAATTGACACTTAATTTTTATTGTTTATTGATTTAAGCCTTTCCATTAAACTAATGGCCAAGGCCCCCGTTTTAGTGATATTTAAAGAAGTACCGTAGATTAAGTGACGAATACCAGGTAACCCGATGGCGGTTATCAGGTTATCATAATCCTTGTTATTTAAATTATTAAAGGCCTTTCTAAATCTTTTCAGCTGTAGATTTCTTTGAATGACCCCTTTAATCTGCTTTTCATAATCCCATCCCTTGGCAATGGTTCTGGCGGCAGCAACTCCCATGGTCAAGGCGTTATATAGCCCAAAGCCCAAGAAAGGGTCTGCGCCCCCCGCTGCATTGCCTGTCAGTATTAAATTTTTGTAGATCCGGGGGTAGGCAATACCCAGGTTATGCTCAAGTTTGTATTCCTCAATAATCTCATATTGAATATTGGCACCATATAAAAATAATTCCCAATAGTAATCGATTTCCTTTTCGTCTACATCGGTGGTAATTAAATTTATAGAGGCCTTTTGATGATTAAAGGGAGTAAGATAGGCATAGCCGTTTTTACAATAATCCTTATTTAACCAAACAATCAAGGTATTTGGATCAAAATTCCCCAGCACCGTGGCCCCCCTTACATAGGCCCTTACAAACTTCTGCCAGCAGCCTAGTTCCTCGCTAAAGGAAGGGTTTCCTGTAGCCACAACAACATGGTCATATTCCTTCATTAGCTGTTCATAGTCACCTATTTCATTAAATAATACCTGGGTATTCTTTAGCTTGGAATAGATCTGATATTTTACTGAATCCGTATCTCTGTCTGACTTATATAAATATCCTAGATTTCCTCGTATGACAGTGGTTTTATTGGGTGAAATATGAATCACCCGGTTAAGGGTGTTTAAAGGTTTTATATTGATTCCCAGATGATCATTAAAGTATTTAAGGGCATCCTTTACCGGCCTTTGGGCAATTTCCATTGTGGCGATAGCATGGCCCCATTGCTCACCAATGTAGCTGTTTCTCTCATATACCACTGGCCGTATATTGTATTTCTCCAATTCGTGGGCACAGGAAAGCCCTGCCTTTCCTGCACCAATAATGGCTACCTTCATGCCTTAACCCCCATACTTTTCCATTATTTTAAACCAACCCAACACCAGTAACCCCAATATAATGATTAAAAAAATGTATAAACCAAGACTCATGATGTAATCTCTCCTTTTTGATCTAACACAACAATGGTAAACCAGCTTAATATAGCCATAACGCCGGTATTTACTACTAAGCTAGTCCCATAATCCCAGTTATGATATACAAGGGCTCCTCTTGCTACCACCATAAGCTCAAAAATAGAATAAAGAACAGCAAATACCAATACATTGACAACCTGCAGCCATCGTTTTTTTGGATGATATTGAGCTATTAGGGTTCCAATAACTAAAACCGGACCGATGACAAAAAATACGGAAGAACCCAAAATGGGTATCACCTTATCATTGACCTCATACCAGCCTAAATTGATAGCCTGTACATCTACTGCAAACTGCAGGGCTACAGCCAGTATGCCGCACCAAATATTAAGCTTTAGCTTTTTCCAATCAACCAGCAGAAAAAACAATATCCAGTTGGCTATAAAAACGATTACCCATTCCATCCTGTACCACCATCCAGTTTAAGAAATAATTTATTAAAATTTAGGTCGAGGGGGAAATACCTTTGAAATGATACCAGAAGGTGCTTCCAGCCTTTCAATTTTCTGCTGCAGCTTAACAATGGCCCGCATTTCGTCGTCCCGAAGCTGGGTAAATAAGGCCCGTACCTCTGGATTTCTAATGTCTATCAAATTTTCATTATAAAATTTTTGATTGGTTATTCGACTTTGAAGAATGTCCTTTAGAATATTTACTTCCTTCATAATTTCACCTAATTTCGTTATTTAATATCCAGTTTAATCATTTTATCCTTCATAAGCTTTAAATGCTCTTGGGCAGTACCATAAAATTCCTTAACCATTTCCTTTAATTCCTTATTCTTCAGAGCCCCTTCATATGCCCTGTATTTAGATACCAGTAGCTTTTCCCGGTTTAATGCATTGGTAAAAACCATCATTAAAATATATTCCTGTGAGAGCTTTTCCAATTTTCTTCCTCCCCAACTTATTTAAAATAAAGTATTAATATTTTTCCTTATAAACGCAAATATTATTCTTAAAGAGCCATTACAAATTTAAATATACTTACAATCAGTCATATACAGAAGCGTTTAAGGAAGGTGTTCATAATGAAGGTAGCAATAATAGGTGCCGGTATTTCGGGCTTAGCCTGTGCCTTTGAGCTAAAAAAGCATGGTATAACCCCCGTTATCTTTGAAAAAAAGAGCCATATAGGAGAACAAATTTGTTTTTCCTGTGCTACAATGCACCTTTTTAATCGTTCTATTGTTGATCCCTTAGTGCTTTTTAAAAGAAAATATGGCTTAGTGATTAAGCCCACCTTCCACCTAAAGGAAATTGTAATGTTTAGTCCTCGATTTAAGGCTGTGGTGAAGGGAAATCTGGGGTATATCATCAATAGAATGAAAGATAAGCATGCCCTTGCCAATCAAATTTACTCCCAGGTACAGCTTCCCATTGAATTTAATACTTTGATCCATTTAGAAGATATAAAAAATGATTTTGACCATATCGTCATTGCTACCGGAGACAGCAATATTGCAAAGCAGTTGAATGTTTGGACAGATATCTTTATCGCCCAATTTCGTTCGGCCAGTGTGGTGGGAAATTTTAACACCAGTGCAGTATCAATGTGGTCAAATACCGAATATGCTAAAAATGCCTTTGCTTATCTGATTCCCAATGGCCCCAAGGAGGCTGCCGTCAAGCTAATTATTAACGGCATTAGTCAACGCGAAATAGACCACTATTGGGACCTTTTTCTTTCTACAGAGAAACTAAACTACCACATCACTGAAATAAGAGATGCAGAGCATCAGTGTGGCTTTGTATGGCCTTATCAGTTAGATAATATCTATTTTATAGGAAATACAGGAGGTTTTACCGACAGTTTATTGGGTTTTGGCCAGCTTAATGCCATTGAAAGTGGCTTACTGGCGGGCCAGGCCATTGCAAGAAATTTAGACTATAACAAATTGGTAAAACCGATAGAAGCGGATATGCTCAGACTCTATGAGTTCAGAAAGGCCCTGAACACCTTTGACAACAATGATCTTGATAAGCTAATACTACTATTAAAAACCCCAGGTATTAAGCAGTTAATTTATAATAATCCAGTTTTTAAGCTGAAACATAGTAGTTTTTTGGCTAAAATTTATAATCATATCGTCAAAAATTGAGTGCTTGCCATCGAATAAGGGAAGGTTAGTTTGAACATAATAAAGTAATTAAGATAAACCTTATTCTACAGAATTATTTCAGTAAAAGCCATGGATTAAAGGAGAAATAGCATATGCTTTTGTTTTCGTTTTTTTTGGTTTTTTTTCTGCTATGCTTATCTGATGGTATTTCACTATACATAAACCGAAGGTGGAAGGAATTGATTACCGTTGGGGTAATGGTAATGTTTCCAATTATAACCTATATATTATGTCAAATGGAGGTTCTAACCCTATTAGAGGTAATTCATTCTGTCCTAAGGCCTCTGGGTGAGACTATTTTTAATAAATTTTAAGGGTGGGAAAGAAATGAAGCTAAAGGAAAAAGAAGTAATTAGTATTCATCAATATATATGGCTGCTCTTTTCAATAGTTACCTCCTTTTCAACATTACAAATTCCTGGATTTCTGGTGATGCACAGCCGCCAGGATGCGTGGCTTGCCATATTGGGAGCATGGTTTCTGGATGTAATTGTTGCCATAATTTTAACCTATATGGGGCTTAGATTCCCTGGTGAAAATTTTGTTCAATATAGCCAGAGTATTTTAGGCAGCTATCTTGGAAAAATCATCGGTATTATGTTTCCACTTTATTTTCTGCTGGTCAGCTCCAATATCATGAGGGCCCTGGCTTTATTATTGAGTAATGCCTTTATACCTTCAATGCCCGTTAGTATTCCAGTGGGGGTTGGATATTTAGTGATTGGCTATGGAGTTAAAAGGGGAATAGAGAGTATGGCCCGGGTCAGTGAAATTCTAGGCCCTCTATATTTTTTAAGCTTTATTGTATTGTTTATTTTACTGTCTCCCGTGATTAAGATAGATCAATTAAGGCCCCAATTATACAATGGCCTTTACCCGGCCTTAACGGGAACGCCTTTTCTATTTACTTACTTTGGGGTTTGCCTGATTATGGGGATGTATATTCCCATCTGTAATCGGCCGGAAAAGGCCTTTTTAGGTAAGTTTACAGCCATTACAATGGGGATGCTGGTTATTTTAATGATGGTGATTACCAGTATTGGCATTTTTGGGGTTGAGCAAACTGCCAATATGGTAAACCCAGGGCTTCAAATTACTAAATATATTCAACTGGGTAACTTTTTTGAAAGGGTTGAAATTATTTGGATGTCTATAGCCATTGCCGCAGGTATTTTAACCTCTGCCAGTCTTATTTGGGCCTCAAGCGTGGGTATTTCTCAAGTCGTAAACATACCCAGCTATAAGCCTTTGGTTTATCCCACCATTTTTATTGCCTTTGCACTGAGTGTCAATTCCTTTAAAACCGACATTGAAATGCTACAATTTGCTTATTATTCCTATCCCTTTATCGCTATTTTTATCCAATATGGCTTAGGACTGTTTTTATTCCTGGCGGCAATTCTATTAAAAAAACGTGGTAAATCAGTTTAAGAATCATTATGCTTATTTTTTATATCCCGGCCTTTAGTTACTTTTCCAAACAGGCATTTTTGTGCTATTATGGCGGTTATGATACAGATTGTAAAAATGGAAGCACCGATTATTACCGCAAGGGTGTTTCCGCTGAGACTCATAGAAGGTCACCTCCTCAAATTAATAAAATGGAGCAGTACTGATCTCTGCTCCATTTTTTAGTACTTCGTTCTATGTTTGGTTTGAGCAAAAACATAATTTGAAATTGGCTCATATAGTTGAGAGATTACTTTTCCCGGCCTTGGTAAGTTCCACTTCAATAGGGCCCCATAGCTATAATAGATGGCAATCGTCATGATAATCAGGTACATCAATAATTCTTTTTTCATCCTATCTTTTACCAGCTTTCTAATTTCAAAAAATCCAATAAGGATAAAAAATATGGTTATGATATAAAACATATGAATCATCACCCTTCAAATGTTTAAAAGCGTTCTCCCATTCTATCGATACTGACATCAACATCATATTTTACAGTTACATTGGGAAAGATCGTATCCCAATCTTGCTCAATTTCCCGCCACACATCGGGGTGTCTTCTGTATAAGACCCTCCCAAAGCCCAGAAAATCTGACTTATACTCATTTTGTGCCTGGGTTACGGTATATTCCAACTCCTTTACAATCTCCTTTTCAAATTTTTTCTCTAATTGATCAATTGTAGCCTGGTTTATAATATTGTGATCAGAAGCATTTTCGATAATATCCCCGCTCATTTTGAGATGAATCGTAAAGGTAATATCATTATCCACCTCTGCAGTAATATTACTCTTAACATTTCTTATTTCCATGCTGACCATTTGCTCCTGATCATTAATGGTTATGGCTCCAGCATTGATTTCTCCAGTAATTAAGCGGTAGCCTCGGGTCTCTATATTCCCCAAAAAATCCACCAGCTTATCCCCTTTAAATACAGCACATCCCCTGTCGGCTATAACCTTCTTCTTCTCACTTTCAATTACTTCTCCATAATTTTCCTTAGCAGTTGAATAGGTTTCAAAGTCAACAGAAGAATAGGTCAGCCTTCCTGCAACGGTCTCTATTCCTTGATCCAGGTAACAATTTAAAAAGGCATTCAGATCAGGAACATAGGCCTTGGTCCAATCTTGAACATTTTGGATAATGCCCAATAGCTCCTCGGGTAAATTAGCTTCTGCATCAGCAGGAATAGACATGATGTCTAAGGCTTTTCCTTCCGATACCATTACATAATTTCTATACCTTATTTCTCGATTTCTCATGAAATAATCTAAAATTTCATCTACACCTTCCCTTGCAAGCTCTTCTCCAATAAGGATTATGCGGTTGTCGATCCATACCAGTCGTTTTGAAGCGACATTTCTCAGGTTTTTACTGGCATCATTGATGCTTTTCCCAACTGCACTGCCAAGCCATACGCCTGATAAATCCAGTGATTCCTGCAGGCCACCAATGGGAATTACCGCCAGTACCGATATCCGGTAATTTCCATCGGGCTCTAAATCGACTCCCATTACTTGAACAATACCTAACTCATTGATCTCTTTTTGTCCCCAGCATCCTGTCAAAGGTAGCAAAAGAAAGATAATAGTGAAAAGTAAGATTAATTTTTTTTTCATAATCAGTTCTCCTCATCCATGTAATTGGTTGTATTGGGCGGCTTGGGTTCTGAGTCCAGATCGGTTCGGACTAAATTTTCGGGTTCCAAAAAGGCTGGCCGTTTGAAAATGAACCATGCCGGTAGCTTAATAAAGCTGTCCTTCCAATTTTCCAAGCTGAGGGGGTTATAGGGTGATAAATATGGAACTCCGAAGGACCTTAAGGATGCCAAATGGATTAAAAGGATCAGCAGGCCCACAATGATCCCAAAGATCCCCATAGTGGATGCCAGAAACAGTATGGGGAACCTAAGGACACTGATGGCCCTTGAGGAATTGATTTTAGGAATAATAAAGGACGCAATGGCAGTAACGGCCACTACGATGACCATCCCTGGAGAAACTAATCCTGCATCCACAGCAGTGCTGCCGATAACCAAACCACCAACGATACTCAGGGACTGGCCGATGGATATGGGCAGCCTGGCCCCCGCTTCTCGAATAATTTCAAAGGTAATTTCCATAAATAACGCCTCTACCACTGCAGGAAAAGGAATTTCAGCTCTGGCATTGGCAATTGAGATTAGCAAAACAGAGGGAATCATTTCCTGATGATAGGTGGTAATTGCCACATAAAAGGAAGGCAGCACCAGTGTAATTAAAAAGGCAAAATACCTTAGTAGTCTGACAAAGGAAGCAAAATAAAATTTGTGGTAGTAATCCTCGGCCGCTGTGAAAAAATAGCTTAGGGTAACGGGTACAATCAACACAAAGGGGCTTCCATTGATGACCAGAACTATTCGTCCCTCAGCCAGGGAGGCGACACAGGAATCGGGCCTTTCTGTAATCTCAGTTTGAGGAAAGGGTGATATCCAGCTGTCTTCCGAGAAGGATTCCAATTGGCCTCCTTCCAGGATGATGTCGGTATCAATCTTCTCAATACGCTCCTTTACTTCCTTCAATATACC
The DNA here is from genome assembly GCA_965652145.1 of uncultured Clostridiaceae bacterium. Lineage (GTDB taxonomy): Bacteria > Bacillota > Clostridia > Peptostreptococcales > Natronincolaceae > CBFGTV01. Next base: position 38,131 of record CBFGTV010000001.1, read on the forward strand.
TTCGTTGGCAATACCCTTTATGTAGCACATAACGACATCGGTTTGACTTAATCGACCGACAGTGAATTTTTCCATTTTTAAGTTGGGGGTTCGTATTCTCCTGCGAATCAAAGAAGTATTGATTTGTATGTTTTCAACGAAGGCCTCCATGGGCCCTCTGAGGGAGGTTTCCACAATTGGATCAGAAACCGAACGTGATTCGATCCCCAGGGTATTCATTGAGAGTGCCACATCGCTATTGTTAACGAAAAGTACACAATGACCTATAAGAACGAATTTAACGGCCTCTTTAATGGAATTAACAGGTGTTACATCACTTATTGAAATCAAGGTGTCCTTTAGGTCAGATAAAAAACTCTCATGATGAATTCTAGCATGATCATGAGGATAACTAAATTCCGTCATCAATGGCTTTAATATATTTTCGTGAATGGCTTCACGATTGACCATACCATCAATATATATAATAAAGCTTTCGGTGTTGTTTTCACCAATACTAAATTTTCGCAGGGTAAAGCCAAAGCTGTTGTCAAAAATATTGCTGATTATATCGTAATTTTCCTGTAAATTTTCAGATACCAGGTGATTTTTCAGGTCAGCCACGCTTTTCTTTTCTATTGTTTCTACAACGCTTCGGAGCTTTTTATTTTTAATTTGGTTTTGGCTTGAAGTATTTCCAATTTTAATTGGTCTTTTAGTTCCTCTATTTTTTTTCATGTCTGGTACCTTCCCCTTTAGGTTTTTTATAAATCTATAGAGAAGCTCTTTTTTTCATAATGGAATTAAAGATATATATATAGTTTTCAACAAAGCATCCTTTTATGTCTTGAAAAGGAAGACTTTGCTCTAGTGCTATTATTTGTTTTAATTTATAATTTATTCCTTATTCAGTTTAATTTTAATAGGCCTTAGGATAGTATATTAAACGTTCATATGTAAAAAATAAGACAATCAAAACATTCGTTGCGAGGAGCGTGTTAAGGTGAAGGTAGCGATTATAGGTGCGGGCACCGCAGGCTTGTCATGTGCCATTGAATTAGAAAGGTATGGTATTTACCCCACCATATTTGAAAGAAATGATTTCATTGGCGAATATCATCCCCATGTGTCGGCATTTTTAGGATTATTAACCCGCCCTGTTTCAGACCCTATTCAATATATAAACCAGCAGCTGGGAATTACGCTAAAGCCCCTGGGCCCCTTCAGAAAGGTGATTCACTATTCGCCCAACAATCAAGCTACCGTTTCAGGGCAGCTGGGTCACTTTATGATTCGTGGCAAGGAGGAAAATTCCGTTAAAAATCAATTACATAAACAGGTAAAATCACAAGTGCATTTTAATTGTAATGTGCATCCAGAGGATATAGAAAAGGATTTTGATTTTATTGTGGCAGCAGATGGGCACTGGTTTGCCCCAACAAGATACGGAATTTGGCAGGAGGTAATGCGGGCGTGGCTTAGCGGAGGTGTCTTTGAGGGAGATTTTGAACCGGATACGTTAAAGATGTGGCTCGATAATGACCTAACAAAGGGTGCCTATATTTACCTGGCACCCTATAGTAAAAATAAAGCAGTCATTGCCCATGTGGTTCAAGGTATTCAACAGAATGAGCTTAATCAATACTGGCGTCGGTTTTTAGAGAGCCGTGACATTTTAAAGCAGTATAATATGGTTGAATCATGGTCTATTCCCCACCATGCCGGTTTGGTGACCACCAACAGGGTAGGGAAGGTCTATTTTGCTGGAGCTGCCGGAGGGGGAGTTGAACCTTTTCTGGGCTTTGGCCAGTTTAATGCAATTGTTTCGGGGGTAATGGTGGCAAAAAGTATTGCGAAGGGTTATGATATTGACCAGCTGCTGGGAAGCGTGAGGAAAAAAAGCCAGCAGCTTAAAAGTCTGAGGCCTTTATTAAATGCTGCCACCAATGAAGATTTTGATCGGCTGTTAACCGTTATGAAAACTCCTTCCCTTAGAAGTCTGATTTATCGAACTAACGTTGATGTGATTAAGCTGCTTTCGAGAGGTTTAAATTTAGTATCCAATAAAAAAAATCAGTAAACAGCAATAAAAGGAGGTCAAAGTCATGGGCGGATTTAAAGTAATCTGCAGCAACTGCGGCTCTGAAAACGTTATTGAAAAAAGTGAAAAAAATAAGCTGGATTGGGTGGGAGACAAGGTCAAATACGGCCAAGGAATACAACGAAAGTGCCTGTATTGCAATAATCAATCCTTCATTATTAATAAGACCTGGCTTGAAAAAGATCCTATGCAATAGCCTTTGATTCACCTGAAAATCCTTTCTTTTTTCATGCTACCAAAGGAGGGTAGTATTCTCATTTATTTTCCTTTTAAGTAAATGATAAAAATTAAAATTTAATAGTAATAGAAGGCAATGAATTTAATGAATAATTGCTAATATGTTGTAATGCTCCTTAATATATATGCTAGTAGGCGATAATTAGGGAGGAATTCTTAAAATGAACAAAGGCCTGAAAATATTATGGATTGTATTGATGGGTATTTTATGCTTCAGTTCTGTAGCCTACGGAATCGATAGGCAATATGTTAAGGTGAAGGCCCAGGTTTTATCCATTGAAGAAGCCAAGCCAGAGGAAGGCACACCTCAGGTTTTAGAGGTGAAGGTTTTGGAGGGAGCACTGAAGGGAAAGCATTTGCGCTTTGCCTACCAGCCCATTGCCCTTTCTGAATACGATATTAGTTTAAAAAATAATACAAAAATATTTATTCAGCTCACGATTGAGGGTGATCAGCTATTAGGAGTTTCCTTTGTGGATGTAGTAAGGGAAGGGCCCCTGCTACTATTATTTATTATGTTTTTCCTATTATTAATGATTATTGGTGGATTTAAGGGGCTTAGATCATTTGTATCGTTAATTATAACGGGGCTATGCATTTTTAAAATATATTTACCAATGATTTTAAAGGGCCATGGCTTTATATTTACCACAGTACTGGTATGCTGCATCATTATATTTGTCAGCTTTATATTAATCGACGGTTTCACAAAAAAAAGCCTCAGCTCTATTCTGGGCACCATTGGAGGTACCTTGATTTCAGGAATATTGGCCCTGTATTTCGGCAACCGTATTCACTTAAACGGCCTTTCAGATGAGACCATTCAAATGCTGATAACCCAAACCAATGTGGCAATTAACTATAGAGGGCTGCTCTACAGCGGTATAACCATCGGAGTCTTAGGAGCAGTTATGGATGTCAGCATGACCATCACCTCAGTCATTCATGAAATTAAACGGAGCAATCCTAAGGTTTCCGTTTCCTCTTTAATCATGTCAGGCTTCATGGTAGGAAAGGATATCATGGCCACCATGACCAACACCCTAATATTGGCCTATGCCGGAACATCCCTGCCACTATTATTTTTCCTTGCCCTTTCAAATATGTCAGTAGAAGCAGCCATTAATTCTCAATTCATAGCCACCGAAATTATACGGGCCCTAAGCGGTAGTATTGGTTTAATACTGACAATTCCAGTGACATCCTTTGTTGCCGCAGTGAATTCCTAATGCACCTGAGTGGCAAAAAAGTTTTTTAGCAGGATTTACCGCCCTGAAACTAGAATTAATAAATAAAGAGAGGTGATTAAATGAAGCAATATGATGCTCTGGTTAAAAAAATGCTGGCCTATGGAAAGGAACTGGGAGATTTATCTAATCATCAGAATTCAAAATACCAGGGCGAAATATATACTTCTTAATAATGGAAAAAGAGAAATGGGTTTAAATTCCGAGATCTTTAAAATAAAGCCAGTAAAAGGTACAAGCCTGGTGGAATCGGAGTATCCCTTTGATTATTTAACCCTTGAGGAAGAAGAAAGGGAGCTTATCAAGCTCAATCAAGAGATGATGAAGCAACTTTCCCAGGCGTCAATTGAATGTGTCTATCGAAATGTAGAGGATTATTGGAGAATCGTCGGAAGTGGGAATAGACATTAACAGATACTTAAAAGAGCAATGAAAGGTATTAGGTGAAAAATAGAGGAGGATTAGCCATGAGCTATGTAGTAGCAGGGAATAAATGCTTCGATAGTGAAGATATACTTAAGCAAATAAAACAAAAATATCATTTTAAGCTAGTAAAGGATTTAACAAAGGGATCAAAAAGAGATGATACCCTGATCTATCAAATTATACAAAATGTAGCAGAGCTAAAGGAAGACCTTTTACTTGACGATCTAGGGCCCATCGAGGAAGAAGATTTAGTTGAAGAGCTGATGAGCCTGGCCGATGAAAAGGTAGCAATGATTGAAGGTATTATACCAGACGAATTCATTTGTTACAGCTATTCCTACTATTATGACGAAGGCCTTGAAGAAATCAAGTGTATCTTTATCGCCCTGGATAAAAAGGTAGGGGATATGCGCCTGATGGATATAGCAGAAAGAATACTGCGTTCAGTTGATTAACTTAGTTTTTCCCGGTCAAGAACTGGGATTTTTTCTATATTAAGATAGAAGTTTATTGAAGTTTTCTTAAAACTTTGATTTAATAGTAATAAGCACCATATTTTACATCTAAAGGAGGAATAATAATGGCAACACCGCAGATTCAAGCATTTAAAAGAGAAATGGTTGGAAAAAACAGTGTTGCGAAGGAAAGAAAGAGTGGAAAGGTACCAGCCGTGGTATACAGCAGAGGGAAGGACACACAACTTATTTACCTAAAGGAACGGGAGCTGGAAAAATTACTTTCCCAATATGGAACAAGCCTTCGCCTGGGATTAAATTTTGAAGATGTGACGACCTTTGCTATCATCAAAGAGATTCAACGGGATAACTTAAAAAACCAATTACTGCACTTGGATTTACAGACCTTGAATGAACATGAAAAAGTCAGACTAACCCTTCCTATTTATATCACCAACAAAGAAAAGGTAGAAAACAGCGATCGAATACTTCAAATTCAAACACCAGAAATCGAAATACAAACCTATCCCAAATACATTCCCGAACGAGTAGAAGTAGATGCAAAACTATTGCTGGAAAAAGACAACTTAACCGTATCTGATTTATTATTGGCAGCAAATGAGTACGTTGAGATATTGACAGATAAACAGGCCGTCATTGCTTCCCTGGTTTACACAACAAAGCTGGAGCAGCCGGTAGAAGAAGAAATATAATTCAATCACACCTCTCCTAAGGGCCAGACTGTATAAAATAACTGTCGTTGGCAATAATTCATAAATAAATGAATAAGGAGAGGTGTTTTTATGGACTTAATTAATAGTGGAGTGAGAAGCAGCGTAGGAAAAAACAACAGTCATCGAATACGACATGATGGGTACATTCCTGCTGTAATTTATGCCAAGGATATGAATACCCTGCCTGTAAAAATAAATAAAAAGGAAGCAGAATCTTTTATCAGAACCTATGGGGAAACAGGAATGCTCCAGGTAAACATAGGTGATCAAACCTATTCAGTCGTGATAAAGGAAATTCAGCGAGATCCGGTAACACGGGAAATTATCCATCTGGACCTTCAACGGATTAATCAAAATGACAAAATCCATGTGAAGGTACCTATCGTGTTAACAGGCAGGAATTATGTAGAAAAAAGCGGTGTAATCTTACAGCAGCAGCTTAATGAGGTTGAAGTAGAATGCTATGCCGGCAGCATCCCTCAAAAACTGGTATTTGATATATCCAATTTTAGAACAGGCGATGCCCTTAGAATTGCCGATATGGAAGTCGGTGAAGAATTTCACATTATCCAGGACCCCCAATCTATCATTGCTTCGGTAACTACTATTGGACAAGAAAAAAATAATGAAGAAACCGAGCAAAAATAAGAATCAAAAAGGCTTCCTTTTAGGTAGTCTTTTTATCATTTTAGGGGGAATAAGCATATGATCATTAAGGGATTATATAAAAATAACGTCATCCTAAAAAATTCTCCTTGATATACGGTAGGGGGGTATGGTATATTAAAATAAAGGAGGTGCTTCAATGGGTCACAAGCAAGATCATTCCGTAAAAAGGTCCTCAGAGGAGTCCCTTAAGGTTCAAAAATCCTTAATGGATCGCTTAAACAGGGTAGAGGGGCAAATTCGAGGAATTAAAAATATGATTGAAAAGGGTACCTATTGCTATGATGTCATTAATCAAATAGAGGCTTCACGTTCGGCCCTTGGCTCCATTTCAATGGTATTAATGGAAAGTCACCTGAGGAATTGTATTGTACATCAATTGAAAAATGGCGAAGAAGAGGCCATTGAAGAGGTACTGAAAACCTTTAAAAAGCTAATGAAATAAGGGAGGGAAGTATATGGGATCAATTAATAAAAGTCTGATGGTGGAAGGTATGACCTGTGCAGCCTGCGCCAAGGCCATCGAGCGAACCCTCGGGAAGCTTGAGGGAATTGAGTCCGCTACGGTAAATTTAGCCACCGAAAGGCTGGCAGTAAAATACAATGCTGATCAGGTAGGCCTTGAAGCAATCATTGATAAGGTGAGTCAAATTGGCTATCAATTAAAGGAAGAGGAAACAGTAAGAGAAATTACCATACCGGTGGCAGGAATGACCTGTGCCTCCTGTTCCAGTGCAGTTGAAAGGGCGTTAAAAAAGCTAGAGGGTGTTAAAACTGTCAATGTTAATTTGGCTACTGAAAAGGCAGTCGTTCATTATGATAGCACCTTAATTCGAATTTCCCAGATTAAACAGGCCATTAAAAAGGCCGGTTATGAACCCCTGGAGCTTGAAATTCAACAGAGTACCGATCAGGAAGCCCAGAAACGTCAGCGGGATATCAAGACCCTTTGGAAGAAGTTTTTATTGTCAGCTATCTTTACTGCTCCATTATTATACATTGCCATGGGTCACATGATGGGAGCCCCTTTACCTGCTTTTCTTGACCCCCATCACTACCCCTTAAGATTTGCTTTGGTTCAGCTTATATTAACGATACCGGCCATCGTTGCAGGAAACAAGTTTTATACAGTAGGCTTTAAAGCCCTTTATCGAAGAAGCCCCAATATGGATTCATTAATAGCCATAGGTACCAGCGCTGCCTTTATATATGGGTTATATGCCATCTATGAAATTTTAACCGGTAATCACATGATGGTAATGGAGCTGTATTTTGAAACGGCTGCCGTAATTATCACCTTAATTCTTTTGGGTAAATACCTGGAGGCGGTTTCTAAAGGAAAGACCTCAGAGGCCATTAAAAAGCTTATGGGAATGCAGCCCAAAACCGCCCTTGTGATACATGATGGAAAGGAAATGGTTATTCCCATTGAAGAGGTTGAGGTGGGAGATATTGTTTTAGTTAAGCCAGGAGAGAAAATACCGGTGGATGGTGTCGTGATAGAGGGTTACAGCTCTGTTGATGAATCGATGCTGACGGGTGAAAGTATACCCATTGAAAAGCATGTTGGTGACACAGTAATTGGAGGCAGTATCAATAAAAATGGAAGCCTTCAGTTTCAAACCAGCAAGGTGGGAAAGGATACAGTTTTATCTCAAATCATCAAACTGGTGGAGGATGCCCAGGGCTCCAAGGCTCCCATTGCTAAAATGGCAGACATTATTTCAGGCTACTTTGTGCCGATTGTAATTAGTATTTCAATTATAGCGTCAATACTATGGTTTGTAACGGGCCATTCCACTGTATTTGCCCTGACTATTTTTATTTCAGTGTTAGTGATTGCCTGCCCCTGTGCCCTGGGCCTGGCAACACCAACGGCGATAATGGTGGGTACAGGAAAGGGGGCAGAATACGGTGTATTAATTAAGGGCGGTGAGGCCCTTGAAACTGCCCATAAGATAAAAACCATAGTCTTTGATAAAACAGGAACCATCACCGAAGGAAAGCCCAGGGTAACGGACATTATTTCAAGGGGGGACATCTCAGAGGATGAGCTCTTAAGCCTGGCCGCCTCTGGAGAACGAGGTTCCGAGCATCCACTGGGGGAAGCCATTGTAAAAGCCCAGCAAGATAAAAATCTGCCCCTTAAAAAGGTAGAATCATTTATGTCCATCCCCGGCAGAGGAATTGAAGTAAAAATTGAAGGAAAAAACCTGCTGTTGGGTAATAAGAAGCTGATGCTTGAAAAAAATATTCCCCTTGACCTGGAATCAGAATCAAATCGGTTGGCAGCAGAAGGCAAAACCCCCATGTATGTGGCCATTGAGGAAAGCCTGGTGGGAATAATAGCTGTGGCAGATGTGGTAAAGGAAAATAGTCGTAAGGCAATCAAGCGGCTTCATGATATGGGAATACAGGTTGCTATGATTACAGGAGATAATCAGAGAACAGCAGAAGCAATTGCCAGGGAGGTTGGAATCGATATCGTTCTGGCTGAAGTATTGCCTGAAGATAAAGCCAATGAAGTTAAGAAACTTCAGGATCAGGGGCAGAAGGTGGCCATGGTGGGAGACGGTGTGAATGATGCGCCAGCCCTGGCCCAGGCCGATGTAGGAATTGCCATAGGCTCAGGTACTGATGTGGCCATGGAATCAGCCGATATTGTATTAATGAGAAGTGATTTGCTGGATGTGGTAACAGCCATTCAGTTAAGTAAAAGTACCATACGAAACATTAAGCAGAACCTGTTTTGGGCCTTTGCCTATAACAGTGCCGGAATTCCCTTGGCAGCAGGTATTTTATACCTGTTCGGAGGCCCATTACTGGACCCAATGTTTGCGGCTGGGGCTATGGCTTTAAGCTCAGTATCGGTTCTTAGTAATGCATTAAGGCTAAAACGATTTAAACCAACTCTTTAGCTAAAAATATAAATTTAAAATAATTAAATAGGAGGAGAAAAAATGAAAAGGAAAATCAGTATTGAAGGTATGTCCTGTGGACATTGTGCAAATCATGTAAAAAATGCCCTAATTGAAGTGGCGGGAATCACAGATGTAAAGGTAGATTTAGCCGGGAAAAATGCAATAATTGAAATGTCTCAGCCCATTGAAGATGAAACTTTGAGGGCAGCTATTTCAGAAGTCGGTTACGATGTTGTAAATATTGAAAGCCTGTAATTAAATTAAAAGCCATCAGCCCTTTCAAAGCCCCTGATATCACAGGTATAGGTTCAGCACAGACAACGATTAAAGGTGTTATATGTACTGAATCTATCGGTGACGAACAGGGGCTTATTATTTGGGCTAATGGCGGGTGTAGCTCTTATTCAACGGCTACCTTAGCCAAGTAGCGTCTAAAATATTCATTATTATGAAGGACGGCAGGATCATTTGGCTTAAACTCTGAAGCCTTCATATTATGCCTGATGGCTTCGGAAATGTCACCAATTTCATAATAACATAAACATAGTTGAATATTGGGTATAAATCCCCAGTAATCATGCAGTATGAATCCCCAGCTATTGGCAGGCTCCTGTAGTTGAGTCGCCAGTTTATACCATTGAATTGCCTTGTTGTATTCCCCAGCATCCATATAATAAAAGCCCATTTGACAGCAAATTTCTGCTCTAGGTAAATCATAGTGGAAGCTCTTTAAAAGAGATTTAAGCATGTTGGGCCTGTCATTTTGATGGTAGTAGCATATTGAAAGATGATAACAGGCCGATATGTTGTCTTCAACCCAACCCTGTTCCGTATTTAAGAAGCGATTGAAATAATCTATCGCCGCGGCATAGTGACCATGATAATAAAGCTCCCTCGCGTAATAGTAAAGCCCCCTGGGGCTTAAGGAAGTACCGCGAGATAACAGGTCGGCATAGATTCTTAGATTTCTGTCGGGATCAGCTGCCCCCTCCTTCCTGTGAGTAACAGCAACATCTGAATTAATAATAACCCCTGATGTTTCCAAATATTCATGTATTGGCTCATGCCATTTGAATTGCTTTTCTCTTTTTGATAATCTCTCTCTATAGTATGATAAGGTTGTATTACCATGCTCATCGAAACCGACATTGTATTTCATCATAACAACATCTACTGTTGGGTCGAGGGTTTCCTTGAGTACCCTAAATTTCATACGATCCTCTTTAAGTAGCACGTCATCAGCATCCAGCCATAGAATATAATCCATGGTGGCCATAGAGTAGGCATAATTTCTTGCTGCCGAAAAATCATTCATCCATTGAAAATCATAAACTTTATCAGTATAAGCCTTGACAATATCCTTTGTACCATCAACCGAACCTGTATCGACTATAATCATTTCATCAACAAGGTCCTTAATCGAGTCCAGACATCTGCCAATAACCTGCTCCTCATCTCTTACAATCATACATAGACTAATTGTAATCACAAAATCACCCCAAAAGAAATTTATTCTGTTAATGTACTTATTTTGAAAGCAAATAATAATTAGAGACAGCAGGGTAATTATTTTCAATTACCCTGCTGAATTGTTATAGAGACTACCGGAAAAATGTTAGCTGTCAATTTTTTGAATAAGAATAGATGCATTGATATTGGCTTCTGTTCCGCCTGTAAAGGTTTGAAGTATTACAGGTGTTTCGCTGGTGTGGTTTCTGACCGTTAGTATATCGCCGGCGCTTGCAGTGATAATGACCCAACCAGGATTAGGCTGAGTTCCGGCTTCTACGCCATAGGTTGCACCAGCCACAGCAACACCGTTTAAGAATAGGGTGAATTGATTAGGTTCTATTCCGGCTGCATAGAACCATACGGAATAGTCACCTGCTGTACCTATAATAATTGAGGCAGTTCCTGGCGCATGGGTAATGCTGCCTCGGATCAAGCCATTATTACTAAAGGTGATGTCGGCTTCAACTGCAACGGTTTGTGCAGTTGTGTTATAAATATAAGCATATTCTGATAAACCTTGGGGTCCGGTAGCACCAGTAGCGCCGGCAGGGCCTGTAGGACCAGTAGCGCCGGTAGGGCCAGCGGGGCCAGTAGCGCCGGTAGCGCCAGTAGCACCAGCAGGGCCGGCAGGACCAGTAGGACCAGTAGCGCCGGTAGCACCAGTAGCACCAGCAGGGCCAGCGGGGCCAGTAGCGCCGGTAGCACCGGTAGCACCAGCAGGGCCAGCGGGGCCAGTAGCGCCGGTAGCGCCAGTAGCACCAGCAGGGCCAGCGGGGCCAGTGGCTCCAGTAGCACCAGTGGCTCCAGTAGCACCAGTGGCTCCAGTAGCACCAGTGGCACCAATAGGACCTTGAGGACCAACAGGACCTTGAGGACCAGCAGGACCCTGAGGACCAATAGGACCTTGCAGGCCAGTAGCACCAGTAGCACCAGTGGCTCCAGTAGCACCAGTGGGGCCAGTGGGACCAGCAGGTCCAGTACTACCTGTAGCACCAATAGGACCTTGAGGACCGATAGGACCTTGAAGACCAGCAGGACCTTGAGGACCAATAGGACCTTGAGGACCAGCAGGGCCTTGAGGACCAATAGGACCTTGAGGGCCAGCGGGGCCAGTAGCGCCGGTAGGGCCAGTAGCGCCGGTAGCGCCAGCAGGGCCAGCGGGGCCAGTAGCGCCGGTAGGGCCGGTAGCACCAGCAGGGCCAGTAGGGCCGGTAGCACCAGTAGCACCAGCAGGACCAGCGGGGCCAGTAGGACCAGCAGGGCCAGCGGGGCCAGTCGCACCAGTAGGGCCAGTAGGGCCAGTAGCGCCAGTAGCACCAGCAGGGCCGGCGGGGCCAGTAGCGCCAGTAGGACCAGCAGGGCCAGCGGGGCCAGTAGCACCAGTAGCGCCAGTAGCACCAGCAGGGCCAGCGGGGCCAGCAGGGCCAGTACCACCGGTAGCACCAGCAGGGCCGGCAGGACCAGTAGGACCGGTTGGGCCAGCTATACCTTGAGGACCGGTGGGACCGGTAGGGCCAGTCGGACCAGTAGGGCCAGTGGGGCCTGTAGGACCGGTGGGACCCGTAGGACCAGTCGGACAAATTGGTCGATGACCACATCTAGACTTTGAAACATATCTATGGTCTGACTCAACATGGGGTCTAACACCAGTCCGATGAGAATAATAATTACGGGTATCATCCATAAAAGAATCGTACCTCCTTCAAAAAAAAAAATCTTAGTGTAAAAAAAGCAATTAAAGGGAGATAACCTAAACACTTGTTGTGAATCAATAGATTAATACATTGTATGCTGACTTTTTAACCTTTCTCTGGGATTATAAAAGCCAATATTTCTTTTTTCCCACTAGTAAACTATGCAGTATCGAATTAGACCGTTCCATATAATTTATTTAATTTTTCAATAACCAGTCAATTCTTTTTTTTAATAAAAAAAATACCCCAGTCATTCAATATGACCGGGGCAAGATATAATTGATTGTATGGCTATAGTAGCCCGTTACGGCTAAAACTTGTTATTCACTGGACTAGCTGCCGTTAATCATTTTTTGGTAAGCAGCCTTATTTTGTAAGTGCTCTTCGTAGGTTTTTCCAAATACATGACCGTTCTCGCCTAAAACATAATATAGAAAGTCATGGGATTCCGGATACAAGGCGGCATGAATTGAAGCCTTTCCGGGGGCAGCAATGGGGCCAGGGGGCAATCCTAAATTTGCATAGGTATTAAAAGGGTGATCATATTCCAAATGGGAATACAGAACACGATTAATATGTTCTTTACCTTCACCGATTGCGTAGATAACTGTGGCGTCAATCTGAAGCCGCATATTGGCCTTCATTCGATTGTAGATTACACCACTGATGGCTGCCTTTTCTTCATCATGATAGGCCTCCCTTTCTATTAAAGAGGCAATGGTTAAAACCTCATGCATGGTAAGCCCTAGCTCCTTGGCCCTTTGAAGATCATCCTCCGAAAACTGCTGTTCCATCGTGCTGGCTAATCGAGCAACAATGTCCTTTACACCTTGATTTTCATTGAAATAATAAGTATCAGGGTACAGGTATCCTTCCATCTCAAAAAATAGCTGATCAGTTTCAAAGTCATAATTCTTTTCCTTGTAGTACTCTCTGGTTGCGGCGATAAATTCCTCAACAGGACCAAAGCCTAAAGTCTCTGCCCGTTCGGCTATTTGGTGCAAAGTCCACCCCTCAGGTATGGTAAGAACAATAGGCGCCTCATTCTGTCCCTTTATGAGCAAGTTAAAAACATCCTCAAGGGTGCTGTCGATTTCAAATACATAGGTGCCTGGCTTAATGCTTCGATCAACTTCATTATTTTTAGCTTGGTACTTAAACCATAGTTTACTCCGAATCATGCCCTTTTCATAAAGCATATCGGCCACATAGTTCATCGAGGCTCCCTGGGGAATGACAATTTCTGTAGGTGCATCAATTGTTATAACGGAAAGGTAGGAAGGCAGCAGAATGGCTGATACCATTCCCAGACCCATCAGTAGTATTAATATGTAAATTAGTTTCTTCACCTTTAGCATCCTCCGTTTATCGATCATTTTTATCTCCAGAATTAGACAAAATACAACAAGTCAAGACATGGATTACTATCATTTTACCATTTTAGATTGAAAATGAAAAGGCAGTGAAATATTAAGATTATATTTACACTCAGTCTTCATTCTGTCACAGAGGTGTCACAAAGAAGTATTATAATGAATTGATGGAAGATAATAAATAGCCCTACCTGAGTCTTTGGATATGACAGGAAATTATTTCCCTGCCATATCATGTCTATTGAATCAATGAGGAAATATCATTTTGAGTATGACTATCGAAATTTTAGATAATAGTAGGCTGTTGAATACTACTCAATGCCGGTTTCAGCTTTCTACTTTGCAGGATTGCCGGCATTTTATAGATACTGGTATTTATTCAACAACTTAAATAGGTTATAATATAAATACCAGGCACTGGGAAATTCAATACCAGCCCGGTATTTTTTACAAACTATTGCCGCTAATACCCTGCGGCATTTAAATGACGAGAGCTGTATGGAGATTGTAAGTCGGTATAATCTCAAATTGATTTAGTACAATATGAAAGGGGTGAAGGCCATGGTCGGGACCAATATACTCGTTGTTGAGGATGAAGAAAAGCTGAGAAAGCTAATTGCGGCCTATTTAAAGCGTGAAATGGTCAACGTATTTGAAGCCGCCGATGGTGCAATGGCCCTTAAGCTATGGCAGGAAAATGAAATCCATCTGGTAGTACTCGACATCATGCTTCCCCAATACGATGGATGGACAATATGTAAAAGGATTCGAGAAACCAGTACAGTACCGATTATAATGCTGACAGCCCGGAGTGAAGAAAGTGATAAGCTCTTTGGCTTCGAGCTGGGGGCCGATGACTATATGACTAAGCCCTTTAGTGTTAAGGAGCTTATGGCAAGAATAAAAGCTTTACTAAAACGCAGTCAGCAGCAAGTATCCCTTGAGTTAATCGAGATGGGCCCCCTTTGTATCGACAAAAAATCCCACCAGGCCTTTTTACATGAAGAAATATTGAGTTTAAGCCCCAAGGAGTATGATTTACTGATTTACTTTGCCCATCATCCCAATTTGGCCCTATCAAGGGAAAGCCTACTGGATGGTGTATGGGGATACGATTATTATGGAGACCTGAGAACGGTAGATACCCATGTTAAGCGGCTACGACACAAATTAAAGGATTTCGGAAAAAAAATCGTAACCGTAAGGGGTACAGGATACCGCCTTGAGGTGAAGGAATGAAAAAGAAAAGTATTTTTGTGAGGCTGTTTTCACTCTTTGTGGTGTTTACCGTTATGATTATGGGTGTTCTTTTAATACTTCAAACAAACTTTTATGGAGAATTTTATCAAAGAAAAAAGATTAATCAAATGGAAAACTATTCAGCTAAAATTAATAGAATGATAAAAGAAGAAGGATTCACCGAGGAACTTTTTACTGAAATGGAAGAAATGGCAGCCCTAATGAGCGGAAGAATCAGAGTCATGGATTATTGGGGAAGCACCCTCTATCAGGCCGGAAATTTAATTGGCTTTGATAGAATGATGGGGTACCCCCGAGAAGCCTGGGAGGCGGCAATGGAGGGCAAGGTTGTTAACTACAAGGTAACAGGCCACATGGGGCAAATGAGTGAGCTGGCCCTTTTATATCCTGCCGACAACTATATTTTATCCCTGCAAACCCCCCTGGAACCAATCGAGGAATCAGTGTCCATTTCCCGGCAATTTTCCATCTATATTCTATTAGTAGCCTTGTTTCTGGCCCTGCTTTTGGCAGGAATTTTTTCCAGAACCATCAGTAAGCCATTGGTAAAGCTAAATGCTGTGGCCACTGAAATGGCCCGCTTAAATTTTGATGTACGATGGGAAGAAGCCCGTAGTGATGAAATAGGGCAACTGGGAGAAACCTTTAATTTTTTAACGGATCAATTGAAGGCGGCCTTTGAAAATTTGAAACAAGAGTTAATTCAAGAGAAGAATCTTGATAAGATGAGAAAGCAGTTTGTAGGCAGGGTTTCCCATGAAATGCAGACCCCCATTGCCTTAATCAGGGGATATACAGAGGCCTTACAGGATGGTATAGCCAATAACGATGAAGAAAAGGAAGCCTATTATCAGATTATTCAGGAGGAGACCAACAAGATCAGTACCATGGTAAAGGACTTATTGGATCTAAGTCAGCTGGAATCAGGTAATTTTAAAGTTAAGATCAGCCAGTTTGACCTGGGGGAACGAATCGATCAAATTCTTTCAAAGTTTCAATTAATGAAACGGGAAAAACAGCTTAGATTAGAGGTGGTGGGAATTGATCGGGAATTAATGGTGTTGGGCGACGAATATCGAATTGAACAGGTATTAAACAACCTGATTCATAATGCAGTAAAATACTGCTATCATAATGCATTGGTTCGGGTAGAGGTAAAGGATCAAGGTGAAAAAATATGGGTAGGGGTTTTTAACGAAGGAAGGCCCATCCCCCAAGAGGATATGAACTATATATGGGAGAGCTTCTACAAAGGAGAGGAAAGACCTGGAACAGGGTTAGGTCTAGCCATTGTCAAAAGTGTGCTGGAGCTGCATCAAAGCAATTTTGGTGTAAGAAATGAAAAGAACGGTGTCTTATTTTATTTTGATTTAGAAAAAGCAGGAAATTCAGAATCTATATAGAAGCAATAATTTGACATGGCTTAAGCAGGCCCAGACTAAGTAGTAGCAGGCAGGCCTGATTAAGGCAATTAGGAAAGGAATAAGGTAGGGTTATGAAGCCATTTACAAAAATTCTTCGACTAGTCCTAATTCTTGCACTAGCCCTGGGGGTTTATCTTCTTTTTACAAATGGCCTGGGTGGCCGTTCTGTAGATATAAAAAAGCTGCAAAACCTGGTGGAATCCTTTGGTATGTGGGGGGTAGCGGTATTTGTTATTCTATCCTCCATTAGACCCTTTCTGTTTATTCCCAGTCCGGTTCTATTTGTACTGGGAGGGGTGCTTTATGGAGGTTTGATAGGAAGTATTCTAAGCCAAGTGGGGCTTTTGACGGGTGCCTCCCTTTGTCGTTATTTTGCCGGGCGGTTTCAAAAATTTTTTGTCAGGATTATTGGAAAGCATCACAGGGATAAGCTGGAGGAATTGGGTGGAGAAAAGGTGGTAAAAAAACTGTTTATGATGAGGGTAACCCCAGGCTTTCCCTTTGACCCCATAAGCTACGGTGCAGGCCTGGCAGGAATTAACTACTCTCAATTTTTATTGGGAACGGCTTTGGGAAGTACCCCTAAGGTATTTTTATATACTTTTTTAGGTGACGGTATTGATGAAATATTTTCCATTAAAACCCTTGCAGTTTTTATTATTTTAATCCTTTTAGCCTGTCTGCCACTGTTGTTAGATAAAAGACCGGCCGAGTATTTAAACCATAATTAGATTGTATCAAAGATACAGTTAAAAAAAACTTGGTATAGGACATTTAATTTGATATAGTTATAACGAAACAGAAAATAAAAAATATAGATCATTTTTAAATAGGTTTAACATCAAATCGATGTTATGAAAAAGGGAAGTTGGGTGAAAATCCCACGCGGTCCCGCCGCTGTAAAGAGGAGCTTCTTCTTAGTAACCACTGGGAAACCGGGAAGGAAGAAGAAGTAATGAATCTGAGCCAGAAGACCTGCCTATTTAACAATAACACCAATTCTACGGGTCATAGAAGGTGTTCTGGTATTAAATGATGAAAGCATACCCCTTGACCCAGTTCAAGGGGTTTATTAATGGATAAGAGGAAAAGGTGATTAAAAATGAACTTAGTGGTTTTTGGGGTTACCCACAAAAGCTCTACCATTGGCCTTAGAGAGAAGGTGGCTTTTACAAAGTCAAAGCTTGAAAGGGCCTATGAGGCCTTTAATCAGGATCCCTTTATTAAAGAGGCCATTATTATTTCAACCTGTAACCGAAGCGAAGTCTTTGCTTTGGTGGCGGATTCCTCACGGGCCTGTGAATATTTCAAAGGCTTTTATCAAGACTTTTTTAAGCTTACTGAAATAGAGCTGAAGGGCCAATATCATTTTTTAGACGGAAAATTAGTCGTTACATATTTGTATAATGTCTGCTGCGGCTTCGACTCCCTGGTGCTGGGGGAAGATCAAATCCTGGGGCAGGTGAAGGAAGCCTACTATTTTGGCATGGAGGAGGGAAGCAGCGGCAAGGTATTAAATAGACTTTTTCTTGAAGCCATTTCCACCGCCAAGGAGATTAAAGCCAAAACGGGAATATCAAACAATCCCCTGTCTATTAGCACCATTGCAGTGAAACAAATTGAGCGGCAGGTAGGGAGCTTAACCGATAAGCGGGTGTTGGTAATTGGCTTTGGCAAAATGAGTCGGATTGCCATAGAGAATTTAATAGATAAAAATATTAAGGAAATTTACCTATGCAACCGAACCAGGGAAACTGTTGAAAAACTTCAAAAAAGCTATCAACAAATTCAATATTGCCCCTTTGAGGAACGCTACCACCTGATTAACAAGGTAGATGTAATTATCAGTGCCACAGGGGCCCCCCATTACGTACTGAGGCAGGAGGCCTTTCAAAAAAGCTATAAAGGCAAAGGCTCATTATGTATAGTGGATATTGCCCTGCCCCGGGATGTTGAGCCTTCCATAGGCGAAATAAAAGGAGTCACGCTATTTCATATTGATCAATTAAATGAGATTGCAAAGGAGAGCATGGCCTTTCGAAAGCAATGCGTTGAGGAAGCAGCCCAATCGATTCAAGAGGCCGTGGAGGAATATTGTAATTGGTATCGATGTCTGCCCATCTATTCAAGAATCGAAGCTATAAAAAGCTATAGCGACCGGTTAACCCAGGAGGAATTGGAAAGGCTCTTTAAAAAGCTTCCCCATGTGGAGGACCGAGATAAAGGACAAATAGAACAGGTCGTCAAGAGCCTAATTAAAAAAATCTGGAGAAGGCCGATTCTGCAAATGAAAAATGCCGGTATCGGGGGACGGGGCGAAGAGGTTGCCGCCATTGTAGACGAGCTTTTTGATTTCCATAATACCAAAAATTGATGGGGGAATGAATATGTACTATCCAATCATGCTCCAGCTTGCCGGTCGACGCTGTACCGTTGTGGGGGGCGGAAGGGTGGCCGAACGAAAAATAAATTCCCTGCTCCAGCATGGAGGCCAGGTGACTGTCATTAGCCCCAAATTGACCCCGCATCTTCTGACCTTAGCACAAGGGGGTAAAATTCAATGGCAGAAAAGATTCTATGAAAAGGGGCTTTTAAGGGGCAGCGAGCTAATCATTACAGCCACCGATGATCCCTTGGTCAGTCAAGCCTGCTGTGAGGAAGCCCGGGCCCTGGGCATTATGATTAATGTGGTGGACATGCCGGAAAGGGGAGATTTTATTATACCCGCCATCCACCGGCAAAACAGCCTTACCTTTGCCGTTTCAACGGAGGGGAAAAGTCCCCTGCTGTCCCGGGCCATTGTTGCCGAATTAGCTCAGCGGTATGGCAAAGACCATGGTCATTTAGTGGATATATTGGGAAAGATCCGTGAAAGGGCCCAATTAGAAATAAAAGATTCCGTAAAACGAAAGGAACTATATGAAATTTTAGTACAGGCTGGTCTTACGGGAACAGCAGACCTCTGGGAAATCTACGAGGCATTTAAATATAAAGAGGGTGAAGAAAATGAGAACCATTAGAATTGGCTCCCGGGCCAGTCAACTGGCCTTGGCCCAGGCAGCAATTATTGTAGAGCAATTGAGGGAGCATTTTCCGCAGCACCAATATGAAGTCATTAAAATCAAGACCATGGGTGATAAAATACTGGACAAAACCCTTGATAAAATAGGTGGTAAGGGCCTGTTTGTCAAAGAAATACAAAATGCGCTCCTTGAAAATCGAATTGACCTGGCTGTCCACAGTATGAAGGATATGCCGGCCCAAACCCTTGAGCAGCTACATTTGGCAGCCATCCCAAGGCGTGAGGATCCCCGGGATGCCCTGGTGACCAAAAAGAAGGTTAGCCTGAGACAGCTGGGAGAAGGGGCGGTGATTGGCAGCAGCAGCCTAAGAAGGCAGGCACAGCTATTAAATATACGACCCGACCTTAATATCATCCCCATTCGAGGCAATGTAGGGGGACGTCTTGAAAAATTAGAAAACCAGCCAATGGACGGGGTCATTTTGGCCGTTGCCGGGCTGAAACGGTTGGGCCTGGCCCATCGAATCGACGAGGCATTTACCCTGTCAGAATTTGTTCCTGCTGTGGGTCAGGGGGCCCTAGGCTGTGAAATACGCCGAAGCGATGAGGAGCTTTATCATATGCTTCAAAAAATTAATGATGAGGAAAGCTATCAGGCAGTAATGGCTGAACGGAGCTTTCTGGCCCTAATGGAGGGAGGCTGCCATATTCCCATTGGAGCCTATGGAGAAAAAATAGGCCACCTACTAAAGCTGACCGCCATGGTAGCCAGCCCCGACGGAGGTCAGGTATTAAAGGAATCAATGGCCGGTGACCTTAAGGATTACCATCAGCTTGGAAAAAGCCTGGGGGAAAAAATGATTCAACTGGGTGCCCGGAGGCTCTTGGCAGAAATAAAAGTTCCTAAGAACAGGGGGGATTATGTTGATTAAGCCCTATGTATATTTAATTGGAGCCGGACCTGGTGATGAAGGGCTGATAACCAAGAAGGGGCTAGACGCCATTAAAAGGGCCGATGTAATACTCTATGATCGATTAATCAATACGGCCCTGCTAAAGCATAAAAGCCAGGGAGCCCAAACCATTGATGTGGGGAAATCGCCACAAAATCACACCTATTCACAGGAGGAAATTAACGAGTTAATCGTAAGCCATGCCCGGGCAGGAAAGATTGTTGCTAGGCTTAAAGGCGGAGACCCCTATGTATTTGGCAGAGGTGGAGAAGAAGCCCTGGCCCTGAGAGAGGCAGATATTCCCTTTGAAGTGGTGCCGGGTATTACTTCAGCCATTGGGGCCTTGAATTATGGGGGCATTCCAGTGACCCATCGAAATGTAAGCACCTCCTTCCATGTCATTACAGGCCATGAAAACCCCCTTAAAGAGGCCCCTTCGGTGGATTATGAAGCCCTGGCAAGACTAAAGGGAACCCTGATATTTCTAATGGGGATGGGAAATTTAAAGGAAATTACTCAAAGGCTGCTAGATCATGGGAAGCCCGGCAGTACCCCTGTGGCCCTGGTTCACCGGGGAACCACCGCAAGGCAGCGGGTGGTTACCGGTACCCTTCAAACCATTGAAGCCCTTGCAGAAGCAGAAAAGCTCCAATCTCCTGCAATCATCGTGGTGGGAGAGGTGGTCAAGCTCAGGGACAAGCTAAGCTGGTATGAAAAAATGCCCCTCTACGGAAAACGAATGATGGTGACCAGAAGCCGTCAGCAGGCCAGCGTGTTAACAGAGCAATTAAAAGAGCTGGGGGCAGAGGTTATAGAGTTTCCCACCATTGAGCTAAACCTAAATCCTGATGTGGCCATGGTCGATCAACAAATAAGAGAAGCAGAAGATGCCGATCATTTAGTTTTTACCAGTACCAATGGAGTTAATTACTTTTTTCAGAGGCTACGGGCCATAGGGCTGGATATTAGGCGGCTGTCGGGCTGTCAGGTGTCGGCCATTGGCAGTGCCACAGCCGAAGCCCTTGAAGAAAAGGGGATTGTGGTGAATCAACTGCCAGAAACCTTTACAGCCGAGGGGATGCTAAAGGCCCTGGAGGGGATTATTACGCCCGGGGCCAGGGTATGCCTGCCCCAGGCAGAGATTGCCAGGAAAAGCCTGACGGAAGGGCTAAGGGCCCTGGGGGCCAGGGTGCAGCAGATTCCCTTATATGTGACCGACATACCCGAAGAAAATCGGCAGACCCTGATCAATACCCTAAGGGAGGGGCTTGACATCATAACCTTTACCAGTGGTTCAACCGTCAGAAATCTGATTAAAATACTGGGAGAAGAAAATAAAGAGCTGCTTCAATCCATTACCAAAGCAGCCATAGGGCCAGTTACAGCCAAGGCCCTGGAGGAATTTAACCTAAGGGCAGACATACAGGCCAGGGTACATACAACCCAAGGCTTGGTAGAAGAAATTTTGAAGAGGCAGGGGGTATAATCATATGGAGCTGTTGAAAAGGCAAAGAAGGCTTAGAAGAACCCAGGGTCTTAGGAACATGGTTCAGGAAACCCGGGTCAATCTATCCGATTTAATTTATCCATTATTTGTTGTCCATGGAAAGGGAATAAAAAAAGAAATTCCTGCCCTTCCGGGCCAATTTCACCTTTCAGTGGATGAATTGTTAATAGAGCTGAAAGACGTTATCCGGCTGGGAATTCAATCGGTTATTCTTTTTGGAATACCGGCTGAAAAGGATGAATGGGCCCAAGAGGCCTATCATACCGACGGAATAGTACAGCAGGCCATAAGGGCTGTAAAGGCTGAATATCCTGAATTGACGGTTATCACCGACGTATGTGTCTGCCAATATACCAGCCATGGTCATTGCGGGGTGGTCAAGGGAAATGAAATAGATAACGATGAAAGCCTTGAGCTGATTGCCAAAACTGCCCTGTCCCATGCCCAGGCAGGGGCCGATATGGTGGCCCCTTCAGACATGATGGATGGCAGAGTTTTAAAGATCCGATCAATTTTAGATCAAAATGGCTACAGCCATATCCCTATCATGAGCTATAGCGTTAAATATGCTTCCTCCTTTTACGGTCCCTTTCGCAGTGCGGCGGGCTCCAGCCCCCAGTTTGGCGATAGAAGGTCATATCAGATGAATCCTGCCAATGGGCGAGAGGCCCTGGTAGAAGCTGCTTTAGATATAGAGGAGGGGGCTGACATCTTAATGGTAAAGCCTGCCCTGGCCTATTTGGATGTAATCAAGTCCCTCAAGGATCAGTTTCACCTGCCCGTAGCGGCCTACCATGTCAGCGGAGAATATGCCATGATTAAGCTGGCGGCCAGGGAGGGTATTTTAGATGGGGAAGGCGCCATGGTAGAAGCCCTTACCAGCATTAAACGGGCAGGGGCCGATTTAATATTAACCTACTTTGCCAAGGAAATGGCAGAATGGATTAGGAGGAGTCTTCCATGAAAATAGAACGATCTGAAGGGCTGTTTAAAGAAGCAAAGCAATATATGCCCGGTGGGGTAAATAGCCCGGTGCGGGCCTTTTCATCGGTGGGTATGAATCCTCCCTTTATGAAAAGGGGACAGGGGGCTTACCTCTATGATGAAGACGGAAACCGATACATTGACTTTGTTGCCTCCTGGGGGCCATTAATTTTAGGGCATTGTTACCCAGAGGTGGTACAGGCCCTGCATCAAGTCCTTGACCAGGGAACCAGCTTTGGTGCCCCTACAGCCCTTGAAACCAAAATGGCCCAACTCATTACCGAGCTTGTGCCCTCTGTAGAGATGGTCAGAATGGTTAATTCAGGCACCGAAGCCACCATGTCGGCCATTCGGCTGGCAAGGGGCTATACCGGCAGGTCAAAGCTGGTCAAGTTCTCTGGAAACTACCATGGTCATTCCGACAGTTTATTAATCAAGGCCGGCTCGGGGGCCTTGACCCACGGAGTCCCCAGCAGCCCCGGCGTAACGGATCAAACTGCTGAGAATACCATCAACGCCCGCTATAATGACCTGGAGGGTCTAAAGGCTATTTTTCAACAATACGGTGAAGATATTGGGGCGGTCATAATCGAGCCTGTGGCAGGTAACATGGGGGTTGTACCCATGACCGAAGCATTTGCCAGGGATCTAAGGGAGCTGACAGCGCAATTTGGCAGCCTATTGATATTTGATGAGGTCATGACGGGCTTTCGGGTTGCCCTTGGGGGAGCCCAATCTATTTATGGAATTACCCCCGATTTAACCTGCTTTGGAAAGATCATTGGGGGTGGCCTGCCAGTGGGGGCCTTTGGCGGTAAAAGGGAAATCATGGAGCAATTATCTCCCCTGGGGCCCGTTTATCAGGCCGGAACCCTTTCGGGAAATCCCTTGGCCATGACGGCTGGCTACACTACATTAAAAATATTAAAGGAAAACCCAGGAATTTATGAAGCCCTGGAGGTCAAAAGTGTCAGGCTAGAGGCCGGCCTTCGAAGCCAGGTGGAAGCCCTGGGAATCAAGGCCAGCTTTAATCGGGTGGGTTCCATGCTGTGTATGTTTTTTACAGACCAGCAGGTGGTTGATTTTGAAAGCGCTGTCACCTCCAATACGCAGCAATATGGGCTATACTTTAGAGAAATGCTGTCACGGGGCATTTACCTGGCTCCTTCCCAATTCGAAGCCCTATTTATCTCCCATGCCCATAGCGACGAGATGATCGACATCACCCTTGAAGCATCGGCCAAGGCCCTTGGCAAACTGGTTAAGGGATAAACCACAACCACAGGAGGATTACAGATGAATACAGGTGGCAGAATTGTAATAGCAGGAACCCAAAGCGGTGCAGGCAAAACCACCTTAACCCTTGGATTAATGGGGGCTCTGAAAAAAAGAGGATATACAATAAAGCCCTTTAAGGTGGGGCCGGACTACATTGACCCCCAGTTCCATTGCAAGGTAACGGGGATACCCTCAAGAAACCTGGACACCCACCTGCTTCAGGAAAGGGTGGTACAGGCCCTTTTCACAAGGCAGGTGCAGGCTGGTGACTTAGCCATTATTGAAGGGGTCATGGGGCTTTATGATGGAGTAGGCACCCAGGGCCATCAGGGCAGTACCGCCCATGTGGCAAAGACCCTGGGGGCTCCTGTGATCCTGGTGATTAATGGCAGCGGATTATCCAACAGTGCGGCGGCCATGGTAAAGGGATACCAGGATTTCGATCCCGATGTGAAGGTGAAGGGGGTCATTATCAACCATGTTTCGGGTGAAAAGCATTACTTGCTTCTAAAGAAAATAATAGAAGGTAGCACAGGGGCCAAATGCCTGGGCTATTTAAATAAAAATATGAAAATTGAGCTGAAAAGCAGACATCTAGGCTTGGTACCGACAGAAGAAGCCCTGGCCCTGGATGAAAAGCTGGCACAAATGACCTCAATGGTAGAAGAAACCGTTGATCTGGACGGGGTTCTTCAACTGGCCAGGGAGGCTGAGGCTTTAGAAAGCCTGGAAGCACCACGCCTCGACAAAACCTATACCGGGTTAAAAATTGCCTATGCCCTTGACAAAGCCTTTCACTTCTACTATGAAGATAATTTGGATTTGCTTCGGGAAGCAGGGGTTGAATTAATTCCCTTCAGCCCCTTGCTTGATTCTGCCCTGCCCACAGGGATTCATGGTATCTATTTGGGGGGTGGCTTTCCAGAGGTCTTTGCCTCCGAGCTTAGCCGTAATGGGGCCATAAGAAGGGCCATTAAGGAGAAGGCCCAGGGTGGAATACCCATATTTGGTGAATGTGGTGGGCTGATGTATCTGACAGAGGCCATCATTGATTTTCATGGTAACAGATATGAAATGGTGGGGGTATTTGATGGTGCAGCCCGGATGACCAGCAGGTTGCAGCATTTCGGATATAACGAAATTCAATGTAAGGAAGACAGACTATTTAACACCAATGGAATTGGCAGTATTCGAGGTCACGAATTCCACCGGGCTGTAGTAGAGGGTTGGACAGGAGACTACTGCTATCATGCTAAAAAAATCAGAGATCATGAGGTGGTGGACCAGTGGCAATGCGGCTACGAAAAATATAGCTGCCTGGCAGGCTTTAGTCATTTCCATTTTTATAGCAATCTCAAATTTCCCAAGGCCTACCTGGAAGCATGTCAAAGGTATTACAATAGAAGGGAGGATGAGGAAAATGTACCGAGCTGTGAGAAGAACCGAGTCTAAAACAAAGAAACTGGTTAAAATGGCCTTATTTATTGCTATTAGCGGCATTGGTGCATATATAAAAATTCAGGGTAGTATTGCCCTGGATTCCATGGGGGCCTTTTTGGCCGCCCTGCTGATCGATCCCCTGGCAGGGGGAATTGTTGCTTTAGTGGGACATTTACTCTCAGCCCTGACTTCAGGGTTCCCCCTGACCCTGCCCATGCATCTATTGGTTTCTGTTCTAATGTCCTTAGTAGTATGGGGCTTTGGTATATTGTATCGAAAAACCCATCCCCTCATGGCAGCCTTTGCAGGAGTATTGTTCAATGGCCCTGGCTCCACTCTGCTGGCGGCCTGGGCAGCCTCACTGATGGGGCTTCCCCTGGGGGGAAAGGCTTTATTTTTAATGATGTGGCTGCCCTTAACATTGGCATCGGCAGTCAACATTTTTTTAACCCTTGTGGTCTATAAAGCCCTGGGCCGCACCAGGGGAGGGATACAATGGAAGTAGCAAGAACCAGAGATATAACCTTGATTGACAGAGGTGATTATTACCTGATAATTGGCTGTGATTCCTGCGGCGGTGTGGGGAATAAACCCCTGGATTTAGTGAAGGTCAGCCCTGAAACAACAGGCTATTACACAACCCGGGTGGCCATGATGGAGGTCATGTCGGTTGGGGCAGTCCCCTTTTCCGTTGTGAATACCCTGGCGGTTGAAATGGAGCCCACCGGTAAGGCAATCCTTACAGGAATTAGACAATTGCTTCAGGAGTCAGGCTTACCCCTGAATATCATTAATGGCAGCACCGAAGAAAATTTTATGATGCAGCAAACCGCCATGGGGGTAACGATTATTGGTGAAGTACCCAAGCAGCAGCTAAGGCTTAAACGGGCCCAAAAAGGTGATTACATTATGCTGCTGGGTCTCCCCAGGGTAGGCGGTGAAATTTTACTACCCCATGATCCCGTTATTGCCAGCCTGAAAAATTTCACCAGCCTGCTACAAAGTCACCAGATAGGGGATATTATTCCCGTAGGCTCCAAGGGGGTACTATATGAGGCCTGCCTTTTGGCTGACCTCAATCATTGTCAATTACAGGTTAATAACCCGGAAGCCATTGATTTAAATAAATCTGCCGGGCCTGCAACAGCCGTTGTGTTCTCTGTTTCCCCAGGGGCCCTGGAAGGGGTCAGGCAGACCCTGGATCAGCCCCTATATCAAATAGGAAGTTTAATATGAAGGGGTCGGCTGAAATTCGTGCCCGCTGTCCTGCCTCCTGTGGGGAGCTGATTCAAGGCTGGCTTTTGGGGGGAGAAAAGCTCATCTCCTATGGTATTGACTGCTATAGTCAGGTGATCTTAACCGAGGGCCCTGAAGAAGGGTGCGCCATACCATCAAAGGCCAGGCAGATGCTTCGGCAGGTAATGAAATACTATGGTTTTCCATCCAGGGAAGCAGAAGGCCTTCATCTGAAAATCCATTCAGAAATCCCCAAAGGGAAGGGTATGGCCAGCAGCACCGCCGATTTGGCGGCAACGGCCCTGGCCGCCGCCACCCTGCTGGGGAAGAAAATAACAGAGGCTGAAATCGCTGCCCTCTGTGTATCTATTGAGCCCACCGACAGTACGGTATTCTCTCAAATGACCCTCTTTGATCCCCTCAATGGGGGATTTCGTCAGGCCTATGGGCCCTATCCAAGGGGACGGGTGCTATTACTGGAAGGAAGGGAAGTCATAGATACCATAGAATTTAGAAAAACCGACCGAAGGGGCCTGCTCATGAAGGAAGCTTCTCATTTGAAGAAGGCCCTTTCCCTGGTGGAAGAGGGGGCACAAGAAAAGAAATTGGAAAAGCTGGCCCAGGCAGCCACCATTAGTGCCCTGGCCAATCAAAATATTCTTTATAAGCCTCAGCTTGAACAGCTGATTGAAATAAGCCTTAAGCTCGGGGCCCTGGGGGTGAATGTGGCCCACAGCGGGTCGGTAGTTGGAATTATACATCAGGAGGGGAGCTTTGATCAGGATAAGTTTATTGCTTCCCTGAAAAGGCTGAACTGCTGGTCTGGCTTTCAGAAATTTCGCTCCCATCAACTGGTGTCCGGGGGAGCAGTGTTAATTGAATAAAGGAGGAATGACCTTGGATTATATTAAGGAACCTATGGAAATAGAGCGGCGGAGCTTTGAAATTATTACAGAGGAGCTGGGAGATCGGGTCTTAGATGAAAGAGAAGGGAAAATTATTAAACGAATGATTCATACCACTGCTGATTTTCAATTTGCTGACATAACAGTAATTGGCCCCAATGCCATAGATGAAGCCCTGGGGGCCCTAAGGAAGGGCTGTAAAATCTACACCGACACCAGAATGGCCCTGTCTGGAATCAACAAAAGAAAGCTGGCCCAATATGGCTGCCAAGTCTATTGCCTGGTAGATGACCCCTTGGTGACACAGCAGGCCAAGGAGCGAGGTGTAACCCGATCCATTGTGGCCCTGGAGCAGGCCGTTAAGGACCAGGATACAAAAATTTTTGCCCTAGGTAATGCCCCTACAGCACTATTTACCCTCTGCCGGATGATTGAGGAGGAAAAAACAAACCCTGCTCTGGTGGTGGGGGTGCCGGTGGGCTTTGTTGGGGCGGCTGAATCAAAGGAAGCATTGCTGAAGCTAAATATCCCTCAAATCACTGTTCGGGGCCGTAAAGGCGGAAGCACCGTTGCTGCAGCCATTATCAATGCCCTGTTATACATGCTGGAGTAGCATGCTATGGCACTTTCGCGGTATATTTTAAAGGATGGCAAGCGATTACGCTACGGTTACACAACTGGCTCCTGTGCAACGGCAGCCTCAAAGGCGGCTGCCTGGATGCTGCTTAAAAATCAGCCCCTACATTCGGTTGAAATTGATACCCCCAAGGGCTGGCGTCTTAATTTGTCCATTGAAGATATTGAAATGTCTTCAGGGTCAGTTTCCTGCTCTGTGGTGAAGGACGGTGGCGATGACCCTGACGTGACCCACGGCCTAAAGATCCATAGCCGGGTTCAATGGCGCAGCGATGGACAAATTATCATAGAAGGAGGCCCTGGGGTAGGCCGGGTTACCAGAAGGGGGTTACCCGTAAAGGTGGGTATGGCGGCTATTAATCCCGTTCCCAGGAGGATGATTGAAGAGGCGGTAAGGTCTGTCATAGGCCCTGAAGGAGGAGCAGATGTACTGATTTCCGTTCCCTCTGGCGAAGCTGTTGCCCAAAAGACCTTTAATCCTAGGCTGGGAATCGTGGGGGGCATTTCTATACTGGGGACTTCAGGCATTGTTGAGCCTATGTCGGAGGAGGCCTATAAGGAATCCCTGGCTATTGAGCTGAACCTGCTGGTGGAGGAGGGGATTAGGTCATTGGTAATGGTACCGGGCAATTATGGAAGAGACCTGGCCCGGGATCAGTTGAAAATTCCTCCCAGCTATATCTTTAAATTTAGTAATTTCATCGGCTACATTTTAGATGAAGCCCTTGATAAGAACGTAGAACGGATTCTCCTGGTGGGCCATGTGGGAAAAATCATTAAGGTGGCAGGGGGCATTTTTCATACCCACAGCAGGGTGGCCGATGGCCGAATGGAAATCCTTACGGCCTACCTGGCCCTGATGGGTGCATCACCCTCAGAATTGAAAAAGATCATAACCAGCAATACCACCGAAGAGGCCGTTGACTTGATTTATGACATGGGTTATGAAAAAATATTTGATACCTTGGCCGAGAAAATCACAGAAAAGTGCCGCCAGCGGACCCACCATAGAATTCAGCTGGGTACTGTAATATTCTCGATGGAAAGGGGTATTTTAGCCAAATGTTCCCATGCTAAGAACCTTTTGGAGGGATTTCAAAATGAATAGGCTTTATGTAATTGGAATGGGGCCCGGTAACCCGGCATATATTCTGCCCATTGCCTGCCAAAGGGCCAAGGAATGCAGCCTGTTGCTTGGGGGTAGACGCAACCTTGAGGCATTTTCAGATTTTCAGGGGGAACGATATTACCTAAAAAATCTAGCGGATGCAATCAAAGTCATTAAGGAAAATTTAGCCCATCGACAGGTGGGGGTGGTGGTTTCAGGCGATACGGGATTCTACAGCCTGTTGGATTATCTGAAAAGACACTTTGAAGACCGTCAGCTGGAGGTTATTCCTGGTATCAGCTCCTTTCAGTACCTATATGCAAAGCTTAAAAGGCCCTGGCATCAGACTAGGCTGTTAAGCCTTCATGGCAGGGAAGGAGACTATTTGTCTCTGATAAGGGCAGGTCAGAGCATTACCCTGCTGACCGATTCTAAAAATTCCCCCGATGAAATTGCCAGGGCCCTCATGGGGGAAGGCTTGAACCAGGTTGAAATGATCGTAGGAGAAAGCCTGTCCTACGAGGATGAACGAATTGTAAAGGGCAGGCCCAATGAAATTGTAGCATACGCTCCCTATAAAATGGCGGTGGTGGTGATCAATTATGAATAAATGGAAATATATTACCCCCGGTATACCTGATGATCTCTTTATTCGAGGAAAAGCACCCATGACCAAGGCTGAAATCAGAGCCTTGGTTATGGCTAAGCTTCGCTTAGAAGAAACCAGTGTTATGGTGGACGTGGGGGCCGGCACAGGCTCAGTTGCCATTGAAGGGGCCCTTTGCCTTAAAAAGGGCAGAGTTTATGGTATTGAATACAGGCAAGAGGCCCTGGAGCTTTTGAAAAGAAATGTAGAAGTCTTTGGGGTTAATAACATCGAAATTATGGCGGGTAAGGCCGGAGACCAGCTCAGGCTTATTCCCTTCTATGACAGAATATTTATTGGCGGCAGCGGCGGTGAATTAGAGGCCATTATTCAATTGGCGGCAGCGGGGCTGCCGTCCCATGGCAGAATTGTATTAACTGCCGTCACAGTAGAAACCATGTCGGCGGCCATGTTGCTTTTAAAAAAATACGAATTTAATGAGCTGGAATTAGTAACGGTGAATGTTGCCAGGGGCAGCGGCAGGGGGAATTACACCCTGATGGAGGCTCAAAACCCCATTACTATCATTTCAGCCGCAAGGGGGAAAGGTAAATGAGCAAAGTATATTTTATTGGAGCAGGCCCAGGAGACCCGGAGCTAATTACCATGAAGGGCCATAGGCTGATACAGCAGGCCGACATCATTATTTATGCTGGGTCCCTGGTAAACCCAGAGGTATTGGCCGGTCGAAAGCCCAATGCCAGGGTCTTTAACAGTGCCGGTATGACCCTGGAGGAGGTCATTGCCGTAATGGAAGCAGCAGCCCGGGATAATCAAATCGTAGCCAGGGTTCATACCGGAGACCCCAGCATCTACGGGGCGATTCGTGAACAAATGGATCGGCTAGATCAAATGTCCATAGACTATGAGGTGATTCCAGGGGTTAGCTCCTTTGTGGCATCGGCTGCCGCCTTAAAAAAGGAGCTAACCTTGCCGGATGTCTCTCAAACCGTTATATTGACCAGGCTTGAGGGGCGAACACCCGTACCCGAGACAGAGGCCCTGGGGGCTCTGGCAGCCCATGGAGCCACCATGGCAATCTTTCTTTCGGTGCATATGATTGATCAGGTAGTGCAGGAGCTTTTGACGGGGTATTCAGAGGACACCCCTGTGGCAGTGGTTCAAAGAGCCAGCTGGGAGGACGAAAAAATTGTCATTGGCACCCTGAAAACCATATCAGACCAGGTGCAAAGGGCTGGTATTAAGAAAACAGCCCAAATTTTAGTGGGTCATTTTTTAGGCGATCAATACAGCCTTTCCAAGCTTTATGACAGTCAGTTTTCCCATGAATACAGGAGCAGCAAAAAATGAAGATTGCCATTTTTACCCTAACCAAGGGGGGAAGGGAGCAGGCCCAAAGATTAAAGAAGTATCTTCCCCAGGCAGCTGTCTATTCCTTTCCCAAGGCCGGAGAATCCCTGGGGGCTACAGTTGCCCAATGTTTTCAGGAATACAGACTACTGATTTTTATCATGGCCACAGGAATTGTGGTCCGTACCATTGCCCCCTTGCTGAAGCACAAATCAATTGATCCTGCCATTATCGTAATGGATGAAGCCGGTAGAAATATCATCAGCCTGCTTTCAGGCCATATTGGAGGTGCCAATTACTGGGCCCTCAAGCTGGCGGAGCTGATCAATGCAAACCCGGTCATTACCACCGCTTCAGACATTAAGGGGGTCAAGGCAGTTGATACCTTTGCCATGGAGCATGATCTGGTTTTTGTC
This sequence comes from uncultured Clostridiaceae bacterium, assembly GCA_965652145.1. Classification (GTDB taxonomy): domain Bacteria; phylum Bacillota; class Clostridia; order Peptostreptococcales; family Natronincolaceae; genus CBFGTV01. The sequence continues at coordinate 69,602 of CBFGTV010000001.1, forward strand.
GACTGGAGTCTGGCCAAGGAAATAACTGCCTATCTGGTGAATGGGGGTAAAATTGGCCTTTATTGGGTCAACAGAAGCTTTCAATTTCCCGATCAATATGTTGCTCTGAATTCCATTGAAGAATTTGGTCAATATCCCTATGGTTTAATGGTCACCGACCAGGAAAATCTGGCCCTGGAGCGGGGTATATTGCAGTTATTTCCCAAAAGTCTGGTGGTGGGGGTAGGCTGTCGAAAAAATACAGTGGCAGACCAGATTTTATATGATATCAAGACTGCCCTTAAGGGCTTGGGGAAATCCATCTGTTCCATTCAAAAGCTGGTTACCGTAGATGTCAAGCAGCACGAGCCAGGCTTAATCAGGGCGGCGGAGGCGTTAGGCGTTCCCTTGGAAATAATCTCCCGTGAAGCAATTAGGAAGGTGGAGTACCTGTTTGAGTCTTCGGAATTTGTAAAAAGAACCATCGGGGTGGGCAGCGTCAGCGGCCCCTGTGCCTTTATTGGCAGCAACGGTGGAGAAATGCTATTAACTAAGATGAAGGGAAAAGGAACCACCCTGTCGGTGGCAGAAAGAACCTTGGAGGTGTAGTATGACGAATAGAATAGGAAAGGTTACTGTGGCTGGAATTGGCCCCGGTAATATAGATTTAATGGCCCCGGCTGTAAAGGAGGCCATCGAGCAGGCAGATATTATGATTGGCTATAAAACCTATATTGATTTAATTGCCCCTCTAATAAAGGATAAAAGGGTGATTGACAGCGGTATGAGGAAGGAAATCGATCGATGCAGGCAAGCGGTGACCTTGGCCCAGGAGGGCCATAGGGTCGTTTTGGTCAGCAGCGGAGACCCTGGAATCTATGGTATGGCGGGAATATTGCTGGAGATTAACAATGAGGTGAGCCCTGCCGTTGAAGTAGAAATATTACCAGGCATTACAGCAGTCAGTGCCGCCGCTGCATCCCTAGGTGCCCCGCTGATGCATGACTTTGCGGTAATTAGCCTGAGTGACCTTTTAACAGACTGGAATGTGATTAAAAAGAGAATCGACCTGGCCAGCCAGGCAGATTTTGTCATTACCCTTTATAATCCCAAAAGCAAAGGCCGCACCAGCCAAATAGAGGAGGCTGTTCAAATTATCTCTCAGTACAGAAGCCCCCAGACCCCTGTTGGAATCGTTAAAAATGCCAAACGGGAAGGAGAACAGATCACCTTAAGCACCCTGGGAGCCATGCTTGGGGAAGCCATTGACATGACCACCGTGGTGATTATTGGTAACAGCAACACCTATATTCAAAACGGTGTTATGATTACGCCAAGGGGTTATCAGCTATGATCCTGGCCCTATGTGGAACCATGGAAGGGGAAACTCTAATCAGGCTGTTGCTTCAGCACCAGTATCGGGTTTTAGCCACTGTTACCACAGATTACGGGGCAAAATGCCTGGGGCAGCATGATGGCGTCAAGGTATTGGAGGGGAAGCTGACAGAGGCTTCCTTAAAGGAGCTTCTGACAAGAGAGGAAATTCAGGCCATTGTTGATGTGACCCATCCCTATGCCGCCAATATTTCCACCATGGCCATTGAATGTGCTAAGGCCTTCCATATTCCCTATTTCCGGTATGAAAGAAGGGGTGTTGACCTGAATCAGGAAACGAGGGTATTGGAGGCAGTGGATTTTGCTGAGGCCGCCAGGCTGGCCGATACCATAGGTGAAAAGGCATTTTTGACCATCGGAAGTAACCACCTTAAGACCTTTGTTGAGGTGATGGGGGCAGACCGGCTGGTGGCCAGAGTATTGCCCTTTTCATCCATCATTAGGACCTGCGAGGCCTATGGCTTTACCCCCGATAATATCATAGCCATGAAGGGGCCCTTCAGCGAAGAAATGAATAGAATGATGTTTGTACAGTACGGTGCCAAGGTGGTGGTAACAAAGGACAGCGGCAGGGCCGGGGGAACCGAAGAGAAGCTCAGGGCTGCCAAAGCCCTAGGGATACCGGTTATTGTAGTAAAAAGACCCCCAATCAATTATGGCAGGGTGTTTGATGACTTAGTAGGACTTGTATCAGAGCTTCGTAAAAATTAATGAAATTAGGCATGGTGACCTATGAAAAACAGCAGGAATTGACATAAAATTGTAGAATAAGTAATCTTATAAGGCAATCAATGAAAAATCACGAGCTTTTTATGATATTAGCGGCAATTTATGTCAGCCACAGTGGGTATTCGACAGAGGAGGGGTCATATGCTAGGCTACTGGATCAGTGTGGCGTTTTTGGTACTCTTATTAATTCCCGTAGGTCTATTTATGATTAGTTTAGTGTATTTTACCGGTCAAGAAATGAGGAATCATAAAAAGGTTAAAACCGTTAGAAATACCAGGAAGAAAAAAAACCAGCCCCAAAGGCGCTCCCTCAGGGTTGTAAAATAGTCCCTATGAAAGCAAGGACTATTTTTTATTACGATTTTCCCTTGAAGTACGATTCATAAGATGATATGATAGGAAGGAAATTTTTTTTAAAGGAGCGTACTTTAATGGCAGCGTTAATCCGACATACAGTAAGTGAATCGAAAAAAAGCCTCTGGCAAAATATACGCTTTATTTTGATTGTAGTCATTGGCATTAATTTACTGGTTGAATTAACAAACTTTTTACCGAGAAAAGCCGGGTCTATTGTCAGTATTGTTATTTTGATTTTTGTTGCGGGGCTATGCTCTTATATCATTAATCGCAGGCTTGCACAGTATACCTATATTCTAATTGCTGACGAGTTAATCTTCTATAAGCAAATAGGAAAAAAGGAAAATAAAATACTCAATATTAAGATATATGATATTAATTGGATCAAGCCTGTAGATGAGATGCCCAAATCGAAGACCTGTAAAAAGATATATGGTTTGGCCTGTAGGCTCAAGGGTAAAGGGGTCTATGGCGGTGAGTTTAATCAAGATAATAAAACCTATCGGTTTATTTTGCAGCCCAGTGAAGAATTGTTAAACGAATTAGGAAAACAGATAAAAAAGTATAAGAATAAACAGTCCAGCTAATGATATGATACTTTCAAAGTAGACAGTCTAATTAATTAAAAATTAGATTATCTGTTTACTTGACAAAGTTCAGTTCATAAAGGGCTGTTTTTTATATGAAAATTAATTAAAAAATTATAATAACAATGTACGAGAGGTACGAATAAACTAATAAAGATCGGGGAAAACTATTAGGTAAATATAATCAAGAGGTTGGTGACAAGTATGAAGGATAGGCTTCAATGTCATATTTGCAATCAGTATGAAACAGGAGGAATTTTCATAAAGAACAAATACATATGTGGGAAATGCGAGGCAGAAATAGTAAAAACAACGCCCGAGCATATTAATTATGATGAGATAAAGGACAGAATAAAGGAAGCATTGTTTCAATAAACTTAAAAAATGAGGGATTCCCCGGGAGTCCCTCACAGACTGAATTCCTTAAAAAAGGAGTTCTTTTCTTTTTGTCGAAGTACATAAGAGGCACCTAAAAAAATACAGGCAACGGCCAATTTCCGGCCTAAGCATTTATAAAATTATTAGGGGGGAACACAATGTCAAGAATATACCCTGACATCATAGTAGCAGCCTTATTAAGAGTAATAATGTACGTACCAGTATTGATAGCACTCTATTTTGTAATATATTTTGCGGTACTGGCCGCCCTTAGAAAGCATGAAAAAACAAAATCAAATTAAGCTTTCATTAAGTAAACAAAAAAATATAGGGACTCCCTGAGGAGTCCCGTTTTAGATAAGATGGGTTTATTTCGATTCAGTCAGTAGCTTTTTTCGTTCCTGAGAAACTTGATTCAAGGGGACGGCAAGCAGCTGGGATATTTCCACATCCGTTTTATGATCACCATAGGCCTTAATCAATTCTCGTAAGCTCTTAATCTGATAATCCTTCATATAAACACCATCCTTATTCAATTTAGAACATGGTGTTACTAGAAGCATGTTCTACCTTTAGTTTCGCTTATTTATTTACAAAATATACAATCCAATAAAAATGAAGGGAAAAGGCGGCCTTCTATCGAATCAATAGATAGATTAAAAAGAAGGAGAATTAAAATGAAACAATCGCCTATCATAGACCAGCTTCTGAAAATGAACAGGCAGCAGGTGGTTTCTTTTCATATGCCTGGTCATAAAAATGGCTTTCTTTATGATCGTATCCCCTATAAAAACTTTAAATCATTGGCCTTGAATCTTGATACGACTGAAATTCCCGGTACCGATAATCTGCATCATCCCCAGGGGATCATTAAAAACGCTCAATCGAGGGCCAGAGAGCTCTTTGGCAGTGAAGAAACCTACTTTTTAGTGAATGGCAGTACAGCCGGTATATATAGCATGCTGATGGCGGTTACCAACCCAGGCGATAAGGTACTAGTCAATCGAAACTGCCATCAATCGGTTATCCATGGACTCCTTTTAGGTGATTGTGTACCGATTTACGTTTATCCCCATATGAATATAGAGCAGGGAATTGCCCTGGGGCTTTCACCTGAAGAAATAGAAAGGTGTATACTTGAGCATCCTGAGGTGAAGGCGGTGCTGATTACCTACCCAACCTACCATGGTATTGCCAGTGACCTGGAAAAAATAGCTGAAATTGTACATCGTTACAATAAAATTCTACTGGTGGATGAAGCCCATGGGGCCCACTTCTTTTTAAGTGACAAACTTCCAAAAACAGCCCTGGAATGTGGTGCTGATTTGGTGGTTCAAAGTACCCATAAAACCCTGCCAGCACTAACCCAAAGTGCCATGCTGCATGTTCAAGGAAACCGGGTTGACCGGGAGAAGCTAAGATTTATGCTGCGGCTTCATCAAAGCAGCAGTCCCTCCTATATTTTGTTAGCTTCTCTTGATCTGGCAGTGATGATCTGTCAAACCCAGGGAAGGGAGCTAATGGAGGCACTGCTTGATCATATAGACTGGTTTAAAAGTCAAATCAAAGAAATTAACGGTATTACCCTACTAGATCAAGGACTCTTCAATAAAGATCATGTCAAAGCCATGGACCCGACCAAGCTGTGGATTAGCCTAAGGCAGCTTAATCGTTCGGGCCATTGTATGGAACAAATGTTAAGAGAAAAATATTCCATTCAAATGGAATTGTCAAACATGTATGGCATGCTGGCCATAGCCACCATGGGAAATCAAAAACAGGATTTTGAAAAGCTAGTCAGGGCCTTGGAGGAAATATCTCAAAGGTTGGGGAAAGAAAAGATCAAAGACTTTCCTCCTTATCCTGTCCAGATGCCACAGCAGGCCCTGGGCCTGAGGGATGCCCTGTATCGAAGGAAAAAAACCCGCCCATTTAAAGATAGCAATGGAAAAATCAGTGGCACCACCATTGTACCCTATCCCCCGGGAATCCCTATGGTAGTACCGGGAGAGCGAATTAACGAGGAAATGATAACCTATATACAGCACCTGCATGGTAATGGAATGGAGGTATTGGGGCTAATGGGTGGTGAAGAATTACTAATTGAAGTGATAGATGATAATGAGGTGATATAGAATGAGTGGTTTATTTATTACCATAGAAGGAACTGATGGGGCGGGAAAAACCACCCAAATTATACTGTTAAAGGAATTTTTAGAGAAGCAGGGCTTAAGGGTACTGGTTACCAGAGAACCTGGAGGCACCTTGATTGGAGAGAAGATAAGGGATATTGTTTTAGATCAGCGTCACGCTGAAATGAGCCACACAACAGAGGCTCTTTTATATGCAGCTTCCCGGGGGCAATTGGTTAAGCAAGTTATACAGCCTGCCTTAAATCGAGGCGAAATTGTAATTTGTGACCGATATATAGACTCCAGCCTCGTCTATCAAGGGTGGGGCCGGGGCTTAGGCTATGATGCTGTGGCTGATATCAACCGCTTTGCCACCCAGGGGTTAGAACCAGACATTACATTACTCTTGGAAATTTCACCTGAAATCAGCCTGGGTCGAATTAAATCAAGGGGTCAGGGAGACCGCCTTGAGCAGGAAAAAATACAATTTCATCAATCGGTCTATAATGCCTATTTGGAATTAGCCGAAAGGTTTCCGGCTCGTATTAAAAGAATAGATGGGGAACGTAATGTAATTGACATTCAGGCAGAAATTCAGAATATCATTACTTCACTTTTATCTAAAGGTAAAGCACAAAAAGACAATAGCCCCCTTTAAGGCTATTGTCTTTTTAATAAAATTAACGAAAGGCCCTTATATAACTAATAATTAAAATAAGTGAAATAATGATTATACCTGCCATTGAAACAAAGCGAATATAGCTTTTAAAATCCTCGGACAGCTCCACTTCTTCTTCAAACATCCAGCGTTTTCCCATCATGTAGCTTTCCTCAGGGTCAATATAGGCATGAATCAAAAAGGCCAACAGTACAATGCTGAATAAGGTACCAATGAACAAATCCGCCATAACTACACCCCCCACTGATCCCATCTTCTTACTATATTATATACCTCCGTTAGCATAAGTGTAATCATAGTTAAAAAATAGAAAATGAATGGCTGATAGGTTTTAAAAGGCAATTATTTTGTAACCTCTGTCATAAAAAAGTAAAAAAAGTAATAATCCTGAAAAGCTAATATATGTTATATTTAACTTAACATACCAAAAGGAAAAAAGAAAGGATTAGCCAGAAAAAATGGTATCTAAAAGAAAAGACAGCTATTATACCAATATCAATATGAAAATGAAGGGTTAGAATAAATAAAATTGGGCCGTGCACCTATACTGGCCCGACCCATTGCAAAGGTTATTTAACGATTTCAGAATGGTGCTTTCAGCCTTTCCTTGATCCGTTCAATTTCTTGCTTCATGTGGTCTAATGTACTGAGTCTTTCTGTTAGTCCGGAAATTATCTCTTGATACTTTGATTCCCTCTTTTCATGGGTTTTAAAGGTATAAAATATCAAGACCACAGATAACGCCGCCCATATTCCTTGAGATGCTGCCAGCTTTAATAATTCACCTTCCATATTGATAACCTCCTTTATAAATTAACTATTTATACTTAAGAGTGTAAAATAACAAAAATGTAAACCAATTGTAATATCCAAAATATTGTAATTTTTACTATTTTAATTTATAATATAAATATAAGCTATTTACAGGGGTTTAGGTAGAAGCAATCTTTTTTTTACCAAAAAATAGAACATACGTTCCTGAAAAATAAGGCTTTTATCATATAAATTTTATTTTGTGGTTTACAAAATATTAGAATTTCACTCTTATAAATTAACACAATAGAAAGGAGGTGAGTATCAATGAGTCAACTGGTAGACAATTTCTTTAGAGAAAAACAGACTGATTTTGAAGCGTGCCAATTTTATAGTACCCCGTCAGAAAAGCATCGACAGAAGTTAACAGAGGATTTCGAAGACTATGTTTTTAAAGCCTATTTCTATGGCTACGTCAAAAAGACCATCCTGTATTCTTCTGTTCAAATCAGGAATAAGAGTAGCCAACTGAAGGCCCGAGAGGAGCTAAGCCTAAATGTGGTAGATCCCGATTTTACAGAGGAAAGAATCAATCTGCTAATGGATTCTACTGGTGACTTCACAGATGACATAGGTAAGCTAACATATAATCATTTTACTTACAATGAAATTTCCCATGATCAAGAAATCATAAAAGCGATCCATGCGCTTACAGATAGACAAAGAGAGGTTTTAACTAAATGTATTCTATTAGGAGAAAGCGATACATTTGTAGCGGCAAAGCTGGGAATCACAAAGCAGGGGGTTAACAAAATCAAAAATGCAGCCCTGAATAAGCTGAAAAAGCAACTCGGCCATAGATATAGAAGAGCCATCTAGGGGATTAGGGGGGAATTCTATGGAGAATAGAGAAATTAGGGAAATCATTGAGAAGGCCCAGGAGGGAGATAAAGCTGCGGTGGAAAAAATCATAGAAATGTTTAAGCCACTGATGATTAGAAACAGCTACATAAACGGGGTCTTCAACGAGGATTGCTATCAGGAGCTATGTATTAGACTAATCAATTGTATTCACTCCTTTCACTTTAAGCCGGATCAAAGTATAAAAAAATCCTTTGAAAGGACATTAAAAACAAACAAGGGTGTAAGAAATGTTCAAAATAATAATCAGAAATAAACCGCATTATTAGTACCGGATTTGATCTTATATATGGTCAGGTTCGGTACTTTTATGTACGCGCCATTAGAATATTTATAAATTAATTTTAAATAAATATAATTTTCAAGCTTTGTTTATAATTTGAAGGAAAAACCGTTACATTCATTAAACAACCTCGACTTTTAATGTATTTTTTTAGTAATATTTATTATATATGTAATAAAGAAATTATAAGGCCTACGGCAAAATATTAATCTAGTTTAGTGCTAAAAATTCAATAACTGTACCGATCATAGACTATTGACAGTGGGTGGAATAAATTGTATATTTAAAGCAGATTCAATTATGTGACTTTTTTGCAAAGTTACCTATAGAGGAGGGAAAATGAACTGATGAAAATTATGAGTACGGGAGAAAAAATAAGGAAGCTGCGAACAGATATCGGATTGAATCAAGACGATCTAACAAATGATGAAATTACTCGAAGCTTAATCAGCATGATTGAAAATAATAAAAGAAACCTGACCTATAGGGCTGCTACTGTAATCGCTTCTGCCTTAAATCAATACTACCCCAATTTAGGAAAGGAAATTACTCCCGACTTTCTATTGGAAACAGAGGTTGAACAGGCCCAACGGCTAATTAAAGAAAAGCTGGATGATATGCAGCAGCTACTTAAGAATCCCTCTCAGCAAAATGAAGCTCAAGTAGAAAATGGAATTAAAAATCTCATTGAATTTGCCCAGGAATGGAAGCTTGATTCAGTAGTGGCAGAGCTGCAAATGACTCGAGGAAGATTTTACTATGACACCTATCAATACAATGAGGCCCTTCAAGACTTCTTCTGCGCCCTGGCCTACTATCTAAAAAAGGAACAATATGAAAAAGTGGCTTCATTATATAATTTAATTGGTATCAGTCACTATTCTTTAATGTTAATAGAACAGGCGCTATTATATTTTGCTCAATTAGAAGATATACTTTATCTACATAAGCCCCAAAACTATGACAGAATGAAAATGCTCTTAGTCATAAATAGAGTGCTTTGCTATCGAAGGCAAAAAAAGTACGATATGGTACTGAATGGAATTGCGCAGTTTAAAGAATTAAATTATTATGATCAAGACTTTTATCAAAGGATCGTTATTATTGAAGCCAACACTTATCGAGATATACAGCATTTTGACAAAGCTATTAAGTTATATAATAAAATGTTAAAAAAACCTGAAAAATTGACTACTGATAATTTAATGCTGGTTTATGAGAATTTAGCGGAACTGTATGAAATAAAAGAAGATTACGAAAAGAGCATGTATTATGCAGCCTTAGCTTACGATTATCAAGATAAAGTGAATAATTTCTACATTCCATATCTATTCCTTCTGAAAGCTAAATTAAACTTTAAGTTGAATAAGATAGATAAAGCAGTTGAACTTATTAATCAAGGCCTTATGATTGCTGAGAAGGTTTCGGGAGTAGATAAATTAATAGACCTACACTTTCTGCAAATGGAAATTGACCTCCAAACAAAACAGTACTTTAATAACCTACACCAATTAGAAAAGCTTTGTCGAAACAATTGGCGATTATCAAAATTTTAATAATAGAAATAGAATCAGACTTATGGGTGATCCCATGCCTGGAGCATACTAATTAAACTTTTTTTACGTTAGGTTGTATAGTTTTATATTCAATTTTCTTGAATTAATGCAAACTTCATATGGCTTGTTCCGTAATTTATAAAAAAGCTACCAGCATAATTGTATCAATTCTGGTAGCTTTCTTTATTTCTACTATGCAAAAATCTGTGTTAGGTTGTTCTGATACTTTGATATATTTGGGGGTGTTGCAATCGGCAACGCTCCTTTTTAGATTGAGGCCATTTTAAAAGGGACACATTTTTGCTGTAGGCATAAAATAATTATGAAAAACCATCGATAGAAGCAATTCGGAGAAAAAAAGAGATAATATAAAAAAACAAATAAAAAGTGCGGCAAACAAGGGTTGACACTTTAATTTGCCAGGAGATTTATAAAAAACACAACTTAACATTAGAAAGATACTTAAAAAACACGTTAAATTACCTAAATTAATTAAAAACTCTTAGTAATCGATATTAATATTTAAACAATAAGGAGAGATTATCGATGGATAAAGAAAATGATATTAGGGAGGATAGTTTCTGTTGTGGTGATTCTAAACGACAGGACGTTAGGCGAAGTAGTATGCTTTATTCTAAATATAGCACTCCATGGTGGGGGAAACAACCTGTAGGCCCAACAGGCCCACCAGGCCCAGCAGGAGCACCAGGCCCAGCAGGTCCAGCGGGACCGGCAGGCCCAGCAGGTCCGACCGGAGCTACTGGACCAACTGGAACGTTTGCTCCTGGAGGCACCTTATTTAATGTGCTGGGGCCTGTCGGTAGTGCTACAGTCGGAATAGGAGAAAATTTAATTTTTCAATCTGATACACTTGATATTACTGTAACAGAAGGATCTGGTATTGTGACGATAGAAGATACTTCTTCAATAGGTCCAACAGGTCCAACAGGTCCAGAGGGTCCGGCAGGTCCAACTGGACCGGCAGGTCCAGCAGGTCCAGCGGGTCCGGCAGGCCCAGCGGGTCCAGCAGGAGCAACAGGAGCGACAGGCCCAGCAGGTCCAGAGGGTCCGGCAGGCCCAGCAGGAGCAACAGGTGCGACCGGAGCAACAGGGCCGGCTATTACGGAAACCTCAGCCTTTGCAGCCAATACCGGTGGATCAATTATTGCTGTCGTACTAGGTGGTACCACAGTTCCGCTACCGGATGCTCAAAACCTATCGCCTGATATTACAGTTAATGGAGCCAATACAGTCTTTACTATAGCTCCGGAAGGTAGATATAGAATTGCCTATAGTGTAAGATTAACGGCGGGTCTGCTTTTAGGAGCAAGACTGGTGATTAATGGTACACCAAATCTCGCTTCTACAATTAATCCAGTTTTAACAATTTCTGAATTTGATGCTGAAGTAATTGTAACTTTACCAGCAGACTCTACAGTGTCATTAGAATTATTTGGATTACTTGGTGCAGCTACGTTACAGGCAGGAGCTGGAGCAAGTCTGACAATCATTAGACTGTCAGATTAAAAAATTATTAAGGAGGCTTGCCAAGCAGGCCTTCTTAATTAAATCTATAATGCAAGGAATATTAACAACTTTTTAAAATTTCCTATGAAGATTGTTTAGAGGGGTGACACTTTGGCCGCTTTAAGTTTATGTATGATTGTAAAAAATGAAGAAGAGTCCTTGGCACGATGTCTTGAATCAGTTAAGGGTATTGTCGATGAGATTGTTATTGTTGATACAGGTTCGTCGGATAAAACAAAGGAAATAGCCGCCCAGTATACTGATATGATTTATGATTTTACGTGGATTAATGATTTTTCAGCCGCAAGAAATTTCTCTTATGAAAAGGCTACGAAGGAGTATATTATGTGGTTAGATGCAGATGATATTATTTTGCCCGAAGATCAAGCAAAGCTTTTAAAATTCAAAAACAATCAATTAAATCATAATATTGACGTTGTCATGATGAAATATAATGTGGGATTCGATAAGAAGGGGAATGTTGTCTTTTCTTATTACCGTGAGAGAATCACAAAGCGTGAAAGGGGCTATAAGTGGAAGGAGCCTGTTCATGAATATATAGCTTTATCTGGAAACATAATGAGTACAGATATAGCCATAACACATAACAAAATAAAAAAATCGGAAGCTGGTAGAAATCTAAAAATATATGATGAAATTATTAAGTCAGGAAAAAGTTTAAGTCTAAGGGGAATTTATTACTATGCCAGGGAGCTTAAAACCAAAAAGCGATATCAAGAGGCAATAGACTATTTTAATCAATTCTTAGGCTTTAAGGAAGGATGGATAGAAGATAAAATTGCAGCCTGCTACGAGCTATCGATATGCTATAAAGCCCTTAATCAGCCGAAAGAAGGAATAATCGCATTACTTAACAGTCTTCAACACGATTCCCCAAGGGCAGAAATATGTTGCCAAATTGGGTATTTTTTTAAGGAGCAAAAAAAGTACGATCAAGCAATCTTCTGGTTTAGTTTGGCCCTTGATTTGAAGAAACCTAAAAATTGCTGGGGCTTTATTCACGAAGATGCCTGGGGATATATCCCTAGTATGGAATTGTGTGTATGCTATTATGAGAAGGGAGAATATATGAAGGCCATTCATTATAATGAACTGGCGGGAGAATATAAACCGAATGATGAAATTGTTGAAAAAAATAAAGTGTTTTTTAAAAACTTTAAAAATAATGACTGAATAATAGGTCGGTATGGGGCAAAATTTTAGAACAGAGGTATGAACCTTCTCTGCCATTAATAATGTATAGTAAGCTATTTTTTAATCATCAGGAAGCACTGGTATTAAAACAATGGCTGCAAACATTAATAATTTTAATGTAGAGGAGGCTTGTGAAATGAAAAAGTATCTGCAAAGAATTGGCCGTTCCTTAATGCTGCCGGTGGCGGTTTTACCTGCGGCAGCCATTTTAATGGGAATAGGCTATTGGATCGACCCCTCTGGCTGGGGGGGCGGCAGTGCTGTGGCAGCCTTTTTAATCAAGGCTGGAGCTTCAATTATTGACAATATGTCAATTCTATTTGCCATAGGGGTGGCCCTGGGTATGGCGAAGGAAAGGGATGGTTCTGCTGCCCTCGGTGGCTTAGTGGGCTACTTAGTGGTGACAACGTTGCTTTCAACCGCCTCGGTTGCCATGTTCAGGGGAATCGAAGAGGCGGCGGTGAATCCTGCCTTTGAACAAATTGGAAATCAATTTATCGGTATCATATCAGGGCTGGTGGCGGCCGAAATGTATAACCGCTTTAGCCATGTGAAGCTGCCCGATGCCCTGGCCTTTTTCAGCGGAAAACGTTTAGTTCCGATTATGTCATCCATTGCCATGATTGGGGTATCCGTTGTCTTGTTCTTTGTATGGCCGGTGGTTTATTCTGGTTTAGTGGCCTTTGGTACAGCCATCAGCAGTCTTGGCTTTTTAGGGGCAGGGCTGTACGGTTTCTTTAATAGATTGTTAATTCCAACGGGGCTGCATCATGCATTAAACTCTGTATTTTGGTTTGATGTGGCAGGCATTAATGACATTGGAAACTTTTGGTCCAGTACTGGGGTAAAAGGAATTACAGGGATGTACCAGGCGGGCTTTTTCCCCGTTATGATGTTTGGTTTGGTGGGGGCTGCCTTTGCCATTTACCAAACAGCCAAGCCAGAAAAGAAAAAGCTGGTGTACTCATTAATGCTGGCTGCAGGCTTCGCTTCCTTTTTAACAGGTGTGACCGAGCCCCTGGAATTTTCCTTTATGTTTGTTGCCCCTTTGCTATATTTACTACATGCTGCTTTGACTGGGATATCCCTTGCCATTTCAGCTTTCTTCCATTGGACCGCCGGTTTTGGCTTTAGTGCCGGGCTAATAGACCTTATGCTAAGTCTAAAAATGCCCCTGGCCAATAAACCCTATATGCTGGTGCTTCAGGGCTTGGTTTTTGCAGTTATATATTATTTCTTATTTAGGTTCTTTATCACTCGCTTTAACCTCATGACCCCTGGCAGAGAGGAATTGGAAGATGAGGCAGAGGTTAAAGAAAATTCGCTCCTCGATCATACGACAGATAAATTTTATCAGATGGCAGTTAGAATTTACGAAGGCTTAGGGGGTTCAGAAAATATCGTTTCAATAGAAAATTGCATCACCCGTCTGCGGGTGGAAGTAAGGAGTATGGAAGCGGTTGATCAGGAAAAAATCAAGGGGGCCCAGGTGTTAGGTGTAAAAATAATTGGACCAAGGGGGATACAGGTAATCATTGGACCCCAGGTACAATTTGTTGCTGAAGAGATCGACAGGATTAGAGCTGGAAAATGAGGCAATTTGTGTAAAATGTACTGCACCAGCAGGGGATGCCAATAACCTGTTGGTGCTTTTTTATAACCCTTTAAATCATCCAAAGGAAGAATATGTTCTTATGCCTATGAGAGAATACTTCTGTTGACATAGGCCAATGGGTTGTATATAATATTTCCAATATCTACAAAGTCTATTAAGCCTTGTAATATGAGATGCAAAGCATCGAGGAAAAGCACAGATTTTTTTGTAACCACAGGCAAAGGTGGGGTATAATGTTAATAGTTAAACATATCTTATTCTATAAAGGAGGGATAGCAAGATGAAACTTGTTATTGCCATTGTTCATGATGAAGATGTTCATCCATTATTAGAGGAATTAACCAGCCATCGGTTTCGAGTAACCAAATTAGCCACCACAGGAGGATTTCTAAGGGCTGGGAATACTACCCTGCTGGTAGGAACAGAGGATGAAGAGGTAGATCAGGTAATTGAGATTATTAAAAACAACTGTGAATCCAGAGAGCAGATCGCCACACCGCCGACTCCTGTATCGGGAGCCACTGGGGTCTTTATTCCCTACCCCATTGAGGTAAAAGTGGGGGGAGCGACAGTATTTGTCGTTGATGTTGAGAAATATATTAAGCTGTAGAAAGAGAGGTCCATATTGATGGCCTTTGAAGCAATAATTGGACAAGATCGAACGATAGAAAGTTTGAAAATAGCATTGACCCGTAAGCAGGTATCCCATGGGTATCTGATTGAAGGCCTGGCGGGGCTGGGAAAACGAACCATTGCCAGAGAGCTGGCAATGGGAATTGTTTGCCAAAGCAAAGAGAATAAACCGTGCCATACCTGTCAAAGCTGTATAAAGAGCCAACATGGAAATCACCCTGAAATTAAATGGATCGAACCAGAAGGTGCCATTAAAATCGAGCAGATAAGAGAGCTGCAAAAAGAGATTCTCATGAAGCCCTACGAGGGCAAATACAAGGTATTTGTACTTTGTAATGCAGAAACCATGACAACACAGGCTCAAAATGCCCTGTTAAAAACCCTTGAAGAACCACCTACCTATGGAGTATTGATTTTGCTGGTAAATAATATTAATCGCCTGTTGCCCACGGTGGCATCAAGGTGTCAGGCATTAAGGCTGAGACCTGTCGAAAAAAATAAAATTGCTGATTTTCTTGAAGCCAAAAAGGGAATATCTAACGAAGCTGCCAGGGTTGTTGCGGCCTTTTCAGACGGTATACCGGGCAAGGCCCTGCAACTGCTGGAGGATGAAGATTTTATCAGGAGGAGAAATACCCTATTTGAAATTACCCGGGAGCTGTTAAATCAAAATACAATTGTGCTCCTTGACAGAGTGCAATTTTTTGTGGAAGAAAAAAATTATGCTGAGGAATTACTGGATATTTTTACAAGCTGGTATCGGGATTTATTGATATATAGAGAAACCCAGGCTTTTCAATTTATCATGAATTATGATAAAATGAAAGAAATCCAGGAGCAAGCGAGCAAAATTGGGTTGAAACAATTAAGAGAAATTATTTTTATGATAGATAAGGCCAAGCAAAATCTTAAAAGCAATGTAAACTATCAGCTTAACTTTGAAGTCATGCTCTTAAATATTCAGGAGGTATTGTCATGGTAACTGTTGTTGGTGTACGGTTTAAAAAGGCTGGTAAGATTTATTATTTTGATCCGGATCATATAGAAATTAATCAATACGATAATGTTATAGTTGAAACAGCAAGGGGAATTGAATACGGTGAGGTAGTCGTGGGGCCTAAGGAGGTCAGCGAAGACGAAATCATTGCTCCCTTGAAGAAGGTCATTCGGGTTGTGACGGAAGAGGATGAAGCGAAGCATCGGGAAAATAAAGAAAAGGAAATCCAGGCCTTTCAGATTTGTCTGAACAAAATTAAAAATCATGAGCTTGATATGAAGCTGATTGATGTGGAATATACCTTTGACAATAACAAGGTAATATTCTATTTTACAGCCGATGGCAGAGTTGATTTCCGAGAACTGGTGAAGGATTTAGCTTCTGTCTTTAAAACACGAATTGAGCTAAGACAAATTGGTGTTAGGGATGAAGCCAAAATGATTGGTGGTTTGGGCCCCTGCGGTAAGTCATTGTGCTGTGCTACCTGGTTAGGTGATTTTGAGCCCGTATCTATTAAAATGGCTAAAGACCAAAGTCTTTCCCTGAACCCTGCAAAAATATCCGGCATTTGTGGTCGACTGTTTTGTTGTCTGAAGTATGAGCATAATTTGTATCAACAAATCATTGATAAGCTCCCAGGGGTTGGGGCCATTGTCAAAACTCCAGAAGGAGAAGGAATTGTCTTTGATACCAGTGTACTGTTGGAACAGATAAAGGTAAAAATCAGAAACCCTAAAGATAACTCAGAGGATATCAAAATATTTTCACTTCATGAGGTTACTAAGCTTAAGGACGATAAAAAGGCCAATCAGGATGATGAAATCCCGCCTGACCTTGAGGAGGAGCTCAAGGCTCTGGAGGAATAGAAAATTAAGGCAGAGTGTCTCGAAGGGGACCTTTGCCTTTTCCTTAAGGTAAGGGCTTTGATATAATGATAAAGGTTGAACATATGAAAAAGAGGTGACAAAGGGAATGAGAAACCGCATCTGGGTATTGATTTTAATTATTGTATTGGCAGTTGGTATTTACTATAGCTATCAAAATAGACAGGTAGATCAGGAGCCTGATTTACCGCCCCTTCAGGAATCCCCAGGGCCAGAGGAAGAGATGCCAGGGGATTTATCAGACAGTGAAACCGCTTCAGGTGAGAAGACTGGAATTTATCCTGGCAATAGGGTATCGAAGCTGCAGTTGGAAAATAGCGAAGGTGAAATCGTCAGCCTGGAGCAATTTCAAGACCGCCCCATTGTATTGAGCTTTTGGGTGAGCTGGAATGAGGAAGCGATTAATCAATTAGCCATATTAGAGAATATTCAGCCCTTATTTAATGATGAAGTGGCCCTTGTTGGAATCCATGCCAGTGCTTTTGATTCCATCAGTCTTACTGAAGCGCTGGAAATGATAGATGAAGCTGATTACGCTTATGAAATGCTGATCGATAAGGATGCAGAAGCTCAGCAGGCCTACTATGTTGGCAGCTTTCCTACCACCTTTATCATTGATTCCCAGGGAAGTATTCATAAGGTTTATACAACTGTAGTTGAAGAAGACCAACTGTTGGATGATATAGAAGCATTGCTTACACAGTAATGATAGTTTTTTCTTTAAATTGCAGATTGTGAATAATGAAAGGCCCCAATATTCCAGGAGCGAGAAAAGCAAGCGAGGGCAGCGTATGTACTACGTAAAGATCTGGCTTTTTGCAGCGACTGGAAGTAAGGGCTTTTTTGTATAGAAAAAAATATTTGGTCCCCCAAAATAATCAGTCAGAGCGTATCCTTTAAAAGGAGGTGTAAAAGTGACGAATTTTCTGAGGCTTTTCAAGACCGCCAAAACCCTGGAGGAAAGAGTAAAATTAATTCAGGAAGGCAATCAACATGAAAGAAATCAATTAATTAAGGAATATATACCCTTTATACAAAAGCATATCAGCCAACAGCTTGGCAAATATATAGATACTAAGAACAGCGACCTGTATAGCATTGGACTGATGGCCTTCAATGAAGCCATTGATAAGTATAATGAAAAAAAAGGTAGCTTTTTAAATTTTGCAGCAGTGGTTATGAAAAGCAGAGTCATTGATCAGCTTAGGCGGGAAGCCAGAAATAATAAGGTGGTCTACATGAGTCAGCTTTTTGGCGTTGAAGAGAAAAATAGCATAGAAGAGATGCTTGTGGAAGAAAGCTTTGAGAATCGTTTTGAGACAAAGCTGGACATGGCCTTTCTGATTGAAAAGATGAAGGCCTATAACGTAACCCTTGATGATTTGTTACTGGAAGCACCCAAGCATATTGATACCCGGTTAAGGGCCATAGAGGTGGCCAAATATGTGTACGAAGTTGAGCCCTTAAGAAAAAAATTTATTAGAACTCAAAATTTACCCATGACAGATTTAATGAGGGAACTGGGTATTTCGAAAAAGGTGGTGCAAAGAAGTCGAAAATTTATTATTGCAGTCATTCTCATATTAGAGAGTGATTTAGATACCCTTAAGGGTTACATAAACGAAGTAGAAAGGAGGGAAGTCAGTGAAATCTAAGGGAACCATAATGGAAATAAGGGAAAATTCGATGATTATCATGGCTCAGGATTTAAGCCTTCATGAAGTAACAAAACGTCAGGGCGTAATTGAGGGAATGGAAATCGATTTTTTTCCCCATGAAATTATGCTTAGAAGAAGGGGTACCGGGTATTTGAGAGTGGCTGCTGCGGTGGCAGCTGCAATTATTTTATTATTTTTCAGCAATTTTTATTTATCGGGGCTGCGCCAGGAAATTGCACCCCCTACTGCCATTTTAACCGTCGATATTAACCCAAGTGTGACCCTTGAATTAAACCGACAACAGCAGGTGGTTACAGCTAGGGGTCTTAATGCTGAAGCCAGGGCCTTTCCACTGGATGACTTGACTGGAGCTGATGCGAAAGAAGCAGTTTTAAAAATTATAGAATGGGCAGAGGCAGGGGGATACATTAAAGCCCAGGAAAAAAGCTATATTCTGTTAAGTACCGTTTCATTAACCAGTGAGGCAGACCTTGAAGCAGAGCTTGAACAAATGGTGGCCGCCTTATCCCAGACAATTGAAGCAACATCCAACCAGGAGGAAAGGATTGTACTTTCTATTACTTCTAATCCAGAAACCCTTCAAAGAGCCCGGGAGGAAGATATTTCGGTGGGCAAGCTTGAAATTGCCCGGCAAATTGATGATTCAATCGATATTGATGAAATAAAGGAAAAAAGGGTTAAGGAGCTGATTACCCAATTTGAAGAAAAGCGGCACCCTGTTTTTGAAGACCACCCCGTAGAAGAGGAAGTTAGTGACCCTGACCTAAGCATTGAAGTAGAAAAGGAGCATCCGGTTTTTGAAGTGCATCCAGGCCAAGGAAAGGGAGTAACGCAAGGAGATACCAAGGTTCAGCAGCAAACCACCAACCAAAGTGAAAAGCAGCAAAGGGTTATAAAACAAGAAAAAGTAGATTTAAGGCAAGAAAAAAAGCATGACAAGCAAAAACTAAAGCGGCAAAAAAATCATGAAAAGTTTAGGCTAAAGAAAGAGAAAAGGTATGAAAAAGAGAAATTTAAGAGCGAAAATAAAAAAAGGTTCAATAAAAATTCTTATAAAAAACAAAACAAACAAACAAAGAGAATATTGAAGCAATGCAATATTTTTTATTTTTCTCAAATGCCCAAAATAAAAATATCCTCCGTAAACATATACTGAAAGAAAAATTAAAGGAGGAATTCAACATGAAAAAAGCAATTATTAGATTTTTTGCTCTGATGCTGACCCTTGGTTTGACCATCTCGTCGGTTCAAGCCTTTACACCACCGGGGTTAAGTAAAAAGGGTGGCCTGCCGCCGGTAATCCAAAAGAAGTTTTTAAAAGAAACGACCATAAATAAAACCTACGAAACCCTTTTAAAGGGAATTGATTTAGAGAACAACAGAATTACCATCGAAGATGGTACAGCTGTTTTAATGCTGTTGGTTGATGAAAAGGCCACAATAAAGCTCGATGATAAAAAGGCCCAATTAGATGACCTTAAGGTAGATGATTACATTAAAATCAAGCTGAATAAAGACAATACAGTCACCGAGATTAAGGCTGACAGTTCCGAAAGAACTAAGGAGATTAAGGCAACGGGCCATATCCATAACCTGAATTTAAACAAAAATAAAATTACATTAAAGGAAGCTGGTAAAAACACTACCTATGAAATTAACGACGAGGTTGTTGTAAGAATTGATGGTGTGACCAAAGGGCTTAAGGATTTAACAGTCGATATGAAGGCTACCCTATGGATAATGGATAAGCAGGTGGTTGCAATCGAAGCAAAAACCACTGAATATAGTACTGTCACCGGTACCTTAGCCTATATAAATTATACTGAAAAGAAACTGGTAGTTGAAAATAAAAATGGTGCAAAACTATATCAATTAAATGATGAGAGCCTGGTATATATTGATAATAAACTAAAAACCCTAGATGATTTAACCCTTGAAATGAAGGTAACCCTTCAGGTCAACAAATCACAGGTTATTACATTAAAAGCCGTTTCTAAGTAAGCAGACCAATAGCATTTTCTGCCCTTCTAACCATAGAAGGGTTTTTTCTTTTTTCTTGGGTTAAAATAAAATCTAAGCTAAGGATTACCAAGAAAAATTAAAAAGATGATATAATAAATTGGGATTGAGAAAAATTAGATAAGGAGCAAGCAATGGAGAAGCTAATTAAGCCTGGAGAACGGGTTGACGAACTGCAAATAAAAGATTTAAAGGTGATACAAAGGCCCAAGGGGTTTTGCTTTGGCATAGATGCGGTACTATTAGCTAATTTTGTCGAATTAAAAAGATATGATCAAATCATAGACCTGGGAACGGGTACGGGTATTATACCTATTCTGATGGCAGGGAAAAGTATTGACACAACGATAAAAGCCATAGAAATACAAAAAGAAGTTGCAGAAATGGCTGATCGAAGCGTCAGGCTGAATAGACTGGAAAATCGAATTGAAGTGATGAATATTGATTTAAAAGAAACCAGCCAATACCTGCCCGTCAATACCTTTGATGTTGTTACGGCGAATCCTCCCTATATGCACCCTGAGGGGCTGTTAAATCCCAGCGACCATAAGGCCATTTCCCGCCATGAGATCTGCTGTACCCTTGAAGATGTCATACAGACAGCCTCTAAAATGCTGAAGCACCATGGCAGGTTTTTTATGGTTCATCGACCCCAGCGGCTGGTTGATATCATGGCCTGTTGCCGTCAATATAAGCTAGAGCCGAAACGTCTTCGATTTGTTCAGCCCAGAGAAAATCAACGGCCCAACCTGCTGCTGATGGAATGTAGAAAGGCGGCCAAGCCCGAACTCATTATCCTGGAGCCCCTGACTGTATATCGGGAGGCGGGCAAGTATACCGATGAAATCTACAAAATTTATCAAAAAACCTCACTTATGAAGGGAGGGGAAACCATTGAATAAGGGAAGGCTATACATTTGTCCTACACCCATCGGTAATTTAGAGGATATTACCCTAAGGGTGCTTAGAATACTTAAGGAAGTAGATTATATCGCTGCAGAAGACACCCGGCATACCCTAAAGCTACTAAATTACTATGAAATTCAAAAAAACCTGGTTAGCTATCATGAGCACAATAAAATGAAGAAGGAAGCTCAATTAATTGAAGATTTGCTTGGGGGAAAGGAAATAGCACTGGTTTCTGATGCGGGGATGCCCGGTATCTCTGATCCTGGCCAGGAACTGATCAAGGCCTGTATTCAGCATGAAATTCCCTTTGAGGTATTGCCGGGGGCCACGGCGGGCATATTGGCCCTGGTGGCTTCAGGCCTTGACAATAGCCGCTTTAGCTTCGAAGGCTTTTTGAATCGAGAAAAGAAAAGACGCAGGGAGCGGCTGGAAAAAATCATGTACGACGATCGAACTTTGGTTTTTTATGAGGCCCCCCACCGATTGCTGCAAACCCTTAAGGATTGTATCGATGTGCTGGGAGATCGCAATGCGGTTGTCGCTCGAGAATTGACCAAACGATATGAAACCATTTTAAGGGGAGCTTTATCAGATTTAATCGAGGTGTTTCAAACGACACCGCCGAAGGGAGAGATTGTACTGTTGATTGAAGGCATGTCTTCAGAAGCCCTGGATCAAGTCAACAGAGAATCCTTTGAAGGTCAATCGATACAGGAGCATTTGCTTCAAATGATGAAGCAGGGAGTCGATAAAAAGGAGGCCATTAAGCAAGTGGCCAAGGCCAGAAAGATATCAAAAAGAGAGGTATATCAGCAGGCCATTGAGTTGGAGGATTAAAAATACAAAAAATATAAAGAGCCGCCAAGAAATTTTTCTTTGGGGCTCTTTATAAAAAACTTATTTTAACTCTTCTAAGCACTCACTACAGATGTTCTTATTTTTATAAACTGTTACATCCTTTGCGTTACCACAGAAGATACAAGCTGGCTCGTATTTTTTCAAAATAATACTTTCACCATCAACATAAATTTCAAGTGCGTCCTTTTCAGCAATGTTTAATGTTCGGCGCAATTCGATTGGCAATACTACTCTACCTAGTTCATCTACTTTTCTTACTATACCTGTTGATTTCAAATTTTTTTCCTCCTTGATTTTTAAATTTTAATAATTTCCTTAAGAATGAACGATTTGCTACATAATGAGGCATCATATAACAAATTTCGACATTTCATATATTAAATAATAACAGACTTTCCATAAAAAGTCAACGTCCTAATTTGAATAAAATATTAATAAATAAATTTTTATATCCTAGATATTAAATTGGCATTTTTGAGTGATCAAGCCTTGTTAGAAGGCAATGAATTGGGTATAGTATATTGAGAGATAATTTATATGAATTTTTTTTAAAAATTTTAATAAATAGCACATAGAATTGGCCGTCGATGAAGGAGCTGATGAAATGGTTGATGTGATAGCCTGCATCTGTGAAATACAGCGGATGATTAACAAGCAGGTTTTTGTGGTGGGTGGTACAATTCGTGATCAATTACTCCAACGCCCTTTTAAGGATTTAGATTTAGCGGTGCTTGAAAATGCCGCTGACTTTGCTCAACTGGTGGCAGACAGATTAAATGCTGCTTTCTTTGTTTTAGATGAAGTAAATCAGGTATACCGTGTTGTCGACAAGGAAAACCATACCATTGATATTTCAATCATAAAAAATGGTGAGGTGGTGCATGACCTTTATCAAAGGGATTTTACTATCAATGCCATGGCTTATGATTTGTCCCACGGGTGGCCAATAAAGGAAGAGCATATCATTGACCCCTTTGAAGGAAAGACCCATATTCAATTGAAACAGATCAAGTCACTGCATGATAAAACCTTTTATGATGATCCCGTCAGAATGCTCAGGGCTGTTAGATTTATGTCAGTGCTGGGCTTTAGTCTGGAGGAAACTACCCTGACGGCGATTCAACAATATGCTGAAGAATTGAAGAGAAGTCCGGGGGAGAGAATTACCAGGGAATTGTTCACCATATTGGAAGGAAGGGACAGCCACTATTTTTTACATTTCCTTGATGAGCCACTGCATCTATTAGATAAGCTGTTTCCTGAATTGCAGGTCATGAAGGATGTTGGACAGTGTAAATATCATGTGGTTGACTGCTGGTCCCACTCAATCTATACTGTCAAAATCCTGGAAGGCTTCATTCATTCACAGGGTTATTTTGAAGCCCATATTAAAAGGGCCTACGAGGAGCATACCAGTCAGGTTCTAGCAGGTGACCGCAGCCGGTTGGCACTAATCAAACTGGGGGCACTATTTCATGATGTAGGTAAGCCCTCTGCCAGGCAGGTAGACCAAACGGGAAGAACCCGCTTCCGGGGCCATGAAATAACTGGAGCGGAAATTTTAAAGGGCTATGCAGAAAGGCTAAAATTAAGTGCTAAGGAGACGGAAATCCTCTATCGCTATGTTGCCTATC
The DNA here is from genome assembly GCA_965652145.1 of uncultured Clostridiaceae bacterium. Lineage (GTDB taxonomy): Bacteria > Bacillota > Clostridia > Peptostreptococcales > Natronincolaceae > CBFGTV01. Next base: position 93,321 of record CBFGTV010000001.1, read on the forward strand.
ATATGATTCCCCTGGATTTATATAAAGCAAATGATGTCAGCGGAAGGGTATTGTATGATGTTTTTCGCAAGATGGGGGAAGAAACACTGGATATTTTATTAATTGCCCTTGCAGATATTATTGCCACCAGAACCCTTCTGGACCCAAAAGAGGAAATGGGCATGTTTAAAATCCATGTGGAGTATATTATTAATAATTATCTAACCAGATATAAGCCCGTTGAGAGGGTAAATAACATCATTAATGGAAAAGAGATTATGGAAAGTCTTAAGCTGCCCCAAAGTATAATGATTGGTACCATAATTGAAGAAATAAAAAAGGCCCTTTATTTAGGCCAAATTCCTCCCACAAAACGGGGAGCCCTAGATTACATTAAAAAAAACTATTTCTGATAATAACAGGCCGAGGGTTTTACAATTCCCCGGCCTTTTTATAATTACTGCTGCCTTAATTTAAATGATCCCCTTAGGTGAAATTAGTGATCCTTATCTACTCTGATGGAACTTACCATTTGATTTTTTAGTTCCCATAGCTTTTGGGAAAGATCCACCTTATAGAGCTGCGGCCGATTTAATCTTCTATATTCAGGCCATAGGGAATTTAACTCGTCCTGGGTATAGGCCTTGATTTCTTCAACAGACTTACGTTGATAGACCAGCTTTCCGCCTAAATACAGAGGTTGAAGCATTTCTCGTATCGTATAGCTTTTAAAGGTTTTTTTCTTCCAGGTGTAGATGGGATGAAAAATGGTCAAAGGCTCTTCAATGTTTATAGACTCTTCATTCAGCATAATCAGGTCAGCCAGGGCAAATTGCTTTGACGAATCGTAAATTCTAACTACCTTTTTATAACCGGGATTTGTAATTTTCTCTGGATTTTCCGAAATTTTAATTTTAGGAACCAGCTTATTCTCCACTTCTACAGCTACCAGCTTATATACCCCCCCTAGAGCAGGACAATTCTTAGAGGTAATTAAATTGGTACCAACACCCCAGCCAGTGACCGCTGCCTCCTGTAGCTTCAGGCTGTTGATTGTATCTTCGTCGAGGTCGCTGGAGGCGATAATCCTAACATTGGGGTAGCCTGCCTCATTTAAACGTTTTCTTGCTTCCTTTGACAAATAGGCAATGTCGCCGGAGTCAATCCGAATACCGCTTGGTTCATAGCCCTTCTCCCTTAACTCATTAAAAACTGTAATGGCATTGGGCAATCCGCTTTTTAAAGTATCATAGGTATCTACCAGGAGCAGGCAGTTTTCGGGATAAACCTGGGCATAGGCCCTGAAGGCCTCAAGCTCACTGTCAAATTTTTGAATCCAGCTATGGGCCATGGTGCCGGAAACAGGAATATTAAACAACTTGCCCGCCAGTACGTTTGAGGTTCCTGAGCAGCCGCCGATATAAGCGGCCCTAGCTCCGTAGATGCCTGCATCTGGGCCTTGGGCCCTTCTTAAGCCAAATTCAAAAACTGGGTCACCCTTTGCCGCAGTACAAACCCTGGCAGCCTTGGTGGCAATTAGAGATTGAAAATTGATGATATTTAATATGGCAGTTTCAATTAGCTGGGCTTCAAAGCAAGGGGCCTTTACCCTTAAAATGGGTTCATTAGGAAACATGATTGATCCCTCATGAACAGAGTAAATATCGCCGGTGAATTTGAAGTTTCGTAAAATAGAAAGAAATTCATCTTCAAATAATCCGGTACTGCGCAGGTATTGAAGATCCTCCTCTGAAAAGTGAAGGTTTTCTATGTAATCAATTATCTGCTCAATCCCTGCAACAATGGTAAAGCTGTTGTCAAAGGGATTCTTCCTGAAAAACATATCGAAAACCACCACATCATCTTTGATCTTGTTTTGATAGTATCCATTCATCATTGTCAGCTGGTAAAGATCAGTCAGAAGCGTAAGATTTCTCATGGGCTCATTTTTCCTTTCTTTTGGGCATACCTTTAGTACCTATTATAACAAAGAAATAATAAAACTACAAAAATATCAATTATTTAGACATCATTCTTCCCTTATTGAAATCAATCTCCATTCATAAGCTCCGGTAATGGCTCATATAATGGAATGATAAAGAAATAGGTGGGCTGAGAATGAATATAATTTGGTTTATCATGATATTCTTCGGAATATTGACGGCTATTATTACTGGGAAAACAGAAATTGTCAATGAGGTACTGCTGCTGGACGTTCAAGAGGCTGTCGTCTTTGCCATTGGATTAACGGGAATTATGTCGGTATGGCTTGGCCTAATGAACATTGCCAAAAAATCGGGGTTAATCAACAGCTTTGCCCGACTGATGAGGCCCGTCACATCCCTTCTTTTCCCCGGTATTCCGGCGAATCATCCTGCAATAAGCGCCATCATGATGAATTTAGTAGCCAATATGTTTGGGGCAGGGAACTCTGCAACGGCCCTGGGGCTAAAGGCCATGGAAGAGCTGCAAGGTCTTAATACACAAAAACAACGGGCTACCAATGCCATGTGCATGTTTCTGGTCATTAATATGTCTTCAATACAGCTGATTCCCCTGACGGTCTTAAAGCTCCGGGCCGATGGGGGCTCAAGCCAACCTTCAGAAATTATAATTACCTCCCTGCTGGCCTCCATGGTATCGACCCTGGTGGGGGTTTTAGCCTGTAAAATATTAGAGGGGAGAGAAGGCCCATGAAGCTGTTTCAGATTATTTCCATTTTGGCGATTCCCTTCATGATGTCATGTATTTTGATTCATGGTCTAATTAAGGGTGTAAAGCTATATGATGCCTTTGTAGAGGGGGCAGCAGAGGGCTTTAAAACCGTTGTACGGATCATGCCCAATTTGATTGCTATCTTTTTAGCCATCGGGTTGTTGAGAAAATCTGGGGCTATGGAGCTTTTGGTGGCCATCATGACACCCCTTGTAAAACCCCTGGGAATTCCCGGCGAGGTACTGCCCCTTGCCTTAATGAGACCCTTTTCAGGCAGTGGTTCCCTTGGTATTTTAAAGGATTTAATAGAAAGCTACGGGGCAGATTCTTTTATTGGCCGGGTGGCTGCCACCATGATGGGCTCTGCCGAAACCATATTTTTTACCATGGCCGTTTATTTTGGTGCCATAGGAATTTCAAAATCAAGGCATACCGTTATGGCAGCCCTTATATCTCATTTTGCCGCAGTGATTGCCTCGGTAGTACTGGTACAAATATTTTTTGGCTAGGCTGAGTCACCCGTTGAAAAGCGAGATTTCAATGAAGTTGTTCTTTAAATCTTGTAAAGTAAGACTTTGCCCTAATACATAGGAAAATTATTATGGACTATTGACAAAGTATGTATATTTTAATATATTATAGTGTAATAATAATCAATAATTTTACATACCAAGGGCTAAAGCCTCTTGGTAAATTAACCTTTTATAATATCAGCAGTAATGATGGGAAGAGTAGATAAATGAAGGCGGTTAAAGAGAGCCGGGTAAGGTGAAAGCCGGCACCGTTATTAGTTTATTGAAGATGGCCCCAGAACTTTGTCATTGAGGGAATTTTCCTTAGGTGACAACGGATTTGCCCCCGTTAACCGGGCAAGGTGAAACATTCAATTTTTACCTAGTGAGTTTATTGCTGCGAGGCAATAAAAAATCAGGGTGGTAACACGAGGATTCCCTCGTCCCTTTTGGGGACGGGGTTTTTTTGTTTTTAAAAAGAAAAATTTTAAGGAGGAAAAAAATGAGCAAAGGGAAATATTACATCACGACCGCAATTGCTTATACTTCTGGAAAGCCTCATATAGGCAATACCTATGAAATTATCCTGGCAGATGCCATAGCAAGGTTTAAAAGACAGCAGGGATATGACGTATTTTTCATGACTGGCACCGATGAGCATGGTCAAAAAATTGAACAAAAAGCAAAAGAAGCAGCAAAAACACCTAAGGAATTTGTGGATGGCGTAGCAGGTGAAATCAAGAAGATATGGGACAGCATGAATACTAGCTACGACAAGTTCATGAGGACTACGGATAAAGATCATGAGGAACAGGTACAGAAAATTTTCAAAAAATTATATGATCAGGGGGATATCTACAAGGGAGAATATGAAGGTCTATACTGTACTCCCTGTGAATCCTTCTGGACAGAATCTCAATTGGTCAACAACAATTGTCCCGATTGCGGCAGACCTGTTACCACTACCAAAGAAGAGGCTTACTTTTTACGACTTAGCAAATATCAAGATCGATTGGTAAAATATATTGAAGAAAATCCTGATTTTATCCAGCCTGAGTCAAGAAAAAATGAGATGATTAATAATTTCTTAAAGCCGGGACTTCAGGATCTTTGTGTATCCAGAACCTCCTTTAAATGGGGGATTCCTGTTTCCTTTGATGAAAAGCATGTGGTCTATGTTTGGATTGACGCCCTGTCAAATTATATTACTGGTTTAGGCTATGATGTCGACGGCAACCATGGAGAAAGATACAATCGATATTGGCCTGCTGATCTGCATTTAATCGGCAAGGATATATTAAGATTCCATACAATCTATTGGCCCATCATGCTGATGGCCCTTGGTGAGCCCCTTCCTAAACAGGTATTTGGCCATCCTTGGATGATAACTGGAGAAGGAAAGATGAGTAAGTCAAAGGGGAATCTCATCTATGCAGATGATTTAGCAAGACATTTTGGCGTTGACGGAGTTAGATACTACTCCCTGCACGAAATGCCCTTTGCACAGGATGGCACCATTACGTGGGAGCTGGTGATGGAAAGAATCAATTCCGATCTGGCAAATGTCTTAGGTAACCTTGTCAATCGAACCGTTACAATGGTCAATAAGTACTTCGATGGGGTAATAGAGGGGCCAAAGGTAAAGGATTCATTAGATGACGAATTAATTAGGCTGGCCCTTGAAACCCCCAAAAAGGTAGAAGACAAGATGAGCCAATTAAGGGTGTCCGACGCAATTGGTGAAGTATTTACCCTATTAAGAAGAAGTAACAAATACATTGATGAAACAACCCCCTGGATATTAGGAAAAGACCCTAACCAAAGGGACCGACTGGCTACAGTACTGTACAATTTGCTGGAATCCATCAGATTCTCTGCTGTTATGCTGCACTCCTTTTTACCCGATACGGCGGAGGCTATTTTTAAGCAGCTCAATACCACTGTAACTGGCTGGGATTCCCTCTCTGAATTCAATGGCATCAAGGTAAATGATAAGGTAGGAAATCCAGAAATTCTATTTGGTCGAATCGATATTGATAAAAAGCTTCAAGAGATTAAGGATGAAATGGAAGGGGAAGAACAAAGGGTTGAGGAAGAGGTAAAGGTCGAGCCAAAGGAAATGATCACTATTGAGGATTTTGACAAGGTAGAGCTGAGGGTTGCCAAGGTTCTGGAGGCCGAAAAGCACCCCAAGGCCGATAAGCTCCTGGTGCTGAAGCTACAGGTGGGGAATGAAACCAGGCAGGTGGTTTCAGGTATTGCCAAGGACTATCAGCCGGCTGATTTGGTAGGAAAATCGGTTATTTTGGTGGCTAATTTGAAGCCTGTCAAGCTAAGGGGGATTGAATCCCAGGGAATGATATTAGCCGCCTCTGACAATAAAAAGCTTGTATTGGGAAGCCTCGATGGCGAAATTGCCAGTGGCACCCTGATCAGCTAAGGGGGAAGAATAATGTTGTTTGATAGTCATGCCCATATAGATGATTCACGCTTCGATCAAGACCGAGAAGAGCTGATTGCCAGGGCGAAGGAAGCCGGGGTATCCTATATTTTAAATCCGGGTGCTGATCTAGCTACTTCGGTCAAGGCTGTTAATTTGGCAGAAAAATATGAAATGGTCTATAGTGCCGTAGGGGTACACCCCCATGATGTAAAGGAAATGGATGAAGATACCCTCGAGGTGCTGCGATCACTTTGTCAAAAAGAAAAGGTGGTGGCCATTGGCGAAATTGGCCTGGATTATTATTATGATCATTCTCCAAGGGATGTGCAGCGTAGGTGGTTTGAAAGGCAAATACAATTGGCCCAAGCGGTTAAGCTGCCCATTATTATCCACGACAGAGATGCCCACCAGGAGGTATTTGACCTTTTATCAAAATATAATGCAGGGGCTCTAGGCTGTGTAATGCATTGCTACTCAGGAAGCGTAGAGCTGGCAAGGGAATATATCAAAAAGGGAATCTATATTTCCCTTGCAGGGCCTGTTACTTTTAAAAATGCAAAGAAGACCCATCAGGTGGCAAAGGAAATTCCTTTAGAGTGGCTTTTGGTTGAGACCGATAGCCCTTACCTGGCACCTGTTCCCTTTAGAGGAAAGCGAAACGAGCCTGCCTATGTCAGGCAGGTGGCTGAAACCATCGCAGCGGCCAAGGGAATTTCCCTGGAGGAGGTGGCTAAGCAGACCACCCTCAATGCCAAGAAGCTATTTGGTATCAAGTAAATAAAGAGAGGCCTGTCCCCATTTATGGGACAGGCCTTATTTTGTTGAGCGGTATTTAATTAGGTTTCTGAAACAATTTTCCCTGTTTCCGATAGGTCATAGCCTCCTATTCCCAGGAGTTCATTTTTAAAATGGGCTGAAGATACGATTTCAAGGATTGCCTGATAGGGGGCCATTTCCTTACATTCCTTTTTGATGACCAAGTCATAGTGTTCCAGCTGCAGGGGAATAAATTCAATATCGTCGATTTGAGAGGCAGTTTTTTCATTTCCCAGGCCCCAATCGGCTTCGCCCCTTGAAACGGCACTGGCCACCGCCAAGTGAGACAAATATTCCCGATGATAGCCTTCACCTGGCGAAAGGCCAAGCAGGCGTAAATGCTCGTCTAATAAAATTCGGGTACCGCTTCCCTTTTCACGATTGACCATGGTTAAATCCCTTCTTTTTAAGTCCTCCCAACCCTTAATTCCCTTGGGATTTCCCTTTGGTACATAAAAGCCCTGTATTCGGCTACAGAGTCGAATTAAAAGGGCCGGTATGCCCGGCAGAAGCCTTCTAACATAGGGGGTATTGTACTGGTCTGTATCCCCATCCCAAAGATGGGCAGCAGTGGCCTGAACAGACCCCTGGTAGAGGTTAAATAAACCGTTATAGCTTCCGACAAAGGAACGAAGTGTTCTGACTCCATTGGGATGCTGTTCCAAGTAACGGGACAAAATATCAAGAAGCAGGTCTTGACCACAAATCACCAATGAATTATTTTCAATATCCCTTGGGGCAGGGGTAGCCGCCGGAGCCAATTCCTCTGGCTGAACCTTTGTCTTATTTTTGTAGGCCTCCACCGCATGATAATCTACTCGAATCTTTTTTCCCACCTTATAGCCTGCCAATTCCCCACGTTTTATCAGCTCATAAACAGTGTTCTTAGTGATTCTTAAGGCCTCCGCCACCTCCTGGGGGGTCAAAGGGGTGTTATCCTTCATTGATATCACCTTCCTTTCAATGATTAACTCTGTTCTTTTACTATAACAACTTTTACTTCATTGGACAAGAAAGAGAGCCCCGAAAAAATAAAAAGGATTGTCAGATATGATTTCATCCCTTATAATGGTGACATATAATAACAAAACAATACATAACAGTACATAATTATTTGTTTTTGAAATAATTTTGTTATGTTTTGATATGTTTTGATATGTTTTGTAATTATTTTATACAAAGGAGGCAATTATATGAAAAAACAAACTTTATTTTTAATGGTCATGCTGGCTGTTGTGCTGGTCTTGGCTGTAGGGTGCCAAAACCCTGCAACGAATACAGAGGGCCATGGGAAAAATTCTGATCAGTCTGGTGAACCGGTGGAACTGACGATTTCAGCGGCCGCCAGCCTAAAGGATGTAATGGGAGAGCTTCAGGAAATTTATAAAAAGGTGGCCCCAGAAATCACCCTGACCTTCACCTTTGACAGCTCAGGCACCCTACAGCAGCAAATTGAGCAGGGGGCACCGGTAGATGTCTTTCTTTCGGCGGCTTTGAAACAGATGAATACCTTGCAGGAAAAGGGCCTGCTGCTGGATGACACGATTACAGAGCTGCTGGAAAACAAGGTAGTATTAATTGCTCCTAAAGATCAAGATACTGTCTCGGATTTTCAAGATTTAGCAGGTGAGGATGTCAAAGCCATTGCCTTTGGTGAACCCTCCAGTGTCCCTGTGGGCCAATATACCGAAGAAATTATCAACTATTTAGGCATTAAGGATGTCGTTGCCCCTAAGGTGGTCTATGCAAAAAATGTACGAGAGGTCCTTGCCTGGGTAGAAACCGGCAATGCCGATGTAGGGGTGGTCTATGCCACCGATGCCCAAATTTCAGATAAGATTGTGGTGGTGGCAGAGGCCCCTGCCAATTCCCATCAGCCTGTTATTTATCCTGCGGCAGTGATAAAGGACAGTAAAAGGCAAGAGGAGGCCATAGCTTTTCTTGCGTTTCTAAAGGGTGACGAGGCTGGCGCTATATTTGAAAAGTACGGATTTTCCATGGTAAATTAGATTAAACATTGTTAAAAAATAGGGGGAATGAAAAATGGATATGACACCCTTGTGGATATCCCTAAGGACAGCATTGTGTGCCACAATTATTACATTTTTTACAGGGATCATAGCTGCCAGGCAGATGAGTAACTATCATGGGCCCCTAAAGGGTCTGGTCGATGGCCTGTTTAACCTTCCCCTGGTTTTACCCCCTACGGTGGTGGGCTTCTTTTTACTGCTTATTTTTGGAAGATACGGCCCGGTCGGCAGGCTTCTGGCTAAAATGGGCACCACCATTATTTTTACCTGGACAGCCACCGTTATTTCCGCCTCGGTGGTTGCTTTTCCGCTGATGTACAAAACCACCAGGGCGGCCTTTGAACAGGTTGATGATAATCTCGTAAATGCCGCCAGAACATTGGGTGTTTCGGAATGGCGTATTTTCTGGAAAATTATCATGCCCCTGGCATGGCCCGGTGTTGCGGCCGCCACAGTGCTGTCCTTTGCCCGGGCCCTGGGTGAATTTGGGGCTACTCTGATGATAGCAGGAAACATTCCCGGCAGAACCCAGACCATCCCCGTGGCGATTTTTTTTGCTGCCCAGGGTGGTGAAATGGACAAAGCTCTGCTATGGGTTCTGGTAATTGTACTAATTTCCTTTATTGTAATAATTCTAATGAATTATTGGACAGAACACCAGCGGCGGTATATTGTCAAGGGGGGCTATCCTGTAAAATAAAAAATAATTGTAGGAAGATTTTAGTGAAGGGGGACAGACCATGGAACTAGCGGTAGATATTGAAAAGGATTTAGGGGACTTTCGTTTAAAAACCTCATTTCGAGTGTTAAATGAGACCAAGGGCATATTAGGGGCCTCCGGTTCAGGAAAGAGCATGACCCTTAGATGTATTGCAGGCCTTGAAAGGCCCACCAGGGGAAAAATTACATTGAACGATCATGTCTTATATGATTCCGAAGCCGGTGTATGTCTCCCGGCCAGAAAAAGAAGAATCGGTATGCTGTTTCAGAATTACGCACTGTTTCCCCATATGAATGTGTTAGAGAATATCAGCTTCCCCCTAGATGGATTGGAACCCCTTGAAAGAAGGAAAAGGGTGGCTGAAATGCTGGCCATGATGCAGCTGGAAGGGTTAGATAAACGCTATCCCCGGGAATTGTCGGGCGGTCAGCAGCAGCGGGTGGCTCTGGCCAGGGCCCTGGCCATTGAGCCCCAGGTGCTGCTGTTGGATGAGCCCTTTTCTGCACTGGACAATCATCTCAGGAGACAAATGGAGGATCAATTGCTGACTGTGCTGGAAAAATTTCATGGGGTTGCCCTTTATGTGTCACATAATATGGACGAGGCCTATCGGATCTGTAAAGAGTTGATTATCATGGATCAGGGCAGTATTGCGGCATCGGGCAGGCGAGATGAAATTTTCCAGAGGCCCCCTACCCTGGCGGCGGCAAGGCTGGTGGGCTTCACTAATATTTCCCGGGCCATTGAAGCAGGCAATCAACTGGTTAAGGCATTGGATTGGGGCTGCAATTTGGAAATGGAAAAGGGGCTATATTCAAAGGACCATATCGGCATACGCAGTAATCAGATTATCCTTGCCGAAGGCCCTGGGAAAAATGTATTTCAATTGATGCCCAAAAAGGTTATTGAAGCTCCTTACTCTGTTGTTGTTAAGGGAGTAATCCTTTCGGAAGGGTGCAATGAAGATCAGGCTTCGACCATTGATTGGGAGCTGGAAAGGGAACAGTGGAAATTAATGAAGAACCTAACTCCTCCCTGGAGTATTCAAATTCCTGTAGATAAGCTCATTCCCATGGAATCTTAATAAAAAAAGCTATAATAATATGTAAAATCCCATTAACAAAAAACAAAAATATTCCGACAATAATATTGAAGGTATGTTAATCTGTCGGCAGATAGGTTTTTAATTATGGGAGGGAATGGGAATGGCAGGGACTGCACAGTCAAATTACAAAGAAGTATATACATCGTCACTACAACCTGGAATGGCCTTTAAAGAAGATATTATTAATGCCTATGGCAATGTTTTAATTCCGGCAGGAACAGTAATTGAGGATTTAGATCGGGTACAGCATCTTTTAGAGCAGCATCATATTTTACAGGTCAAAATTAAAGATAAAGAAGTACATCATTTTTCCTCAAAGAGTAAAAATACTGCCATAGAAACAAAAGGGAAGGCTGAGAAAATACAGCACCAAAATATGGTGACCGAAGCCAGAGCAGAGCTCCAGACGGTACAAAAAAAGCTTCAAGGAGATTTTGATAAAATCGTAAAGGGCGAGGCCATTAATCAATCTGCCATTAAAGATAGTATTCAAAAAACCCTCAAGGTTTTTAATACCAATATGAATGTATTCCAACTGATTGAAAAGCTGAAGGGATTAGATGATATTACCTATGCCCATAGTCAAAACGTTACCATTATTAGCTATGCCCTGGGAAAGTGGTTGGAGCTAAGCCAGGATCAGCTTCAGCAATTGACCCTGGGGGCTATGCTGATTGACATAGGTAAAATGAAGCTCCCCCAGGAGCTGTTAAATAAAAAGGAAACCCTTACCCATGATGAAAGACTGGAATGTCAGAAGCATGTTATCTATAGCCACGAGCTAATTAAGTCATATGAATTTATTGATGAGGATGTTAAAAAAATAGTTCTGTTTCATCATGAACGGGTTGACGGCAGTGGTTATCCCATGGGTTTGAAGGAAAATAAAATTCCTTTATTGGCTCGAATTGTTGCTGTAGCTGATGTTTATAATGCGCTGACATCAGACAGACCCTATCGAAGCAAGCTCTCTCCCTTTGAAGCCATTAAGGTGCTTGAGACAGAGTATAAAGGAAAGCTGGACCCAAAGATATTGTATATATTTTTAAATCGTATAGGGAATTGCTTTATTGGACAAAGGGTAAGGCTGAATGATGGTCGAATCGGCGAAATAATTTTTATTTTCAGGCAATGTGTGTATCGGCCAATGGTAAAGCTGGAAGATGGAAGGATTTTAGATTTAAATACATTAGAAAACAACAGTATTGAAATTGTTGACTTTATTTAATAGGTTGGGCCTTGAAAAAACAGGGCCCATTTTTATTGCCAATGTAGACATTACATAAAGTTAATATAACTCAATATTGAGATTATTCATATTTTAACTTATTTAAATCAGTAGCCTTGAATGAACGTGTCTGGTTCAGGCTTGAAAAAAACTAAAAGGTAATTTGTTTGATGAAGAATATAATATGTAATATATGGCAATGATAAAAAAGGGTCTTCCAAAAGATAGAAATACCATAAATATCCAAAAAAGTTGACAAAATAATTTTATCAGATAAAATATTAAAAATGAAGTTCCTTTCTTATGACACCTGGGAAGTTAAATTTAATTTTGGGTCAATTATTTCCCATGGGAATCGACAAAATGGATTAATTTTGTTTGTAACGAGAATAGGAGGAAAAATAATGTATAGTAAACTAAGCAATTTAAGATTTTTAGATAAAAAAATCTTAATTGTGGCGCTTACGTTGGTCTGTCTGCTAGTGGGCTTTAGTATTATGAGTGTTAACAAAACCATCGTAATCGCCCATGATGGACAGGAAGTTGAAATTAAAACCTTTTCCAATACAGTAGGAAACATATTAAAGCAACAGGGTATAGAGGTTAACGAAGCGGATAAGGTAATCCCTCAGCTGCATGAACGGGTAGAAGACGGAACCCGTATTGTGATCCATCGAGCCTTTGAAATTCAGCTGGTGGTAGAGGGAGAGGAAAAAAACGTTAAAACAGCCGAATCTACCGTTGAAGCCCTTCTTAAAAGTATGGATATCGTTTTAAATGACCATGACAGAGTAGAGCCGGCCCTTGAGGCTCCCCTTCAAAGGGGTGACGTTGTTCGAGTGACAAGGGTAGAGGAAGAAGTTGTTGAGGAAGAACAGGAAATTCCCTATCAAACCTTGGTTAAATATAATGAGCAGCTGGAGCATGGCATCACCAAGGTGGTTCAGGAAGGGAAGAATGGCGAAAAGGAGGTTATCTCAAAAATCACCTTTGAAGATGGGGTAGAAGTAGCCCGTGAGGTGGTTGACGAGGTAATTCATCAGGAAGCAGTGAATGAAATAATCGAAAAAGGAACTTTAAATTATTTAATTACCTCCCGGGGAGAGGTGAGCCGGTATAAAAGGGTTTTGACCGTAGAGGCAACAGCCTATGATGCCGGGTATGCCAGTACAGGGAAAAATCCAGGAGACCCATACTATGGAATAACCAGTACTGGAACCCAGGTTAGACCCGGAGTGGTGGCTGTAGACCCAAAGGTCATCCCCCTTGGCAGCAAGCTGTACATTGAATCCCTTGATGGCAAGGTTAGCTATGGCTATGCTGTAGCAGAGGATACAGGAGGCGCCATAAAGGGCAATAAAATCGATATTTATTACGAAAGTCGCAGCGAAGCATTGCGATTTGGAAGAAAAAAATTACGGGTATATGTTTTGGAATAAATCATAGCATTAAACCCGTCAGCCCATTAGCAACCCCTGAATTTAAGGAGCAGGAAGATCAGCCCGACGTTAAAAAGACGTAAGGGCTGGTTATCCCTACTTCGGGAATACAGGGGTTTTCCCTTTACAAAAAGACCAGGGGTGTAATATGATAATAATTGGATCTTCGTCATATTAGTTTTGACGTAAGGCTTTAAAAATTGTTTCTGTCAATATAAATAAAAATCAAAATAATAGAAAGATATAAACCAAGGGAGAAAATATGATTAAGGAAATTATTGTAGTAGAGGGCAAGGATGATGTTTCGGCAGTTAAACGTGCCGTAGAGGCAGAAATGATCATAACCGGAGGCTTTGCATTACCCCCCTCGGTTATTGAAAGAATTAAGACCGCTGCTAAAAAAAGAGGCGTTATTATTTTTACTGACCCCGATTTTGCAGGAGAAAAAATTAGAAAGACCATTGCCAGTCAGGTGCCGGGCTGCAAGCATGCCTTTCTGCCAAGGGAAGAAGCAACCAAAAACGGTGATATAGGGATTGAAAATGCTTCTCCCCAAAGTATTATGGCGGCGCTGGAGAAGGTTCGAAGCGAAGTCGTTACTAAGAGAATAGAATTCACCCAGGCTGATTTAATAGAGTATGGATTAATTGGCACAAATTATTCTGCAGATAAAAGAAGCGCCTTAGGTCGTGAGCTGGGAATTGGCTACGGAAATGGAAAGCAGTTTTTAAACCGTTTGAATCATTACGGTGTAACCCGCCAGGAATTTGCTGAAGCGCTGAAAAAAATAGAGGAGTAGAGGTGCCCTATGGAGAGAATTGCATCCCCCAAAAGAACCAAGGAAATTGTGGCAAAGCATGGATTTTATTTTTCTAAGGGATTAGGACAAAACTTTTTGATTGATTATAATATCATCGAAAAAATCGTTGGTGGGGCAGGAATCACATCTGAAGATACTGTTATTGAAGTGGGGCCCGGTATTGGCAGCCTGACCCAGGGCCTGGCTGAAGCAGCTTCCAAGGTCGTGGCGGTGGAGGTTGATCAAAAGCTGATTCCCATCTTAGAGGAAAATTTAAGGGAATATTCCAATGTGAAGGTAATCCATGAAGATATTTTAAAGGTTGATATCAATAACCTATTAAAGCAGCATGCTTCAGGGAAAAAAGTAAAGGTAGTGGGGAACCTGCCCTATTACATTACCACTCCCATTATCATGCGGTTTTTGGAGGAAAAGATACCGGTTGATTCCATCACCATTATGATTCAAAAAGAGGTGGCCGAAAGAATGGCGGCAAAGCCCAGTACAAAGGAATATGGCACTCTTTCCATTGCAGTTCAATATTATTGCGATACAGAAAGGGTGGCGGTGGTTCCGCCGTCGGTATTTATTCCCCAGCCCAGCGTTGATTCCAGCGTTATCAAGCTAACCCTCCTGGAAAGACCACGGGTAGAGGTGCAAGACGAAGGGCTCTATTTTGCACTGGTAAAGGATGCCTTTGGGAAACGACGAAAAACCCTGTTAAATGCCTTAAGCACAGGGCACCTTAATTTGAATAAGGAATTGGTCAGGCAGGTATTGGCTGCCACAGGCATAGATGAAAAAAGAAGGGGCGAAACCCTTTCTCTGGAAGAGTTTGCTGCTTTGGCCAATCAATTAAGTAAAACACGATTATAGCCACACTGTTATATTAAGCTGTACCTGTAAATCGTATTTATATAGGGGTTAGCAGCGATAGGATAAGGATATAGGTAAATAATATTATTTGCTTATATCCTTATTTTTTAATTTATAAGTTAAGGCTATCCTGCAAGCATTATGAAAATGCACTTTGATTGTTCTAACTTGCTTGTTTTTTCCCTAATTGACTGGGTGGCTTGCTTTGAGCATCTTAGATAGCTTTATAGGCCATCTTTAGTAAAACTAACTGTAAACAATTTCAAGGTCAATACATATAATGATACAGAACAATTTTTACAGGGAAAATCTAATTGATATAAGGGGGGAAAACATGCAAAGAAGATATAAAAGGTACTTTGTTATATTGGAGAATGAGGATACAGGCTTTGAGATATCAAGAAGCCAAACACCCAAGGGTTATGCGAAGGTAGAGATTAGTAACGGTAAGGGAATTATGATGCTCCACTGCCAAAATCTCAGAGGAATACATGAAAATAGAATGAGGTATCGCTGGTATCTTGTCAATAGCAATAAGGATAATCCGACTATTGTGGATATTGGTCCCATGGAAGTGGACAGCAGTGGCAAAGGTGAGGTAACCTGGGAATTCAGTGGAGAAAATGTAAAGGGCACAAAGGAATCCATAGAGGAATTCAATTTACTGCTGTTACTGGCAGAGTCCTTCGAGCAAAGAAAGGCCTTAACAGCACCGTTAGTGGGCTACATAGAAAAGGGCACAAATTCCTGGAGAAGGATAGTGGAAAGAAAGCTCTATGGTATTGTTCAGCCTGAAAAAATGAAAGAGGAAGAAAAGATTGCAGTTGCAGAACCAAGGGCAGAAGAAGGGCTTACAGCTGTAGAACGGAAAATAGAAGCAGCAGAGCCAGCCGTTGAAGCTGTAAAACCAAGTGATGGCGGCCCGGAAGAAGGCCCCAGAAGCCAATACAGCTTTGAGGAAAGCGACGATTTAATGGCCAGCAGTGTAGCTGTGGAAGCAGAGCCGCCTATGGAAGAAATCCAGGAGGAATTGCCGGTGGCCAAGGAAGTGATAGAGGAAGTCACTTCAATGGAAGAAACAGAGCCGGAACCAATTATTCAGGCTCAGGCTCCATTGAATAAACCAACTGCTCCAGTGGCAGACAAGAAGCAGCAGCGTATTATAAAAATTCAGGAGCCGCCCCATGGGGGCGATGGAGCCGGTCGATCCATCGAGGAGCTTCAATCGGCTCAGCAGGCCGCAGAGTCTCAGGAAAACAGCTACCTGCTGAATGAAGGAAATATGACGAAGGCAATGCAGGCCTATGTGGAAAGTACGCTAAAGATGTTTCCCAAGGTTGCACCCTTTGAAGGATTGGGAGAGGGCTATCAATGGTGGCATATTTATTATAATTATCAGACCCTCTATCGTTCCCATATGCCCTTTGTAGCCTATATAGACGGGTTAAGGCCCACAAGCCAGTATTATCCCTATCAGTATCCTTCAGAATATCATCGGCAGATCTATCCTTATCAGCACTATTTATTTGGTATTCAATATGACAAACAAAACAACGCCATCTATTATGTATATGGAATTCCGGGAAGAAGATTATCCAGAGAACAGCCCTATGGTGGGAAAACAGGCTTTACCTATTGGCATCCCTGTAAAAGTGGTTCAAATGTCAGCGAGGGCTTTGGCTATTGGCTGATGCATATTGATCCCAAGACTGGTAAAGCTGCTAATCCCCTTAAGGAAACAAAGCCCCTGGATGTAAAATGAAAATGAAAAGGCCTCTCTTAATTAGGGAGGCTTTTTATATACATAGGAGAAGATACACCTTTATAAATTGTGGAACAAATATCATTTCTCTAATATATCTACCTATAATCTTTAAAGGAAGACTTTGTTTTATGTCGATTCTAATTAATAGTCCTTAGTAATTTCAAAGGGCCAATCCTCATACCCCCCTGTAATGGTATAAACCCTGGGAAATCCAGATTCGGCCATGAGCTTAGAGGCCTTCAAGCTGTCTTTTCCATTTTCGCAATAGAGTACATAGGCCTTTTCCCGATCAAGGCTATGGATTTCTCCCCTCAGCTCCTTTAAAGGCAGGGCTGTTGCATTGTTAATATGACCCTTTTCAAATTCCTTGACGGAACGAACATCCAGTATGACAACATTTGGATTATTTTGTATGAGACTGTGGGCTTCCTCGGGCAGCAATCTTTGGTAGGAATACTTCAATTGAATATTGCTGACGGTTCGATCCCTTTTAAGGCCATAAAGAATGAGTAGTCCAATAATGATGGTGACAATAACCAGCGCTGCAATATATAAGCTTCTTTTTCTAATAACATAAATATGCATGATTCCACCCCTTAGTAATTGATACTATAAATATATATCCTAATTTAGTCTATTATTCCACTGGCTTAGCCGATAAACCAATATCAATCGTCTCGTGGACAATAATGTACTTAACCTGAATTTTTATCCGCTTATCGGCTACTTCAATAATTCTTTTATCCAATATTTTATAGAGCAACTCTCCATCAATATCTGAAATTTCCTTGCCCACCAGGTCGACCAGATAGAATCTGGCTGTTTTTTCAATTTCCTCCTGAATTAAATGATTGCCGTCAAATTCAATGGTCAGCTTTAGATCCTTAATAATAGCAGCCTGCTCCTTGGCAAGGCTTTCACTCAATTTTTCCAGTTTAATTTCCCGATCGGCCAGCTGGTTGGTTAACTGGTTCTGGGTTCGATATAATCGTTCCAGGGTATTCATATTTAGAAGCATCATAAAGGCCAGCCCAAAGAAAAAGCCCAGTAGAAAGACAGCGAAAAAAAAGCCCTTTTCCTTCATAATCCAACCCTGCTCTCTAAATAATTGATCAGCTGATGACCCAGCTGTGCTCCCGAAAGGGCACTTAAAATATAAAAAAGCTGCTTCAGCAGGCTCTTCAGTTCGCCGTTAAAAATCCCGGTTTCAAGCAGCTTAAAGGAGGGAAAGGTTCCTCCCAGGGCCACAACGGTTGCCCATATTTTAATTTTATCGCATAGTTCAATCATAGTTTTAATGGGTGGCTGCCCGTTGATTGTAGCCGCCACTCCCCCAAAAATACATCCCCCCAGCATGACACCAAGAGCAATAAAAAAGTTAAACAGTAGATTTTGAGCAAAGGTCAATATCCATTCCTCCCTTCATTGCATGTTTAATTAAGTATATGAAAAAAAACCCCATAAATGAGTGAAATTAGTGGCATAACAGTTATGAAAACATACAATAAAGATAGAAGGAAAGGAGGGAAAGCAATGTATCAATGTCCAAGTCCATATCCCTATCACGGCTCACCAGGTATGCACGGTATGCCTGGAATGTACATGGACTATTATGAGGATAGTCGAAGATTGATGGATATGTATCCTGACTGTTACAGAAGAATTTATCCAAAGGTTCAGGAAATATGCCATCATGCCGATGTGCCCACAAATCCAAGAATGCATCCCTATGTTGATCCCGCCATGGTGGAAGAAATGGTGGATCAAATATATCAGATGGAGGCAGGAGAAGCCAGTGGGCTGCAAAGGGGTATCTTTAGAGATCTGATCACTATTCTAATAATCAGAGAGCTATTGAGTCGCAGGCGTAGAAGATATGGCTATTATGGAGGGGGGATACTGCCCTATTATTAAACTGAATAAAGGGCAGAAAGGCCAGAGAAGATTCTGGCCTTTAATTTATCAACATCATAATGATGCTTTGATCCTATGAACGAATGTTTTAATTTTCTCTTTTTCCTTTTTTAGTCCAAGCAAAACAAGCCGGTGGGGAAGTTTTTGAAGGCCAAGGCGAAAAAACCAAGAGGCCAGGGTTAAGCAGAAATTGGTAATTTCAGTTGTATTGGCAAGGCACAGAAGTGATTCATCAACCCCAAGCATTTCAAATACTGAGGCTAAGGCTGGTATAATAATTGGTGCCGACGATACGGTATTGAGTACATAAATCTGATGGTTTTCCTGATCCTTCCCTAAAAAGACCAATCTTCCCCGGGCGCAATTCATTACCTCAAAATGAGTGTTGAAATTATCTGTTGTAGCATCAAAAGGAATTGTCAGTCGGTTTAAGTGAAGGGCTGCAGCAATGGCAGGTAAAATGTTGCTGTTGCTTCCGTAATAGACAACATACATAGAAGACCTCCTAGCGACGGCAAGTTTATCATCAATAGTCTGCCTAAAATGACATGAAATATTCCCTTCACTTCAAGACGTCTTAAATCGTCTTTCTAATTCTGTTTTTCCCTGATAAAGGCTTCAATGCTCTCACAGGCAATCTTGGATTTTTGAACAGCCAGAACAACGGTTTTGGCACCGGTTACCACATCTCCCGAGGCAAAAACCCCTTCCCGGGAAGTCATTCCCCTTTCATCCACCATGACAAGACCCCTTTCGTCAGTTTCAATGCCGTTGGTGTTTTTAACAATATTAGTCCGGGGGCCTTGACTGACAGCAATGATAATAGAATCAGCTTCCATAAGAAATTCGCTGCCTTCAACGGGAATCAGCCTTCCATCGACCACCTGATTACGAATACACTTCATACCGTCATCTACTATTTCCAAGGGGCTGGTTAAAAATTCAAATTTTACTCCGTCCATTTGGGCCATCTCTATTTCCAGTTGATTTGCCGGCATCTGTTGAAGCTCACGGCGATAGGCAATGACCACATTTCGTGTTCCCTTCCTGATGGCCGTCCTCGCCGCATCCATGGCGGTATTACCCCCGCCTACCACCACCAAACGTTCCCCAAGATCATAAACATCAGGGTTTTTAAGATATGAAACGGCATAATGAACATGTCCCAGGCTCTCACCCTTAATACCAAGGGTGTTGGGTTCCCATACACCCGTGGCGATGAAAATGGCATCATAGCCATCATTAAACAGGGTATCTATGGTAATGACAGGCCCAATTAAGGTATTGGGGCGAATTTTTACCCCCAGCTCCTTCAGTCTTTGCTCAAGGGTATCGATAATTTTATTGGGAAGTCTGAATTCAGGAATACCGTATCTTAAAAAGCCGCCAATTCGGTCTTGGGCTTCAAACAATGTTATATTGTAGCCCTTCTGAGCTAAAATAAAGGCCGCCGCCAGGCCCGAGGGGCCGGAACCAATAATGGCAATTCTTCCAGAGACTCTTAGGGCAGGGGCTCGGGACGTAAAGTTTAGATAATAATCGGAAATATAATTTTCAATGGTACCGATTTTAACAGGGTTCCCCTTTCGACCTAAAATACAGCCGCTTTCACATTGGGCCTCGTGGGGGCAAACAATGGAGCAAATGACTGAAAGGGGATTGTTCTTAAAAATATTTTCACCGGCCTGCTGAATTTCACCCTGTAAAAGCAATTGAATAAATCCAGGAATATCTGTACTAATTGGGCACTTTTTCCGGCATTGTGGGATTTTACAATTGAGGCATCGCCTAGCCTCCTCAATAACGGTATTAGACATTTTGATTTCCTCCTTTAGGATATATAAATAGTATTTTATAATAATTAAGTTGACTGAACAAGCATTAAAAAAGTAGTATATAGAACAAATAAAGTCTTTCTTTTAAAGATTGATAGGTAGCCTTTCTTGAAATATATTACTGAAATGATAACTGACGCAATTTATAAAAGTATATCATTTCCCTATTGCATTATAAAAAATTCAATATTCAGTTTGGCAAATTCCGACATAATAATTTTAAGAAAATGTGCATACAAAGTACATTGTTTAAGGCTTTAAATGGCTATAATGCCCTGCTCGCTAAAAGGTCAGAGTATATAACTAATACATAGAGCGTTTAAATACTTTAACAATAAATGTAACAAAAAAACAATGTAAATGCATGGACTATTTTTCGAAATTTAACGAAAAATCTATCGATTTAAATAAATTGATTTTTCAACAATTTCGTATTATAATTAAGGACAGACTTATTTATTTTTTATCTGGAATTTTGAAGTCCTATAATTTTTTAAGGAGGTTTGACGGATGAGTGTAAAAGTTTCAACATCCAAAAAGCGCGGCTTTTTCAACAGGTTTCTTGATGTAATTGAAGTTGTTGGTAACAAGCTGCCCCATCCAGTAACGCTGTTTGTCATTTTCAGCTTACTGGTTATCGCTATTTCTGCCATTGCAGCCAGAGCTGGATTAACTGTGAATTTTGAAAGAATCAACACAGCCACTGGTGAAACTGAAATGGCAACTGTAACAGCTGTTAGTCTGTTGACAGTAGCAGGAATTAGAGATATTTTCTCTAAAGCAGTTTCAAACTTCACTTCCTTTGCTCCATTGGGAACAGTTCTGGTTGCCATGCTGGGGGTAGGGGTAGCAGAAGGAACGGGTTTAGTACAGGCTGCTTTAAGAAAATTGGTTTTAAGTACACCCAAGCAATTAATTACAGCAGTTGTTGTATTCGCAGGTATTATGTCTAATGTCGCATCAGATGCCGGTTACGTTGTATTGGTACCATTAGGCGCACTGATATTCCTAAGCTTTAAGCGTCATCCCCTGGCCGGTTTAGCTGCTGCCTTTGCAGGGGTTTCAGGGGGCTTTAGCGCCAACCTGATCATCAGTACCCTTGACCCGCTATTGGGAGGAATCAGCCAGCAGGCTGCCCAAATGTTTTCACCTGGCTATACTGTAGAAGCTACAGCCAACCTTTATTTTATGATTGTCTCTACCTTCGTTATTACCCTAATCGGAACCTTTGTAACAGAAAAAATTGTTGAACCAAGATTAGGAAGCTATCAAGGGGATTCTGAAGTAGACATAGAGCAAATCAGTACTGCAGAATCTAAGGGGTTAAAATGGGCAGGATTATCTTTACTTGCATTTGTTATTATTATTTTAGCTATGTTAATTCCATCCAACGGTATTTTAAGAAGTGAGGCAGGGGAAATTCTTAAGGATTCAGCCTTTATGAATGGAATTGTACCAATTATTGCTGCTGCCTTCTTAATTCCCGGGGTTGCCTACGGTATCGCTGCGGGAACTGTAAAAAATGATAAGGATATTGCCGGCTTCATGGGTAAGGCCATGTCTTCAATGGGCGGTTATCTGGTACTTGCCTTTGTGGCGTCCCAGTTTGTAAGCTACTTTAACTGGAGTAATTTGGGTACGATTTTAGCTGTTAAGGGTGCCGAGGTCTTAGAGGCCACCAATATGACAGGGCTTCCTATGCTTATCGGCTTTATTTTGGTATCGGGCTTTATTAACCTGTTTATCGGAAGTGCCTCTGCCAAATGGGCAATTATGGCCCCTGTATTTGTTCCCATGCTGATGGCGGTAGGCTATTCACCAGAATTTACGCAGTTAGCCTACAGAATAGGTGACTCAACCACCAATATTATTACACCGCTGATGAACTATTTTGCAGTGATTGTAGCCTTTGCTCAAAAGTATGATAAAAAGACTGGAATTGGTACACTGATTTCTGTCATGCTGCCCTATTCACTATTATTCCTGTTGGGCTGGACCATCTTATTTGTTGTATGGTTCATGCTGGGGCTACCAATTGGGCCTGGAAGCTTTATTAAACTATAATAGAATCTGGTTACTGGGGGTACCGAAGCACTTCGGTACCCCTTTTAAAAAAGGAAGAAGCACACTACAGCATAGACAGCACACCAATAAAATGGGTATAATAAAATTGATATGGTACCAGGATTAAATACATAAGGGAGGAAGTACTGATGGTAAATCGTGATCGTATTGTCAATGAGTTTTTAGAGCTGGTTCAAATCGACAGCCATTCGGGAAAAGAAGGAAAGGTTGCTGAGGTACTGGTTCAAAAGCTAAAGGCCCTTGGTTTAGAGGTAATGATTGATGATGCCGGCAAGGCCGTTGGTGGGGAAACCGGGAACGTTATCGCCAGGTTAAAGGGTACCCAAAACGGGCCTACGATTCTGTTTAGCTGCCATATGGACACTGTGAAGCCAGGCGAAGGGGTTAAACCTGTTATAAAGGACGAGGTTATCTATAGTGATGGAACAACGATTTTGGGCGGAGACGACAAGGCAGGTATTGCTGCTGTTTTAGAGGGCTTAAGATTAATCAAGGAAAACAATGTACCCCATTCTGATATTGAGGTTGTCTTCAGCATTTGGGAAGAGGGGGGTCTCTTTGGAGCTAAAAATCTTGATTATAGTCAAATTAAGGCGGATTATGGCTTTGTACTGGACAGCGGTGGGTCACCGGGAGAAATTATTATTACGGGCCCTGCCCAGGACAAGGTCAATGCTACAATTTTGGGAAAACCTGCCCATGCAGGGGTTGCTCCGGAAGAGGGTGTTAGCGCCATCATGATTGCCGCCCGGGCTATTGATCGGATGAACCTGTTAAGAATTGATGGAGAAACCACTGCCAATGTCGGTGTAATCAGCGGTGGAGAAGCTACCAACATCGTAACGGCAAAGGTTCAAATTAAGGCCGAAGCCCGAAGCATCAATGAAGAAAAGCTCAACAAGCAAACGGCCCATATGGTGGAAACCTTTGAAAAAGCTGCTGCTGAAATGGGTGGTAAAGTAGAAATGGATGTTGAAAGAATGTATCCTGCCTTTAATATTGATCCTTCAGATACCATCGTACAAAAAGCCATGGAAGCCTTTAAGCGAATGGGTATTGAACCCCACACCGGTGCCACTGGAGGCGGAAGTGATACCAACGTATTTAACGGCAATGGCATTAAAGCCATTAATTTAGGAATCGGGGAAAAGAAGCCCCATACCCTTGAAGAGCATCTGCATATTGTTGATTTGGTCAACAGCGGCAGAATGGTTTATGAATTAATTAAAATCTTCGGCGAATAAATAATATAAAGCCTTTGCCTATAATTTTTACAAAAAACCCCTGGATTCGGGAGCAGAAAAGACAGTAAACTGATCGTATACTTAATAATGCGTAAAGTACTGGCCTTTTAAGCGACAAGGAAGCAGGGGTTTTTTATTTTGTAAAATATAAACTAATTTAATATAAAAAACTATTGCAACTTTATACAAAATGTTTTTTAATAAATTATTGGATAGTTTTTTAATTGATGACATGATTTGAATAAAATTGCTGATAATAACATTGTTCGGCAACGCTTAAAAATATTGAAAGGGGTGGTGGCATGTCCTTCAGTTTAAATCAAAATCAAACACCTTTATTTACAGCCCTGAAGCAGTACCATGAAAGAAAAGTAATTCCCTTTGATGTACCGGGGCATAAGCATGGCCGGGGGCTAAGGGAATTTACCGATTATGTAGGCAGTACCGTAATGGAGCTGGATGTCAATTCAATGAAATGCCTTGATAACATCTGTAATCCCATTGGGGTGATTAAGGAGGCCGAGGAGCTGGCTGCCTATGCCTTCGGTGCAGACCATGGGTTCTTTCTGGTCAATGGCACCACCTCTGGTGTACAAGCCATGATAATGAGTGCCTGTCAGCCTGGAGATAAAATCATACTCCCTCGAAATGCCCATAAATCAGCTATTTCTGCCATTATATTGAGCGGAGCCATACCAATTTATATACAGCCTGAAATAAATGAAAACCTTGGTATTGCCATGGGGGTTACGGTAGAAAGTATAGAGTCTGCCATTGGCAGGCACCCCGATGCCAGGGCAATTTTCATCATTAACCCAACCTATTATGGTGCCACCTCGGATATTAAGGAAATTGTGAAAATTGCCCACCGTAATGCCATGTCGGTATTGGTAGACGAGGCCCATGGTGCCCATATGGGCTTTCATCACGAGTTTCCAATGAGTGCCCTGGAGCTGGGGGCCGATATGAGTGCCGTCAGCCTCCATAAAACAGGGGGCTCCCTAACCCAAAGCTCGCTGCTGCTTTTAAGGGAGGGAATCATTGATCCCTTCACCGTAAAGAAGAACCTCAATTTAATGCAGACAACCAGTGGCTCCTACCTGCTAATGGCCAGCCTTGACGTTGCCAGAAAGCAGCTGGTGGTGGAAGGTGAGGCACTTCTAGGGGAGGTACTAAGGCTTTCAAGATGGGCCAGAAATCAAATCAATGAAATTGAGGGTGTCTTTGCCTTTGGTACCGAGCTGGTGGGAAGTCCCGGGGTCCATGGTTTTGATGAATCAAAGCTGGGGGTTCATGTAAGAAGGCTTGGTTTAACGGGCTTTGAGGTCTACGATATTCTTCGTGATGAATACAACATTCAGGTAGAGCTGGCTGACTATTATAATATCATGGCCATTATCAGCCTTGGTGATACAGAGGAGGCTGTCAAGGCGCTGGTCGATGCCCTGTCGGATATTGCTGTAAAATATAAAAGGGAGGAAGAAATTCCCCTGGTTAACAGCATACTCAAAAACCCCGATGTGATAATCTCTCCCAGAGATGCCTATTACAGCAGCAAACGTGTGGTCAAGCTTGAAGAGGCCGAAGGTGAAATCAGCGGAGAATCCATCATGGCCTATCCTCCGGGTATACCAATTGTGGCACCCGGTGAAAGAATCACCAGAGAGATGATCGAGCATATTATGCTGCTAAAGGAAGAGGAAACCCTGGTACAGGGAACCGAAGATCCCTATGTGGAATACGTTAGGGTATTGGGTCTGGGGGCCAAGCGATAAGGCAAGGTCTAAAAATAGATGAAAAGGGCAGGCAAATTCTAAAATTTGCCTGCCCTTTTTCGTCTAAATCTCAGAGGAAAACTTTTTTTAGAAGGAACAAATAAATGGGCTTTAAGTAGTAGGGCTGTCTTTTTAATTTAAAAACGATATATATTAATAGTCTTATACAAGATCATAATCTAAAAAATTTGTAAAATTCTATCTAAAAAGAAGGAGAAAAAGTCCTGTATATTTAATTTACATAATAGGTAGTTTACTATTTTTTGTACCATGATTGGCTGTTGAATATAAAATCTGGCTATTTAAGCAAATCTTAGTGGCATACAATTACTTATCTAGTAAATGAATATTTCACTCTATTTTGATAATTGTCGGCATTTTATAAAATTGGTATTCATTCAACGGCTTGAATGATATTAAATTAAAGAGGTGAAGCTATGAGGAAAGAAAAGGCTGCTGCCATTATAGATAATATGAAAAAGGTTATCGTCGGTAAGGACGATGTACTTGAAAAGGTATTGATCTGCCTGTTGGCCAGAGGGCACCTGTTAATTGAAGATGTGCCGGGGGTGGGGAAAACAACCTTGGTTAAGGCCCTTGCTAAAAGCATTGACCTAAGCCATAGTCGAATACAATTTACCCCTGATCTGATGCCCTCTGATATTACAGGCAGTACCCTGTATAACAGGGAAGAAAACCGATTTATATTCAGAAAGGGCCCAATTTTTCATCAGATTATTCTGGCCGATGAAATCAACAGAACCTCACCCAAAACCCAATCCAGTCTTTTGCAGGCCATGGAGGAGGGGGAGGTATCAATAGAAGATACGACCTATGTTCTTAATAAACCCTTCATGGTATTGGCAACTCAAAACCCCTTGGAATACCAAGGAACCTTTCCACTGCCCGAGGCCCAGCTTGACCGTTTTTTAATGCAGCTTTCCCTGGGGTATCCCGCCTTTGAGGATGAAAAGAAAATTATAAAAAACTATCTTCAGCGCAGAAGCCTGGAAGACATTGAAGCTGTAGCTACAGAGTCAGATATTATTGAAATGCAGCATGAGGCCGATCAGGTATATGTACATGAAGATATATTAAGCTATATTGTGGGAATATCAAAGGAAACCAGAAGTCATCGGGATATTTACCTCGGTGCCAGCCCCAGGGTATCCATTGACCTATACCGAAGTGCCAAGGCTCTGGCCTATGTCAGAAATCGAGATTATGTTATTCCAGATGACGTGAAGGAATTGGCCCCCTATGTATTGGGCCATAGAATGGTATTATCGGCAGAGGCCAGGATAGAAGGGAAACGGGCTAATCAGGTAATTCAAGAAATACTGGGTAGAATTCATGTACCGGTGGTGAGTGCCATTGAGAACTAAAATTGCTCTGTTATTCATCGGTCTGATGGTTGTTCCCTTTGCATTGATTGTGGGGGGAAGAATTCCCTACCTGCTCCTCTATACCTATCTGCTGACACTGCTGCTGCCCTTTCTACACAGCCTTTTGGGTAAATATTTTATACAGGTAATCGTCAAGGTACCGGAAGGGGAATTGGTGGCTGGTGAAGAGATTAAAATTCACTATGAAATCAGGAACCCTAGTGGTTTGACCTTTCCAAGGCTGGTATTTCATAATGAGCTGGTCTACCGCCTGACAGGAAAACAGGAGCCTGAAATTCAATTTCATCTAAAGAAGAAGGAAAGCTATTGGGGCCAGACAACAGTGCAGTGTGTACGGCGGGGTAATTTTACGCTGGGTAAGGGAAGGCTGATCATTAAAGATATATTTGATCTTTACCGGCTTAAAAAGGTTGCCAATGTTCCCCTGGCTTTAACAATCTATCCCAGGGTAGTAACTTTGAAAAGTCTGAAAATTCAGGCCAGCCAACAGATGGGTGAGCTGGTGGTAAAAAACCCTTTGTTTCAGGATTATGCAGCCCTATCAGATTTAAGAGTCTATCAGCCGGGAGATTCTTTAAAGAAGGTCCATTGGAAGGCTTCGGCCAAAACCGATACCCTAATGGTAAAGAATTTTGAAGAACAGGGAGACCATGGTGTTATCGTCATGCTGGATAGCTGTAGAAATAACTACTTCTTTGATCAGGAGGCCTTTATCGAAGATAAGCTGGTGGAAGCAGCGGCATCCATCATAGATTTTTGCCTGGGTCAAAATATAAAGGTATCGTTATATTATCGGGATACCGGCGGAACCAGGATCATGACGGGAAACCAGGCGGGCTATTTTAAAGGTTTTTTAGATCAGCTGGTAACCTTTCATCCCGTCGACACAGTAGATTTTTACAGAGAAATTGAGGGTAATCTACCCAATATACAGCAGGGAAGTACCTTGTTTCTGCTGACTCCCTTCCTTGGCAAGGAATTGGCGGCCCAGGGAATTCGTTTGAAGATGAAAAACCTGCAGCCCGTTTATTTGATTATTGGCAGTGAAGAGGGGAGCCCTCATATTTCAAGGCAAAATAAGGAAATGGCCAAAAAACTTGGGGGTGAGGGAATTCCCCTTTATTTGCTTGATGTGGAACAGGACATAAGGGATGTTTTGGAGGAAAAATATGAAAAAGGAGCTTAAGGGAAAGCAAAAAATTATTTACACCTTGATTCATTTGTTGATGCTCTTTACCCTGGCCCAGGTACTGGGAAAGGTACTTTTAATTAACCTGAACAGCTTTAGCGTCTTAATTCTAAGCTTTTTGGCCGGTACCGTAATTCAATTATTTGTACTATTGCCCTTCACCCTGTTGGCGGCATTCTTTATGCTGCTATCGCTTTTTCTGTTTTACCGGCATTATCAGCCCGAAACACTGCAAAGGTTGGTTTTATGGGTAATTCAGCTCTTTAGCAACATCAGAAACCATCTGGGGGGCAGTGAAGAAATCTATCTTGAAAATGGCAGGGCCTTCTGGGTATTGCTGGTACTGTTGGTCAGTCTATACACCGTTACGGTTCTTTTCAAAATCAGAAGGCCATCTTTGCTGCTGCCCCTTTATGTCGGTGCCTTTATATATTATTGGTATATCTACATTGATGCGGCCTATCCCATGTTATTTTTATTCTTGCTGCTGTTTCTGATTTTAAAAGGACTTGAAAGCTATTTTAAGGCCGCAGGCTCCCTTGATCTGTATTCACCGTGGATGAAAACAGCCCTTGGCTACGGGCTGGTGATCATGGTTACTGCAGGGCTACTGCCAAAGGGCGGCAGTCTTATCAAATGGCATTGGATTGAAGCCCAGGCCCAGGCATACTTTCCCATGGTCTTTGAGCTTCGAGATGACTTGGTCTATAGCCGAAGCTTTGGAAAAAGTGAGCTTTTCGATTTCACCCAAACGGGCTTTCAGTCCAATACCACCCGATTAGGGGGGCCGGTAAAATTAAGCGATCGGCTGGTTATGGAGGTTAAGGCCCCTTCCCCCCTTTATTTAAGAGGAAATGTTAAAAACATCTACCAGAATAATCATTGGAGTACAGAGGCTGATTATCAATGGGCCCATGAGCTGGGAAAGCTCTTGCCGATGGAGGTGCAATCAGGGGTACCGGTTACGATTGAAATTCGGAATATGAATATGGCCACCAATACAATCTTTACTCCCTATCAACCCCTCAAGGTTTTAGCAGGGGGGATTACCAATGCCACGGTGGATGAAAATTTCCAGATGACCTTTCGGGGGGCCAGATATAAAAATGAGAGCTATGTGGTTCAGGCCCTGTTGCCTGGCGGTGAGCACAAGGAGCCGGTTCCCTCATTAGACCCATCCTTTGAAAAGTATCTAATGCTGCCGGAAGATTTGCCCCATTCGGTCTATGAACTGGGAGATGAGATCACCCGGCATGTAGATACGCCCCATCAGAAGGCCCGGGCAATTAGAAGCTACTTACGAGAAAATTACACCTATACCCTTGAACCTTCGGTGGTTCCAGAGGATAAGGAATTTGTTTCATATTTTCTCTTTGAAGAGAAGCAGGGATATTGTACCTATTTTGCCACAGCCATGGCAGTATTGCTAAGAACCCAGGGGATACCGGCCCGATACGTCGAAGGATATCGTATGCCGGAGGCCAATGAAGAAGGGATTTATGAGATCAGACAAAAGGATGCCCATGCATGGGTCGAGGCCTACATGGGGTCAGAGGGTTGGATGATCTTCGAGGCAACCCCTGCCTATGATGAGCCTGTGCAGCAGGAGGCCCCATTAAACAGAGAAGAATCTACAGGAAATACAGCAGCGGAATTTGATGAGATGGAGGCTTTACTGGAAAGGGCCCTAAGGGATAGTGAAATTCAGCCAGTTCAAGAGCCCCAGGGGGAAGTGGATCGCAATTTGGAGGATCTACCCATTCCCACCCTAGAAAGCTCCCTGACGAGTCTTTGGGTTTTTCTAAAGAGGATTTTGAAGCGGTTTTTGCCCATCAGTCTTTTAGGGATGCTACCCCTAAGAATTCTCTACAGCAAATTGAAGCTGATCTATTACCTAAGATCGTTGGATCAGGGGAGCAGCAACCAAAAAATAATTTACTTGTATGATCATATTGTACAAATGATTGGAAAAATCTATTCTCCTATTCAAGTTGGCGAAACCCCTAGGGAATATGCTCAACGGCTTCAGCGAATTGTTTACGATTCACATTATGATTTTAAAGAAATAACAGAAATATATATGAATGCTAAATACAGTTCCAAAGAGAGCTCGCTATTGGACGTCCAGCGAACTACAAGATATTTTAAGCTGATAGACGGAAAACTAAGACAGCATTTAGGAACTTTAAAATACATTTATGTAAAGTACATCAAGGGAAAAATGATTCAGTATAATAAATTAAGGAAATAATTTCTATAAAGATCCTTGCAAATTCACCTTTTCTATAGCTTTTTTTATACTTTTTTGTTAAAATAGAAAAGATGTTTAAAAAATAAAATGAATTAAGGATAATGATAGTGCTATATGATGCTTAGTTATGAAACCAAACGGGGAAGTGAACAGGATGAAAACCTTTTTTAAAATATTCGGCATTGCCTTTTTATGTTTTGTGGTGATTTTCACCAGCCTTGTATGGTCTTTCAATCATTTTATGCGGGATGATCATCCCAATTCAGATGAAATTATAGAGGCCGTGGTTGATCCCAATCAGGAAAACCTGGTAGATGATGTAGATCGGGATGAATTGGAGGAACTGGTATATAACAGTGATCGAATCAATTTTGTATTGATGGGGCTGGAGGGCCCCAGGAGCGATACTCTGATGTTTGTCTCCTTTGAGCCAAATGACAAAAAGATCGATATTATTTCCATCCCTCGAGATACCTATTATCATCGTAAGGGCTATGATCGGCTGGATAAGCGTAAAATCAATTCTGTCTATGGGGATCATGGTGCAGCTGGTGTCAAGACCGTTGTCAGTGATATTTTGTACGATATTCCCATTGACTATTATGTATCTGTAACCTATAAAGGGGCTGAGGCCATTATTGATTCCCTTGGAGGCGTTCCGGTTCATATTCCTAAGAAAATGGACTACTATGACCCCTATGATGATCCACCCCTTAGAATTTATTTCGAGGCGGGAGACCATATTTTAAAGGGAGCCGACGGGGTTAAGTTCCTTAGATTCCGTAAATCGACACCGGGAAGCGGCGGTATGTCCTATGCAGACGGCGACCTGGGAAGAATTAAAGCCCAGCAGGAGTTTATCAAGTCAGCCTTTAAAAAGGCCCTGAGCCTAAGGCTGCCTTCAGTGGCCACCGCTGCCTTTAAGCATGTCAGAACCGATATGCAATTACAAGAGGTACTTTCATTGGCCACCTCGGCTGTGGGAATGAACATGGAAAATGTGGAAATGAGAGTACTTGCTGGGGAAGATCGATACCAAAACAAAGTATCATATTATTTCCCCGATTATCCGGGCATTCGAAATCAGCTAATAGAAGTCTATGGCGGCCAGCCTGTAGTTGATGGGTCAACTGATGAGTCAATTGAAGAATAAAATGAAGGAGCAGAACTGGGGGAGTTCTGCTCCTTCTTTATAAATGGATAGGGGAGTGGGGGTTTATGTATTCTAAAATTACCCTCCTTTGCTTGGACTAAACAGGTACAGTTAAAAAATATTATTAAATAATATAATTAATTAAATTGTTTCCGATCGAATGACTAGATGATCTTTTTATTTTGCACTAAATACTTTCCCTTTTCAATCAGCATTTCACCAATTTTATAGACATCTCCGGCTCCCATGGTAATGACCAGGTCAGTAGGCTGAACCTTCTGTAATAAATAGTCTGTAATTCCATCAAAATCCTTTAAATATTGTACATCATCATGATCCTTAATTAATTCAGCCAAGCGGCTGCTGTGAATTTCACCGTTATCCTTTTCACGGGCGGCATATATATCGGTAATGATCACATGATCTGCATCATGAAAGGACCTTGAAAAGTCCTCCAGCAATGCCAGGGTTCGGGTATAGGTATGGGGCTGAAAAATACACCAGATTTCACCATGGGGGTATTTTTTAGCGGCCTCCAGGGTTGCTCTAATTTCAGCGGGGTGATGGGCATAGTCATCTATGATTTTGGCACCCTTCACTTCACCGAGAAGATCAAAGCGACGGTGAATCCCCTTATAGATTTTAATGTATTTGACAATTTCTTCAGCGGGAATTCCCAGGATATAAGCTGTGGCAATGGAAGCCAGGGCATTGTAGATATTATGGACACCGGGAATACTCAATTGAAATCTGCCAAGGGATTTGCCTGAAAAATATACTTCAAAGGAAGGAAAGCCGTTGGTATGGAAAACAATGTCCCTGGCAGTAAAATCACAATCCTTTTTTATTCCATAGGTAAATACCTGGCAGGTAAGCTGTTGAATCACATCAGACACATTGTCATCATCGCCGTTGACAACCAAATAGCCATCCTGGGGAATCAGCCGGCCAAAACGATGAAAGGCTTCTTTAATATGGTGAATATCCTTATAAAAATCCAGATGATCCTCGTCAATATTCAAAATAATTCCAATAAAGGGGTTGAATTTTAGAAAACTCTCAACATATTCGCAGGCTTCCGTAATAAAATGCTGACTTTCACCAATTTTGATATTTCCGCCAATTTCGTCCAATTCTCCACCAACCATGATGGTAGGGTCCAGCTTGGCATATTCCATCACAAGGGATAATAAAGATGTGGTAGTGGTCTTTCCGTGACTTCCAGCAACTGCAATGGCACGGTCATACATCTTCATAATGAGCCCAAGCATGTGGGCTCGATCAATCTGAGGAATACCCAGCCTTTCTGCCTCCTGGCGTTCACAATTATCTGCCTTAACGGCAGCTGTATAGACAACTAAATCAGCGTCCCTGACATTTTCACACTGATGGCTTAAAAAAATCTGCGCCCCATGACTTCTTAGCTTTTCAATTATGTTAGATTCCTTAATATCTGAGCCGGAAACATGATAGCCATGCTTAAGCAGGATTTCTGCTATTGCACTCATACTGATTCCACCGATACCAATTAAATGAATACGTTGTATTTGGTGGTTTAGATCAAAAGAAATCAAAATCTTCACTCCTCTATCTAAAAAATTATTGCTGTAATAATATTTTTGCCCAAAAAAAGCATATTCTATGATGCTTCACAGGAAATTCATGATACACAGTTAAATAATATGTGATGCTATATTGTATCATAACATAAAAAAATTGTGTAATCACTAAAAAACTTCGATATTTTACCTGATGAATAAGATAATATACTTTTTTATCAAAAATACTTGATTTTTTTCTATACACCATCTAAAATAAGAAAATATAGGAATATATTTCCTTGTAATAATTTTCATACGTTTGGTGAAAAAGGCAAACCAGTCGAAAGATTGGGACGCAAAGTCAGGAATCTAAGGTATGCATATACGATGATCGTCCGACTGCCACAGTTTAAATTGTGGCAGTTTTTTTATATCATTTTTGTACTATAAAGTTTACGGAGCTAATAAAATATTTAAGGCACAAACGTAAAGGGCAAACCAGTTCGAAAGGCTGGGACGCAAAGTTAGGAATCTAAGGTATGAATCAATACGATGATTGTCCTGCTGCCGCAAAATCGTGCGGCAGTTTTTTGTTTTTGATGGAATGTTAGTCATACCAGACCTAATAAAATATAAAGCGACATACTTAATAATTAATTTATGTTTTAATGATTCAATTGGTACCTAGTACCCTGCCTCATTTAAGCTAATAGATTATCCCTGTCCAAATTTGCCACAGCTCTTATCTCGCCTTTTAAAGGACACAAGTTACTAGAAAAGCAATTTTGCTTCAATAAAACTATATTAAAAAGGGAGGAAGTGAAGGAATGGTAAGAAAAAAAATCAGGAGAAGGAGCTTTAGCCTGATTATTGCCCTACTGGTGGCCTTGATGTTTATGCCCAGCATAGCCTATGGAAACAGCCAATATTACCGCTGGGATGGAACGGGCACCGGGGGCTCAGATTCAAACACCTATCTTTTCCATGTAAGACAGTATAGTAATGGCAAGTATGTAGGGTCAACCATTTATGTCTACTGTGCAGACGAAACCGTCAGGGCACGACAGGATGTTGACTATCGGCTGATCAAGCTTGAAGATGCCGAGTCCATTGGCATCAATGAAGCTAAAGCCAACAAGCTAAGGGCCATAGCCCATGGCTCATACCCCAATATCAGCCTGAATGATTTAAAGAAGGCTGTAGGAAATGTAAACAGCTTAACCCAGGCCCAGGCAATTACTGCAACACAATATGCAATATGGAATCAGACCAACAATTATAGCCCTACCTATTTTCAATTATTAAATCGTAATGTAAAGCGGGTATATGAGTATTTAAAGTCACTGCCCGGTATACCGGCCTCTGATCATCCTGCCGCTGTGGGAATCACAAACGTAGCCATAGGCCCAAATGCAGAGGAAGATGTGGAAATTACCTTTAGCTATGGGGCGGATCAAAGCAATTACGACGGTAGCTATATCGAGTTAAATCATCAGTACAGTATTGATTTGCAGGCGGTTTATCCAGGAGCAGAGGAAACCGTCAACACTGATAAAGGTATAAAAACAGTAAAAATAACGATTCCCGCTGAGGAATTTCAAGCGGACATCGATTTTCAAGTGGAAGTGAAGGGACATCAAAAAGTCTATGACGCTTTGATTCTACTGCCGGTGGGAGGCGTGAAGCAGTCTCAGACTTTAATAGGCATTACAGGGATGGAAGCTGGAATCGCCCTTTCTGCCATGACCAAGCTTTATTATGAATATACGCCGCCAACCGGAAAAATAACAGTCAATAAGGTTGTTTATGATCATGATAATACAATTATAGAAGAAGACCAGACTGACTTTACCATCCATATTTCAGGGCCGCAGGGCTATAATGAAATTCATACGGTCAGTGCTGGCCGTTCATTGGAAATAGAAAACCTACCCTTGGGTGAGTACTTGATAACCGAAATTAATATACCCGAAGAATATATACCGGTATATGAAATATCACCCGCTGATGGAAGAATTCTATTAACAATTGGAGCCCTGGAAGGTAGCGTTTATGTTTATAATACCAGGGTTCAACCAGAAGATCCCGAGGATCCAGAAGACCCTGAAGACCCCGAGGATCCAGAAGACCCAGAGGATCCAGAAGACCCAGAAGATCCAGAAGATCCTGAAGACCCCGAAGACCCTGAAG
>CBFGTV010000002.1:0-123128 GCA_965652145.1 uncultured Clostridiaceae bacterium
CCAACGCCGACCTATTGGGAAAGGGCATCAACAAAGGAGAAGTAATCTGGTGGGATCTATACCGCACCATACAGGATGATTTTCAGTTGAATCGGTATTGGTAAATACAAATATAAAAATGCCCATCAATGATTGAAGCATCATTGATGGGCATTTATTTGTTATGCCAAAACTTCCTTAAGCAGCTCAATAAATCGTTGGTTTTGTTCCATGGTTCCGATCGAAACTCGGATATAGGTGTCAAACATAGGACGAATAATCATACCCCTTTGCTGAAGGGCTGTAAAGATCTCCTGACAATTTTTCTTTACATCAATAAAAATATGGTTGGTTTCAGAGGGGGCATACCAAATACCCATTTCATCAAAGCATTGATATAAATATTCCTTTCCCTCTTTATTAATACGATAGCTTTCCTTAATAAAATCATCATCCTCAAGGGCTGCTATGGCAGCAATCTGAGCAACGGTATTGACATTGAAGGGGCCCCTCACCTTATTGAGCTGATTAATAATTTCTTCAGAGGCCATCGTATACCCTACCCGCAGGGCGGCTAAACCGTATATCTTGGAAAAGGTGCGCATAATAATGATATTGGGGTATTTATCCAGTAGGCTAAGGCTATTTTTAGGATAATCATCCCGGGTTACATATTCGTTATAGGCTTCGTCGTAAATCACCACTACATCTTTTGGTACCTGGTTTAAAAAGTCCAACAGGGCTCCTTCAGTAAACATGGTACCGGTGGGATTATTGGGATTACATAGCCAGATTAACTTGGTTTTATCAGTAATGGCCTTTTTCATAGCATCAAGGTCATATGTAAAATCCTTTAAAGGAACGGTTACAGGAGTTGCACCCATCATAATGGTGGTAGACAAATATCGGGGGAAGGTGACATCAGCCATAATTACTTCGTCCCCTTTATTAACAAAGGTTTTGGAGATAATATCCACCATTTCATCAGACCCGCTGCTGGGAAGAATTTGATTGCTTTTCAATCCAAGCTTCCTGGCGATGGCCTCCTTTAAATCCGTTGCATTTCCATCGGGGTATAGATTAAGCTCCTCGAGACTTTTCATAATGGCATCCTTTGCCTTTTTTGAGAACCCAAGGGGATTTTCATTTGAGGCAAGCTTAATCACATCAGATAATCCGTATTCCCGCTTGACGTCCTCAATGGGCTTACCAGGCTTGTAGGGTACCAGATCTTTGATTTCGGGTCGAAACGTTATTGGCATAAATAAACCTCCTTCGTTTTGTAAAAAAATTTTAGAGCTTATAATTTAATTATAGCATATCTAAAAAAAATATATAGTCAGATTATTAAGAACAAAATCATTTTATATTTAAGATCAAGATTGTATATTAATTGAAACTGAGAAAAAGGAATATTTTTTTTGAACAAGCATATAAATTATTTTCAAGGAGGAAATTGTAAAATTTTGATAAAAAAAAAGGAGTTCGTAAAAAAGTATAGAATATTGAATCTATCAAAAGATTCTTAACTTTACATTATGAGGGGGTAATTATAATGAAAAGATATGAAGCCGATCGAATCAGGAACATTGCCTTACTGGGCCATGGTGGATGCGGCAAAACATCAGTAACAGAAGCAGCACTTTACTCGGCAAAGCAAATAACAAGAATGGGCAGAGTTGAGGACGGAAACACAGTTTCTGACTTTGACAAGGAAGAAACTGCAAGAAATATTTCGGTGAGTACCTCTGTGATTCCTATAGAATGGAAGGATCATAAAATAAATTTGATTGACACACCAGGATATTTCGACTTTATAGGTGAAGTACAAAGTGCCATAAAGGCTGCCGGCGGAATTATTATTCTGGTTGATGCCACTAGTAATATTGAGGTAGGAACTGAAAAGGCTTGGAACATTGCTGCTGAGAAAAAGACCCCAACTTTTATTTTTGTCAACAAAATGGATCGTGAAAATGCTGACTATCAAAAAGTGCTAAATGAGTTAAGAGAAAAGTTCGGAAAAAAGATTGCACCCTTTCAAATTCCCCTGGGAGACAAAGAAAGCTTTGCTGGCAACGTTAACATCGCTAAAATGGTGGCCAGGGAGTATGATGGAAAAGACTGTGTCGACAAGCCTATTCCAGATTCCCTAAAGGATCAGGCAATGGAAATCAGAGAAATGCTGCTGGAATCTGTTGCAGAAAGCGATGAAGTATTAATGGAAAAATATTTTGCCGGTGAAGAGTTTACAGAGGCTGAAATTCAAGAGGGCCTGAGAAAAGGAGTAATTTCAGGTGATGTTGTTCCCGTCATATGTGGTTCGGCCGTTAAGAATATCGGAATCCATACATTACTCGATATGATCAATGATTTTTCGCCTTCCCCCAAGGATATGCCTCCTAAACAGGGCAAAAACCCCCATAATGATGAGTTGGTTGAAAGAACTCTGGAACCCGGGGAACCCTTCTCTGCCCAGGTATTTAAGACAATTGTTGACCCCTATGTGGGTAAAATATCGCTGATAAAGGTGATTTCTGGTGTTCTGAAAAGTGATATGGAGGTATTGAATGCCAACAAGGACCAAAGAGAGAAAATCAGCAACCCATTCATTTTAAGGGGAAAAAACCAAATTGAAGTAAAGGAAGTGATGGCCGGAGATATAGCGGCTGTTGCCAAGCTGCAGCATACCATCACCGGTGATACCCTTTGCAGTATCAATGATCCGGTAATTTATAGCGATATAGAATTTGTAGAGCCCCAGCTATACCTGGCTGTTGAGCCAAAAGCCAAGGGAGATGAGGAAAGAATCATACAAGGCCTTCAAAGACTATTGGAGGAAGACCCAAGCTTTGTACTGGAACGGAATAAGGAAACACGGCAAACCATCATAAGAGGCCAGGGTGAGTTGCATATTAAGGTAATAGTCAGTAAGCTAAAGAATAAATTTGGTGTTGATGTAGAGCTGAAGGATGTTACGGTTCCCTATCGTGAAACCATCAAAGGCAAATCAGATGTCCAAGGAAAGCATAAAAAACAATCGGGGGGTCATGGGCAGTATGGAGATGTAAAAATCAGATTTGAGCCCTCTAGCCAGGAATTTGAATTTGCAGAAGAAATTTTTGGTGGCTCTGTACCGAAGGCTTATATTCCAGCAGTAGAAAAGGGATTGCGGGAATGTCTTGATTGTGGGGTTTTGGCTGGTTATCCGGTGGTAAATGTAAAGGCTACCCTCTACGACGGATCATATCACGATGTGGACTCCTCGGAAATGGCTTTCAAAATAGCTGCTTCCCTGGCATTTAAAAAGGGAATAGAACAGGCAAGGCCGGTGCTGCTGGAGCCCATTGTGGAGGTTAGAGTGAGAATACCCGAAGAATATATGGGAGACGTAATGGGAGATTTAAATAAAAGAAGGGGTAGAATAATTGGAATGGAGCCCCAGAACAATGGAGATCAATTGGTCATTGCAGAGGTGCCTCAATCAGAAATGTTCAAATATGCCACTGATTTAAGGTCAATGACCCAGGCCAGAGGGGTTTTTACCATGAACTTCAATCGATACGAAGAGGTACCCCAGGCTATTAGTGATAAGGTAGTGGAAGCTGCCAAGGCAGCAAAAGAATAAATTTAAGCATGTGCAAAGATTGCACATGCTTTTTTTTTTCTAGTACCCAGTGTCATTTAAATGCCGAGATAAGGCCTGAGACAAGCTTTCCAAGAGGAAGGAAAAAGAGGAAAATTTGACCGGTGATCATCTGTTAATTGAGGTAACGCAAGGAACTGGGAATTAAAAAGTTAGAAAATCTAAGATAATGAAAGAAAAGTTAAAAAAAATCAACTTAATGGTCTTATAGCTGTTTAATATTGTAAATAATGAGAAATTACTATAATAGAAAGAAATTGATTCTATTATGGCCTTGGTCTATAATAAAGTCAAGGAAGGTCAAAGAAGGTCAAAGTGAGGTGAGAGGATGGCGACAATCAGTGATCTTATAGAGGCTTTTCTAAAGGATCTAATGGATGAGCAAAATTCGATAGAGATCCAGCGTAATGAGCTGGCGAAGTACTTTCGGTGTGCCCCTTCTCAAATTAACTATGTTTTAATGACCCGATTCAGCCCGGAGCAAGGCTATGCCACCGAAAGCCAACGGGGGGGCGGTGGTTATATTAAAATTAAAAAATTAACCTTTTCTACAGGCCACGGTGCCTATTATATCATGACAAAGGAAATCGGAGACCGGCTCTCACAATGTGAGGCCTATCGTATTATAGATTTTTTGTTTCACCAACAACTCATTACCAAGAGAGAAGCTGCTTTGATGAAGGGTGCCCTTGATGATAGGGTGCTTTCTGTCAGTAAGGAAAGGGATGAAATGAGGGCAAGTATTTTAAAGGGAATGTTGGTAATATTATTAGAATAGGGGTGATATCATGCTGTGTGATGACTGTCAAAAAAGAAATGCAGTAATTCATATGACTAAGGTAATTCAGGGAAAAAAGGAAGAGGTTCATCTTTGCGAGGTATGTGCCAAGGCCAGGGAAAATAAACAGTATGCGATGGATTTTTCCATTCAGAATTTTTTAGCCAATTTATTGGATAGCAATATTAATACTCAGTTTAACCTACCTAATTATCAACCGCTTCAATGTCCCCGTTGCGGTACTACCTTCAGTACATTCAAGCAAACAGGAAGGCTCGGCTGCGACCTATGCTATGATGTGTTTTATAATCATATTCATCCATTAGTACGCCGAATTCATGGTACTGCTAATCATGTAGGAAAGCTGCCCAAAAGTGCGGGAGGTACCATTCACTTAAAAAGAGAGCTGAAGCTTTTAAAGAATCAACTACAAGAGGCGGTAGAAAAAGAAGCCTACGAGGAGGCAGCGGCCCTTCGTGATCAGATAAGACAAATAGAAAATCAGTTAAAGGAAGCATAAGGGGGGATTAACATGCCAAAATGGTTAAAGGAAACGGGACCGGAATCTGATATCGTCATCAGCAGTCGGGTCCGAATTGCCCGTAATGTGGCAGAAATACCTTTTCCCCAGCTATTGGATGAAGAGACTGGGCAAAGGGTTATTCAGCAGGTATACGAGGCAGTAATTGGAGGTAACACAGCCCTGAAGAAAGACTTTAAGCTAATCGAAATGAAAAACCTCAATAAAATAGATCGATTAAATTATGTTGAAAAGCATCTGATCAGCCCAGATTTGGCGAAAAAGTCACCCTTGGGTGGTGTACTGGTAAACAGTGAGGAAACCATCAGTATTCTAATTAACGAAGAAGATCATGTTCGTATTCAATGTCTGTTGCCGGGACTTCAATTGGAGGAGGCCTGGAGCCTGGCAGATAAGGTTGATGACCTAATTGAAGAGCGTGTTCCTTATGCCTTCAATGAACAAATAGGCTATTTAACCTCTTGTCCTACCAATTTAGGTACAGGGATTAGAGCATCAGTCATGATGCATTTGCCGGCCCTTCACATGACGGGCTATATAAATGGTGTTTTTCAAGCCTCCAGCCAGATAGGTATTGCAGTTCGAGGAATTTATGGTGAGGGAACGGAATTTTTAGGAAGCATATTTCAAATCTCCAATCAAGTAACCCTGGGCCTGTCTGAGGAGGAGCTGATTAAAAACCTGAAGGACGTTTCAAAACAAATTATCCAAAAAGAAAGAATGATCAGAGAAAACTTACTAAATGAGAAGCGAATGGAGCTGGAAGACAGAGTTCATAGGGCCTATGGCATCTTAACCAATGCCAGAGTTATTTCTACGGGTGAAGCCATGAGGTATATCTCTGACGTCAAATTGGGGATTGGAATGAACCTGGTGGAAGGTGTCACTTTGGAAAAATTGAATCAGCTAATGGCAATGATTCAAATAGGATATATACAAAAACATTTTAGCCAGGAGCTGACAGAGGCTGAACGAGATATAAAACGGGCAGAATTAATAAGAAGAACATTAAAATCTTAGGAGGTGTAGATTATGTCCATATTTGGAAGGTTTACTGAAAGAGCACAAAAAGCGATTTTATTATCTCAGCAATTCGCTCAGGAAATGAAGCATAACTATGTTGGAACGGAGCATTTGCTAATGGGATTAATTCAGGAAGGTCAAGGAATTGCCGCCCAATCCTTAAAAAATTTAGGTGTTAATATTGAAGGAATAAAAGAAAAAGTTTCGACCTCTATTGGCTATGGAAAGGAAAATACTGAATTATTGGGCTTTACACCCCGTACAAAGCGAATTTTTGAGTTGGCCATCTCTGAGGCAAGAAGCTTAGGTCAAAATTATGTAGGAACCGAGCATTTACTGTTGGGCTTAATCCGTGAAGGAGAAGGGGTGGGGGCCAAGCTGCTTTTGGATGAAAATGTGAATTTTGAGGCTGTACGAAAGGAAGTTATCAAGCTGCTTAGCAACGGAGGCAATCATCAAGGCCATAAGCCTGCACTTGGGAAAGGCGCCCCATCGACCCCGACATTAGATCAATTTGGAAGGGATCTAAACCAATATGCCCAGGAAGGTAAATTAGACCCTGTAATTGGAAGATCTGAAGAAATAGATAGGGTTATACAGGTTTTAAGTAGAAGAACCAAAAATAATCCCTGCTTAATTGGAGAACCAGGAGTAGGAAAAACAGCCATTGCCGAGGGCTTGGCACAAAAAATCATTGAGGGGAATATTCCAGAGCTGCTGAAGGATAAACGGGTAGTAACAATTGATTTACCTTCCATGGTGGCAGGCTCTAAGTACCGGGGTGAATTTGAGGAACGGCTGAAAAAGGTCATGGAGGAATTAAGGCAGGCTGGCAACGTAATATTATTTATAGATGAAATTCACACCATTGTGGGGGCCGGAGCAGCAGAGGGAGCCATTGATGCCTCCAATATACTAAAGCCTGCCCTGGCAAGGGGAGAGCTTCAGGTGATCGGAGCAACAACCCTTGATGAATATAGAAAGCACATAGAAAAGGATGCCGCCCTGGAAAGAAGATTCCAGCCCATCATGATTGAAGAGCCCACAGTGGAGGATTCAATTAAGATTTTAGAAGGTCTCAGAGACCGTTACGAGGCACATCACCGGGTAAAAATTTCCGATGATGCCCTTCGAGCAGCAGTTGAATTATCCCATCGGTATATTACCGATCGGTTTTTACCTGACAAAGCCATTGATTTAGTCGATGAGGCGGCGTCTAAA
The DNA here is from genome assembly GCA_965652145.1 of uncultured Clostridiaceae bacterium. Lineage (GTDB taxonomy): Bacteria > Bacillota > Clostridia > Peptostreptococcales > Natronincolaceae > CBFGTV01. The sequence goes on from CBFGTV010000002.1 coordinate 7,186, forward strand.
ATCAGACTGAAGACCGTTACTGCTCCACCAGATCTAAAGGATTTGGAAGAACAGCTTGAGCAGCTGAAAAAGGAAAAAGAGGAAGCCATCAGTATTCAAGAATTTGAGCGGGCAGCCAAGATAAGAGATGAAGAAAAGAAGGTTCAGGAATCCCTTCAACAGAGGGAACAAGAATGGAAGACCAAGAAGCATTCCCGTGAATCAGTTGTGGAGGCAGAAGATATCGCCACTGTGGTTTCCAACTGGACGGGAGTACCGGTTAATAAGCTACAGCAGCAGGAATCAGACCGATTATTAAAATTAGAAGAAATTTTACACGATCGGGTGATTAGTCAAGAAGAAGCAGTTAGATCTGTAGCCCGGGCTATCCGTAGGGCAAGGACAGGATTAAAAGATCCTAAACGTCCTATTGGCTCCTTTATCTTCCTAGGCCCCACCGGGGTAGGAAAAACTGAGCTTTCCAGAGCCCTGGCAGAGGCCATGTTTGGTGAAGAAGATGCTATGATACGGATTGATATGTCAGAGTATATGGAAAAGCATACTGTATCAAGGCTGATCGGTTCTCCTCCTGGTTATGTAGGGTATGATGAAGGAGGGCAATTGACAGAAAAGGTTAGAAGAAAGCCCTATTCAGTCATTTTGTTTGATGAGATTGAAAAGGCTCATCCCGATGTATTTAATATTTTACTTCAAATTTTGGACGATGGACGTTTAACCGATGCCAAGGGTAAAACCGTGGATTTTAAAAATTCCGTTATCATTATGACCTCCAATGTGGGAGCCCACACCATTAAAAAGCAAAAAACCCTGGGCTTTGTGGCAGCTCAAACAGATGCTGTCAAGGGAGAATACGAAAAAATGAAGGAAAATGTAATGGATGAATTAAGAAGAACCTTCCGGCCTGAATTTTTGAATCGTATTGATGATATTATCGTGTTCCATAGTCTTGAAAGGGAACACATTGGTCGAATTGTAGATATAATGCTCAAGGACTTAAATGAGCGGTTGAAGGGATTAAATATTGAATTGGAGGTAAGTCCTGAGGCGAAGGAGTTTATTGCAGAAAAGGGCTTTGATGCTCAATTTGGAGCAAGACCCCTGAAGCGGGCCATACAAAAAATGATAGAGGATAATTTGTCAGAAGAGCTGTTGAAGGGAACAATTAAAGAGGGAAATAAAGTAGCTGTTCAGGTAGAAGAAGATGAACTGGTTTTAATTGGTAAATAGTCAAATCAATAGGGGCCGTGGCCCCTATTTCATTTTTGTAAGGATTGAATAATTTTGTTTCCTTGATTTATATGCTACAATAAAAATTAGAACGATTTACATATAAGGGGGGTGTGAATGTGGCAAAGGTGAAAACAAAATTTTTATGTAGAGAATGTGGCTATGAAAGCCCTAAATGGCTGGGGAGATGTCCTGGCTGTAATCAATGGAGTACCATGGAGGAAGAGCTGGTTTCGGGAAAGAAAGAAATGCGGCGCTCCCCAACAATTCAGGGACAATCACGCCCTCAGCCTATTCGCTCAATCAAATCTGGTGTTCATGAACGTTACGACACAGCCAATGATGAGCTTAATCGAGTTCTGGGGGGCGGCCTTGTAAAGGGCTCCCTAACTTTAATTTCCGGAGAACCGGGGATTGGGAAATCAACTCTGATTCTTCAGGCCGGCAGTAAAATTGCCGAAAAATATGGTAGGGTGTTGTACGTTTCCGGTGAGGAATCAGAGGAGCAGATTAAAATGCGGGCTGAAAGATTGGAAGCCATGGCAGAAAGCCTCTACATTGTTTCGGAAACTAATGTTGATATTATTGAACGATATATTGAAGAGATCAAGCCGATTTTCATCATTGTCGATTCAGTTCAGACCCTTTATAAAGAGGACTTATCCTCTGCACCTGGCAGCGTGTCCCAGGTAAAGGAAAGCGTCAATAATCTCATGAGAATTGGAAAAAGTGCCCATATCCCGATGTTTATCGTGGCCCATGTGACCAAGCAGGGAGAATTGGCGGGGCCCAGGGTATTGGAGCATATGGTCGATACGGTTTTACATTTTGAAGGAGAAAGAACCCAAGAATTCAGAATATTGAGGGCATTAAAGAATCGTTTTGGAACCACCAGTGAAATCGGTGTTTTTGAAATGCGTGAAGAGGGGTTGGTGGAGGTGGGAAATCCGTCAGCCATGCTGTTGGAATCCTTAACCGAGGCAGCAGAGGGGGCGGTTGTTGTGGCAACCGTAGAAGGGACAAGGCCCCTGCTGGTTGAAATACAAGCCCTGGTCACGCCAACCAATACGGGCTTTCCCAGGAGAACTGCTGTAGGAATAGACTTAAATCGATTAAATTTAATTATTGCAGTTTTAGAGAAGAAAATGGGTTTGCCTCTGGTAAACTATGATGTATATATTAATGTTGTAGGTGGAATCAAGCTTGAGGGTACCAGTGCCGACTTAGGGGTAGCCCTGGCCATCGTATCCAGTTTGAAAAATATTGTCATTCCAACCCGTAGGCTACTGGTGGTGGGAGAAATTAGCTTGACCGCCGACATCAGACCCGTGGCTAACCTGGAAAAAATGGCCAGGGAAGCAGAAAAAATGGGCTTTGAGGTTTGCATACTGCCCAGTAAAAATAGTCAAAAATTAAGTCTTAACAGCATAGAATTAAAGACGGTCAGTAATATTTTAGAAGCCATCCGGCTAATAAAAGAATAAAATAAAAAAAATCAATATAGCCTTCCCAAAGCAGGTTAAGCTTAGCCTATTTAGGAAAAACTACAGCTATAGGGGATAGGCCTAGTTTTGAGAAAGGAGGACAGAACAATTGAAGGAAGAAGAATTAAAACAAAAGCAATTATTAGATACAATAAAAATGCTTTCCCCAGGTACACCCCTCAGGGAGGGGCTGGAAAATATTTTAAAGGGAAAGATGGGAGCCCTGATTGTGGTGGGCGATAGTGAGGCTGTCATGGATATTGTAGACGGAGGCTTTGCCATCAATGTAGACTTTTCCCCTGCCTATGTTTATGAACTGGCAAAAATGGATGGTGCAATTATTTTAAGTCATGATGTAAAGAAAATACTCTATGCTAATACCCAATTAATACCAAACCCTGATATTCATTCATCTGAAACAGGAATACGACATCGTATTGCAGAACGGGTCGCCAAGGAGACAGGCGAAGTCGTGATCTCAATTTCCCAGCGAAGAAATATCATATCTCTTTACCAGGGATATACGAAATATATTGTTCAAGATACCGGCAGAATCTTAACAAAGGCCAATCAAGCCATTCAAACCCTTGAAAAATATAAGGTTGTTTTAGACATGGCAATGAATCACTTAACTGCATTGGAATACGAAGACTTGGTAACAGTTTACGATGTGGCTGTGGTGCTGCAGCGTACTGAAATGGTTATGAGAATTGTAACAGAAATTGAAAAGTTTATCTGTGAGCTTGGAAATGAAGGTCGGCTAATTAGTATGCAGCAGGAAGAATTGGTGGCCAATGTGGCTATTGATGGAAAGCATGTTATTAATGATTATAACTTGAATAATGAAGGCTCCCATCAAGCAGTAACCAAAAACATCAAGGCCCTTTCCTCTGAGGAGCTTTTAGACCTAAATAATATTGCTAAAATACTGGGATATGAAAGTAATGCGGCTACCCTTGATACACCTGCTACTCCAAGGGGCTATCGTATTTTAAATAAAATTCCCAGGCTGCCGGCACCAGTCATTGAAAACCTTGTTAAGCAATTTGGTGAATTGCAGAATATTATTAAAGCCTCAACCGATCAGCTGGATGATGTAGATGGTATCGGGGAAATTAGGGCCCGGGCCATCAAAGAGGGCTTGACCAGATTAAGAGAACAGGTTATGCTGGGAAGACATATTTAATGTAAAAAACTGGGATTAATTCATCCCAGCTTCAAGGCAACCTCAATACAAATGCATATTTCATCTCATTTTTACCTGAATTTCGCTGCTTTAGGTTAAGCAGCTGAAAAGTAAGGTGAATCATTAGATAGTACGGCCTTAAACGTAATCGTTTGAGGTCTTTTTTTATAGTAAACCGTAGTGACCCAGGGTTTTTAACTGCTCATAGTGATTTTTCAGCATATCCTCGATATCAATAGAAAAAACATTGCAAAGGGCTGCCAAATAAAAGAGGTTAGCAGATAATTCCTTCTCAATTTTTTCCTTACAGATATCACATAGCTCCCCTTCAATATGGTCGCTCATATAATCCTTCATCTCTGAATAGGAAACATCCTCAGGTACATCCTGTTTCTCACAATTAAGCTTAATGCAGCCACAATAGGTGGCCGATTTGGCAACGGCCCGATTTACTTTTGCGGTACACTCTTGTAACTTGGTTAAGATGTCTAAGGTACTTCGATGACGAATTAAAACATCATTAACGATTGCTTGAAAATTGTTTATTGTAAAGTCCTTCATCGCGTCAGCTCCTTGGGTTTATTTTCCTCTTTATGTAATGTTATTACTTTGGTGGCAGATGCCACATAATCTTTTCGATGAAATAAAACAGGGTGATGTTAAAAAATGTTATCCTTAGCTTTACTAATATTATAAGGCGATTATCTTTCCTTTGTCAATTACTGAAAGGGTTTTTTATGTAACCCATTGGCTGAAAATCTAAAGGGCGCAAAATCAAGGGACAGTATTAATTTTAGGTAAGGGAAAAGGGGACAGGGTAAAATATTTGAAGAATTATGTCATAAAAACAATTGACAAGTATATAGTGATGTGATAAAATTGAAATTTATTTGACATCAAATTGGTTCTGTTGTATACTATATTTAGTTTAATATAGGCTTGATTAGGGGGGTAACGGATGTTTAGTATAGGGGACAAAATTGTTTATCCAATGCATGGGGCTGGTATTATAGAAGCCATTGAAGAAAGAGAAATATTAGGAACCCGGAGGAAGTACTACATTATGAGGATTCCCTTAGATGATATGCAGGTAATGATTCCAATGGATAATATTGAAGGAATTGGTATTCGCCAGGTAATTAAAAAGGATGAGGTAGAAAGTGTAATGGCTGTTTTAGAAGCTAACGAAACTAAAATGCCTCAAAATTGGAACAGGCGCTATCGAGCCAATATTGACCGTATTAAAACAGGTGATATTTTCGAGGTTGCAGAGGTCGTAAGAAATCTAGTGCTTCGGGATCGTGAAAAAAGCTTGTCAACCGGGGAGAGAAAAATATTAAATAACGCCCGGCAAATCTTAATCAGTGAAATCATCTTGGCAGCAGAATTACCCGAGGATCAAGTTATCACCCTGGTAGATGAAGCCATAAAGGAGTAGAAATAACTAAATATTAAGCTCTTCTTAAGGTTTTCTTAAGGTTTTGCTGTTATAATGGGAAAAATGATAAAAAAAATCATAGATGTGATTTTAAAATTTGTAAAAGGGGAATAATGAAGGATAGGAGGTGGTTTAATGATTAATAAAATCATTAGAAGTGTATTAACGGTGTTAGGGAGCTTATTAGGTTTTACAGTATTCGCATTTATAATAAATCTTTTAAATTTAGAAACGCTGCAGAATAATTTAGCAACTTATATTACTGGAATCATAGTATCATGTTTAATTGGTGGAGGAATATTATTTATCACCGCTCCCTGGATTATTAAAAAGGGTCAAGGCTTGGCCGGTTGGATTGAAAAAGAATTATCAAAGGTCCCCTTAGTTACCATGGTATTAGGGTCGGTAGGGCTGATTACCGGCTTGATCATTGCCTATTTGGTCAGCAGAATATTTGTCGTCATACCAATCCCCTTTGTAGGGCCTGTATTATCAGCCATCCTATATATTTTTATGTCCTACTTGGGAATTAGCATTGCAACCAAGAAAATGGATGAAATAACTAATCTACAGTCATTATTCAAAAAAGGTGTTAGTAAAGATAAAAGCAAAAAAGACCAAAAGGTATCCCCTAAAATATTAGATACCAGTGTGATAATTGATGGTCGTATTGCTGATATTTGTAAGACTGGTTTTGTGGAAGGGCCATTGATCATTCCCGAATTTGTATTGGAGGAGCTTCGACATATCGCCGATTCCTCAGACTCTTTAAAAAGAAACCGAGGACGAAGGGGTCTTGACATTCTTAATAGGATTCAAAAAGAGCTTGATATTGAAGTTAAAATCAGTGGTCAGGATTTTGAAGATATTTCAGAGGTCGATACCAAGCTGTTAAAGCTGGCTCAACTGATTGATGGCAAGGTATTAACAAATGACTATAACCTAAATAAAGTGGCCGAATTCCAAGGGGTTCCGGTGTTAAACATTAATGAACTGGCCAATGCGGTGAAGCCAGTGGTTCTGCCTGGTGAGGAAATGCTTGTTCAAGTAATTAAAGATGGTAAGGAGTCAGGGCAGGGCTTAGCTTACTTAGATGATGGCACGATGATTGTTGTTGACTGCGGAAAGAAATTTATTGGTAAGAATATTGATGTACTGGTAACAAGTGTACTTCAAACGGCCGCAGGAAGAATGATTTTTGCAAAGCCTAAATCGATGGTTGATAAATCGGCATAATCCAAAACCCTCTTTGTACTTGTACAGGGAGGGTTTTTGTTATTAAAAAAATAATAGCTGTAAATTAATTGACGTTGGCATCAGTATCGTTTACTATAAACTAAAAAGCAAATACAAGACGAGTTTAATTAAGACGGTATATTTTCTATAGGATGGATTAGCACACTGGGGGGGAGCAGTGATGGGAAAAATAAAAACCACGGCCATTATTGTAGCGGCAGGAAAGGGAACACGAATGGGGGCCAATATTAACAAGCAGTATATTCAGTTATTGGGTAAGCCGTTATTGGCCCATACGCTGTCTGTATTTGAACGCAGCCCGCTGGTGGAGGAAATCATTTTGGTGGTGGGGAAGGATGAGATACCCTATTGCCAAATACATATTGTTGAAGGGTATCGATTTAAAAAGGTGTCAAGGATTGTAGAAGGCGGGAAAGAACGCAGGGAATCAGTATATAAAGGACTGTTGGCTGCTGAAAGCTTCCCTGAGCTGGTGGTGGTCCACGATGGAGCCAGGCCTTTCCTAACAGAAGCAATGCTTCAAGAGGTTCTAAGGGAGGCTAAGGAGGTAGGGGCCGCCATTTTAGCTGTGCCGGTAAAGGATACAATTAAAGTAGTAGATGAAAAGCAGTTGGTTGTCAGTACCCCCTTCAGGGAAAGCCTTTGGGCAGTACAAACGCCTCAGGCCTTTAGGTATAGCTTATTAAAAGATGCCCATTGTCAGGGGCAGCTGCCGGGAATAACCGATGATGCCATGCTGGTAGAAGCCCTGGGGCATCCTGTAAAGGTGGTAATGGGCAGCTATAGCAACCTAAAAATTACTACTCCGGAGGATTTGCTGCTGGCAGAGGAAATAATCAAGAAGGGAGAATCCTTATGAATATAAGAGTTGGATTAGGCTATGATGTTCACCGTTTAGTGGTGGGCAGAAAATTAATCTTAGGGGGGGTTGATATCCCCTATGATAAAGGATTATTGGGTCATTCCGATGCAGATGTACTGCTCCATGCTATTAAAGATGCCCTTCTGGGGGCGGCGGCCCTTGGTGACATAGGAAGACATTTTCCCGATACCGATGTGCGCTATAAGGATTCCGACAGCCTGGAGCTTTTAAAAAAAGTAAAGCAGCTTTTGGAAACAAAGGGCTATCAAGTAAATAATGTGGATGCCACCATCATCGCCGAAAGACCCAAAATGGCCCCCTATATACAGGACATGAGAGAAAATGTGGCCCAGGCGTTAAAGATCGACGTAGATAGAATCAATATCAAAGCCACCACCACAGAGGGGATGGCTTTTACTGGAAAGGGAAAGGGAATTGCAGCTCAGGCCATTGCCAGCCTGGTAGGGAATTGATAGAATTAATCTCTTTCATTCAGGGCATATTGTTAGCAAGAGCTATTGACAGATGAAGAGCTTTTGGGTATGCTATAAAAAAAGAATATCAAAACGTTGAGAGGAAATAGTATAAAATCAATGCTTTGTAGAGAGAAAACCCATGGCTGAAAGGTTTTTAGGCTAGATTTTAGAACCCGTCCTTGAGTTGCTGACCGAAACAAAAGTAAGTTAGCCGGTGGGGGCCGTTAAACCCTTAAGGGAATCCGTTAAGATACAATGGATTAATTAGAGTGGTACCGCGGGAAATATAGCTCTCGTCTCTATTAAACAGAGATGGGAGCTTTTTATGTACTTAAAAATAGAAGGTGAAGGGAGTTTAAAGATGAGTAAGAAGGAAAAGCAATTTGTCAGTGAAATAACCCCCATGGAAACAGACTTTGCCCAATGGTATACTGATGTCATTTTAAAAACCGATATGGTGGACTATTCACCGGTAAGGGGCTTCATGGTAATTAAGCCCTATGGTTACGCAATTTGGGAAAATATACAGTCCTACCTGGACAAACGCTTTAAGGAAACAGGTCATAAAAACTGCTATTTTCCTCTGTTGATTCCGGAAAGTCTGTTGAAAAAGGAAGCAGAACATGTTGAGGGCTTTGCCCCTGAGGTGGCCTGGGTAACCCATGGTGGCCAGGAGGAGCTGGCCGAGCGTCTTTGTGTTAGGCCCACTTCCGAAACCATCATCTGTGAAATGTATAGTAAATGGCTAAAATCCTATCGGGATTTGCCCTTCCTTTACAACCAATGGTGTAGCGTGGTTCGTTGGGAAAAAAGTACACGGCCTTTTCTAAGAACATCTGAATTTTTATGGCAGGAGGGTCACACGCTCCATGAAACCGATGAAGAAGCCCAGGAAGAAACCCTGCAAATGCTGAATATTTATCGGGAAATGGCAGAAGAGGTCTTAGCCATGCCAGTTGTAGTTGGTCAAAAAACTGAAAAGGAAAAGTTTGCCGGGGCCCATGCCACCTATACCATGGAAGCCCTGATGCATGATGGCAAGGCTCTTCAGGCAGGAACCTCCCACAATTTAGGACAGCATTTTACCAGCGCCTTTGATATCAGCTATTCCGACCGGGATGGAGAGCTAAAGCATCCCTATCATACCTCCTGGGGGGTTTCTACCCGTTTAATTGGCGGAATTATCATGACCCATGGCGATAACCGGGGGCTGGTATTGCCTCCAAGGGTAGCGCCAATTCAAGTGGTGATTGTACCCATTGCCAGCCATAAGGGCGGTGTAATGGAAAAGGTCGATGAGCTGTTTAACCAGCTAAAGGCAGAATTTAAGGTAGAGGTAGATGACCGGGAAAATTATTCGCCAGGCTGGAAATTTAATGAATGGGAAATGAAGGGGGTTCCCTTGCGAATTGAAATTGGACCCAAGGATATCGAAAAAAATCAAGTGATGTTCTTCAGGCGAGACACCCTGGAAAAGGAAGCTGTATCAATGGATAATATCCAGGCGACGGCTTCTAAATGGCTGGAGGATATTCAAAATAACCTGCTGTTAAAGGCTAAAAAAATGCGGGATGAAAAAACCTACTATGTGAAAACCATGGAGGAATTAAAAGAGGTCATGGAAAAAAGACCAGGCTTTGTTAAGGCCATGTGGTGCGGTGACCGAGATTGTGAAGACAAAATTAAAGCTGAAATCAGTGTAACCATTCGGTGTATTCCCTTTGAGCAGGAGGATTTAGGTGAAGTTTGCCCCTTCTGCGGTAAGAAGGCCACCAAAATGGCCTACTATGCCAAAGCCTATTAATTAATAGCTGTATATTTAATTAGCTCCTTGAATTCTCAAGGAGCTTTTCTTGTATAATCCCCCAGTGGAGTGGAAAAATAAGAAAAAACCTGGGAGGTTAAAATATGAAAAAGTTACGAAAAGGGCTGGTCTGGCCCATGGTCCTTATTTTCTTTCTAATTAGCAGTATACAGGGCTGGGGTGCTGAAGAAAGGGTGGTAACCCTGGGGAATGATCTAAACCAGCAGCAGCGACAGCAAATGCTGGACCTCTTTGGGGTAGAAGAAGAGGAAGTCAAAATACTGGTGGTGACCAATGAAGAGGAACGAACCTATCTACAGGGGATTGCTTCAGAGGAGCAAATCGGCTCCAGAGCCATCTCATCAGCCTATGTTGAGGCCCTTAACCCTGGGGCGGGAATACAGGTTCAAACCTATAATTTAACCTGGGTAACGGCCGGCATGTTTCAAAATGCCCTGGTGACCGCCGGGGTTAAAGATGCTAAAATTATTGCGGCAGCCCCCGTTAATGTTTCAGGCACCGCGGCCTTGACCGGAATCATAAAGGCCTTTGAAGCCCTTAAGGGCCAAAACATCAGTCAGGAACAAAAAGAAATTGCCAATGAGGAGATTGTAAAGACCGGTGAATTAGGTCAGTCGGTGGGGCAGGAAAGGGCCACCGAACTAATTCAAACCATTAAACAGGAAATTGTTGAAAAAAATATTAAGAGTCCTGAGGAAATTAGGCGAATTATTATTGAGATTTCAGGAAATTTGAACATCAATTTAAATGAACGGCAAATTGAAGACATAACCCGTTTAATGGAGGGAATTTCCCGTTTAAACCTTGACACCGATGAGATTAGACAGCAGCTACGGGGGATTACTGAACAGCTGGGGGAAATAGCTCGGCAAAATGAAGAAGTCAGGGGCCTGCTTCAACGAATTATTGATCTGATTAAGGATTTTTTTAACTCCCTTATTGGGATGCTTACAGGAAAATAGACAAGCTTCCGTAAACTCAAAGGACATAATCCGGCTTGCTAGGGCCCGTAGAATCAGTTATAATTAAAGAATAAAAAATTAAGGGAAGCTATAGGAGGATTCATATGTCCGTAAGGGTTAGATTTGCACCAAGTCCAACAGGATTTGTTCATATAGGCAGCCTGAGAACTGCTCTGTATAATTATTTATTTGCCAGAAGAAATGGCGGTAAATATATTTTAAGAATTGAAGATACAGACCAAAGCCGTTTGGTGGAGGGAGCCGTAGAGGGCATGCTTCGGGCCATGGCCTGGGCAGGCATTAACCATGATGAAGGAGTAGCCGTTGTTGATGGTAAAATGGTAGATCAGGGAGATTACGGCCCCTATGTACAATCCCAAAGGCTAGAAATCTACCAAAGGTATATTAATGAGCTTTTAGAGAAGGGCCATGCCTACCATTGTTTTTGTTCCAAGGAACGAATTGATGAGGTAAGGGAAAAACAAAAGGCCGCAGGGGAGCTGCCCAAATATGACGGTCACTGTAGAAATCTGTCTAAAGAAGCCGTAGCGGCTAAAATTGCCAACAAAGAGCCCTATGTCATACGTTTAAAATTACCTGAAGGTAAGGATATTGCCTTCTCTGACGTAGTACGGGGCAATGTGGTGGTCAATACCGCTGATATGGACGACCAGGTATTAATCAAATCAGACGGTTTTCCTACCTACCATTTTGCTGTAGTGGTGGATGACCACCTGATGGGAATTACCCATGTCATTCGGGGTGAGGAATGGCTTATTTCTACACCGAAGCATGTATATCTTTACGAGGCCTTTGGCTGGCAGGCACCTCAATACGTTCATTTGCCCAATATTTTAAACAATGAAAAGAAGAAGCTCAGCAAGCGTCATGGAGATGTGGCGGTGGAGGATTTCATTAAAAAGGGCTATTTACCAGAGGCATTGGTTAACTACATTGCCCTGGTGGGTTGGAGCCCAGAGGATAATCAGGAAATTTTCAGCCTTGAGGAGCTGGAGGCTAAATTTTCCTTAGAGAGGGTTTCAAAAAGCGGCGGTGTTTTTGATGTTAATAAGCTGAATTGGGTAAATTCCCATTACATTAAGGAAAGTGACAATAATCGTATTACAGATTTAGCAATTCCTCACCTGGTGAAGGCAGGCTATCTTACCCAGGAGGAGGCAGAGGAGCGGTATGACTGGTTAACCGAGGTAATTGGAATACTAAAGGAAAAGCTCTCCTATGTGGCAGAAATTGTTGATTATGCCGATATTTTTTTCAAGACAGAAATAGAACCAGAGGATGAAGACGCCAGAGAAATATTAAAGGATGAGTCCATGGCCCAATTGCTTAATGCTTTCGAAGAAAAGGTAAAAGGGGCACAGGTTATTGATGCAGACTTCGGTAAAGGGGCTTTAAAGGCCATACAAAAGGAAACCGGGCTAAAGGGGCCCAAGCTTTTCAAGCCTATTCGGGTAGCCATCACAGGGAAGTCCCATGGGCCTGATATCAATCAAATTATTAAAGTTTTAGGGAAACAAAATCTATTGTCACGAATAGAATATGTAAGAAATCATCTTTTATAGTTAAAGGCGAAGAACAGGAGAAGTAAATTGTGCTGAATTACAGAGAGGGGCTATCATTGGCTGAGAATAGCCCTAAGGGTAGGTACAATTGAAATGCACCTGGGAGCCATTGCCTGAAGGTTAGTAGGGCAAATCGGGTAGTTCCGTTATCGACCCAAAAGAGAATTGCCATTGGGCATTTAAGTAGAGTGGAACCGCGGATACCCGTCTCTAGGAATTACCTGGAGATGGGTTTTTTTAATCTATAGGAAAGTTCTTACTTAAATTAATTAGTAAAGAGAGCTTTTCCGTATATAGATTTCAACAAAGTCGTCCTTTACATCTTCTAAGGGAAGACTTTGTTCTTGTTAGATACAATATAGGAGGGTTTTAAGATGTTTGGTTTCTTTGAAAGGGTTAAGGATGATATACAGGCCATATTTGAACGGGACCCTGCTGCCAGAACTACCTTAGAGGTACTATTATGCTATCCCGGCCTCCATGCCATTATACTTCATCGAATTTCCCATTCCCTGTATAAAAGGGGCTGGGTACTGGTGCCCAGAATAATCTCCAATATTTCAAGGTTTTTTACAGGTATAGAAATACACCCCGGAGCAACCATTGGCAGAAGACTTTTTATAGACCATGGAACAGGGGTTGTGATTGGGGAAACCGCCGAGGTGGGAGATAACGTCACCATTTACCAAGGAGCAACCCTGGGGGGAACCGGCAAAGAAAAGGGAAAAAGGCATCCCACCATTGGCAACAATGTGGTGATATCCTGCGGCGCTAAGGTGTTAGGACCCTTTAAGGTAGGGGATAATTCAAAAATTGGAGCAGGGTCAGTGGTGTTAAAGGAGGTTCCCCCCAATTGTACCGTGGTGGGGGTACCCGGCAGAGTCGTGGTAAAGGATAATGTCAAGGTTTCCTCAGCATATGAAATTGACCTTGATCAGGTAAAGCTGCCAGATCCCATTTCTGATGATTTAGATACAATGAAGCAGCAGCTGCAGCATTTGCTTAAACGAATTGAAGACTTAGAAAGGAGCGAAAAAGGATGAAATTATATAATACACTGACAAAGCAAAAAGAAGAATTTGTTCCCATTGAGCCGGGAAAGATTACAATGTATGCCTGCGGACCAACGGTATACAATTACTTTCATATAGGTAACGCCCGAACCTTTATGACCTTTGACGCCATGCGGCGATATTTTCAATATCGGGGCTTTCAGGTAACCTTTGTACAAAACTTCACCGATGTAGACGATAAAATTATTAAAAGGGCCCAGGAGGAAGGGGTATCTCCCACTGAAATCAGTGAAAGGTATATTCAGGAGTACTTTAAGGATGCCGCCAGCCTGGGGATTTTACCCGCCGACATTCATCCAAAGGTAACAGAAAATGTTCCAGAGATCATTGAATTGATTGATCAGTTGGTTAAAAAGGGCTTTGCCTATCCTGTTAAGGGAGACGTTTATTTTGATGTTTCAAAATTCCATCACTATGGAAAGCTGTCGAAGCAAAGTATAGAAGATCTTCAATCTGGAGCCCGTATCGAGGTAAACGAACAGAAAAGAAATCCTCTGGATTTTGCCCTGTGGAAGGCGGCCAAGACGGGAGAACCAAGCTGGGAAAGCCCCTGGGGCAATGGAAGGCCCGGCTGGCATATCGAATGCTCCGCCATGGCAAAGAAGTATTTAGGAGAAACCATTGATATCCATGGTGGGGGCGGCGACTTGGTTTTCCCCCATCACGAAAACGAAATTGCTCAAAGTGAAGCAGCCTTTGGCAAGCCCTTTGCCAACTACTGGCTCCATGTGGGCTACTTGAATGTAGACAATAAAAAGATGTCGAAGTCTTTAAACAACTTCTTTACCCCCAGAGAAATTGCCCAAGAGTACGATTTAGAGGTGATTCGCTTCTTTATCTTCTCTGCCCATTACCGTAATCCCGTTAACTTTAGTCAGGAGCTGGTGGAGGCGGCCAAAAACGGTCTGGAAAGACTGTATAACACAAGAAATAATTTAAGGCACCTAATTGACAACACTAAGGAAGAAGCTCTCAAGCAGCCCGAATGGGTTAAAGTATTGCCTGATTATCGCCAAAGATTTATTGAAGCCATGGATGATGATTTCAATACAGCCGATGGTATTGCCGTCATTTTTGAGCTGGCAAGACATATTAATAGCCATGCCCTCATCAGCAGCAATCAAAGAGACCTTAAGGAGGCCCTTGATTTACTGATGGAATTGGCAGGTGTATTGGGGCTATTGGAAAAGCAGGAGGATACAAATCTTGAGGAGGAGCTTGAGACCTTAATCGAAGAACGGCAGCAGGCCAGAAAAGAGAAAAATTTTAAGCGGGCTGACGAAATCCGAGACCTGCTTAAGGCTAAAGGAATTGTATTGGAGGATACCCCCCAGGGTGTGAAGGTAATCAAGGTTTAAGATAAAGAAAAGCAAAGCTCGGCTATTATCTGAGCTTTGCTTTTAACGTAATTCCCATGGGGTGAATTTGAAGTTAGCGGTGATGTACGTAACGATACTCTCGAGTATTGTATCTTTCGCTGAAACCGCAGCTTGAACAAATGTCTTGATAATAATGGTATCTCACTTGCTCACTAACTACGCAGTTTCGATGGTTGTCGGGGCAAACGAAGGTATCGCTTATCTCCCAATCAGATGTACCGATTTTATTGTGTGTAAGCCAACCATCGCACTTGGGGCATAGGTTAGACTTAGCTTCAAATTCCTCTTGCGTAATGTCCAATTCTGATAAATCAATGTACCCGTGGGAGTGTTCACATTGATGGTCATGATAGAGGATATCGGGTGAAGCCTCCTGTTCAACGGTTTGGGCGCCGACAAAAACAAAGGAAGATAGAGAAATCAGCAGCACCAGGATGAATAGCCTTTTCATTGGTAAAACCTCCATTCATCTGTATAAATTTTTTAACAGTCTATACCTGTAGAAGAATTTAACCCCATGGAATATAAAATACAGGTACATACTAATTATACAATAATTTCCATTGGTTGCAAACCATAATGGTGAAAATTTGTAATTATATACTATTAGAAATCCTGCCTTAATGAGGAGGAGCTTAAGGCCTTAATCAAAAAACGGCAGCAGGTCAGAAAAGAGAAAAATGAAATCAGTCAATCTGTAATAACTAGTCCGAACAATGGCTTAACCCGCCTTGGGAAAAGCAAGTTAAATTGGCTTTTCCTATGGGCGGATTTTTAAATTTTATCTTCAATTCGGCAACAGCTTGAATGGCAAGAAATTAATTGGTAAAGTACTTGATCACTCACGAATCTCAAAACCTAAATGATACTGAGGTAATCAAGTTCTTCAAGTGGGTTGATTTTTAAAATTATCGACAAATGATTTTCCCCACTTATCCATTGATTCTAAAATAGGTATTAATTCCTCCCCCATTTCAGTAAGTGAATATTCAACCATTGGGGGAACTTCATGATAAACAGTTCTATTAACCAATCTATTTTGTTCTAAGTCTTTCAATTGCTGACTTAACATCTTCTGAGTTATTTCAGGAATTAACCTTCTAAATTCATTATATCTTATTGATTTATGGAGATTAAGATTCCAAATAATAAGAGCTTTCCACTTACCGCTTAAGATCTCTAATGTAACTTCTATCTCACATCTATAATTGTTGCAGCTAACTTTATTCGATCTATCTTTTGGCATACTTTCACTCCTTCTTGAATTAATATTTAAAATACATCATTTATATATTATATCACTAGAGTTGAATTAAAAACTAAATTTGTAAACTCTTAACAATAGCAGAAAATGGCATAAAATATGCAAGGAAATGATACCAAAGTATCAACATTTAATCAACTGTTTAAACCCATTTTGAGCTTTTTCTCTTTTTCTAAGAAGATAATTTTATTTTTAAAGGTTGATAAGATAATTATATCATATAAAAAAGCCTTCATTAATGTACTTGTAATGTTAATTCTATACTTAGAATTTAAAGTTGTATTACAAAAACTTTTCAAAAATTTCTTAGACAACTTCGCATTTCATACTTTTTAGAAACTGCCCTACCGAAAAGTGCCTTCTTTTTTTTCAAATTAGAATGTTTATACTAAGACTTGTCTGGAGGGACATAATTAAAATTTAATTTAAAGGAGGAATAGTAAATGCAAAGATTTACTATACCAAGAGATGTTTATTTTGGATCTGATGCACTAGATCATTTAAAAGATGTAAAAGGAACTAAGGCCATGTTAATTATTGGTTCTGAAAGATTAATAAAGGATGGAACAGTTCCTAAAATTCAGGATTTATTAAAAGAATCAAGAATTGAAACTACAGTATTCTCTGGTGTTGAAAATGATCCTTCTGTCCCAACTGTTAATAAGGGGGTTGAAATGATGAATTCATTTAAACCTGATTTAATAATTGGTATTGGTGGAGGATCACCGATAGATGCCGCTAAAGCAATGTGGATATTTTATGAATATCCAAACTTAACTTTTGAAGAAGCTGCTAAACCATTTAACTTACCAGAGCTACGTCAAAAAGCAAAGTTCATAGCTATACCAACCACAAGTGGTACTGGTTCTGAAGTCACTTCATTTTCAGTCATAACTGACAATGAAACCCAGATTAAATACCCAATAGCTGACTATAACATCACTCCAGATGTTGCTATAGTTGATACTGCTTTAGTTCAAAGTATGACTCCAAAATTAATTGCTAACACTGGTATGGATGCTTTAACTCATGCTATAGAAGCTTATGTCTCAACTGCTAGAAATCCAATAACTGATTCACTAGCTATGAAATCAATAGAAATGACAGTTGAAAATTTAGTTAACTCATTTAATGGGGAAAAAGAAGCTAGAGAAAACATGCATATATCCCAATGTTTAGCTGGGATGGCGTTTTCTAATGCCATACTCGGAATCGTTCATTCAATGGCGCATAAAACAGGCAAAATATTTAATATAGCCCATGGATGTGCAAATGCAATATACTTGCCATATGTTATAGAATTTAATGCTAAAACAGCTGGAAATGCTTACGCTGATATAGCTAAAAGATTAGGATTAAACGGAAATACAACAGACGAATTGGTTGAATCATTAATTAAACTTGTTAAAGATTTTAGAGTCGCTATGAATATGCCACAAACCTTAGCGGAATTTGGGTTATCAGAAAGCTTATTCAAAAAACACTTAGATGAAATTTCTAAAGCAGCAGTAGCGGATCCTTGTACAGGTACAAACCCAAGGAAAATTTCTGCAGAAGAAATGAAAAAATTATTTGAAGCTGCTTATTATGGAGCAAAGGTAAATTTTTAAGTCTATATAAAAAGTTCTAGTTGGGTATTAACCAACTAGAACTTTTTAAGATATGTGGTTAGAATGTTTAAATTTATATCGTATTTTTAGAGAAACAGATATAATGAGGAGGGTAACCTATAAGTTTGATTATTATTTAACAATTATGAAAATTCAGAGAATGTTCGGTTGAATTTGGTCATGGGGATATGATAAAATTAACTCTGATATCTGTCAGCAATATTATAATCCTAATTAGGCAATTAGAACAATTAACCAGAAGACGATAATGTTATCAGTAGGGAGGATCATCATGTATAAAATTGTTGGGAAGGCAGACTTAAATCCCCAGGTAACTCGAATGGATATTGATGCTCCGGCCATAGCCAGAAAGGCAGAGCCAGGGCAATTTATTATACTGAGGGTCAATGAAAGTGGGGAAAGGATACCATTAACTATTGCAGATTACGATCGTGAAGCAGGTACCGTTACCATCATTTTTCAAAAGGTGGGAAAAACCACCAGATTGTTGGGAGCCATGGAGGAAGGGGAATTTATTTTAGATTTTGTTGGCCCCCTGGGGGCTGCCTCCCATTTAGAGGGCTATCAACGGGTGGCTGTCATTGGCGGAGGCCTGGGAACAGCCATTGCCTTTCCCCAGGCCAAGAAGCTCCATAGTCTGGGTGCAGAGGTGCATTCTATCATTGGATTTAGAAATCAAGAGATGATTATTTTAGAGGATGAGGTCAGGGCAGTAAGTGATCGATTGGTGGTAACCACCGATGATGGTTCCAATGGTCGAAGGGGCTTTGTTACCGATGTCCTTAAACAACTGATAGAGGAAGGGAACCAATACGACCTGGTCATAGCCATTGGGCCCTTAATCATGATGAAGGTGGTTTGTGATTTAACCAGGCAATACGACATTAAAACCATTATCAGTATGAATCCTGTCATGATAGACGGAACAGGTATGTGTGGCGGATGCCGGGTTACCTATGATGGTCAAACCAAATTTGCCTGTATCGACGGCCCCGATTTTGATGGACACTTAATCGATTTTGACGAGGCCATGAGGAGACAGCGAATGTACTTCGATCAGGAGAAACGCTCATTGGAAGCACATCAATGCACGATGGGAGGGCTAATCAATGGCTAATATGGCACTTGAAAAGGTAAAAATGCAGGAGCGGAACCCTAACACACGGAATCAAGACTTTTTAGAGGTTGCTCTGGGTTATGATGAAGCCATGGCAAGGGAAGAAGCCTCCCGGTGCTTACAGTGCAAGCATCAGCCCTGTGTAGGGGGATGTCCGGTGAATGTAAAAATACCAGATTTTATCAGTCTTATCGCAACGGGAGACTATGAAGGAGCCTACCATAAAATTAAAGAGACCAATTCCTTGCCGGCGGTATGCGGCAGAGTGTGTCCCCAGGAGAACCAATGCGAAGCCCGCTGTGTCAGGGCAAAGAAGGGAGAGGCCGTGGCAATCGGAAGATTGGAACGCTTTGTGGCGGATAGGAATATGGAATCACCCGGAAAGGAAGCCTCGCTGCCCAAGTCCAATGGCATTAAGGTGGCGGTTGTCGGTTCGGGGCCGGCAGGTCTTACCTGTGCCGGGGACCTGGCCAAGCTGGGCTATAAAGTAACCGTCTTTGAAGCCTTTCATACACCTGGAGGTGTATTGATGTACGGCATACCGGAATTCAGACTGCCGAAGAAGATTGTACAAAGAGAAATCCAGCAGTTAAAGGCGTTAAACGTTGAAATTCAGACTAATATGGTGATCGGCAAGGTCTATTCTGTAGATGAACTGATGGAGGCCGGCTATCGGGCAGTTTTCATCGGATCAGGGGCAGGCCTGCCTAACTTCATGAATATACCGGGGGAAAACTTGAACGGAGTATATTCTGCTAACGAGTTTCTGACAAGAATTAATCTAATGAAGGCCTATGAATTTCCAGACTATGATACCCCAGTTTGGGTAGGTAAACGGGTAGCAGTCATCGGCAGCGGGAATGTGGCTATGGATGCCGCCAGAAGTGCCAAACGCCTGGGGGCAGAGGAGGTCTACATTGTCTATCGGCGATCTGAGGCAGAAATGCCTGCTCGATTGGAGGAAATACATCATGCCAAGGAGGAGGGGATTCAGTTTAAGCTCCTAACCAATCCAACGAAAATCCTTGGTACCCAGGAGGGCTGGGTAAGGGCCATAGAATGTGTTGAAATGGAATTGGGGGAACCGGATCAATCAGGAAGAAGAAGGGTCCAGGCCGTTCCAGGCTCAGAATATGAATTTCCCGTTGAAACCGTCATTGTGGCCATCGGTCAATCCCCCAACCCTTTAATTAAAAGTACAACCGAGGGATTAAAAACCCATTCATGGGGGGGAATTGTTGTAGAGGAAGAGACAGGTGCCACCAGTAAAGCAGGCGTCTATGCTGGGGGCGATGCCGTAACAGGGGCTGCTACGGTCATTCTGGCCATGGGAGCGGGAAAAACCGCTGCCAGGGCGATACATCAGCAATTGATGGAAAAACGATAAAATATTATGAAGTAATTTTGAGAAGGCCTTAAGCTTAGGGCCTTCTCTTTTAAATATATCAAATATCTTAAGGGAAATAACCTCTTTTTTAGGGTAAAGGTATTCTTTTCCTAATTCTTAAAAAATTCAATGTAAAATTGCTAAAAGTGCCGGTATCACATATAATAATAGTTAGGAAAAAGATAAAAAAAGGCAGGTTAATTATGGAATCCTTTATAAAACAGATGATGAAGGGAAACACGATCAAAACAGAGCAAGAGGTAAAAATGATGGCACCCCTGGTATTGGCCTATATGGGGGATGCCATTTTTGAGGTTTTTATTCGTAACTATTTAATACAGACAATGACGGTTTCAGTCAATGCCCTTCACAAGACCGCAACGAAATATGTAAAGGCCAAGGCCCAGGCAGAAATTGTACATGCCCTTGAGCCCCAGCTGTCAGAGGAAGAATGGGGAATTGTCAAGCGAGGCCGTAACCAAAAATCAGCTACGGTGCCTAAAAATGCAGTATTGTCTGATTATCGCTATGCTACGGGCTTTGAAGCCCTGCTGGGATATTTATTTTACAGAGGAGAGGTTGAAAGACTACTGGCCTTGATGATTCGATCCGTTGAGATCATCAATGAAAACATTGACATACTTGAAAAGGGGGATAACAGCCATGGACAGGAGGGCTAAAACCCTGGTGTTGGCCACAGCAATACTTTTTTCTGTCTTATTGATAAAATCTTTATGGATTGACCCAGTGGGAAATTTGGCGGGAGACCAGAACCGATATGGGGATTTTGCCCTGGAGGCAGCAGCTGCTGTCCATCATCCTATTGTCCTTAAGCCCCCCGTTATTACCTATCGGCTTATTGAGGTGAGCCACGAGGCTTCTGAGGGAGAAATTACTAAAATTCTAATCAATGAGGGGGGAAATTCCTATTTAGAGGAGCTTGAAGGAAAATATGCAGCAAAGGTTAGAATTTATTTTTTAGGGGTATTCCCCTATCGTGACATCAAAATTGAAGGGGGAATTGAATAATGGAAGCAAAGTTAAAGGTCACCCTGCTTACCCATACACCGGAACCGGAAAAAATCCTGGCGGCAGCAGCGAAGCTATGCTACTCCTCCAGTAATATAGAGGAGCTTTTAGAAAATCAGAAACCTGAAACCATTGGAAACTTCATTGAAATGCTGGCCCAAATGGGGCACGAATCGCCCTTTGAGCATATTAGCTTTACCTTTGGTATTGAGGGGGTGTCCAGAAGCCTGACCCATCAACTGGTAAGACATCGAATTGGCTCCAGCTATTCTCAAAAAAGTCAGCGTTATGTCTCTGAGGGTCAGTTTGAATTTGTCGTTCCGCCTGCAATAAAAAATAACCCCCAGGCCCATGGGGTATTTGTTGAAGCCATGAAGCAGCAGCAGCAGGCATATGATCAACTGGTTGACCTGCTGTTTCAGCAGCACTATGAAAAGCTACTGGCAAAAGGTGTTGATGAAAAACAGGCAAAGTCAAAGGCCAGCAAACAGGCCATTGAAGATGCCCGCTTTGTGCTTCCCAATGCCTGTGAAACGAAAATCGTAGTGACCATGAATGCCAGGGCATTATTTAACTTTTTTCATCATCGCTGTTGTAATCGTGCCCAATGGGAAATCAGGGCTCTGGCCATTGAAATGCTGAAGTTGGTAAGACAGGTGGCCCCCAGGGTTTTTCGCCATAGTGGACCAAATTGTCTAAATCAGCCCTGCCCTGAAGGGAAAATGACCTGTGGCAGCATAAAAGAAGTAAGGAACTTCTTTCAGTTGCTGTAATGGCTTATAAAAGTGGCTCTCAAGAGGGAAAATAAATGCGGCGCATTTACCAATAAAAGAGGAAGTGAAGAAATGAGAAATGATAAAATCATAGGAAGAAACCCGGTAATAGAGGGGATCAAGTCAGGCAGAGAAATTGATAAGATTTTGGTGGCCAAGGGAGCCGGTGAGGGGTCTGTTAAAAAAATCATGGCCATGGCCAAAGAAAAGGGAATTCCAGTTCAGCAGGTAGAACGACAAAAACTCAATGAATTATCTGAAGGGGAGACCCATCAAGGGGTTATTGCCTTTGCAGCGGCCCATGATTACGTAGCGTTGGAAGACATTTTAGAGGGAGTAAAACAAAAAGGAAAGGAGCCTTTTTTGTTGATTTTAGATGAAATTATGGACCCCCACAATTTGGGCTCCATGATCCGGACAGCCGATGCTGTTGGTGTAGACGGTATAATCATTCCTAAAAGAAGGGCTGTGGGGTTAACCTCAGTGGTGGCCAAAACCTCTGCCGGAGCCATTGAATATGTTCCGGTAGCAAAGGTTTCAAATATTGGGCAAACCATAGACAAGCTCAAAAAAATGGGAATTTGGGTCACCGGGGCCGATATGGCAGGAGAAAAGGAGCATTATTTAATGAATTTAAAGGGGCCCATCGCATTGGTCATTGGCAGTGAAGGCAGCGGCCTGTCACGACTGGTGAAAGAAAAATGTGATTTTTTGGTGAAGCTGCCGATGGTTGGCCAGATCACTTCCTTGAATGCCTCCGTTGCTGCAGCCGTGCTGATGTATGAAGTTCTTCGTCAAAGATCAATTGGTTCTTAGATTGGTAGAATTGACGTGAGGGCAGTGAAGGAACATCTATTAATTGATGGCTATAATGTCATTAATGCATGGCCCCAACTGAGGGAAATTAGCCGGGAAGACCTGGAGGGGGCACGGCGTCAGCTCATTGAAATGATGGCAGAATATCAGGCTTATAAGGATCTTAAGGTGACCATTGTCTTTGATGCGCACCTGGTGAAATACAGCATGGAAAAGATAGAACATCAGATGGGGGTTACCGTGGTTTTTACCAAAGAAAAGGAGACGGCCGATGGATATATAGAGAAGAAAATTATCGAATTATCTAAAAGAAATCGGGTTCAGGTGGTAACCAATGATTGGCTTGAGCAGCAAATGATATTGGGCAGCGGTGCTACTCGAATTTCTGTCAGGGAGTTATTGCTGGATTATGAGAGAATCAAAGAAAAAATTACAAAAAAAACTGAAGAAATCCAATTAAAAAAGGATTACCTCTCAAATCGACTGGATCAATCTGTTTTAGAAAAACTCGAAAAATTCAGACGCAAGCTGTGAAATGCCTTGACTTTACATAATTTGATAGGTTATAATTAAAGCAGGTTTTTGGGCATTTTTATTATGGTGGAGGCGATGTGTGTGGGTATTGGTGTTGCAAAAAGAGATATAATAGAATCATGTTCAGAATTACCAGATGAGGCGATCGTCGAAGATGCTAAAAATGGCGATATTGTTGCCCTGGAGCTTTTGATTAAAAAGTATCGAAATTTTGTACGTGCTAAGGCCAGGTCCTATTTTTTGATCGGTGCAGACCGTGAAGATATTGTTCAAGAAGGAATGATTGGCCTTTACAAGGCAATCCGGGATTTTAGACCGGACAAGCTTTCTTCTTTTAAAGCCTTTGCTGAATTATGTATTACGAGGCAGATTATCACAGCTATTAAAACTGCTACTCGGCAGAAACATATCCCTTTAAATTCCTATGTATCTTTAAATAAGCCAATTTATGACGAGGAATCGGATCGAACGCTACTGGATGTCATCTCAGGTCAAAAAATAACTGATCCCGAAGAACTCATTATTTGTCGTGAGGAACTGGGGCATATTGAAGGGAAAATTGGAGAAATTTTAAGTGATCTGGAGTGGAAGGTCCTCATGCTGTATTTGCAGGGCCGTTCCTATCAAGAAATTGCCGCAGACCTGGACCGTCATGTCAAGTCAATTGATAATGCCCTACAAAGGGTAAAGCGTAAGCTGGAACGTTATTTAGAGGTCAGGAATACCTGAGCGGTTATGGTAAGGGACTTCCCGGAAATGGTATTGACAATGGAGTAGGATACATAGTAAAATATTCTACGAATAGTATGGAGATTGATTTCTGTGCAAAAAAGGCCTTTCCTAAAGGCCTTCAAAATTGCACATTCTTCAATGGGGTCGACATAGATACACCCGGCATCGTGTCCATAGCCCATGAAGATCAAATCCATCAAATAAGCCATATGTGGTGAATGAATTAATTATTTTTTGGATACCATCTTAATATTTAAGGAGGAGAAAAAAATGGCGAAAGCAAAATTTGAAAGAAGCAAGCCCCATGTAAACATAGGAACAATCGGACACGTAGACCATGGAAAGACAACCTTAACAGCAGCAATCACAATAACATTAAACAAAAGATTTGGAACAGGGGGAGCAGTAGCCTTTGACCAAATCGACAAGGCACCAGAGGAAAAGGAAAGAGGAATCACAATATCAACATCCCACGTAGAATACGAAACACCAAACAGACACTATGCCCACGTAGACTGCCCAGGCCATGCTGACTATGTAAAGAACATGATTACAGGAGCAGCCCAAATGGACGGAGCGATTCTGGTATGTTCAGCAGCAGACGGACCAATGCCTCAAACAAGAGAGCACATCCTGTTATCAAGACAGGTAGGGGTACCATACATCGTAGTATTCTTAAACAAATGCGATATGGTGGATGACGAAGAGCTATTAGAATTAGTAGAAATGGAAATTAGAGATTTATTGAACATGTATGAATTCCCAGGAGACGATACACCAATTGTAAGGGGATCAGCACTACAAGCATTAAATGATCCAGATGGAGCATGGGGAGATAAGATTGTAGAGCTGTTTGAAATCATAGATGGATACATTCCAGAGCCAGAAAGAGATACCGACAAGCCCTTCCTAATGCCAGTAGAGGACGTATTCTCCATTACAGGAAGAGGAACAGTAGCAACAGGAAGAGTAGAAAGAGGTATCGTAAAGGTACAAGACGAAGTAGAGCTAGTAGGTTTGGCAGACGAGAAGAGAAAGCTGGTAGTAACAGGAGTAGAAATGTTCAGAAAGCTACTAGACCAAGCCCAAGCGGGAGACAACGTAGGGGTACTGTTAAGAGGGATCCAAAGAACAGAAATTGAAAGAGGACAAGTATTATCAAAGCCAGGAACAATCAACCCCCATACAAAGTTTAAGGCAGAGGTATACGTATTAAAGAAAGAAGAGGGAGGAAGACATACACCCTTCTTTGACGGATACAGACCCCAATTCTACTTTAGAACAACAGACGTAACAGGAAGCATCAAGCTGCCAGACGGAGTAGAAATGGTAATGCCAGGAGACAACATTGCAATGGAAATCGAACTAATCAGCCCGATAGCGATTGAAGAGGGATTAAGATTTGCGATTCGTGAAGGCGGAAGAACAGTAGGAGCCGGTGTTGTTGCTTCTATTACTGAGTAATAGGCTAGTTGTTGAATTAGATGGGGAAGGGACTAGGGGAAGCCTAGTCCCTTAAAAGTAATTGTTGGTAAATAATAGGAAGTCTAAAGGGCTATACTAAAATAAAATAAACCAACCCTTATGTAAGGACTGGAGGGCCCGGAGACGGGGAAATTTTTATTGACACCAAAATAAAAGTATGATAGATTTTATTAGGTACCAATATATAATCGAAGCACCTGTGTGTTGTAGATAAATTAAACAATATTCATATTTATGTCGGCTTTTTCTAGGAGGTGTAACAGTGCGAGTTAAAATAACATTGGCGTGTACGGATTGCAAACAAAGGAATTATAATACTACCAAGAACAAAAAGAATAACCCTGATCGTATAGAAATGAAAAAATATTGCAAGTTTTGCAAGACCCACACAACACACAAAGAAACAAAGTAGTTAGTATGAAAAATGTACTATAAGGATGTGAATTAAATGAGCACCCAACCCAATACTAACAAGGAAAAATCCAGAAGTGCTGGAAAGTATTTTAAAGGTGTTAGATCCGAACTTAAAAAAGTGAATTGGCCTAACCGTAAAGAATTAATTAACCATACTAGTGTTGTTGTGGTCACCTGTGCCATGATGATTGCTCTTCTATGGGTTTTAGATACTACCTTTGGTTTTGGCTTAAATTTGATACTTAAGTAACAAATTATGGTAAAAGGAGGGGAGAGTTATCTATCAGATTTTGATAGAGGCTCCTTGAAAATGACCCAAGACGCAAAATGGTACGTTGTCCATACCTATTCAGGCCATGAGAAAAAAGTAAAGGTCAACATTGAAAAAATGGTTGAAAATAGAGGGATGGAAGACGTAATTTTAGAGGTAAAGGTACCAACAGAAGAAAGAATCGAAATTAAAAATGGCAAGAAAAAAGTCAAGGAAACTAAGCTTTTCCCTGGCTATGTTATCGTGAAAATGATTATGACCGATGAATCCTGGTATTTAGTTAGAAACACCAGGGGTGTAACCGGTTTTGTTGGACCCAGCTCTAAGCCGATCCCCTTAACCGATAAGGAAGTAAGGGATATGGGTGTAGAGGAAATCAGACATGAAATTGACCTGAAGCTAGGAGATACCGTACGGGTTATCTCTGGTCCCTTTGAAAGCTTTATTGGTTCAATAGAGAACATTAATCTTGAAAAGCAGACCTTTAAGGTGCTTATTTCAATGTTTGGTAGAGAGACGCCTGTTGAGCTTGAGTTTCATCAGGTTGAAGCATTATAATTAAGTTTTGCTTATTTAAGCGAAAATTAATTCTATAGATAGCTTATTATGGCAAAAGCATTATGAAGAATTATTAAGGAGGTGTAAAATAAAATGGCAAAAAAAATAGTTGGACAAATCAAACTACAAATTCCTGCAGGTAAGGCTACACCAGCACCACCAGTTGGACCAGCATTGGGTCAGCATGGTGTTAATATAATGGGCTTCTGTAAAGAGTTCAATGCAAAAACTGCAGATCAAGCTGGACTGATTATTCCAGTGGTTATTTCTGTTTACCAGGATCGATCCTTTTCATTTATTACTAAAACACCACCAGCTGCCGTTTTAATTAAGAAGGCAGCCGGCATTGAAAGTGGATCAGGCGAACCTAATAAGAAAAAGGTTGCTAAAATTTCAAAGGCGAAAGTTAAGGAAATTGCAGAATTAAAAATGCCAGACTTAAATGCTGCTTCCCTTGAATCTGCCATAAGCATGATTGCGGGAACAGCAAGAAGTATGGGCGTTGTTGTGGAAGAATAATTCAGATACGTGTTATGTGGGAGGTTCTCACAAAAAACCGTTAATACCACAGGGAGGTTAGTTATATGCCAAAAAGAGGTAAGAAATATCAAGAGGCCAGTAAGCTTGTTGATAATACAAAATTATATGATGTAAATGAGGCGGTTGAATTAGTTAAAAAAACTGCCGTTGCTAAATTTGATGAGACCGTTGAGGCTCATATTAAGCTGGGTGTTGATTCAAGACACGCTGACCAGCAGGTAAGAGGTGCCATTGTGCTTCCCCATGGAACAGGTAAAACTGCAAGAGTATTGGTATTTGCCAAGGGTGAAAAGGCTACTGAGGCTCAAAATGCAGGAGCAGACTATGTTGGAGCAGATGAAATGGTGGCCAAAATCCAAGGAGAAAACTGGTTTGACTTTGATGTGGTTGTGGCAACACCAGATATGATGGGTGTAGTAGGTCGACTAGGTAGAGTGTTAGGACCAAAGGGCTTAATGCCAAACCCTAAATCCGGAACAGTTACCTTCGATGTAGAGAAGGCTGTTAAGGAAATTAAAGCTGGTAAGGTAGAATATCGACTAGATAAAACCAACATTATTCACGTACCAGTTGGAAAAGCATCCTTTGATAGCGAAAAGCTGGCTGACAACTTCAAAACCTTGATGGAAGCCATTGTTAAGGCTAAGCCTTCGGCTGCTAAGGGCCAATACCTGAAAAGTATTACCCTAACCAGCACAATGGGACCCGGTATTAAAGTAAATCCAAGCCGGGTAGCTGAATAGTTGTCAACTAATTAAATAAATTTTAAAATTTTCCATTGACATAATATATAATAACTGATAAACTGACTAGAGTTAAAAGAGAATATTTTGCCATAGACAGTAGGTGCCCCAGGCTTAAATACCCTACCGAGGCTTCTGATAAATGAAAGTAAAAATCAGCCTCCTTGTGTCTATTACCAGGAGGCTTTACTTTGTTGGCAAAATATACGATAACTAAGTCGAAGGAGGTGGAGGTCCACATGTCAAAGGCTATTGACATTAAAAAGGAAGTTGTGGCAGAGATTACCGAAAAGTTCGAAAAATCCACTGCTGCAGTACTTGTTGATTATCGAGGACTAAAGGTTGAAGAAGTAACAGAACTAAGAAAGCAATTCAGAGAAGCCGGTGTTGAATACAAGGTGTATAAAAATACCTTGATGAGACGAGCTGCTAAAGAGGCGGGCTTCGCAGAATTGGAAGAAAAATTAGTAGGACCCAATGCAATTGCATTTAGCTATGATGATCCTGTGGCACCAGCAAGAATCATCGATAACTTTATTAAAGATCATAAGAATCTTGAATTAAAGTTTGGTGTGGTTGAAGGAGCTTTCTATGATGAGGCCCAAATGCAAGCCCTTGCCAAGGTTCCATCGAAAGAAGTGCTTATTGCAAAATTACTTGGCAGCTTAAAGGCGCCAGTGTCAAACTTCGCTTACTTAATTAAAGCTTTAGCTGAAAAGAAAGAAGCCGAAGGTGCTTAAAAAAATAATATTAAAGAAAAATATCGGAGGTGCTGAACATGACAATTGAGCAAATTTTAGAAGCTATTGAGAATATGAAGGTTTTAGAGTTAAATGAATTAGTAAAGGCAGCAGAAGAGAAGTTTGGTGTATCTGCAGCTGCTCCAGTGGCAGTAGCCGGAGGTGCAGTAGCTGGCGGTGCAGCAGCTGAAGAACAAACAGAATTTGAAGTAATTCTTGACAATGCTGGTGCATCAAAAATCAACGTAATTAAAGTTGTAAGAGAAATTACAGGCTTAGGCTTAAAGGAAGCTAAGGAAGTAGTAGACAATGCGCCTAAGACTTTAAAAGATGGTATTGCTAAGGAAGAAGCCGAAGCAATTAAAGCTAAGTTAGAAGAAGCAGGTGCATCGGTTACAATTAAGTAATCAAAAAATATATAAATATAAAAAGGGACTCCAGTAAACTGGAGTACCTTTTTATGTATTTTTGACTATAGAAAAAAATGTCCCCCTAGTTTTCTCAAGGGATCAAAAATCAAACCTATCTACAGATTTATTATACTACAAATTCATATCAATTTCCAGCGTTAACTTTAGCGAGATTAATATTTTAGTAAAGCCTAGCAGGGATACAAATTATTGACAAGCAAAAAACTGCTATGATATAATTATATATTGCATCAAACTATTTAATAACCCCTATCAAAAAATCATGTATAATTCTAAAAAATGGTGTCAATAGTATAAAATACGGCACTATGTAAAATATGTAAAAAAACCAAAAGTAATATTTTGCTTTTGGATATTTTCATTAAATGCAAAGTCTCCTTGAATCAGTCAAGGAAGTCAGGCTTTGTTTAATACATAAGGGAAGTGATAGTCATAAGCTAAAGGACTTGAATTTCTGTGTATTATGTATTTATAAAAAGGGTTATTGTCTATTACCTTTATATCAAGGAGTGAAATTAAAATGCCACATCCTGTACAAGTTGGTAAAAAGATTAGAATGAGTTATTCTCAAATTGATGAAGTTCAAGAAATTCCAAATTTGATTGAGCTTCAAAAAGAGTCCTATGATTGGTTCCTGGAGGAAGGGTTAAGGGAAGTTTTCAGTGATATTTCACCAATAGAAGACTACACTGGAAACCTCATCCTGGAATTTGTTGATTATTACTTAGAAAGTAGCCCTAAATATGACGTTGCCGAATCAAAGGAGCGGGATGTCACCTATGCGGCCCCCCTTAAGGCAAAGGTTCGATTAATTAACAAAGAAACCGGCGAAGTAAAGGAACAGGAAGTCTTCATGGGTGATTTTCCTCTGATGACCGATACAGGAACCTTCATTATTAATGGAGCGGAACGGGTAATTGTAAGCCAGCTGGTCCGATCTCCCGGTGTTTATTATGGAAAAGAAATTGACAAAACTGGAAAATCGCTGTTTTCTGCAACCGTCATTCCTAATCGTGGAGCCTGGCTGGAATATGAAACTGATTCCAATGACATTATTTCTGTTCGTATTGACAGAACCAGAAAGCAACCTGTAACAGTCTTATTAAGGGCCTTAGGGTATGGCTCCGATCAGCAAATTAAGGATCTTTTAGGTGAAGATGAAAGACTGCTGGCGACCCTGGAAAAGGATAATACCAAAAGCGTTGAGGAAGGTCTCCTGGAAATTTATAAGAGATTAAGACCCGGTGAGCCTCCTACCGTAGAAAATGCCAGGTCTTTATTAAACACGCTGTTTTTTGACCCAAAGCGATATGATTTGGCAAAGGTTGGACGTTATAAATTCAATAAAAAATTATCCTTGGCCAATCGTATTATGGGTAAACGGGCAGCGGAAAATGTAATTGATAAGGCAACAGGGGAAATTTTGGCCGAAGAGGGACAGAAAGTTGATCGAGAAACCTCTCTTTTGATTCAAAATACAGGAATTAACGAGGTATTGGTCTATTCTGAAGACAATAAGCCCATCAAAGTAATTGGAAATCATTTCGTTGATATTCATAAGCACATTAGTTTTAATATCGATGACCTGAAAATAAAGGAAAGGGTCTATTATCCCGTTTTAAAGGAAATTCTTGACTCCTTTGAAAATGAGGCTGAAATTAAAGAAGCGATAAAAGAAAGAATTCGGGAATTAATACCTAAAAATATTATTATTGCAGATATTATTGCCTCAATTAACTATGTATTTAACTTATCCCATGAAATCGGTAATGTTGACGATATTGACCATTTAGGAAATCGAAGACTTCGTTCTGTAGGAGAACTACTGCAAAATCAGTTTAGAATTGGTTTATCCCGTATGGAACGGGTAGTAAAGGAACGGATGACCATTCAGGATGTTGACCTGGTCACCCCTCAGGCCTTAATTAACATCAGGCCCGTTGCAGCAGCAATAAAGGAATTCTTTGGAAGCTCCCAATTATCTCAATTTATGGATCAAACTAACCCATTGGCTGAGTTAACCCATAAAAGAAGGCTTTCAGCCCTGGGGCCAGGGGGATTATCCAGGGAGCGGGCCGGATTCGAAGTTCGGGACGTCCATCAATCCCATTATGGGCGAATGTGTCCCATCGAGACGCCAGAAGGACCCAACATCGGCCTGATTAACTCCTTAAGTACCTTTGCCAGGGTGAATGAATATGGCTTTATTGAATCGCCCTACCGTAAGGTAGACAAAAAACGAATGGTTGTTACCAAAAATATAGAATACCTGACAGCCGATGAAGAGGATTTATTCATTGTAGCCCAGGCCAACGAACCTTTAGACGAGGAAGGCCATTTTGTTAACAAACGTGTTACCTCCAGAACCCGCTTTGGTGGAATTGACATAGTTCCTGCCGAAGAGGTGGATTTCATGGATGTATCTCCTAAGCAGGTGGTTTCAGTGGCTACAGCCATGATTCCCTTCCTTGAAAATGATGACGCCAACCGGGCTCTGATGGGATCAAACATGCAGCGTCAGGCTGTTCCCCTGTTAAAAACCGATGCGCCAATTATTGGTACAGGAATGGAATATAAAGCGGCTAAGGATTCAGGGGTTGTAATCGTAGCTAAAAACAGTGGTATTGTTGAAAAGGCAACGGCCAACCAGATTATTATTAAAAGAGACGACAATGGACAGAAGGATGTCTATAAGCTATTGAAATTTAAACGTTCCAACCAGGGAACCTGTATTAATCAACGACCTATTGTTAATAAGGGGGAAGTGGTTAAGGCAGGCGACGTCATTGCCGATGGCCCCTCAACAGATCAGGGTGAAATTGCTCTAGGCAGAAACTGCCTGATTGGCTTTATGACCTGGGAAGGGTATAACTATGAGGATGCCATTTTAATTAATGAAAAGCTGGTTAAGGAAGATGCTTTAACATCAATTCATATAGAAGAATATGAGGCCGAAGCAAGGGATACAAAGCTAGGGCCTGAGGAAATCACAAGGGATATTCCCAACGTCGGTGAGGAAGCCTTGAGAGACCTTGATGAAAGAGGAATCATTAGAATTGGAGCAGAGGTACAGTCCGGTGATATTCTAGTGGGTAAGGTAACCCCTAAGGGAGAAACAGAGCTAACAGCAGAGGAAAGACTTTTAAGGGCAATATTTGGTGAAAAGGCCCGGGAGGTTCGTGATACTTCTCTGAAGGTACCCCATGGTGAGTCTGGAATCATTGTAGACATCAAGGTTTTCACCAGAGAAAACGGTGACGAGCTGCCTCCAGGTGTCAATGAAATGGTTCGGGTTTACATTGCCAAAAAGCGAAAAATTAATGTTGGTGATAAAATGGCGGGACGCCATGGAAATAAAGGGGTTATCTCCAGAGTACTTCCAGAAGAGGATATGCCCTTCCTGGCTGACGGAACCCCCCTTGAGATCGTACTCAATCCCCTGGGGGTACCCTCCCGTATGAATATTGGTCAGGTATTGGAGGTCCACCTGGGGCTTGCAGCTAAGGCCATGGGCTGGAAGGTGGCCACACCGGTATTTGATGGAGCTAATGAGTGGGATATTATGGATGCCCTTGAAGAAGCCGGCTATCCAAGGAGCGGAAAGCTGACATTATATGATGGAAGAACCGGGGTGCCCTTTGATAATTCTGTAACCGTTGGTTACATGTACATGCTGAAGCTACACCATTTGGTAGATGATAAAATCCATGCCAGAAGTACAGGCCCCTACTCCCTTGTTACACAGCAGCCTTTGGGTGGTAAAGCCCAATTTGGCGGACAGCGTTTTGGTGAAATGGAGGTTTGGGCATTGGAAGCCTATGGCGCTGCCCATACCCTGCAGGAGTTGTTAACGGTTAAGTCCGACGATATTGTAGGACGGGTAAAAACCTATGAATGTATTGTGAAGGGAGAAAATATTCCTGAACCAGGGGTTCCCGAATCCTTCAAGGTACTCATCAAGGAGCTTCAGTCCCTATGTCTGGATGTCAAGGTGTTAACTGAGGAAGATACAGAAATTGAAATCAAGGAATCCATTGATGATGATGCCGGTGATTTGACAATGGAACACAGCGAGCTTGCCCAGGGTGTCGCCATCGATAATGAAATTGATGAAGATGAAGACACGGAGCTGGAAGAGGAAGAAGAGGTAGATACAGACATTGAATTTATGACAGAGGATGACTTTGAAGCATCAGATTTTCGTGAGGATTTTTTAGCCGACGATGATGATGTAGACAGCTATGACGATGATGACTATAATTAATAGTTGCTTAAGCTTAAGCAGGCTTATTAGACTATAGGAAGGGAGAGAGACTCCTTGTACGAATTAAATAACTTTGAATCGATTCAAATTTCTCTGGCTTCTCCGGAAAAAATCAGGCAATGGTCTAAGGGTGAGGTAAAAAAGCCTGAAACCATTAATTACAGAACCTTAAAGCCAGAAAAGGAAGGCTTATTCTGTGAGAAGATTTTTGGCCCCCAAAAAGATTGGGAGTGTCATTGTGGTAAGTATAAAAGAGTACGATACAAGGGGGTTATCTGTGATCGTTGCGGTGTTGAAGTGACGAAATCCAAGGTCAGACGGGAAAGAATGGGGCACATTGAGCTGGCTGCCCCTGTTTCCCACATTTGGTATTTCAAGGGAATCCCTTCTCGAATGGGATTACTGCTTGATATGTCTCCCCGTTCTTTGGAAAAGGTTCTATACTTTGCAGCTTATATTGTAATTGATCCCGGTGAAACGCCTTTATCGGAAAAGCAGATTTTAACTGAAAAGGAATATGGCGAAGCCATTGAAAAGTATGGACATCGCTTTAGAGCCGGTATGGGCGCAGAATCTATTAAAGAGCTGCTACAAAAAATTGATTTGGAAGCCCTTAGTAAAGAATTAAAATACAAGCTCAAGGAAAGCACCGGGCAGAAAAGGGTTCGAACCATACGTCGTCTCGAGGTGGTGGAGGCCTTCAGAACGTCTGGAAACCTACCTGAGTGGATGATACTGGATGTGGTTCCTGTTATTCCGCCGGAGCTTCGACCCATGGTACAGCTGGACGGCGGTCGCTTTGCCACATCAGATTTGAATGACCTTTACAGAAGGGTAATCAATCGTAATAATCGATTGAAACGCCTTCTTGATCTTGGGGCCCCAGATATCATTGTTCGAAATGAAAAGCGTATGCTTCAAGAGGCAGTGGATGCCTTGATTGATAACGGCCGTCGTGGCAAACCTGTTACCGGTCCTGGTAACAGACCCCTTAAATCCCTTTCAGATATGTTAAAGGGAAAGCAAGGTCGTTTTAGGCAAAACCTGTTGGGAAAACGGGTTGACTATTCTGGCCGTTCTGTAATTGTGGTGGGACCAGAGCTTAAATTCTATCAATGCGGTCTGCCTAAGAAAATGGCTCTGGAGCTGTTTAAGCCCTTTGTAATGAAAAAGCTGGTAGAGGAAAACTTTGCCCACAATATTAAAAGTGCTAAACGAATGGTAGAAAAGGTAAAGCCGGAGGTATGGGATGTACTGGAAGAGGTAATCAGTGAACATCCGGTACTGCTAAACCGTGCCCCAACGCTGCATCGTCTAGGAATCCAAGCCTTTGAGCCTATTTTGGTGGAGGGTAAAGCCATTAAGCTTCATCCATTGGTTTGTACTGCCTACAATGCAGACTTCGATGGTGACCAGATGGCGGTTCACGTTCCCCTATCAGTGGAGGCCCAGGCAGAGGCTCGATTCCTGATGCTATCACCCAATAACATTCTGGCGCCGAAGGATGGCCAGCCCATTACCACCCCTACCCAGGACATGGTATTGGGAAGTTATTACCTGACTATAGAGGTACCAGGCGCCAAGGGTGAAGGAATGATCTTTAAGGATTTTGAAGAAATGCTAATGGCCTATAATACAGGGGCGGTGGATCTCCATGCCAGGGTAAAGGTTCGAAAAAGATTAAACCCTGATGATAGAGGCCAATTGGTGGAAAGCACCGTAGGAAGATTTATCTTCAACGAAAAAATGCCCCAAAATCTCGGCTTTGTTGACCGAAGCCAGGATGCATACAGCCTTGAGGTGGACTTTTTATGTGATAAAAAGGCATTGGGAAAGGTAATTGACAAATGCTTCCGAAAGCATGGCAATACCCTTACCTCCATTATGCTGGACTATATTAAACAAACGGGCTTCCAGTTCTCCACCAGGGGAGCTGTGACCATAGCCGTAACTGATATGGATATTCCAAAGGAGAAGGCAGAGCTGATTTCTCTGGCCGAGGAAAAGGTCGACAAATATGAAAAGGCCTTTAGAAGAGGTCTAATTTCCGATGAGGAAAGATATGAAAAGGTTATTGAAACCTGGACAGAAACCACTGAGAAGGTAACCGAGGCCCTGATGGCCGGCTTGGATCGATTAAACAACGTGTTTATTATGGCCCATTCCGGTGCCCGGGGTAGTAAAAACCAAATTAGACAGCTGGGTGGAATGCGGGGCCTAATGGCCAACGCCACCGGTAGAACAGTGGAAATTCCGATTAAATCTAATTTCCGTGAGGGCTTAACCGTTTTGGAGTATTTTACCTCTACCCACGGGGCCAGAAAGGGATTGGCCGATACTGCCTTAAGAACCGCCGACTCTGGCTATTTGACAAGACGTCTGGTGGATGTCAGTCAGGATGTAATCGTCAGAGAGCTTGACTGTGGTACTGAAGAAGGAGTTTGGG
This sequence comes from uncultured Clostridiaceae bacterium, assembly GCA_965652145.1. Taxonomy (GTDB): domain Bacteria; phylum Bacillota; class Clostridia; order Peptostreptococcales; family Natronincolaceae; genus CBFGTV01. The sequence goes on from CBFGTV010000002.1 coordinate 43,113, forward strand.
TAAAGGCCTTTAAAGACGGAAACGAGGTTATTGAAGAGCTATATGACCGTATTGTGGGCCGACATGCCCTGGAGGATGTAAAGCATCCCGAAACAGGCGAGGTAATTGTGAAGGCCAACGAGCAAGTAACTGAAGAGGATGCAGAGGCCATCATTGCCGCAGGAATCGAAAGGGTTAAAATGCGGTCGGTACTGACCTGCCATACAAGACACGGTGTGTGCGGCACCTGTTATGGCCGTAACCTTGCCACAGGAGAAGCCGTTAAGGTGGGTGAGGCAGTGGGAATCATTGCAGCCCAATCCATTGGTGAGCCAGGAACTCAGTTAACCATGAGAACCTTCCATACCGGTGGGGTGGCAGGAGCCGACATTACCCAGGGTCTTCCCCGGGTTGAGGAGCTCTTTGAGGCTCGTAAGCCCAAGGGTCTTGCCATTATCAGTGAAATTGGCGGTACGGTAGAAATCGGAGAGTCAAGGAAAAAACGTGAAGTGACAATTAAGTCTGAAAATGGAGAAAGCACTACCTATACCATTCCCTACAGCTCCAGAATCAAAGTGAAGCCCGGTCAGGTTATTGAGGCTGGCGACGAAATTACAGAGGGTTCCGTAAACCCCCATGATATCTTGAGAATTAAGGGCGTAGAAGGTGTGCAAACTTATATCATTAAAGAAGTGCAGCGGGTATATCGGCTTCAAGGGGTTGACATTAACGATAAGCATATTGAAGTAATTGTACGTCAAATGCTAAATCGAGTAAAGATTGAAGAACCTGGAGATACCGAGCTTTTACCGGGAGCGCTGGAAAGTATCTTTACTGTAAATGATGCCAATAAGGATGTCCTGGAGCAGGGACTGGAACCAGCCACCTATAAAGAGGTGCTGCTGGGAATCACAAAGGCCTCCCTGGCAACTGAGTCTTTCCTGTCGGCGGCTTCCTTCCAGGAAACCACCAGGGTATTGACAGAGGCAGCCATCAAGGGAAAAGAGGATCATCTCATCGGCCTGAAGGAAAATGTAATTATTGGAAAGCTCATTCCAGCGGGAACAGGCATGAAGCGGTATAAAAATATAGCAATCGAGGTTGAATCCTTAGAGGAAGAAGAAGAAATCCGTGAAACCCTTTAATTAACAAATAAACAGTTGACACCTATTTTATCTAGTGTTAGAATATTATAGTGTGTTAAGCTGTAAGAAAGTTGACTTTTTTAGAATCTGGGGGATTACTCAATCTCCCAGATCATTAAAAAGGGAGGAAACTTTAATGTTAGAAAATCTACAGCACGAAAAGAAGATTATAGGTATTAAACAAACCGCCAAGGCATTAAAGCAAGATCGGGTTAAAACCCTGTATATTGCAGAGGATGCTGAACCCCATTTAACACAACACCTGGTGGAGCTTGCCCAGGAAAAAAACATAGAGGTTATTAAAATTGATTCTATGAAAAAGCTGGGAAAGGCTTGTGAAATTGAAGTAGGGGCAGCTGCCGCAGCGGCATTGAAGTAAAGGTTATGTGTAGCCTGGAAAAGACAATTTATCTTTTTTATTAAAGATAAATGTTTTTCTATGTTTAAAAAGCTTTATTATTTTGGAAGGAGGTGCAATAGATGCCAACAATAAGCCAATTAGTACGTAAGGGTAGAAAAGAAGTTACAGACAAATCAACATCACCAGCTCTGCAAAAAGGCTTTAACTCCTTAAGGAGAAAAACCACAGACTTAAGTGCGCCACAAAAAAGAGGAGTTTGTACTTCAGTTAAAACCGTTACACCTAAAAAACCTAACTCAGCCTTAAGAAAGGTTGCCAGAATTAAGCTAACAAATGGAATTGAAGTAACAGCTTATATTCCTGGTATTGGCCACAATCTTCAGGAACATAGTGTTGTTCTGATTAGAGGTGGTAGGGTTAAGGACTTACCAGGGGTTAGATACCATATTGTAAGGGGAACCTTAGATACTGCAGGTGTTGCAAACAGAATGCAAGCAAGATCTAAATATGGTGCTAAGAAGCCAAAGGCTGGTAAGGCTGCTGCAAAAAAATAGGATTGTCGGAGCGACAATGCATATAGATCAAATGCCGCTATCAAAATACGGTAATTGAAATTTAAATAGCATTGAGTGCGCACGAACGGCACACCTTCGGGGTGTCGAGTACCTATGAACAATCAATAATTGAGGAGGGAAGCAAAGTGCCAAGAAAAGGAAATGTACCAAAAAGATTAGTATTACCTGATCCAATTTATGGAAGCAAGGTAGTAACAAAGCTGATCAATAACCTAATGCTGGATGGCAAAAAAGGAATAGCTCAAAAAATTGTCTATGATGCCTTTAGTATCATTGGTGAAAAAACAGGTGAAGATCCTCTGGAAGTCTTTGAGAAGGCCATGAATAATATCATGCCGGTTCTTGAAGTTAAAGCAAGACGTGTTGGTGGATCCAACTACCAGGTACCAGTTGAAGTTAGACCCGAAAGAAGACAAACCCTGGGTTTAAGATGGTTAATTAACTATTCTAGAGCCAGAGGCGAAAAGGGAATGACTGAAAGATTGGCGAAGGAAATCATGGATGCGGCCAACGGTGTAGGAGCTTCTGTTAAGAAAAAAGAAGATACTCATAAAATGGCAGAAGCCAACAAAGCATTTGCTCATTACAGATGGTAAAATTATGTTTAAAATAGCATAAGATGGTTATGCTATACTGGTAGCATCGGCAAATGCTGTAATTTGTTTGGAAGGAGGATAAATGTGCCTAGACAGTTTCCACTAGAAAGAACCAGAAATATTGGGATTATGGCCCATATTGATGCCGGTAAGACAACAACTACAGAGAGAATATTGTTCTATGCCGGAAGAATTCGTAAATTAGGAGAAACCCATGAGGGTGCTTCTCAGATGGACTGGATGGAGCAGGAGAAGGAAAGAGGTATTACAATTACTTCTGCAGCCACCACATGCCAATGGAAGGATCACCGAATAAACATTATAGATACACCAGGTCACGTGGACTTCACCGTTGAGGTGGAACGTTCCTTAAGGGTGCTTGATGGATCTGTTGCTGTATTTTGTGCAAAGGGTGGGGTTGAGCCTCAATCAGAAACCGTATGGAGACAGGCGGATAAATACCAGGTTCCAAGAATGGCCTTTGTCAACAAGATGGATATGCTAGGAGCCAATTTTTACAATGCTGTTCAGATGATGAAAGACCGCCTGGGTGCCAATGCTGTTCCAATTCAATTACCCATCGGTGCAGAAGACAATTTCCAAGGTATTATCGACCTTGTTAAAAATGTAGCCTTCTATTACATGGATGATCTTGGCCAAAATATAGAAGAAAGAGAAATTCCCGATGATATGAAGGAGACAGTAGCCAAGTATCGAGAGGAATTAATCGAGGCAGTTTCTGAAACTGATGAGGAATTAATGATGAAATACCTTGAAGGTGAAGAACTCACAGAGGAAGAAATTGCTGCTGGAATCAGAAAAGGAACAGTTAATGTTCAAATTACCCCAGTACTTTGCGGTTCCGCTTACAAAAACAAAGGGGTACAAAGATTGCTTGATGCAATCGTGGCTTATATGCCTGCTCCAACAGATATTCCTGCTATTAAGGGTGTTACTGCCGATACAGAGGAAGAGATTGAAAGACATGCTGATGACAACGAACCCTTCTCTGCGTTGGCCTTCAAAATCATGGCAGACCCCTATGTAGGTAAGCTGGCTTTTTTTAGAGTTTACTCAGGAAAGCTGAGCTCAGGGTCCTATGTGCTTAATTCAACTAAAAATAAGAAGGAAAGAATCGGTCGTATTCTTCAGATGCATGCCAATACCCGTGAAGAAATTACAGAAGTATATGCCGGCGATATTGCTGCTGCCGTAGGCCTTAAGGATACCACTACCGGAGATACCCTGTGTGATCCGGACCATGCGGTAATTCTTGAATCAATGGAATTCCCAGAGCCGGTTATTCGGGTTGCCATTGAGCCTAAGACCAAAGCAGGTCAGGAGAAAATGGGAATCGCCCTGCAAAAACTGGCTGAGGAAGACCCAACCTTCAAAACCTATACTGATGAAGAAACAGGTCAGACAATTATTGCAGGAATGGGTGAGCTTCACCTTGAAATCATTGTTGACCGTTTAATGAGAGAGTTTAAGGTTGAGGCCAATGTAGGTAAGCCTCAGGTTGCCTATAAGGAAACCATTACCCAAACCTGCGAGGTAGAAGGAAAATATGCCCGTCAGTCTGGTGGTCGTGGTCAATATGGCCATGTTAAAATCAGAATGTCACCTCAAGAGCCAGGCCAAGGCTATGCCTTCGTTAATTCAATTGTTGGAGGAACCATTCCTAGAGAATACATTCCTGCTGTTGATGCCGGAATTCAAGAAGCCATGATGAATGGTGTATTGGCCGGATACGAAGTAGTAGACTTTAAGGTTGAGCTTTATGATGGTTCATACCATGAGGTTGACTCCTCAGAAATGGCCTTTAAAATTGCAGGTTCAATGGCCTTTAAGGAAGGTATGAGAAAGGCCAAGGCTGTATTACTTGAGCCATACTTTAAGGTAGAGGTTACAACACCAGAGGAATATATGGGTGATGTAATTGGTGATTTAAACTCAAGACGTGGTCGTATTGAGGGAATGGAGCCAATGCATGGCGGGGTACAGATTATAAAAGCCTTTGTACCACTGGCTGAAATGTTTGGTTATGCTACAGATCTTCGTTCTAAGACCCAAGGTCGTGCAGTTTACTCAATGCATTTTGATCACTTTGAGCAAGTACCTGCCAGCATTGCTGAAAAGGTAATGGCAGGCAAGTAATGAATGGTTTGTAATAGAATAGCAGGGGCTGATAATATCCTGCTCTTCTATTTACATAAACCACTAATGATATAAAACTTATTATATGATTTAAGGAGGAGAAAAAAATGGCGAAAGCAAAATTTGAAAGAAGCAAGCCCCATGTAAACATAGGAACAATCGGACACGTAGACCATGGAAAGACAACCTTAACAGCAGCAATCACAATAACATTAAACAAAAGATTTGGAACAGGGGGAGCAGTAGCCTTTGACCAAATCGACAAGGCACCAGAGGAAAAGGAAAGAGGAATCACAATATCAACATCCCACGTAGAATACGAAACACCAAACAGACACTATGCCCACGTAGACTGCCCAGGCCATGCTGACTATGTAAAGAACATGATTACAGGAGCAGCCCAAATGGACGGAGCGATTCTGGTATGTTCAGCAGCAGACGGACCAATGCCTCAAACAAGAGAGCACATCCTGTTATCAAGACAGGTAGGGGTACCATACATCGTAGTATTCTTAAACAAATGCGATATGGTGGATGACGAAGAGCTATTAGAATTAGTAGAAATGGAAATTAGAGATTTATTGAACATGTATGAATTCCCAGGAGACGATACACCAATTGTAAGGGGATCAGCACTACAAGCATTAAATGATCCAGATGGAGCATGGGGAGATAAGATTGTAGAGCTGTTTGAAATCATAGATGGATACATTCCAGAGCCAGAAAGAGATACCGACAAGCCCTTCCTAATGCCAGTAGAGGACGTATTCTCCATTACAGGAAGAGGAACAGTAGCAACAGGAAGAGTAGAAAGAGGTATCGTAAAGGTACAAGACGAAGTAGAGCTAGTAGGTTTGGCAGACGAGAAGAGAAAGCTGGTAGTAACAGGAGTAGAAATGTTCAGAAAGCTACTAGACCAAGCCCAAGCGGGAGACAACGTAGGGGTACTGTTAAGAGGGATCCAAAGAACAGAAATTGAAAGAGGACAAGTATTATCAAAGCCAGGAACAATCAACCCCCATACAAAGTTTAAGGCAGAGGTATACGTATTAAAGAAAGAAGAGGGAGGAAGACATACACCCTTCTTTGACGGATACAGACCCCAATTCTACTTTAGAACAACAGACGTAACAGGAAGCATCAAGCTGCCAGACGGAGTAGAAATGGTAATGCCAGGAGACAACATTGCAATGGAAATCGAACTAATCAGCCCGATAGCGATTGAAGAGGGATTAAGATTTGCGATTCGTGAAGGCGGAAGAACAGTAGGAGCCGGTGTTGTTGCTTCTATTACTGAGTAGTAAGATTGTTATAGCAGCATAAGGACTACTAAAATTTAGAAGAAGAGGTTTCTCTTCTTCTAAATTTGTCTTATAGAAGGTATAATTTTCCTAAAGTAAGACAAAATAACAGCAGAATTTTGGAATAAAAATTATATTAAAAAAGAAGGTTTCATCACGCTTATGAATATTAAGCTGAACGAAAGAAGCTCACTTTAAAAAAATCATGAAATTATTGAAAAAACCTTGGTGAAACTAGAAATTTAGCTTGATATTTTATTTCCAATGTTATAAAATATATTAGTGTGTGTTAGGACTGCGATGAAGCGGAAGGTTGCTAAAAAGGAAATTTTCGCTGAGAAATGTCTTGATCAATGAATCGGGCGACAGGACCAAAAACACGTAAATAGGGGAATCGAGGTTTTAAAAAAAATCTCAACACACCCGGAACAGTGTATAATGGTCTCGGTCGTACGTAAAAAAAATCACGTGCGATGCAAAGGAGGGGAATTCTATGGCTCAAGCCAAGGGTAAACAAAAAATTAGAATCAGGTTAAAGGCGTATGATCACAAGGTATTAGATCAATCTGCTGAGAAAATTGTTGATACTGCTAAAAGAAGCGGTGCAGAGGTTTCTGGTCCAGTACCACTACCTACTGAAAAGCAAGTGATCACTATCTTAAGAGCGGTACACAAGTACAAGGACTCAAGAGAGCAATTCGAAATGAGAACCCACAAAAGATTAATTGACATTTTGAATCCAACGCCCAAGACTGTTGACTCATTAATGAGATTAGATTTACCAGCAGGTGTTGATATCGAAATCAAACTGTAATATCGCTGCTGACACTAAGATAAAGAGATGGTTTTAATTCATCCGGTCTTAGTATGATTATACGGATCGTGTAATCCGCTGTAAGATTATAGGAGGTGTAAAATATGAAAGGTATTTTAGGAAGAAAGGTTGGAATGACTCAAATCTTCAATGAAGAAGGACTAGTAATTCCTGTAACCGTAATAGAAATTGAGCCCAACGTTATAACCCAGGTGAAGACAACAGAAAAGGAAGGCTACAGTTCAATTCAAGTGGGTTTTGGTGCCATTAAAGAAAAAAATGTGAATAAGCCTTTAAAGGGACACTTTGAAAAGGCCGGTGTTCAAGCAAAACGAATCCTAAAGGAATTCAGGGTAGAAAATTCCGCTGAATTTACAGTGGGTCAAGAGCTGAAGGCTGACCTGTTTCAGGCAGGTGACAAGGTAGATGTTACTGGAACCTCGAAAGGTAAAGGATTCCAAGGGGTTATTAAAAGACACGGACAGCGTAGCGGCCCAAGTGCCCATGGTTCCAGATACCATAGAAGACCAGGTTCAATGGGAGCTGCGACATTCCCCGGCAGAGTTTTTAAAGGTAAAAAACTGCCAGGACACATGGGAAATGTACAAATTACCATTCAAAATCTTGAGGTTGTTAAAATAGACGTCGAAAGAAATGCCCTGTTGGTAAAGGGAGCGGTTCCAGGACCAAAGCGTGGATTATTAACAATTAAAGAGACAATCAAGTCAGGAAAATAATCTAACTACAGAAAGGAGGATTCAACATGCCTAAAGTAGCTGTTTTTAATATTTCAGGTCAACAAGTCAGTGAAATGGAATTAAACGACAATGTATTTGGAGTAAAAGTAAACGAACATGTATTATATGAGGTAGTTAAAAACCAATTAGCCAATAAAAGACAGGGAACTCAATCTGCCCTAACCCGATCAGAAGTACGAGGTGGTGGTAGAAAGCCTTGGAGACAAAAAGGAACCGGTAGAGCAAGACACGGTACAATTCGTTCTCCGCTATGGTCAGGTGGTGGTGTGGTATTTGCACCAAAACCAAGAGACTATCGATATACACTGCCAAAGAAGGTAAGAAGATTGGCGATGAAATCAGCCCTTACCTCTAAGGTGAACAGCAACGAACTGATTGTATTGGATGAGTTGCAGCTAACAACACCTAAGACAAAGGATATGGCTAATATCCTAAAAAATCTAAAAGTAGATAAAAAAGCGTTAATCGTGATGGCCGAAAAGAATGAAGCCGTAATTAAATCAGCCAACAACATTCCAGGTGTTGAAACAACCCTAGTGAACACTTTAAACGTATATGATATCTTAAAATATGATAAATTTATCATTACGAAGGATGCTGTTGAGAAAGTGGAGGAGGTGTACGCATAATGACGAATCCACATGATATCATTATTAGACCGGTAGTCAGCGAACAAAGCATGGACCAAATGGCCGACAAGAAATACACATTTGTGGTAAGAAAGAAGGCCAACAAGACTGAAATTAAAAAAGCCGTAGAAAAGGTTTTTGGTGTTAAGGTAGATAAAGTAAACACAAGCAACATGCTTGGAAAATATAAGCGAATGGGTGCCAACGTTGGTAAAAGAGCAGACTGGAAAAAGGCTGTTGTTACATTGAAGCCCGACAGCAAAGAAATTGAATTCTTTGAAGGCATGTAACCCATAGACTGGAAATAAGAAGGAGGGAATTAGAATGGGTATTAAAAAGTTTAATCCTACTTCGCCAGCGATCAGACAGATGACGGTGTCTACCTTCGAAGAAATCACAAAGGTAGAGCCCGAAAAATCCTTAGTTGAGACCCTGTCTAAATCCGGTGGTAGAAATGCACATGGTAAAATTACCGTTCGTCACCGTGGCGGTGGAAATAAAAGAAAATACAGAATTATTGACTTTAAGCGAAATAAGGATGGTATTGAGGCAAGGGTTGCTTCCATCGAATACGATCCAAACCGATCCGCTAATATTGCTCTATTAAATTATGCAGATGGTGAAAAGAGATATATCATTGCTCCAAACGGCCTAAGGGTTAATGATGTTGTTGTATCGGGCCCTGATGCAGATATTAAAGTAGGAAATGCATTACCTTTGAACAACATTCCAGTAGGTACTGTGGTTCATAATATTGAAATGAAGCCCGGTAAAGGCGGACAAATTGCCAGAGCTGCTGGAAATTCTGCCCAATTAATGGCTAAGGAAGGTAAGTATGCACTATTAAGATTACCATCTGGCGAAATCAGATATATTAGTATCAACTGTAAAGCCACCATTGGACAAGTAGGAAACCTGGATCATGAAAACATCACCATTGGTAAGGCTGGTAGAAAGAGAAACATGGGTATCAGACCTACCGTAAGAGGTTCTGTTATGAATCCAAATGACCATCCTCACGGTGGTGGTGAAGGTAGAGCACCAATCGGTAGACCATCACCAGTTACACCTTGGGGTAAGCCTGCACTTGGATACAAGACTCGAAACAAGAAAAAGGCTTCCAGCAAGTTTATCGTTTCTGGCAGAAAGAAATAGGATAAATGCCTATAGATAAGCCATATAAGGTTTCTGAAGGGAGGAAAAGTAATGAGTAGATCAGTGAAAAAAGGACCTTTTATTCATAAGGGATTATATAAAAAAATCGAAGAAATGAATAAAAATGGGGAAAAGAAGGTTATTAAAACTTGGTCAAGGGCCTCCACAATTTTCCCAAATATGATCGGACACACGCTGGCTGTGCATGACGGAAGAAAGCACGTGCCTGTTTATGTCACTGAGGATATGGTTGGACACAAGCTTGGTGAATTTGCCCCAACTAGAACCTACAGAGGACATGACGATAACGAAAAAACATCTAAAAGAAAATAGAAGAACTTTTCATTATGAAAGGAGGTTGTCATTGTGGAAGCAAGAGCAATCGCTAGGTTTGTAAGAATCGCCCCAAGAAAAGCGCAACAGGTTGTAGACATTGTTAGAGGAAAACAGGTGGATGAAGCTTTAGCAATTCTTAAATTTACCCCTAAGGCTGCAGCACCTATCGTATATAAATTGATCCAATCAGCAGCTGCAAACGCTGAAAATAACAACAATATGGATAGAGAAAAGTTGTTTGTTGCAGAAATTTACGCCAATCAAGGACCAACCATGAAACGATTCAGACCGAGGGCTCAAGGTCGTGCAACGACAATTAGAAAGAGAACCAGCCATATTGGAGTTGTTGTAAAAGAAAAATAAGATCAAGGAGGGAAAAGAATGGGCCAAAAAGTTAATCCCCATGGGTTAAGAGTTGGAATTATTAAAGACTGGGATACGAAATGGTTTGCCAATAAAAAAGACTTTTCAGGCTTTTTATTAGAAGACCATAACATCCGTAAATATATCAAGAAAAAGCTGTTTTTATCCGGTATTGCCAAAACAGAGATCGAAAGAGCGGCCAATAATCGTGTAAAGGTAAATGTTCATACTGCTAAGCCAGGTATGGTAATTGGTAAGGGCGGTCAAGGAGTTGAAGACCTTCGTAAGGACCTTGAGAAGCTGACTGGTAAGCAGGTAGTAGTGAACGTAGTAGAGGTGAAAAATCCTGATATTGATGCACAGCTTGTGGCAGAAAGTATTGCTTTCCAATTGGAAAGACGGGTTTCCTTCAGAAGAGCCATGAAGCAGGCAATGCAAAGAGCCATGAGAGCAGGAGCCAAGGGTATTAAGGTTGCCACTTCAGGAAGATTAGGTGGTGCGGAAATGGCCAGAAGAGAAGGCTATAATCAAGGAAATGTGCCACTTCATACCCTAAGAGCAGATATTGATTACGGATTCCACGAGGCTGACACCACCTACGGAAAACTTGGTGTTAAGGTTTGGATCTACAAGGGTGAAATTCTGCCAACTAAGGGAAGAGTAACAGAAGAAGCGGCAGAGGCTCCCAGAACAGAAGATAGAGCTAAGAGGGGCAGAAAAAGAGAATCGAAGTAAATATCGGCCTTACAGAAAGGAGGAATAGTGCATGTTAATGCCTAAAAGAGTCAAACGTCGTAGAGTGCATAGAGGCAAAATGTCGGGTCAAGCCCACAAAGGGAATAAGGTTTCATATGGAGAGTATGGTATTATGGCTTTAGAGCCAGCCTGGATTACATCTAATCAAATCGAAGCAGCCCGTATTGCCATGACCAGATCGATTAAAAGAGGGGGTAAAGTTTGGATTAAAATCTTCCCTCATAAGCCAGTAACAAAGAAGCCTGCTGAAACCCGTATGGGTGCTGGTAAAGGTTCGCCTGAATTCTGGGTGGCAGTCGTTAAGCCAGGTAGAGTTATGTTTGAAATTGCAGGAGTTTCAGAAGAAAAGGCAAGAGAAGCCATGAGACTTGCTATTCATAAACTGCCTATTAAATGTAAGTTTGTAACACGTCAAGAATTAGAAGCAAAGGGTGGTGAAGCTGATGAAAGCTAATTCTTTAAGAGATATGACAGAAGTTGAATTGAATCAAAAGTTAAACGATCTGAAAGGTGAGTTATTTAACCTGCGTTTCCAGTTAGCAACAGGCCAGCTTGAAAACCCTTTAACAATTCGAAATGTCCGTAGAGATATTGCGAAGGTTAAAACCATTATCCGTGAAAGAGAAATAAAAAAAGTAAAGGCATAATAATTCGAGGGTATGAAAGGAGGCCAATTACATGGAAAGAGGGCTTAGAAAGACCAGAGTAGGTCGAGTCGTCAGTGATAAAATGGATAAGACAATTGTTGTTCTTGTTGAAGACTTTGTACGTCATCCCCTTTATGGGAAAGCAGTAAAAAGAACAATCAAATTTAAAGCACATGATGAACAAAATGAGTGCGGCATTGGTGATCGTGTAAGAATTATGGAAACTAGACCCCTATCTAAGGATAAAAGATGGAGACTAGTGAAGATCGTTGAAAAGGCGAAATAATTTTTTGATGCGAAGGGAGGTCCTACGATGATTCAACAGGAATCAAGACTTAAAGTTGCAGATAACTCTGGTGCTAAGGAGTTGCTTTGTATCCGAGTATTAGGTGGTACAAGAAGAAGATATGCAAGAGTGGGTGATGTTATCATCTGTACAGTTAAAAGTGCAACACCAGGGGGTGTTGTAAAAAAAGGCCAAGTTGTTAGGGCTGTGGTCGTAAGAACATCTTCAGATATTCGACGTAAGGACGGTTCTTATATTAAATTTGATGAGAATGCGGCGGTAATCGTAAAGGAAGATAAACAACCGGTAGGAACTCGGATCTTTGGGCCGGTAACAAGAGAACTTAGAGAAAGAGACTTTATGAAAATCGTCTCATTAGCTCCAGAAGTATTATAATCAAGGAGGTGTCATTTAATGCACGTCAAAAAAGGTGATACAGTAGTTGTCATTTCTGGCAAAGACAAAGGAAAAAAAGGCAAAGTACTTCAGGCCTATCCTAAGAAAAATCGCGTAATTGTTGAAGGGGTTAATATTGTAACAAAACATCAAAAACCCAACCAACAAATGCAGCAAGGGGGCATTATTCACCGGGAAGCTGCTATCCATGCGTCTAATGTAATGATTTTTGATAAAAAGGCGAACCAAGGCGTTCGAGTTGGATATAAAGTGTTGGAAAATGGTGAAAAGGTTAGAGTAAGCAAAAAGACAGGAGAAGTTTTAGATTAACCTGAATGAAGGGAGGTACATTTCAGCATGGCTAGATTAAAAGAAAAATATATAAACGAAGTTAGTCCAGCACTAATGGAGAAGTTTGGATATAAAAATGTGATGGAAATTCCTAAGCTAGAGAAGATTGTCGTAAATATGGGTGTGGGTGAAGCTAAAGATAACTCAAAAACCTTAGAAGGAGCCGTGAAGGAATTAGCTGAAATCACCGGCCAAAAGCCAGTGATTACGAAGGCTAAGAAATCCGTTTCTAACTTTAAAATTCGTGAAGGTATGCCTATCGGAACTAAGGTTACCCTTAGAGGCGAAAAAATGTATGATTTTGCAGATAAGCTAATCAACATTTCCCTTCCCCGGGTTAGAGACTTCAGAGGTGTCAGCATTAATGCCTTCGACGGAAGAGGAAACTATGCCCTAGGAATTAAGGATCAACTGATTTTCCCTGAAATTGATTACGATAAGGTAGAAAAGGTTCGTGGAATGGATATTGTTTTTGTAACATCAGCAAAAACCGACGAAGAATGCCGGGAACTGTTAAGTTTAATGGGAATGCCTTTTGCAAAGTAGAAGAGGAGGGAAAAACGAGTGGCGAAAAAATCTTTGATCGTTAAACAATCGAGAAAACCCAAATATAAAACTCGTGCCTATACGAGATGTACTATATGCGGAAGACCTCATGCTGTATTAAGAAAGTTCGGTATATGCCGTATTTGTTTTAGAGAATTAGCTTATAAAGGCCAAATACCAGGTGTAAGAAAAGCAAGCTGGTAGAATTGGGGAGGAGGTAAAGAAAATGACAATGACAGATCCAATTGCAGATATGCTGACCCGTATTCGAAACGCAAATGCTGTAAAACATGAAACTGTTGATGTGCCTGCATCAAACTTAAAAAAGGAAATAGCTAACATCCTTTTAAATGAAGGCTTTGTGAAGGGCTTTGATGTAATAGAGGACGGAAAACAAGGTATTTTAAGAATACAGCTTAAATACGGAAAAGATAAAGAAAAGGTGTTAACTGGCATTAAGAGAATTTCGAAGCCAGGACTAAGGGTATATGCCAAGAAGGACGAGATTCCAAGAGTATTAGGTGGATTAGGAGTAGCAGTCATCTCTACTTCAAAGGGAATCGTAACCGATAAGATAGCAAGAAAAGAAGGCATTGGCGGAGAAGTAATCGCTTATATCTGGTAGTCGCAATCAATAGATAAGGAGGTGCAAGCATGTCAAGAATAGGTAATAAGCCGATTGAAATACCACAAGGTGTGGAAATTAATATAGATGAAAAAAATGTTGTTACGGTTAAAGGGCCTTTGGGCGTTTTATCGGAGCAAATTCACAAGGATATCGAATTTAAGACAGAGGGAAACCAATTAGTGGTTTTAAGACCTACAGAAAATAAAAAGCACAAATCATTACACGGCCTTTCAAGAACTTTAGTTGCCAATATGGTTCAAGGGGTAACAAAGGGCTTTGAAAAGAAGCTTGAGCTTGTAGGGGTAGGTTATCGTGCCAATAAGCAAGGCAAAAAGCTTGTATTAAACCTTGGTTATTCCCATCCAGTTGAAATGGTGGAGCCTGAGGGAATCACCGTTGAAGTACCTAGCCAAACTGAGGTTCTTGTAAAGGGAATCAATAAGCAGAAAGTTGGAAACTATGCTGCGAAGATTCGTGAACAAAGAAAGCCTGAACCATATAAGGGCAAAGGTGTTCGATACGCTGGTGAAGTAATCAGACGTAAAGAAGGTAAAACTGGAAAGTAATTGAAAGGAGTGATACGAGGTGTTTAAAAAGGTAAGCAAAAACCTTACAAGAAAGAAAAGACATACAAGAGTTCGTGGAAAAGTCTTCGGTACTCCTCAACGTCCAAGATTAAACGTGTATCGAAGCTTAACCAATATCTACGCTCAAATTATAGATGATGTCGATGGAAAAACCCTAGTTGCTGCTTCCAGCCTGGATAACGAAATTAAAGGGAAGGTAAACAGCACTGGTAATCAAGAGGCCGCCAAGCTGGTAGGTCAATTAGTTGCCAAGAAGGCACTAGATAAGGGAATCGAAACAGTTACCTTTGACCGTGGCGGCTATATTTACCACGGAAGAGTGAAGGCCCTTGCAGAAGGAGCCAGAGAAACCGGTCTTAAGTTTTAATAAGAAGGAGGGAAATAGATGCAACGAAATAAGCTGATCGATGCAAGTCAATTGGATGTTAAAGAGCATGTGATAGATATAAGACGTGTCACCAAGGTTGTTAAGGGTGGTAGAAATTTTAGATTTGCTGCATTGGTGGTTGTTGGTGATGAAAACGGACATGTGGGAATTGGATCCGGAAAAGCAATGGAAATTCCAGACGCTATCCGTAAGGGAATTCAAGATGCTAAAAAGAACATGATTCAGGTGCCCATTGTTGGTACGACAATTCCCCACGAAGTTATCGGACACTTCGGAGCAGGTAATGTACTAATTATGCCTGCAAAGGAAGGTACCGGTATCATCGCCGGCGGACCAGTACGTGCTGTATTGGAGCTGGCAGGACTTAAGGATGTAAGAGCAAAATCTCTTGGTACAAATAACTCTAGAAATATGGTTAATGCAACAATCGATGGATTAAACCAATTAAAGAGGGTTGAAGAGGTTGCAAAACTAAGAGGTAAGTCCGTAGAAGAACTCTTAGGTTAGGAGGGAAAATCCATGGCGAAAGCGCTGAAAATAAAATTGGTAAGAAGTACCATTGGAACGCTGCCTAAGCAAAGAAAGACAATTGAGGCTTTAGGCTTGAAAAAAATAGGCCATACTGTAGAGATTGTAGATAATCCTCAGACAAGAGGAATGGTTGAAGTCGTAAAACACTTGGTTGAAGTGACTGAAATCTAGTTGAATTAAAGGAGGTGTAGACATGAAATTACATGAACTTAAACCTGCTAAGGGTGCTGTCAGAGGTACTAAGAGAAAAGGTAGAGGTACAGGAAGCGGTCTTGGTAAAACTGCCGGCCGTGGTGCCAACGGACAAAACGCCAGAAGCGGTGGTGGTGTAAGAGTGGGATTTGAAGGAGGACAAATGCCTCTTATCAGAAGAATCCCTAAAAGAGGATTTACAAACGTATTTAAGAAGCAATTCAATACAGTGAATGTTGATGCTTTAAATATATTTGATAATGGTACAGAAGTGACAATAGACCTTTTAAAGGAAAAGGGAATTGTTA
Organism: uncultured Clostridiaceae bacterium; assembly: GCA_965652145.1. GTDB lineage: Bacteria > Bacillota > Clostridia > Peptostreptococcales > Natronincolaceae > CBFGTV01. The sequence continues at coordinate 58,898 of CBFGTV010000002.1, forward strand.
AGAAGATTGAGAAGGACGGTCTAAAAATACTAGGCGATGGCAACTTAGAGAAGAGCATTACGATCAAGGCTCAAAAATTTACAAAAGCAGCCGTTGAGAAGATTGAAGCTGCTGGAGGAAAGGCAGAGGTGATCTAAGGTGATATCGACCTTAAGAAATGCTTGGAAAATTCCAGAACTAAGAAGTAAAATCCTATACACCCTGATGATGCTGGTTGTATTTCGATTAGGATCAGTAATTCCTGTTCCAGGTATAAACATCGATGTTGTTAAAAGCCTGGTTGAAAATGCAGGATTACTGTCTTTCTTTGATTTGTTCTCTGGTGGCGCCTTTGGTAATATGACTATTTTTGCCTTGAGTATTACACCGTATATCACCTCATCTATTATTATGCAGCTTTTAACAATTGCTATTCCCAGCCTGGAAGAAATGGCGAAGGAGGGCGAAGAAGGCAGAAAGAAAATTGCTCAATACACCCGGTACGGAACCGTAGTATTGGCCTTGATTCAAGCATTGGCCATTAGTATCGGATTATTTGGCAGTGCATTAATCTCAAGGGATTTCTTCAGTGTAACTGTTGTGGTACTAACCTTAACAGCAGGTACTGCCTTCTTGATGTGGTTAGGAGAACAAATTACTGAAAATGGAATTGGCAATGGCATTTCATTGATAATCTTTGCCGGTATTGTGTCTAGAGTTCCTCACAACATTAGACAAACAGTATTCCAATTAAGGCAAGGAACATTATCAATCGTATCACTGATTGTTTTCCTATTATTCTCTGTTCTAATTATAGCAGGTGTTGTGGCAATTTCAGAAGGAACAAGAAAAATACCAGTACAATATGCCAAAAGAGTAGTAGGGCGAAAAATGTACGGTGGCCAAAGCTCCCATATTCCATTGAAGGTGAATCAAGCAGGGGTAATTCCGGTGATCTTTGCAATGTCTTTACTATCCTTTCCACAGACCATTGCAATGTTCATGGGACAAGACAGCTGGTTAGCCAGATTTGTTTCAACCTGGTTAAATCCTAACAGCGTTAATCCCGCAGGAGTTATTATATACTCTCTGCTAACTGCAATATTAATTATATTTTTCACCTATTTCTACACAGCCATTACCTTTAATCCTGTCGAAGTGGCTTCAAACATGAAGAAATATGGTGGATTCATTCCAGGGATCAGACCTGGAAAGCCTACCTCAGACTACCTAAGCAAGGTATTAAATCGAATCACCTTAGCCGGAGCCGTATTTCTAGCTGTGATTGCCTTATTGCCCACAGCAATTATGCAAATTACAGGTATGGCGATTGCCTTTGGCGGTACAGCATTACTGATTGCTGTTGGGGTAGCCTTAGAAACAATGCAGCAAGTAGAAGCTCAAATGTTAATGAGGCATTATCAAGGCTTCTTAAAATAAATGGGTCATGGGAAATTTCCCATGGGTCTAAATCTTCATACCGGGAGATGGTATCATGAGAATTATATTACTCGGCCCCCCAGGAGCCGGTAAAGGAACTCAAGCAGCATCTATCGCTGAGGAATTTAGCATTCCCCACATCTCCACAGGAGACATTTTTCGTTATCACATCAAAGAGGGTACTGAGCTTGGTAAAAAGGCCAAATCCTTTATGGATCAAGGTCTGCTGGTTCCCGATGAATTAGTGGTGGCTATTGTAGAGGATCGCCTTAAGCAGCAGGACTGCCGTGACGGCTTCCTCTTAGATGGCTTTCCACGAACAGTAGTTCAAGCCGAGGCTTTAGATGCAGTAATGGAAAAAATGGGTGTGTCTCTGAATAAAGTGATCAATATCGAAGTAGATAAGCAGATCCTTGTGGAAAGAGCAGTAGGGCGAAGAATTTGCAAATCCTGTGGTGCTACCTACCATGTCAAGTTCAACCCTTCAAAGACCGGTGAAGCCTGCGAAAAGTGCGGTGGCAGCCTATATCAGAGGGATGATGATAATGAAGCAACCGTCACCAGGCGTATAGATGTGTACTTGAATGAAACAATGCCGCTGATTGAATACTATCAAGGTCGTGGCAAGCTTGCAGTAATCGATGGACAGCAACATATTGATAAGGTCTACCAGGATATTGTCAATGTGTTAAAAGGAGAAGCATAATGATTACCCTCAAATCTCCACAAGAAATCAAGCTCATGCGAGAAGCTGGTAGAATCGTTGCTGAGACACATGAATTAATTAGAAAGGCAATTAAACCAGGGGTTACAACCAAGTATTTAGATGCCATGGCAGAGGAATATATACTAAAAAAGGGAGGGACTCCTGCCTTTAAAGGATACGGAGGTTTTCCTGCCAGCATATGTGCCTCAATTAATCATGAAGTAGTTCATGGAATACCTGGATTAAAAAGGCTGGAAGAGGGCGATATTATAAGTATAGACATTGGCGTGCTCCTTCAAGGCTATTACGGAGACTCGGCGAAGACCCACGGAGTTGGGCAAATCAGCCAGAGGGCGCAGCAGTTAATTGATGTGACTCGGGAGAGCTTCTATCAAGGCTTACAGTTTGCCAGAGAAGGATATCGTCTGTCAGATATATCTAACCGCATACAAACCCATGTTGAGGCCCAAGGTTTTTCAGTCGTTAGAGATTTCGTTGGTCATGGAATAGGTACTCAAATGCATGAGGAGCCCCAAATTCCTAATTATGGTCCTCCAGGCAAGGGACCAAGGCTAAAGGCGGGTATGGTCTTAGCAATTGAACCTATGATTAATGCAGGTACTTATGAGGTAAAGGTATTAACTGACGGATGGACAGTGGTCACCCTTGATGGTGAATATTCCGCCCATTATGAGCATACGGTGGCAATTACGACGGATGAACCTGAAATTTTAACAGTCTTATGATGTTGATAAACGAGGTGACAATGTGGAATATAACGATTTAAGTATTGGTCAGGTGGTACGTTCAACCAAGGGAAGAGATCAAAACCATGTATTTATTGTAATTGGCAAAGTAGATGAGGATCATGTTCTAATTGCCGATGGGGATCTTCGAAGGATGGAAAAGCCGAAAAAGAAAAAGGTTAAACACCTGGCAAAGTTTAATATTATTTCACATGAAGTGAAGGACCGTATCATAAACCAAATAAAGATCAATAATGCTTTCGTTAGAAAAGAGCTGGAAAGATTGGGAGTAAAGTCCCCGGATTAAGGATTGGAGGTTTGATTGCCAAATGTCAAAGCAAGACGTGATTGAGGTAGAGGGTACAGTTAAAGAAGCGCTGCCCAACGCCATGTTTATTGTTCAGCTTGAAAATGGGCATGAAATCTTAGCACACATATCAGGCAAGTTAAGAATGAATTTTATTAGAATATTACCGGGAGATACGGTAACGGTTGAATTATCTCCTTATGATTTGACTCGTGGTAGAATAACCTGGAGAAAGAAGTAGTTAGGAGGGACTTGTAATGAAGGTGAGACCATCAGTGAAACCAATTTGCGAAAAGTGCAAAATCATTAAAAGAAAAGGCAGAGTTATGGTGATCTGTGAAAATCCTAAGCATAAACAAAAGCAAGGATAAGGTAAAATAGGCTGGTATTATGTCATCATTGATGATATAATATAATATTGTGATAATTAGTTATACGGGGAGCGGCTGATCAGAGAAATCTGATCCCTGTAGACTAACTATTATAAATAGATTATTTAAAATTGACAATTAAGTAAACAACCACTATATTAAATTGTATTTTGTAGGATAAAGATCTAGGAGGTGTAAGCGTAAATGGCCAGAATAGCTGGGGTAGATTTACCAAGGGACAAACGTGTAGAAATTGGTTTAACTTATATATTCGGAATCGGTAGAAAAACTTCCAATAGTATTTTAGCAAAGGCAGGCGTGAATCCTGATACAAGAATTAAGGATTTAACAGAAGAAGAAGTTAATGCCTTAAGAAAGGAAATTGATGCCGGTTACCAAGTAGAAGGGGATCTAAGACGAGAAATTGCTTTGAATATTAAACGTCTAAAGGAAATCAGATGCTACAGAGGAATCAGACACATCAAAGGACTTCCTGTTAGAGGACAAAAAACAAAGACAAATGCCCGTACTCGTAAGGGACCAAAGAAAACTGTCGGTCGTAAGAAGAAAAAATAATAGATAAGGAGGGATAATCGGCATGGCAAAAGTTGCAAAAAAGAAAACCACTCGTACAAGAAGAAGAGAACGTAAAAATATAGAACGAGGTCAAGCGCATATTCAATCAACCTTCAATAATTCAATTATTACCTTGACTGATATGCAAGGAAACACCATTGCTTGGTCCAGTGCTGGTCAATTGGGCTTTAAGGGTTCAAGAAAATCCACTCCCTTCGCTGCTCAAATGGCTGCTGAGGCCGCTGCTAAGGTGGCAATGGATCATGGATTAAGAACCGTTGAGGTTTATGTAAAGGGACCAGGAGCTGGTCGTGAGGCTGCCATTCGTGCGTTACAGGCAACCGGCATTGAAGTAAATCTAATCAAGGATGTTACTCCAATTCCCCATAATGGCTGTAGACCACCAAAACGCAGAAGAGTTTAGTATAGATTAGGAGGTGTAAGTAAATGGCTAGATATACAGATGCAGTATGTAGATTATGTCGTCGTGAGGGCATGAAATTATATCTGAAGGGTGAGCGCTGCTACACCGATAAGTGCTCCATTAACAAAAGAAATACCCCCCCAGGACAACATGGAGCAAGCAGAAAGAAAATGTCAAACTACGGAATTCAGCTTAGAGAAAAGCAAAAAGCAAAGAGATTCTATGGCGTACTTGAGAGCCAATTCAGAAAATATTTTGAAATGGCCGATAAGCAAGCTGGAATTACAGGTGAAAACCTATTAAGAATTCTGGAATCTCGTTTAGATAATATGGTTTACAGACTTGGCTTTGCCAGTTCTAGAGCCCAGGCAAGACAATTGGTAGTACATGGACACTTTACAGTAAATGGTCAAAAGGTAGATATTCCTTCCTATTTAGTAAAGGTTGGTGACGTGATTGCTGTTAAAGAAAGGTCCAAGAGCTCTGATAAGTTTAAAGGTTTAGCAGAAAGCTTTACTGGTTCAGTGCCCAACTGGTTATCAGTAGATATGGAAAAATTAGAGGGAAAAATTGTTTCATTGCCTTCAAGAGAAGATATCGACCTACCAATTGCCGAAAATCTAATCGTAGAGTTATATTCTAGATAATGATTTTTTGGAATCAGTTACCCTCGAGATAATAGTAAAGAGACTTAAAGGAGGGTTTATAATTATGATAGAAATGGAAAAGCCTAAAGTAGAAATTGTAGAGGTCAGTGACGATAATACCTATGGAAAATTTGTAGTTGAGCCTCTAGAAAGAGGATATGGCACAACACTTGGTAATTCCCTAAGACGAATTATGTTGTCTTCCTTACCAGGTGCTGCCGTCACCTCTATCAAGATCGATGGCGTACTTCATGAATTTTCAACGGTTCCCGGGGTGAAGGAGGATGTAACAGAGATCATTCTGAATATGAAGGATTTATCTGTTAAGCTTCATAGTAACGAACCCAAAACCGTTCGAATTGAGGCTGAAGGAGAAGGCGTAATAACAGCAGGAGACATTATAGCCGATGCAGATGTGGAAATTCTAAATCCTGACATGCATATTGCAACCCTTGATTCTGATGCCAAATTAATGATGGAAATTAACATTTCTAACGGAAGAGGATACATTTCTGCCGAAAACAACAAACATGCAGGAATGCCCATTGGTGTCATCCCAGTTGATTCTATCTTTACACCTGTAAAGAAGGTAAGTTATGCTGTAGAAAATACAAGGGTTGGTCAAGTAACCGATTACGATAAATTGATTATTGATGTATTTACCGATGGCAGCATTAAACCTGACGAGGCAGTATCCCTGGCGGCAAAGATTATGAATGAGCACTTAAATCTCTTTATTACCTTGACAGAGCATGTCAATGATGTAGAAATCATGGTGCAAAAAGAGGAAGATAAAAAGGAAAAAGTGCTTGAAATGACCATTGAAGAACTTGATCTATCTGTACGCTCCTACAATTGTTTAAAGCGTGCAGGAATCAATACAGTGGAAGAGCTTACCCAAAAATCTGAAGAGGATATGATGAAGGTAAGGAACCTCGGAAAGAAATCATTGGAAGAGGTGCAAAAAAAGCTTGCTGAGTTAGGCCTAGGCTTAAGACCAAGCGACGATTAACAAGTAAGAGGTAAGGAGGGATCAACATGGCTCAGTATCGTAAACTAGGACGTGAATCTGCACATAGAAATTTAATGCTAAGAAACTTAGTCACCAGCCTACTTAAAAGTGGTAAAATTGTTACCACTGAAGCAAAGGCTAAGGAAACAAGAAGATTAGCAGAAAAGATGATTACCCTCGCTAAAAGAGGAGATCTTCATGCCAGAAGACAAGCATTAGCGTTTATCACTGATGAAACAGTAGTTAAGAATTTATTTGATGATGTAGCGCCTAAATACCAGGATAAAAACGGTGGTTATACCCGTATAATGAAGCTTGGACCAAGAAGAGGCGATGCAGCAGAAACCGTTATTTTAGAATTAGTTTAAGCTTAAATAGATGGGAGGGATTAAGTGTGGCACTTAGTCCCTGTTTTTTTATAAAAAAATTATTTGAAGCCCCTGGCAGATTGAAAATGTTTTTCATAAAACCATGGTTTTTTAGGTTAAAATAAGATATAATAATTATGATTTCAAGGTTACAGGCATTAACAGACCTTGAAAAAATGATCTTATAATGAATAAAGAAGGGATCTCAATGGGCAATATGATTGAAATTGATCGCGTTAAATATCAATATCAAAATAATGAAAAGGAAGTTATCGCCCTGAATGAAGTTGAACTTAAAATTCAGCAGGGCGAATTTGTTGTTATTATAGGGCATAATGGTTCTGGCAAATCTACCTTGGCAAAGCATATGAATGCATTACTGCTGCCCTCGGGCGGTCAGGTGCTGGTTAAGGGAATGAATACAAAGGATGAAGAAAAACTATGGGAAATACGGCAGACTGCCGGTATGGTTTTTCAAAACCCTGATAACCAAATTGTTGCTACCATTGTAGAGGAGGATGTGGCCTTTGGGCCAGAAAATTTAGGCGTTGAGTCTGAAGAAATCCTAAAGCGGGTAGAAGAGTCCCTTGGGGCTGTTGACATGTTAAGCTACCGGAATAAGGCACCTCATCTCCTATCGGGAGGGCAAAAACAGCGGATTGCCATAGCCGGTGTCATTGCCATGAAGCCCGACTGCATCATTTTAGACGAGCCTACTGCCATGCTGGACCCGGCGGGCCGCAGAGAAGTAATGAATACGGTTAAAAAGCTAAATAAAGAAGAAAATATTACAGTTGTCCATATTACTCACTTCATGGAGGAGGCCGTGGACGCCGATCGGGTCATTGTCATGGAAGAAGGACGGATCATATTAGAAGGTACTCCCCCAGAGGTTTTTTCCCAGGTTAAAAAATTAAAGGAATTAGCCCTTGATGTACCACAAATGACTGATTTGGCTCATGAATTAAGGGAGGCAGGCCTCAATCTGCCTGATGATATACTTACAGTAGACGAGATGGTGATGAAATTATGTCAATTAAAATAGAAGGCCTAACCCACATCTATAACCCCAATAGCCCCTTTGAAACCAAAGCCCTGGATAATATTAATCTAGAGATACAATCAGGCGAATTTATTGGGCTGATTGGCCACACTGGTTCAGGAAAATCAACCTTAACCCAGCATCTAAACGGACTATTAAAACCCCATAGCGGCAAAATATTCATTAATGATGTTGATATTACCGATAAGGGAATCAAGCTAGGAGAAATACGAAAAAGGGTAGGACTCGTATTTCAGTACCCAGAGCACCAGCTATTCGAGGAATCAGTCTTTAAGGATATTGCCTTTGGGCCAACCAACCTGGGATTAAAGGAAGAAGAGGTGGCACAACGGGTGAAGGAAGCCATGGAATTGGTTATGCTTAATTTTGATGAATTGAAGGATCGTTCACCCTTCGAGCTAAGCGGCGGGCAGCGAAGACGGGTAGCCATTGCCGGCGTACTGGCCATGAAGCCTGAGGTACTAATTTTAGACGAGCCCACTGCCGGCCTTGACCCAAGGGGGCGTGATGATATATTAGATCAAATTAAGCGCTTTCATCAGGAAATGAAAAATACAGTAATCTTAGTTTCCCATAGTATGGAGGACATTGCCAAACTGGTGGATCGTATTATTGTCATGCATCGGGGAACCGTGGCCTTAACGGGTACTCCGGGGCAGGTTTTTCAAGAGGTAGATACCCTTGAATCCATTGGCCTGGGCATCCCCCAGATTAGTTATTTGGTGAAGCGATTAAAGGAAGCCGGTATCCAGCTTAGAGAAGATATATTTACAGTGGAAGAAGCCAGGGAAGAAATACTGAAGTGGGTAAGGAGTCGAAAGCATGCTTAAAGATATTACCATAGGACAATATTATCCAACGGGGTCCATTATACACCAGCTAGATCCCAGAACCAAAATAGTAGGAACCTTTGCCCTTATTGTGGGGCTGTTTATTGTCAGCAATTTTATTGCCTATGGCTTTGTTACGGCCTTTATCCTCGGCTGCATACTGATTTCAAAAATTCCAGTGAAGTATATGCTTAAGGGCATTAAACCCCTCAGGTTTATTATCCTAATCACCTTTTTAATTAATATATTCATGACAAAGGGTGAAATTATATTAAGGCTGGGGCCATTGAATGTAACCGCCGAGGGCCTGTATCAAGGCATATTTATGGCAATCAGGCTGATTCTTCTGGTAATGGGAACCTCTATCCTAACCTTAACCACCTCTCCCATTGCCCTGACCGATGGTATCGAAAATCTATTGAAGCCCTTTAAAAAAATTGGAATTCCAGCCCATGAGCTGGCCATGATGATGACCATTGCCCTCAGGTTTATTCCAACACTGCTAGAGGAGACAGATAAGATTATGAAGGCCCAGATGGCCAGGGGGGCCGACTTTGAAAGCGGGAACATCATTAATCGGGCAAAGGGCCTGGTGCCCCTTTTAGTACCTTTATTTATCAGCTCCTTTAGAAGGGCCGACGAATTGGCCATGGCAATGGAGGCCCGATGCTATCGTGGTGGTGACAATCGAACAAGGATGAAGCAGCTTCAGATGACAGGTAAGGATTATTCAAGCCTTGCGGCCATTACAGGGCTATTACTGATATTAATTGCCATAAGAACCTTTATGTAATATTGACCTATTGGTCAATTATAATTCAATCCCATTATCACGTTGACAGGGTGAGATCGTTGAGAAATATCTTAATAGAAATAGAATATGACGGCACCAATTATTATGGGTGGCAGTTGCAGCCCAGGGGGAAGACCATTCAGGCAGAAATCATTAAATCCTTAAGAAAGCTGACAGGTACTGAAGTGGCAGTTCATGGTGCAGGCAGAACCGATTCCGGAGTCCATGCCCGGGGCCAGACTGCCTCCTTTATGCTGGAGAACAGTATTCCCACCGAAAGAATTCCCCTGGCCATGAACAGACTACTGCCCATGGATATCAGCGTCAGGGCGGCCCATAATATGAGTAAGGATTTCCACGCCCGATACAGTGCCATAGGAAAGCGTTATAGCTACCAAATTTTCCAGGGGGTTAACCGTAGTGCCCTGCTAAGAAATTATAGCTATCATGTAATGAATTCCTTAAATTTGGAAAGAATGAAAATAGGGGCAGCGATGCTGGTGGGTACCCACGATTTTAAGGGATTTATGTCTACCGGCAGCAGCGTTAAAAATACGGAGCGAACCATTCATACCATAGATTTTAAAGAACAGGGAGAGAGCCTGTGGATTTCCTTTGAAGGCAATGGCTTTCTCTACAACATGGTTAGAATTATGGTGGGAACCCTGATAGAAATTGGTTTGGAAAGAAGGCCCCTTGATCATATTGAGCTGGCTCTAACGCACCAAAACCGTAGTTATGCCGGGCCCACGGCTCCGCCCCAGGGTCTGTTTTTAGATAAGGTATTTTACCATGAATTAGAGCCATAGGCCAGGATGGATAAATTGCCAAGGGTATGATTTTACCCCTTGACACGCTAGGTAGGTTGTATTACAATATATACAGTGTGTAAAATCGATCCACTCGCCCCGGATCTTGACACATAGATGGAACGGCAAAATTAAGCTTTGATACGTATTAAGGAGGGAAAATGATGAAGTCATATATGGCTAAGACTAATGAAGTAGAAAAGAAGTGGTACCTGGTTGATGCTGAAGGCAAAACCTTAGGTCGTTTAGCCACAGAGGTTGCTACTATATTAAGAGGTAAACATAAACCAGAATATACACCCCATGTAGATACAGGAGACTTTGTAATCATCATTAATGCAGAAAAGGTTGCATTAACAGGTAAAAAGTTAGATCAAAAGTTCTATACTTATCATACAGGCCATCCAGGTGGATTAAAACAAATATCCTTCAGAAAAATGCTTCAGGATAAGCCAGAACAATTGGTGTACAATTCCATTAGAGGAATGCTACCTAAAACAAGATTAGGCAGACAAATGGTTAAAAAATTAAAGGTGTACGCTGGCGGACAGCATAACCATGAAGCGCAAAAGCCAGTTAAACTTGAGCTATAAAAAGGTTGAGGTCGAAAGGAGGAGTTATTGAAGATGGCAAAATTAGCTTATTACGGAACAGGTAGAAGAAAAAAATCAATTGCTAGAGTTAGATTGGTTCCAGGTGAAGGGAACATCACAATAAATAAAAGAGATATTGAAGAATATTTCAATTATGAAACCTTAAAAAGAGAAGTAAAGCAACCATTGGCATTAACCGATACATTAAGCAAATATGATGTAATTGCCCTGGTTAATGGTGGTGGCTTCACAGGCCAAGCAGGTGCCTTAAGACATGGTATTGCCAGAGCACTGGTAAAATCAGATGAAGAATTAAGAGCTGCATTAAAAAAGGCAGGCTTCTTAACTCGAGATGCAAGGGCCAAGGAAAGAAAGAAATACGGCTTAAAGGCAGCAAGACGTGCGCCTCAGTTTTCAAAGAGATAATTTTATTTCAATACAAAATCTCCAAATCATTACGATTTGGGGATTTATTTATTATACCGGTCACCTATGCTATACTGAGATAAAAGGTCCACCGGGGGGAGTTAGGATGAAGAAATTATATATCATTTTTAAACTATTGATTATTTTTAATTCCTTAACGAATCTACTATGGCTAATGTATGAAGGCCCAGTCTACATTTATGCTATCAACCTGCTCATTTCAATGGTTCCTGTAGTCGTTATTTTATTTACCAATGGGAAGGGGCAACTAAAATGGCTATTATATGTCTTGCCAGTAGTATTGATCTTTGAGCCTGTTATCGTATATACCAAATACGCATCTATTCCCCTGACATTTTTGGCCATTGTAATGGGGATTGTAATTTATACTTTTTTATATCATTACTACCATTATGAATATGATTACCTGCAGGATTAAATTTTGAAATCAAAGATAAATGAAAATAAAAAGTGTAACAAAAAATCCCTCAAATTATGGTGTTTGGGGGATTTTATTAATTAATCTTTAATTTCCTTAAAAAGCTCGTAGGCCTTTTTTTTCGCCTCTTCCAAAATCTCAATTCCCAAAGGGGTAATTCCATAGTATTTACGAACCTTTCCCTCGACGATCCTTTCCTCCATTTGTAATAGGCCATTAGATTCCATACTGTGCAGCAGTGGATAGAGGGTGCCCGGACTCATATCATAGTCATGCTCCTTCAGTTCTTCAATCATCCATGAACCGTAAAAGGGCGAAACCTTAGCGTGGTGTAATATATGGATTTGAATAAACCCCAGAAAGAACCTTCTAAGAATTTTAGCTTGCATAATAAATCATCTCCTGATACAATTTACTTATCGAAAACCGATATCGAATATTGATATAATTATAGCATATGTTTTTATAGCAATTCAATAGATAATAAAAAAGAACAAAAACCTAACTAGGTAAAAAGTTATTTATGGAAGGCGGTGTTAGGTATGAAGGAAATTTTTTTGTACTTTATAAAAATAGGATTTTTAGGGTTTGGTGGGCCGATGGCCCATATCGCCATGATGGATGAGGAATTGGTTGAAAAGCGGAAATGGCTCTCAAAGGAGGGTTTTTTAGAGGGAATTGCAATATGCAATATGCTACCGGGGCCGGCATCTACTCAACTGGGAATCTATATGGGCTATGTCAAAGGAGGATTATGGGGCGGAATCATAGCCGGTACAGCCTTTATTTTTCCAGCCTTTATTATAATGGTAGCATTAAGCTATTTATATTTTAACTATGGTACCTATCTACAAATACAGGGAATCCTCTATGGCATCAATCCCCTGGTGATTGCCCTGATTAGTATCTCCCTGATAAAAATGGCAAGGAAGTCCATAGCTGACCACGCAGGGGTTATAATATTAATTGTCAGTGCATGTCTTGTCTATTTTTTTAACTTCAATACCATATTGGTTATGCTTTTGGCAGGGTTAGTTGGAATAACCATATACCACCTGCCTAAGGGCGGTAATAGGGCTTATGCTATAGCCCTACTTCTGCCCCTTCATTCCAGCTTAACAAGGCTGTTTACATTTTTTCTAAAGGTGGGTTCCTTTATTTACGGCGGCGGATTAGTGATTATTCCCTTTATAGAGCAAGAGGTGGTTCAACGGCTTGGATGGCTAACTCAGCAGGAATTTTTGGCGGGTATTGCCCTGGGAGAAGTGACTCCGGGGCCCGTTGTAATCACTTCTGCCTTTATAGGCTATGGTGTCTACAGTTTTTTGGGAGCGGCTGTTGCAACACTGGCTATTTTTTTACCCTCCTTTGTTTTCATATTGGCAGCCGCCCCCTATTTAAAAAAGCTAAAAGATATACGGTGGATAAAAGCTTTTTTAAAGGGGGTCAATGGGGCAGTCATAGGAACCATTTTGGCTGCCAGTCTGAAGCTGGTACCCAATGCCCTGGTGGATCTCTGGACAGTACTGATTGCCCTGGGGGGATTCGTAGCCTTAATGAAATATAAGGCTAATATATTGTTCAGTGTAAGCATTTCAGGAATCCTAGGAGTTGTCATAACATATCTCATCAAATAGAAGCAGACCCTTTAACCTACCCAAACGGCTAGTATCCTGTGTCAGTTAAAAGACGAGATAAGGCCTGAGACAAATTTTCTAAAAGTAAGGTGTAGGAGGAAGCCATATCGGGCAATATGGCGACTGAAGACAACGCAACTGTTTTGGGAAATTTGGCTAGGGATAGTCCGTTAATTTAGATGATGCAGGATACTAGTATTTCATAATGAAGAATACTGGTCTTTTTTTATGGTTTCTTTATTTTTCCCGGGAAATAGGTCGAACAGTTGAGGTAAATAATAAAACATGTCGGATAAACAATAATTAACCGAAGGAAAAGTTTCCAATATATTTTCATGACCCCAATCGTATAGCTTACTATTATTTGCCATATATATAGACAGAGAAGAATTTCGGCGGGAGGGGTCATATTGGTTTTTTTCATTAGAAAAAAGTGGCTGGTGTGGATCGGTGTAATAATCAGCTTATTACTCATTATGCTTGTTATAAAATTTACTAAAAATGAAACCATAGCAACAATGAATTTACCTGCAACGGCTAAGGTAGTCATAATTGACCCAGGCCACGGAGGAATTGATCCGGGTGCCGTTGCAAAGGACGGAACCATTGAGAAGGACATTAATTTAAGCATCGGGCTCCACTTAAGGGAATATTTAGAACAAAGCGGTGCCTATGTGATCATGACAAGGGATACAGATAAAGGACTATATACGAATTCCAGTAAAAATAAAAAACGTACAGATCTGGAAAAAAGAAAGGAAATCGTTCAAAACAGTGGTGGGGATTTATTTATATCCATCCATTTAAATAGCTTTACCCAAAACAGATATTATGGAGCCCAAACCTTTTATCCAAAGGAAAATCTTTTGGGTAAGGAGCTGGCCCGAATCATACAGGAGGAACTAATCAAAAATCTCGATACCGAGAATACCCGAGTGCCCTTGCCTCGTGAGGATATCTATATCATACGGGATTTGAATCTTCCCTCGGTTCTGGTGGAATGTGGATTTTTGTCTAATCCCCAGGAGTTAAAAAAATTAAAGGATTCAGACTACCAGAAGAAAATAGCCTGGGCCCTTTATGTAGGTATCCAGCGATATTTTAATGAAGCTCGTTAAAAATTGAATGTGTATAAAATTTGTGGATAATGTGCATAACTTCAGAGCAATAGAAAATTATATCTTTAATTCAAAGGTGAAAGCCAAAATGTAAAGAGGTCTAATGTGCACAAATTATCCAGAAACATGTGGACAAAATATAACCCATTAGACCCTTCTCATTATTATAACAATGATAAGGCTATTTTTTGAAATACACTATTAAAAAGTTTTACCAGGAATAATTGCATCAATTATTCCAATGACTAAGGCACCTAAAATGGCCCCTAAAGGTGTAACTCGCATGGCGGGCACAAAATACTGGGTGGCATAAAGGACGATGGCTGCCACAATAAACCCGGTGATTCCCCTTCCAAAGGGAGAAGCATCAAATTTGGCAATTCTAAAAATGAGATAATCAATTAAGCTGATAATGGCTGCAGCAAGTAGAATACTACCCATGCCTCGTATTGAAAAACCTGGTGTTAGAAAAGCAGCTACAGAAATAACAATGGCTGAAACAATAAATCTGATGATAAAGCTAATCCAACCATTGGAATTAGCTGTACGACTATCTCTTCTTTCTTCAGACATAAAACTACCTCCTCAAATAAGATTTAAATATAGCATTTGATAAAAATAATATTTTATTCAAATTTTCTCTTTTTTTTTTGAAAAAAACAAGTTAAAAAGGTCAAAAGGAGGTAATCATTTTGAAAAAGACCTTAAGGGTAGTAACATTGTCAAAAGAAGTAATCATTTATATGATTTTAGGATTTATATTACTTTTGCCAATCAATTTTTTTTATGTTTATCAAAATACCAACACATGGAGGGTTAATAGAGATCATCAGGAAGCTAAATATCAGGTTGCCATTATCATAGACGATTTCGGAAACAATCAAAAGGGCACCGAAGAAATGCTCAATCTTGGAATCCCATTGACTTGTGCAGTCATTCCTTTTTTAGAGCATAGTGCCGAGGAGGCTGAAAAGGCCTACCAATTAGGCCATGAGGTAATCATTCATTTACCAATGGAACCACACCACGGTGATCCCCGATGGTTGGGAGAAAGGGGTATTACAGTTAATCTATCGGCGGAAGAGGTAGAACAAATCGTAAGGGCCGCAATTGATCATATTCCCCAAGCCGTAGGCTTAAACAATCATATGGGATCAAAGGCCAGTGAAGACAAACGAATCGTAGCGGCTATTGTAGAGGTGCTTCAGGCAAATAGCATGTATATTGTAGACAGTAAGACAAGCTACAAATCAGTCATCAAAAAAGTTGCAGCAGAAAAGGGAGTAATGGTTCTGGAACGCAGCGTATTCCTGGATAATGAAAAAAATAAAGAAAAAATAAAGGATCAATTAAGGCAATTAGCCCAAATTGCCATTAAAGAGCAAAGCGCCGTAGCCATAGGCCATGTAGGACCAGAGGGAGGGTTAATCACTGCCCGGGCCATTAAAGAAATGGAAGAAGAGATGAAGGAAATGGGGATTGAGTTTGTAAAGGTATCGACCCTGCTGAGAGGCCATCAATAGGGATTTTATAGCAGTTTAAAGGCATGAAATTGGGTAATAATTAAGATAACTAATAAAGGAAGAAGGTATAGTAATGGAAAAATGTAGTGGTTGCCAACATTATAAAGATGGGAAATGCAGCACTACCCAATGTACGGTAGAAGAAAATCACCTGGGGGAATTTAAGCATATTATAGGCGTTATGAGTGGAAAAGGAGGCGTTGGAAAATCCTCGGTAACCGCTTTACTGGCATCGGCCTTAAGGAAAAGTGGGGCCCAGGTAGGGGTACTGGATGGTGATATAATGGGACCAAGCATTGCTAGACTTTTTGGAGTAGAAGGCCCCGCCATTGGTACAGAGGATGGTATAAAGCCGGTATTATCAAAAACTGGAATCAAAATTATGTCTATGAATCTTTTGCTTCCCAAGGAAACTGACCCGGTGATTTGGAGAGGCCCTGTGATCAGCGGTGTCATTAAGCAGTTTTGGCAGGAGGTAGATTGGGGTAAACTGGATTATTTGCTGATCGACTTTCCGCCGGGAACGGGGGACGTTGCCCTGACGGTCATGCAATCTATCCCATTAAAGGGGATCATAATGGTAACATCGCCCCAGGGATTGGTGCAAATGATTGTAGAGAAGGGTGTGGCTATGGCCAACAAGATGGAAGTTCCAATTATAGGTCTATTAGAAAATATGAGCTACGTACAGCCACCAGGGTACCCTGAAGCCTATTATCTGTTTGGAGAGGGAAAAACAAAGGAAGTATCAGAGGCGTTAGGCTTGCGGTTTTTGGGGCATTTTCCCATCGACAGAGAGCTGACAATCCTGTCGGATCGAGGAGAGATTGAAACATATGAGAGTAAGCAATTTTTAGAATTAGCTAAAGACCTGATGAAATTAATGGATTAGAAGGGCTTGAGTCGGTAAGTGTACCGGGCTCAGGCCCTTCTTTTATTTAAATAATGACTTAGAATTGTTACAACTAGTAACTGGAACTGATTGTCAAGAATAATGATTTGACCCTCTAAATAAAGTATTGGTATGGCTCCAATAATTATCATTTGGGCTGATAGTATGATTTTGCTAGAAAAAATAAAAATGATAAACAAGAAAAAGAAGGAGTTAGTAAACATTTGTAGAATTATTAATTAAATAAAATGCCCATGGTGTTGTAACGAATGATGCCTTATATGTTGAAAATATAAGTATTAGGGGTTCAGAAAGGGAGAGAGAAAAATGACTGAATTGTTGATGT
Organism: uncultured Clostridiaceae bacterium; assembly: GCA_965652145.1. GTDB lineage: Bacteria > Bacillota > Clostridia > Peptostreptococcales > Natronincolaceae > CBFGTV01. The sequence goes on from CBFGTV010000002.1 coordinate 75,943, forward strand.
TAGAGATTAACGAAAAAGAGGGAACCGTCAAAACACATTCAGTGGGACATTTGTTTACAGAAAGAAATCCAGCCGGGGGTTACCAGGACGATCCAAATGAATTTAAAGACTCTGTAAGAAGTCAAACGAAACTAAAGCTTAACCGGAGAATTAGGGAAGAATTGGCGGAACACCTTAAAATGAAAATGGAGGAATGGTTTGCAATTGGAAAAGGGCAATATGCCCGTGGGGAATATCGGAATGCCTTAAAATGCCACAGTGAAGCCCTGGAATACGGTATTCAGCTAGGAGATCAAAATGAAATGGCCCGTTGCCATATAGAGATGGGGCTATGCTGCTATCGGCTATCTATACTTGATCAGGCCCTATATCATAGTCATAAGGCTATAAAATTAATCCAAGAAAAATCTAAACTACCCGACGAGATATACGGGCAGGCCTGTTATATTGAAATTTTATGCTATCATCAAAGTAAAGATTTTTCTCGATTAAAGGATGCCTTAAACCGCTTTAAAGCCCTTGAGAATCTTCCTAAAAACCATGTCCAGCGAGTCAGGCTAATTGAGATAGAGCTATTACTTAGTACAGGAGAGGCAGAGGCCCAGGTCTTGCTAAAAAGCATCGAGGAACTGAAAAAGGATATGGTTTTAAAGGCCGATATCATCAACCATCTGCTGATTGCTTCCAAGCTATATCAGCGCCTTGACCAGACAGAGCATTCAATCGCTTTGCTTAAGGAGGCTGAGACCATGGCAGCATCCCAGGGGATCATTGGAGAATTAATTGAAATTTACAGCATGTTGGGAGAATTACTGCTGGGCAATGGAGAGGTTGAGGCCGGAAAGTCCTATTTTAATAAAATTAGAAAAGTGGTTGTATGAACAACACTAGGTTTTCTGTACCCGATGCTAAGGGTACATTTTTTTTATAATACATAGGAAAAGGTATACTGCGATAAATTGTGGATCAGTAATTATTTCCATAATGCTTCTTAAGAAGGCCTACCTACAAACTTTCAAAGGAGGACTCTATTTTTTCACAACAGACATTGTAAGTTAAGGTGCTGATTGTTATAATAAAAGGGTTCCAGAAGAGAAGATGAGGTGATTAAATGGAAGAAAAAGCAGATGTAATGGTAAAAAGAGCAATTGTTCATATACTTGACCCCAATATAGGGATGCCGGTTCTATCAACCGTTGAACATCCTTCCAATACTGATATCTATGAATTTTTAGAGACCCATATTCAAAAAATAATGAAGGATCCCAATTTAAAGCCTGCTACCTTTAGTGATGAAGCATATGAGGTTAAGACAGCCATAGAAGGAATAAAAGAAGATGCAGATTATTTTGTACAGGGCTCCTCTACACTGGCAAAGATCCTTTACGAAATCATGCTAAAGCATGTGACCATACCGGCTGCCGACATGGTGGTTTGTATTTTTGAAACAATGGATGAAAGCTACCTAGGAATATTAAAATGTAATTACAAGTATTCCTATATTCATTATACAGAGGATACAGAGGATGGGAGAATCAATAGCATACTTAAGCAGAAAACAGCCCTTCCCGGGAATGGTCAAAAAATTGAAGAGGTAGCCGTTATTAATTTGAATAATATGCATATAAAGCTATTAGAAAAGGAATATGAGCTGGATGGAGAAAAACAATATTATTTTTCTCAACTTTTTCTCAAGTGCCACAATAGGCTATCAGACCTTCAAAAAGCCAAAGGTCTAAAAAAGGCAACTGAACTATTTAATAAAAAGTTTTGCAATCATGACATACAGCTATCCGACCAATTTGGTAAAGAAGTATTAAAAAGCATTGAAGAAACAGGAGAGATCGATATTCCTCAAATCAGTGAAAAGGTTTTTGGAAATAACCATGAAATGAAGGATATTTATCGAGAGCATATTGAAAAATCTGGTTTCATAGAAGAAAGGGTAGAACTCGATAACGAGGCTGTACGAAAGGTTTTTAACAAAAGAAAAATTAAAACCGATACAGGGATTGAGATAAATCTATCACTGGAGGATGAAAACAATAACCTGGAATTTATCAATCATCCTGATGGAACCATATCGATCATCATTAAAAATATTAATTCCATCAGCTATAAGTGACATTGAAAATAATTTTGTTGGAAATAATAATAAAATGATTTGGGGGCAAAGGGCCCTCTTTTTATTATCCCCTTTATAGAGGCTAATAAGAATAGCTTACATATCAACTTATATGATAATAAGGTAATTGGCCCTTTAACGAAAATAGCCCAGAGGGCTGTACAAATAGATACTAGACAAATGATGGAGGGGGTATTGAAAAATGGACAGATCAAAACAATTAGGGGAAGAAAAGATCACAACCCTGCTGAAAAAATTCTCCATTCCTGCCATTATTGGTATGCTAATTAATGCATTTTACAATATTGTTGATCGAATTTATATTGGAAATAGCGCTGATTTAGGAACCCTTGGCCTGGCTGGAATTACCATTAGCTTTCCCATTGTCATGGTCATGATGGCCCTGTCTGTGTTAATTGGAATAGGCGGAGCAACACTTTTTTCCATTCGATTAGGTGAGAATAAAAGTCATGAAGCTGGAAAAATTCTGGGCAATGCTGCTACACTGATTATCATCGTCTCAGTTATATTCACCCTGGCGGGATTAATATTTCTGGAGGAGCTTCTGGCATTATTCGGAGCCAGCCCCGAGGTAATGAGCTATGCAGGAGAATATATGAGAATCGTACTTTTCGGTGCAATCTTTCAAGGTATCAGTATGGCAGGAAATAATTTTATCCGAGCCGATGGAAGTCCGAAAATTGCCATGATATCCATGGTGTTGGGAGCTGGCTTTAATATTATATTTGACCCCATATTTATTTATCTTTTCCGTTGGGGGATGACCGGGGCAGCACTAGCCACCATTGGAGGACAAGGTCTTTCAGCCCTTTGGGTAATATACTACTTTATGGGGAAAAGAAGCTCCCACAAAATCAGCTTTAAAAATATGAAACTAGATTGGAACCTTTCAGCCCAAATAATGGCCACTGGTATTCCGGCCTTTCTGATGCAGATTGCCAATAGTCTTCTCAATATAATATTGAATAAAAGCCTTGCCTTTTATGGCGGTGATGTAGCCATATCTGCCATGGGAATCATTAATAGTGTTCAAACCCTGATGCTGCTTCCCATCATTGGAATAAATCAAGGAGCCCAACCAATATTAGGCTATAATTACGGAGCCCAAAAAAACCATCGGGTCAAGGAAACCCTGAAATGGGCAATTTTAAGCGCCACCATCATCGCTCTGGTGGCCTATTTGGGAACAAGAATATATTCAAAGGAGCTAATCACTCTTTTCAATCAAGATGAAGATTTGATCAGCTTTGGCTCAAGGGCTATGATCATATGGTTTTTCTTCCTGCCCGTTGTTGGCTTTCAAATGGTTAGTGCCAGCTATTTTCAAGCTGTAGGTAAGGTGAAGCCAGCAATCTTCCTTACCATGACTAGGCAGGTAATTCTGTTAATACCAGCCCTGTTAATTTTACCTCAATATTACGGTCTGGAGGGTATTCTCTATGCGGCTCCCTTTGCCGATATCACTTCGGCCCTAATAACAGGAATTGGACTGACACTTGATCTTAAGCCCTTGGGAGGATTTCAGAAGAATGAAACTTAATCTTTTTAGTAGAAGATGATTTTAGAGAAATCCCCCCTGTGTTTTTCCTGCAAAACATTGAGTTCCTCTAAAAACAAAGGGATTGTAGGATTTGAATTGACCTTTCTCCAGGCCACCACCAGTTCATCCTCATTATGGTGCCCCTCTATGGGAATGAAGCGCAGGCTAGGACTAGATTGAGCCTCAAGGCTTCTTGGTAAAATAGCAATACCGATACCGGCTGCCACCAATAGCAGTACAGTATGAATTAATCTGGGTTCAGCCACAATATTGGGAAAAAAACCGTGATTAGCACACATCAATAGGGTTTTATTCAAGCCCTGGGGAGATTCCTCTCGATTTAAAACGATAAAGCGCTCCTGGGCCAATTCTGCAATACTAATGTGCTTACGAAGGGCCAGGGGATGCTCACAATGGACAACCACTGAGATAGGCTCTGTGGATATTTTTTTTCGTTCAAGTCCACCAATATTATCTAACCCAAAGGATAGGGTAAAGCCCACATCCAGTTCACCCGAGCTGAGGGAATCTATTAATAGACCGTGATTGTATTGATCCAGGTTCAAATCTATCTTCGGGTAGCTTTTACGAAATTGTCTTATCAAATAAGGTAAAAAGTTCCTTTCAGTATAGCCTAAAAATCCAATCCGAAGGCTGCCAATAATGCCCAATTCAGCTTGGCGGGTCTTTTCAACTGCCTCCTCAGATCGTTTTACCAAATTGATAGCTTCCGTCAGCAATACCTCCCCTGCACTGGTGAGTTTTACAGATCGTTTATTCCGGATAAACAGCTTGACGCCTATTTTCTTTTCAAGATCAGCAATTTGCTGACTGACAGCCGATTGGGCTATAAACAGTTCCTTAGCGGCTTCGGTAAAATTCAACTTTTCGGCCACAGCAATAAAATAACGTAATTGCCGCATATCCATAGATTATTCACTCCCTTCATAATATTTCTTTAAAAAGATTCCTCCTCCTATGAGAAATAATATCATTTTAATCTATTTTGTTCAATATAAATCAGTTTTACTTATTACTGATATAGCATTCTAATATTTCACAATGGAAGCAATTTTCTGTATTCTAATAATATAGGGCTTTTGCCACTTAAGGCAAGGGTAATGGAAAAAACGTTAAAGGATTAATTTTTGGAGTGGACATGTAAACGTTTTCATTCATGGTTACAAAATTGTTTTGATTTCAAGAATATTTTACAATACTCCAAAGGTAAAGTTAACAAAAAATAGAATACAATTATTATACAAAAGGAGGAAGCGGTATGTCCCGCCTGAACAAAATACTTGCAATTAATCCCGGTGCCACCTCAACAAAAATTGGACTTTATGAAGAGGAAAGCTTAATATTCAAAAGAACCCTTGAACATTCAGCACAGGAATTAGACAAATCTCCCAGTATCTTTGACCAATATTCCTATCGATTAGAACTGATAATGGATATTTTAAAGGAGGAAGCCATTGATATAGCAACGTTGACCGCTATTGTAGGTCGAGGGGGGTTGTTAAAGCCCCTGGCAGGAGGCACCTATGAGGTTAATGAGGCTATGGTGGAGGATTTAAAAAAGGCGGAAAGGGGGGAACATGCATCAAACCTGGGGGCTGTAATGGCCTACAATCTTGGCCGACAGCTCAATATCCCGGCCTTTATAGTCGATCCCGTTTCAGTTGATGAAATGGAACCCGTAGCTAGAATTTCAGGCTTGGCAGAGATCGAAAGGATCAGCTTATCCCACGCTTTAAATATGAAGGCCGTTGCCCGCAAGGTGGCTAAGGCAATGGGAAGCAGCTATGAAGAAGTAAATTTAGTGGTAGTTCATCTGGGAACAGGGGTTTCCGTTACCCCCCACAGAAGGGGTAAAATGATTGATGTCAATAATGCCAAGGCTGAAGGCCCCTTCAGCCCTGACCGTTGCGGTGGACTACCGGCAGATCAATTGGTAAAGCTGTGTTTTTCAGGAAGGTACAGCTATGATCAGCTTAAGGCCATGGTTAGCAGTAAGGGGGGCTTTTATTCCTATTTTGGCACAAAGGATGCCAGGGAGGTGGAGGCCATGGCTGATGCAGGAAATCCTAAAGCAGCCCTCGTTTTAGAAGCCCTTATATATCAAGTGGCTAAGGAAATCGGAGCCATGGCGACAGTTTTATTAGGTGAAGTGGATCGAATCGTTTTAACCGGGGGGATTGCCTATTCCAAGCGGGTTGTTGAAGGAATTACCAGGCGGGTTCAATTTATTGCCCCTGTCGAGGTGATTCCAGGGGAAGAGGAGCTGGAGTCCCTTGCTTTCGGAGCCTTAAGGGTAATGAAGGGCGAGGAAAAAGCATTAACCTATCAATAAGATGAATTCAAAAGGAGGGAAAGAAATGGCCAAGGTGAAGATATTAGAGGAATACTGTAAAAGCTGTGGGCTATGTACAGATGCCTGTCCGAAGAAAATACTGGAAATAGGGAAAAAAACAAATTCAAAGGGATATTTTACAGTTCACTGTATTGATCAGGATAAATGTATAGGATGCACCCTTTGTGCAACGGTTTGTCCCGATGTTGCCATAGAGGTTTATAAATAGATGGAAAGGAGCGAATAGACAGATGGAAAAGGTACTCTTAAAGGGTAATGAAATCATTGGTGAAGCCGCCATTCGTTCAGGATGTAAATTATTTTTTGGCTATCCCATTACACCATCAACAGAGATAATAGAGTATTTGGCAAAGGAGCTCCCCAAGCATGGGGGAAGTATACTTCAGGCAGAGGATGAAATTGGAGCCATTAATATGTGCTATGGGGCCGCCTGTACCGGTACCCGGGTAATGACAGCCTCTTCAAGCCCAGGAGTCAGCTTAAAGCAAGAAGGGATCTCCTATAGTGCGGCAGTGGGACTGCCCATGGTGATTGTCAATGTAAACCGATGTGGGCCAGGGCTTGGAGGCTTAGGTCCGGCCCAGTCCGATTATTTTCAATCTACCAAGGGAGGTGGTCACGGAGATTATCGCTTAATCGTATTGGCCCCTTCCAATGCCCAGGAGCTTTATGATTTTACTATGGATGCCTTTGACTTGGCCGACCAGCATCGCAACCCGGTATTGCTGCTTACCGACGGGTTTTTAGGGCAAACCATGGAGCCGGTGCTATTAAAGGAAAAGCCAAAAGCAATGGAATATGATCGAAGCTGGGTGGTAGATGGCTGTAAAGGCAGGAAAAAACGTATATTAGCTAGCTACTCCTTGACCAATGAGATCGGAGAAGCCAATAACTTAAAATGGGAAGCAAAATATAAAAATATACAGGAAAAGGAGCAGCGTTGGGAGGAATTCAATACAGACGATGCAGACTACCTATTGGTCAGCTATGGTACAACGGCCAGAATATGTAAAAGTACTGTATTGAATGCCCGAAAAAAGGGGATCAAGCTGGGATTAATTCGGCCCATCACCCTGTGGCCCTATCCTGAAAAGGCCTTTGCCCCCTATAAGGAAAAAATTAAGGGAATTGTTACCGTAGAGCTTAATACAGGCCAGATGATCGAGGATGTTAAACTGGCGGTGGAATGCAAAGTACCAGTACACCTGTATCGCAGGCAAGGAGGCATGCTTCCTACGGAGCATGAAATACTAGACTATGTAGAAGCCACATTTGGCTTGGCTGAGGAGGTGTAATGATGGAAAAAGTATTCAGCAGAACAAAAGGGCTGACCGATGTTCCTTTCTCCTTCTGCCCGGGCTGTACCCATGGAATCATCATGAGGTTAATTGCCGAAGTATTAGAGGAACTGGATATTATTGAAGATACCATTGGGGTTTCCCCTGTTGGTTGTGCAGGTTTTTGTCAGGATTTCTTCAGCTGTGACTTTGTAGGGGCTGCCCATGGTAGGGCCCAGGCTGTGGGGACAGGAATAAAAAGAGCCCTTCCAGAGAAGATGGTCTTTACCTATCAGGGAGACGGTGATATTGCCGCCATTGGAACCCAGCATGCGATCCATGCCGCAGCCAGAGGAGAAAAAATCACCTCGATTATGGTAAATAATGGTATTTATGGTATGACAGGAGGTCAAATGGCCCCCACAACCCTGGAGGGGATGAAGACCACCACAAGCCCCTATGGAAGAAATGCCGTTCATGAAGGGGTGCCTATGGATTTTCCAAAATTAATTGCAAATCTTCAGGGTGCAGTCTATGTGGCCTCTGTTTCAGTGGATTCTCCCAAAAATATCAATCAGGCTAAAAAGGCTATCAAAAAGGCCTTCCAGGTTCAACAGGCCGGATTAGGCTTTGCCATGGTCAGTGTCCTGTCTACCTGCCCTACCAACTGGGGATTGAGCCCTGTTGAAAGCCTAAGATGGCTGCGGGAAAATATGATGCCGATTTATCAGATGGGTGAGCTTAAAGCAACCGAGGAGGTGAATAAACTATGATGGATAAAATAATACTTGCTGGCTTTGGTGGGCAAGGAGTTATGTTTCTGGGAAAGGTCCTGGCCTACGGAGGAATGGGGTCAGATCTTAAACTTTGCTGGATTCCCTCCTATGGCCCGGAAATGAGGGGTGGAACCGCCAACTGTTCAGTAATATTATCTGATGAAGAAATTTACTCTCCGGTTATAGACTATGCTGATTGCGGTATTGTCTTAAATAAGCCGGCCTACGATAAATTTGTGTCACGAATTAAGCCGGGAGGCGTACTGGTAGTAAATTCATCCCTCGTTGAAATTGATCATACAAGGGATGATATAAAAATTATTCAAATTCCTGCCACAGAGTTGGCTAATGAGATTGGGAACAGTAGTATCGCCAACATGGTTTGTCTGGGGGCCCTTTTACCAAACCTGAAGCTGATTGATTTTAAAAAGATAGAAAAGGCAATGAAAAAATTAACCCAGAAGCGACCAGAGCTTTTAGAAATCAATTTGACGGCTATTAATAAAGGCTATTCGTATCAATAGAATATTGAAGCTGTTTAATATTATTAAAAGCCCCGGTAGACTGACGGGGCTTTTTGTCATGTAATCAGGAAAGTTGTCAAAGGGGCTTAAAAATTGTAGTAAAGTTTAGTATTAACTGTTATAATAAAACATATTTATAGTTTAACAACAATGAAGGTCATGATTGAATATAACATTTTTAATATCGATAATAGCAAACTTTTTGAAAGAAAAGGACGCAAAGTCATGGGTCTAAGGGTACAGCTGTATCTATGATTGCCAGATTGCCGAAATATTTTAAGGATTAACCTATATCTTTAATGGGAAAATTAGGCAACTGCATTGGTTGCTTTTTTTATTTACTTTAAGGAAACAATGGGCAAAAGTCTGCCTTTAATAAAATAAAAGCTAGGAGGAGGTATAAAATGAAAAAACAAATTCAGAAAAAAGGCATTCGAAGTTCTTTAAAGACCAAATTAATTACCATGTCGTGTCTTCTTTTGGTAATACCGCTTTTGGCCGCCGGTTTGATCAGCTATGGTATCGCAAAGAGCGAGCTTAACAAAAAAGGGGAAGTAATACTTAAAAACAGTGTCGTACAGGCTATGCAGCTGATCGATGCCAAGGCTGAACAGGTAAAGCTGGGCTTGATAGACCTGGAGACAGCCCAGGAACAGGTAAAAACCTATCTGTTAGGCCCTATGAATTCAGAAGGAAAAAGACCGATTAATCGCAATCTTGATTTGGGCCAAAATGGCTACTTTATTATTTATGATGAACATGGCTTGGAGGTAGCCCATCCCACACTGGAGGGAGATAATGTTTGGGAGGCTGAAGATAAAAGTGGAAATGGCTTTAAGCTGGTTCAAGAGCAAATTAAAATTGCCCGGAATGGCGGCGGATACGTGTACTATGCCTGGACCTTACCGGATTCGGAGCAAATAGGAGAAAAAATTTCATATCAGGAGCAGGATCCGCACTGGGGCTGGATTGTATCGGCCGGCTCCTATATGAGTGATTATAACCAGGGCTCCAATGCAATTCTTAAGGCAATATTACTGATCATTGTGGGGGCCATTTTACTGGGAGTCATTGCTATTATTTTATTTGCCAAGCATCTAACTGACCCAATCCATAAAATAAGCAAGGGCTTAGGGGAAGTAGCCCAGGGCAATTTAATCATAGAACCCCTTGTAGTGAAAAATAACGATGAAACAGGAAGACTGGCCGAATCCTTCAACGAAATGCTTGACAATATGAAGAAGCTCATATCTACTGCCAGAGATTCATCCTCTACGGTAATGAAATTTTCTGATTCCCTGGCCACCATTACGGAGGAAACCTCCAGGGCCATTAATGAAGTGTCTTATACCATTCAAGAGGTTGCCCAGGCTGTTGGAGAAGAAGCCAGGGGTACAGAAAATGCCGTAAGTAAAATGGACCAATTATCTGCAAGTATAGAAAATGTCAATAATGCTGCTGTCCATATGAATGATGTAGTAACCGAAACGGGAAGCTACAGTACTAAGGGATTAGAAAAGGTATCTACCTTAATTCATAAGAAGGATGACAGCAATCGTGCGACCGAAGAAATCAACGAGGCAATCCTTAAGGTAAATGACAGTACCGGTAAAATACATGTCATTACAGATACCATCACTCAAATTTCCCAGCAGACAAATTTACTGGCACTCAATGCCTCTATTGAGGCCGCCAGGGCTGGTGAGGCAGGTAAAGGCTTTGCTGTGGTGGCTGAGGAAATCAGGAAGCTGGCAGAGCAGTCTGCCAATGCTGTCAGCGAAATTAACAGTATTATAGAAGAAATCGATCAATATTCCAATTCCTCTGTGAAAACCATGGAATTGGTAAGGGCAGCCTCAAGGGAGCAAAACAATGCAGTGGACGAAACCAGAAATGTCTTTGAAGAAATATCCAATGCGATTGAGGAGCTGATCATGGTGGTTAACGAAATTAATCGTGAAAGTAATACCATGAAGCAAATGAAGGATGATATTGTGGTGATCATGCAAGAGATATCAGCATCAACCCAGCAGACTTCAGCAGCAACGGAAGAGGTTTCGGCCTCATCAGAAGAGCAGCTGGCGGCGGTGGAAGAGGTTTCTCACCATGCGCAGCAGCTGAAATCCTTGTCGATAGAACTGGAGGATGTAATCGAGCAATTCAAGCTTTAGGAAAATTCATTAAGATTTGAAAGGCACGCAGGGTAAATTACCTGTCGTGCCTTTTTTGCATACCTATTACTATTTTTAATCCAATTAATCAGCCATATTACAAAAAGCATCATTGCTAATATCATTCAATTAGCAAAGTTCATTGTTCAAATATACGCTATTAAGTTTTAATTTGGTATATAATACAATTAATGATGAAATTAGGCCTTGGCTAAGAGAAGGAAGTGATCAATATGAAAATCAACAGTTTAGAAAAAAGCATTTTTGATTCCCTCTATGATGGTGTGCTGATAGCAGACCAGGCATGTATTGTCAGGTATATCAATCCATCCTATACTCGGATCACGAGGGTACTGCCCGAAGAAATTATAGGCAGGCCCTTGTCAGAAGTCAGGCCCGGTGCCCAACTGCCCAAGGTAATTAAAACTGGCCATCAAATCTTAAGAAAACCACGGAGGGAAGGTAATTCGGAATATATTGTAAATATGGTACCAATTATAGAGAACAATCAAATTATTGGTGGTATCTCAATCTTAAATGAAATAAATGACGTATATAAGCTGTCCCAGGAATTAAACCGATCCAATATGATGATTAAGACATTGGAAAAGCATGTAAAGCGTATGGGTAAGGCAAAGTATGACTTTGAAGATATAATTAGTATAGACCCTAAATCCCTTGAAACAAAAAGATTAGCCAAGAAAATTGCCCTAAGCAACTCCAACGTACTAATAACCGGTGAAAGTGGTACGGGAAAGGAGCTTTATGCCAATGCAATTCATGGAGCCAGTGATCGACAAAATGGGCCCTTTATTGCCGTAAACTGTGCTTCCTTTGAAAGTAACCTGCTGGAAAGTGAGCTATTCGGCTATGAAGAGGGGGCCTTTACAGGGGCTAAAAAAGGAGGAAAGATTGGACTTTTTGAGGTTGCCAATGGAGGAACCCTGTTTCTGGATGAAATTTCAGAAATAAATTATGGACTCCAGGCAAAGCTGCTAAGAAGCCTTCAAGAAAAAACCATTCGCCGTCTAGGGGGATTAAGCGAGATTTCCATTGACATTAGGCTCCTTTGCGCCACGAATAAACCCCTGGAAAAGATGGTTGAAGAAAGCAGCTTCAGAAAGGATCTGTTTTATCGAATTGCAGTGGTGCCAATATCGATTTTACCCTTAAGGGAAAGACCAGAGGATATTTTGCCCCTGGCCGAAGGCTTTTTAAAAGATTTCCTCAGTAAAACCAACAGGAGCTTAACTCTTTCCCAGGACGCCATGACAATGCTTTATCATTATAATTGGCCCGGTAACATCAGAGAATTAAAAAATTCCATTGAATTTGCCATTAATATGGCGGAGGATGAGGTAATACAAGCTGATCATCTTCCCAAAGCCATACAAAAAGAAGGCATCAAAAAGAATATTATTAAATTAAAATCATTGGATGAAGCGATCCGGCAGGCCGAGCTTCAGGAAATTAATAAAGCCCTGATCATCTATGGAAATACAGTAGAAGGGAAGAAACAGGCGGCACAGGCCCTGGGGATCTCCCTCGCAACCCTGTACAATAAGCTAAAGGAATAATGGTTTTTCTAAGATTTTAGAAATTTTAACTTTTAATTCTAATATTTTAGAAACTGATATGGAAGAAGATATTCCAGTAGATAAAGCTGCCATTCTATAAAAATAAAAACAAGGGAGAGTAAAAATTTCTAAATATGTAGAAATTTTTACTCTCCCTTGTTTTTAAAATGCCCATCATTAAAACGTAAGACAAAGAAAGAAAAGGCTTAGGACATTGCAACTTCAGCAAAAAAGAATTAAGAAAAATAAATTTTTAACAAATCAGGACCTTTGGCACAACAGTTGCAACATAGCGAAATTGACTAATAAAAAATATAGGAGGGATTTTGAATGCTTGCATTACTTGGCTTTTTAACTATTGTCATTCTTTTAGCACTGATTATGACCAAAAAGGCTTCGCCGGTTGTAGCATTGGTAGTTGTGCCAACCATTGCTGCCTTTGTTGCTGGCTTTGGAACCGAAGTGGGCACCTTTATCATTGACGGAATCAAATCCATTGCACCAACAGGTACCATGTTTATCTTTGCGATCCTATTCTTTGGTATCTTAACCGATGCCGGTACCTTTGAACCTATTATCAATAAAATATTAAAGATAGTAGGCCAAGATCCAATAAAAATAGCCATCGGTACAGCCATATTAGCTATGCTGATCCATCTTGACGGCTCTGGGGCAGTTACCTTTTTGGTAACGATTCCAGCCATGCTGCCCCTTTACGATGCCCTGGGTATGAGACGAACAACCCTAGCTACAGTGGTGGCCCTGGCAGCGGGAACCATGAATGTCGTTCCCTGGGGAGGCCCAACCCTTAGGGCATCAACGGCTTTGGAAATACCAGTGGTTGAATTATTTAATCCACTTTTAATTCCTGTTTTGGCCGGGATTATATTTGTCCTCTTTGTGGCATTTCTACTGGGTAAACAGGAAAAATCAAGGTTAAGCATTAACAACAATAAAAATATTCAAATCGATCGTAAGATCGACGAAGAAAAATTAGCCTTGGCAAGGCCTAAGCTGTTCATTGTCAACATTCTCACCATTATAGCGGCCATCGCTGTACTCATTATGGATAAGCTGCCGGCAACAGTCATATTTATGCTGGCCTTCTCATTCTCGCTGATTGTCAACTATCCAAGGGTAGAGGATCAAAGAAAACGAATTGATGCCCATGCCAAGGCCGCCCTTATGATGGCCAGTATTCTCTTTGCAGCAGGGGCCTTCATTGGAATCATGCAGGGCTCTGGCATTATTAAAGAAATGGCGGCCTTTACCGTATCAATTATTCCAACATCCATGGGTAGGTTTATCCCATTGATCACTGGAATCTTTTCCATGCCGGCCAGCCTACTATTTGACCCAGATTCCTTTTATTTTGGTGTGATGCCGGTACTTTCCCAGGCAGCAAAGGAATTTGGAATTTCCGGCTTAAGTGTAGGCAGGGCAGCAATTTTGGGGCAAATGACCACTGGCTTTCCAGTAAGCCCTTTAACCGGAGCTACCTTCCTGCTAACGGGGTTAACCGGAGTTGATCTGGGGGAACATCAAAAGAAAACCATTCCCTATGCCTTTGCCACCACCATGGTAATGCTGATTATTGCCCTTGTCATGGGCGTAATAGAAATATAAATAAAGGAGTTTAGTACCAGAAAACTGATTGGAGGAATTATACATGAAGACAATTCGTATCGGCTCAGGAGCAGGATATGCCGGTGACAGACTGGAGCCGGCCCTAACGCTTATGGAAAAAGGAAACCTGGATTATATCATATTTGAATGTCTGGCTGAGAGAACCATTGCCATTGGCCAGGAGCAAAAACTAAAAAATCCTAATAAGGGCTATAATGAACTGCTGGAATATCGGATGGATCAGGTATTGCCTTTAGTAAAGGAAAAATCCGTTAAAGTGATTACCAATATGGGTTCCGCCAACCCAGAGGCAGCAGCTGAAGTGATTAGGGAGATCGCCCTTAAAAAGGGAATAACAGGCCTTAAAATTGCTGCAGTTTTGGGAGACGATATATCCGATCGAATACAACAATATATGGATTACGATGTATTAGAATTAAATACGAAATTGAAAGCAATTGAAAATAAGATTATTTCAGCCAATGCTTATATCGGAGTAGAAGGAATCATAGAGGCCCTAAAAAAGGGTGCAGATATCATTGTAACAGGCAGAGTGGCTGATCCCTCCCTGGTCTTGGCTCCAATTATGTATGAATTTGACGTGAAAGAGGATGATTACGATCGAATAGGAAAGGGAATTATGACAGGTCATTTACTGGAATGTGCAGGGCAAATCACTGGAGGCTATTTTGCTGACCCCGGCCTTAAAGATGTACCGGAACTTTGGAATTTAGGGTTTCCCATCGCAGAGATCAGCGAAGATGGGGAGGTAGTCATTACAAAGGTTGAAGGAACCGGCGGACAGGTCACTACAGCCACCTGTAAGGAACAGTTAATCTATGAAATTCATGACCCAGCCGCCTACATTACCCCCGATGGTGTGGCGGACTATACCAATATTACCATGGAGCAAATTGGAAAGGATCGTGTGCTCATTAAAGGAGCCACAGGAAAGCCTAAAACCGATACCTTAAAGGTTAGTATAGGCTATCAGGATTGCTTCATTGGAGAAGGAGAAATAAGCTATGGAGGAAGCAATGCCTATGAAAAGGCAAGGCTAGGGGCAGAAATTGTCGTCAAAAGACTAGGCAGCACCGGCGTGAAATATGATGAATTAAGGGTTGATTATATTGGCGTCAATTCCCTTTATAAGGAGCATATTAGCAACGGCATGTTTACAGTACCCCCAAAAAATACCGAGGTTAGGTTGCGGGTATCGGGAAGAACTGCCACGAAAGCCGAAGCCGTAAAAATTGCCAATGAAGTAGAGGCCCTCTATACCAATGGACCTGCCGGGGGTGGTGGAGCAACCAAGTCGGCAAAGGAAATTGTCTCTATTGCATCTATTTTTATACCAAGAAGTCATATAAAAATTAAGGTTATCTACAGGGAGGTATAACATAATGAAGCTAAAGGAAATTGCCCATTCAAGAACCGGTGATAAGGGAAACATTTCAAACATTTCACTGATTGCCTACAGAGAAGAAGATTATGAATTGTTGAGAGAAAAAGTGACAGAAGAAAAGGTAAAGGAATGGTTTAAGGAGATTGTTCAAGGAGAGGTGAAGCGTTACGAGCTTCCCAGACTGGGGGCTTTGAATTTTGTAATGGATAAGGCCCTTGGCGGCGGTGTTACCCGCTCTCTGGCCCTGGATAAGCATGGAAAGAGTTTAAGTAGCGCTTTACTGGAAATGGAAATATAAAATCTATTAAAGGGAAAATGAGGTGATTGAAATGAAAAAAATAATTGAATTAGAAGGGGCCCTTGGTATGATCAAAAGGGGTATGACGGTTATGATTGGAGGTTTCCTAGGGGTTGGCAGTCCAGAGACACTTATTGACGGGCTAATCCAAAAGAAAATTACAGATCTAACCATCATTGCCAATGATACCTCCTTTCCCGAGGTTGGAATCGGAAAGCTAATCACCAATAAGATGGCGAAGAAAGTAATTGTTTCCCATATTGGTACCAATCCTGAAACCGGACGACAAATGAATCACAAAGAAATGGAAGTCGAACTGGTTCCCCAGGGAACATTGGCAGAGAGAATCAGAAGTGGTGGAGCAGGTCTGGGGGGCTTTTTAACCCCTACTGGAATTGGTACAGTGGTTGAAGAGGGGAAGGAAAAAATAACCCTTGGTGGAAGGGAATATTTATTGGAGCTTCCCCTGAGGGCTGACGTGGCTTTAATTCTGGGAGCAAGGGTTGACGAAAAGGGAAATATCTATTATGACAAATCAGCCAGAAACTTCAACCCAATCATGGCCACTGCAGCGGATTTAGTGATTGTTGAAGCCGAAGAAATTGTACCAGTGGGTACTATTGATCCAAACGATGTCATGACTCCGGGAATCTTTGTGGATGCCATTGTGAAGGGGGGAAGGTAATATGAATATCAAGGAGCTGATAGCAAGGCGGGTTGCCCAGGAGCTTAAGGACGGCTATGTTGTTAATCTTGGCATTGGATTGCCTACCCTGGTGGCCAACTATGTTCCGCAGGAAATTGAAGTGGTGCTTCAATCAGAAAATGGGTTTGTAGGTATGGGCCCAACCCCTTCACCGGGCCAGGAGATTAAAAACCTAACCAATGCGGGGGGCCAACCGGTTACCCTGATGCCGGGGGCAGCTTACTTTGATAGTGCCATGTCCTTTTCTATTATCAGAGGAGGCCATGTGGATGTAACTGTGCTGGGAGCCCTTCAGGTGGATGAAAGGGGAAACCTGGCCAATTGGATGGTTCCTGGTGCCATGGTACCCGGTATGGGAGGCGCCATGGATTTAGTAGTGGGGGCTAAAAAAGTAATTGTGGCCATGACTCATACAGCCAAGGGAGCTAAAAAGATTATGAAGAACTGTACATTGCCCTTGACTGCTAAGGAACAGGTAAATCTAATTGTTACAGAAATGGGTGTAATGGAGGTGGTCAATCAGCGGTTAGTTTTAAAGGAAATCAATCCACAGTTTACAGTGGAGGACGTACAGTCCATGACTGAGGCAGAATTGATCATAGCCAAGGATTTAAAAGAATGAATCTGGCTTAAATTCAGGGCGTGTCTGAAAACCCACTCAAGGGCATCTTTCACCGCTTTTTTGTCCCACGCAGCGTTGCTTTTCCTTGACGTACCCCTGGTATGCCTTCAAAAAAGCGCCTTGCTTGGAACAAAAATTCAGTAAAATCTGCACCCTTCGGAGTATTCAGACACACCCTAGTATGTTTAATTCCAAGGAGGAAATAGAATGAAGGGTGAAGTTGTAATTGTAAGTGCTGTAAGAACCCCTATTGGGAGCTTCAATGGTTCATTGGTCAATGTATCACCGGCTGAACTGGGGGCTATTGCCATTAAAGAAGCGGTCAAAAGGGCCGGTATCGAACCAAAGCAGGTGGACGAAGTGTTCATGGGCTGTGTATTACAGGCGGGCCATGGACAGGGAGTGGCCAGACAGGCTGCGGTAAAGGCAGGGATTCCTGTAGAGGTGCCGGCCTCTACAATTAATATGATATGCGGTTCAGGATTAAAAACCGTTTCCTTGGCAGCCCAATCTATCCTTTCAGGGGACAATGAGGTTGTCGTGGCGGGTGGAACAGAAAATATGAGTCAGGCAGCCTATGTCTTGAAAAATAGCCGGTGGGGGCAAAGAATGGGTCATGGAGAAATGATTGACACCATGATTAACGATGCCCTGACCGATGCCTTTCATCTTTACCATATGGGAGTAACAGCCGAAAATGTTGCCGAAAGGTGGGGAATCTCCAGAAAGGAACAGGATGAGTATGCCTACAGCAGCCAATTGAGGGCAGCAAAGGCAAGGGATGAAGGCAAGTTCGCCGAAGAAATTGTACCTGTAGTGATTCCCCAGCGAAGGGGGGAGCCTGTGGTATTTGATACTGATGAGTACATTAAAGGGGATAGTACCATAGAAAAATTATCGAAGCTGAGACCAGCTTTTAAGAAGGAAGGTACGGTTACCGCAGGAAATGCTTCTGGAATCAATGACGGAGCCGCAGCCCTGGTGCTGATGAGCCGGAAAAGGGCAGAGGTTTTGGGAATAACCCCGGTCGCAACAATTCTGTCCCATGCTTCCGCAGGAATTGAGCCTGAAATCATGGGGGCGGGGCCCATTCCAGCCTCCATTAAGGCCTTGAAAAAGGCCGGGCTGACAGTAGACCAGCTGGATTTAATAGAGGCCAACGAGGCCTTTGCGGCCCAAGCCATGGCAGTAGTAAGGGAGCTGAAGCTGAATATGGAGAGGGTTAATGTCAATGGCGGTGCCATAGCCCTAGGCCACCCTGTGGGGGCCAGCGGTGCCAGAATACTGGTAACCCTGCTGCATGAGATGAAAAGACAACACCTTCAGCTTGGCCTGGCCACCCTTTGTATCGGTGGCGGCATGGGTGAAGCCTGCATTATAAAAATGAATCCCCCTATGTTACGTTAATTTCTGATAATAATAAAGATCATGTAGGCAGCATAGCCCAATGAAAGAAAAATTCCTTCATATTTAGACAGCCTTGATTGGGATGCTGAGAAACAGAGCAGAATAAATGTCAGTAAAATCATGATGATTGCATCAACGAATATTTTGCTATTGACCACAAGGGGGGTAATTGCAGCGGAGGTCCCCAGGATGAAAAAAACATTAAAAATATTACTGCCGACAATATTACCCAGGGCAATTTCACTTTTCCCTTTCCTGGCAGCAGTTATAGAGGTGATCAACTCAGGTAGTGAAGTTCCCAGAGCGACAATGGTTAAGCCCACTAGGGTTTCACTCATTCCGAAGGTATAGGCAATTTGAACACTGCTGTTGACCACCAGCTCACCGCCTAAAATAATTGCCGCTAACCCCCCTAAGGTGAAGAGAAGATCCTTAGTTAAAAGTTTGGTCTCAGCATCATTATTTTTAATAATTGCCTGATCACGGCTATTTTTAGCCACCTCGAAAATATAATAAAGAAAAATACTAAAAAAACATAGTAAAATAAGACCGTCACCTCTAGTAATTAAATTAGTGCTGAACTTCTGCAGCTGTCGATCAGCCATAAGGATCAATAAGACAATACTACCCAGTAAGGCAAAGGGAATTTCCTTTCTAATGGTTTCTCGCTGTACCTTTAAGGGATTAATCAAAGCAGTGGCCCCGATAATAAGAGAGGTATTAAAAATATTACTGCCGATTACGTTGCCCAGTGAGATATCTCCGCTTCCCCGAAGGGCAGCTGAAATACTGACCGCCGCTTCGGGAGAACTGGTACCAAAGGCAACAATAGTTAAACCAATTAGTATGGGGGGAATCCTTAAAAAAGCAGCAATTTTAGAGGCCCCCTCAACAAAATAATCTGCTCCCTTAATCAGTAATAAAAAACCAATTAACAAAAATAAGTAAACCATCAGCAATCTCCTCCTGAATGATATAATCTAATAAAATGGCAGCGGTTTATCATGTATTTTAAAACCAAGGGCCATTAAATATACTTGTTAAATAAAAAGACCTTTAACATAAATTTATCATGTAGATAAATCATGTTAAAGGTCTTGCTACTTTATACTAAAGGATAAAGCCAGACAGAAAAAACTGCCACGATGTTGACTTTATCAATCCCGAAGGACAGCTACTCCCCTTCAACCAAGGTTTCATTTTATTTTATATTAGTATCGTAACAAATATTATTCTAAAAATCAACAATAAAAATTAATCTAATCCCAGGCTAATAATGGACCTATTTTTCCTAGTCACTGCACTAAATCCTATTATTCTTGTATGGAGAGCTTATCCTTAAGCATATATTTAATTGTATGGTTGGGAGGGATAAGTTATGAAGCGAAGAAAAAGTAGAAAAAATAGATTTACTTTGATAATCATACTGCTGATGGCAATAGCTGCAGGGGTCTATAGTATATATAACTACTTTACAAACGACGGTAAGGTAGAGGGCTTAAATGAGTATACCCTGTGGGAATACCAGATGCTGGACGAAAACCCAGATTACAATGATTTAAAAATACTGATTGATATTGCGGAAAAAAGACTATATCTTTTAAATGGCAATGAATTAATCAAAAAATATACCATAGCCAGTGGTAGAGAAGGGCATCCATCCCCCATCGGATCGTGGAAGGTGGTTCAAAAGGCAAAATGGGGGGGAGGCTTTGGTACCAGGTGGTTGGGATTAAACGTACCCTGGGGCAGATATGGGATTCACGGTACCAATAAACCCAATTCTATTGGCTACAATGCCTCTGCCGGGTGTATACGAATGCACAATCGAGATGTGGAAGACCTTTATCAATATGTGAAGCAGGGTACACCGGTGGCCATTGTCAATGGGGCCTTTGGCCCCTTTGGTTACGGGTTAAAGTCCCTGAAGCCTGGGGATTTTGGGGCAGATGTGGTAGAGGTTCAAAGACGTTTACGGGCCCTGGGCTACTACCAGGCAGATCATTTAGACGGAAAATACGGTCCCATGATGGAGTCAGCCATATATCAATTTCAGAAGGACCACGGCATACCTAAAAGTCCCGTGATTACCTATGAAACCCTCAAGGCCCTGGGGATTGTTCTGATGGAATAGTGCGCGAATTTACAAAAAAAAAACATGAAAAAAATTAAAATTCAATCCTCCCGTTGTACCATAAAGGTAAAGCAGAAGGGGTGGTATAACGGTGAGCACAATAACAGGACTTGTTAAACGTAGCGATATTATAATATTCTATCTTTTAAATAACCGGCTACATTGCCACTGGTTAGATCAGCTTATGAAGAAGATTACCCTTTTAGGAGATACACCCTTTGCGGTGGCAGTTCCTACTTATTTATTTCTGAGCAGTCGAGAGGATTGGAGAAAGGTTGCGCTGCAATTGGCAATTAATCTGATTGTTAGCCAGAGCATTGTTCAAAGCGTGAAGCGGCTGGTCAATCGCCCACGACCCTATTGTAAGCTTGAAAATGTAAATATGCTGGCTATGGTGCCCTGTCAATATTCCTTTCCATCGGGCCATACCTGCGCCGCCTTTATTCTGGCCCTCACCATTATGACTTTACACCCATTCGTTAAAATAATCTCCCTGGGTCTGGCAACCCTGGTGGGAATCTCTCGAATTTATCTAGGGGTCCATTATCCCAGTGATGTAATCATAGGCAGTTTAATCGCTCTGGTTACAACCTTCATTACCACCTGGATTTTTTAAAGGATCAAAAAAGAAGCAAGTCTTTAAAACATACTTGCTTCTTTTTAATGGGAATGAATGTTAAATTGCTCGGTCATACTGGGCCTGATATAATCTGGCATACAGGCCATTTTGGGCCAGTAATCCATGATGAGTGCCTTCCTCCATAATCCCTTCCTCTGTTAAGACCATAATTCGATCAGCATGGCGAATGGTAGCCAGTCGGTGGGCAATGACCAGCGTAGTTCTGCTTTCAGAAAGCTTGATGAAGGATTCCTGAATCACCTTTTCAGTCTCATTATCGAGGGCTGATGTGGCCTCATCTAAAATTAAAATAGGTGGGTTTTTCAAAAAGATTCTGGCGATGGAAATACGTTGTTTTTGTCCCCCCGACAGCTTAACACCCCTTTCACCAATATAGGTATCATAGCCGTTTTCTAAAGACATGATAAAATCATGGGCATTGGCCAGCTTGGCCGCCTCTACAATTTCCTCAGGGGTAGCATCAATCTTTCCGTAGGCAATATTGTCTTTAATGGTGCCTGAAAACAGGAACACATCCTGTTGAACAATTCCAATATTTTTTCGCAGCGACTTTTGAGTAAATTGGCGAATATCCCTACCATCGATTGTAATGCTGCCCTGAGTGATTTCGTAAAATCGGGGGATTAAACTACACAGAGTTGTTTTACCTGAACCGGAGGGGCCTACAAAGGCCACTGTTTCTCCAGCCTTAATATTGAAATTAATATTTTCTAAAATACTCTTATGGTCGTTATAACTGAAGCCGACATTTTGGAAGGCTAATTCACCCTTTAGGCGGCCAGCTTCCACGGCATTCTTGGAATCAGTAATGTCAGGCATAATATCGAGGGTTTCTGTAAAGCGCTTAAAGCCTGACATGCCCTTTTGATAGTTTTCAACCAGGATGCTCATCCGGTGTATTGGCTGCAGAAACATGGAAACATAAAGCAGAAAGCCCACAAGGTCCCCCGCAGAAAGGGAGCCCTGATAAATGAAAATACCACCAAAGACGATAACGATCAAATTAATAAGGTTAGCAAAAAAGTTAATTCCTGCATAAAAATGTCCCATTATTTTAAAGGAATTTTCCTTAGACATTCTGAAATTATAGTTGCCCCGATCAAATTTTTCCCTTTCATAGGCTTCGTTGGTATAGGATTTGACAACCCGAACCCCTGAAATACTATCCTCTACCTGGGCATTTATATCGGCAATTTTTAGCCGCATATCCCGGAAGGCCACCTGCATTTTTTTATTTTGCAATATCGAAAAGATCAGCATGATTGGAATAATAGAAAAAATAATGAGGGTCAGCTTCCAGTTAATATTGATCATAATAATAAAGGAGCCAAGCAGGGTAACCACTGCAATAAATAAATCCTCAGGTCCATGATGGGCCAATTCCGAAATCTCGTTTAAGTCATTAACCAAACGTGACATGATGTGGCCGGTCTTAGTGTTGTCAAAAAAATTAAATGATAGCTTTTGTATGTGGTTAAAGAGATCGTTCCGCATATCGTATTCGATTCGAACACCAAGAACATGACCCCAGTAATCGACAATGTAATTTAATATGTAGCGAACAATGTAAAGGATCAAGAGTCCGCCACCGGCAAATAAAATCCAGCGAAGGTTTCTGGCTGGTAAAATATCATCTACCATTAGACTGACCACCATGGGGAAAATCAAGTCCAACAGAGCCATTATAAAGGCGCAGGTAAAATCAAGTATAAATAGAGGTAGATGATTTCGATAATAGGGTATAAAGCGTTTCATAGTAAATCCTCCTTATATTCTTCGACTCCCTAAGAAAACATTATATCATAGATAGGGAGGTTTTTGAATATAAATACGAACTCTTGTTTCCTATAGTAATTTCAGGTAATATTATAATAATACTAACAAATTGAAGGAGGAATCCCCATGATCATCTACAGAAAAATACAGTCGGAGGATTATAAAGACATAGTTGAAATCTGTCAAGACATTTGGGATGGGGCAGATTATTTACCAGATTTTTTTGAAGGGTGGCTCCTTGATGAAGGATGTTTTTTAGGGGGAATTGATACAGAGACGAATCAGGTTATCGTGGTGGGAAAATATTCCATTTTGCCAGATGGAAGCGGATGGCTGGAGGGGTTAAGGGTACACCCTCGATATCGTGGGAAGGGCCTTTCTAAAGACATTATTTTAAGGCTTTTGAATATGGCTAAGGTGGATTTGGAAAAGGGGTTGATCAATAAAATTGCCTTTTCAACCCATATCAGCAGTGCAGCCAGTATTCATACGATGAAACAGTTGAATTTTAAACTCAGACAGGAGCATATTACCCTGACAAAGGATTATGATGCCCTGGATACTGGTTTAAGACTTGAGGATTTTCACGAAGAACCATGGGGGATCAGCTTTGAAGCGTTTCAACAGCTAAAGTATTTTCAAGACAGAGATCAATATATTCCCCTGGCTTTTGTTTTTCAGACCCCTAATTTCAATGTATTTCAAGAACTCAAAGAATCAGGGGCCTTTGTAAAAATCAATGGCGTGCCAGGCATTTATAAATTTAAGGGAGAGCCCTATTTCATTGCCCTGAATGATGATTTTGACAGCATTAATACCTTTATGAACTACTATTGCCTAAAAAATCGTGATCGGTGTAAATTTACGCCTATTACCACCATTTTGCCAAAACGATTAGACCTCATCAGCCAGCTTAAGCAGGCTCACTTTACCGTAATGAACAACTGGCAGCCGGATTATTATTATTTTGTCTACGAGCCATAGTTTAAATGATTGATTCCTTTGAATAAATATCAGAAAACTCGACATTAATTTTTTCTACATAGCCGCAGGACTCATGCTTTTCAGATTCCGCTTCATTTTCATTATCTTGAAGTGCAATCCCCGGCAGATAAATGGTAAAGGCCGTTCCCTGACCCAATTGGCTTACCACTTCAATTGAACCTCCATGAAGCTCCACAAGGGATTTAACCAGTGACAGGCCGATACCGCTGCTGTGCTGATCTTTATCCAGCGAACGGTTAATCTGCTTGAAGCGTTCAAAGAGAACATTCATTTTTTCTTGAGGAATACCAACTCCTGTATCTGAAACCACCACTTTAATACGTTCATTTTCATCCATAAGCCTCACTTCAATATGGCCACCTTTGGGGGTAAACTTGACTGCGTTTGAAAGGAGGTTTAACATAATCCTTTCAATTTTATCAGGGTCGCAGGCAATAACCTTTTCCTCTACATCGGTATCAAAAATTAGTTCAATAGACTTGTTCTCAATATATTCAGCCACCGACAGGGTAATACTTTCAATCAAATAAACAATATCTTGGTTTTTCAGGTCCAGCTCTAAAAATCCAAAGTCGATTTTTGATAAATCAATAATGTTGTTTATCAACCTCAGCAATCGATAGCAATTTTGCTTCATAATATGAATATATTTCTTAGCACTATCCTTTTGATTTATATTCATAGGCTCTTCAATCAGCAGACAAAAAAGCTGTAGGGTCGAAAAAATCACATTAATTGGTGTTCTTAGCTCGTGAGACACGTTTGAGAAAAATTCTGTTCTCAGTTGATCCCGGCGTAAGGCTTCTTTAAGCTGCTGGGTCTTTTCATCTATTTCATGTTTAAGCGATTCTACTATTTTTTCCTCTCTTAAATCCCTAATGGTACACATCGCTGCGGCTTTGCCATTATTTTTGAAGTATTGAAGGGTAAGCCTGACAGGAATTTGTTCGCCGTTTTTAGCTAGGTGAACACTTTCAATAGAGGCATACTTATCTTTTCTTAATTTAGAACAAAGTAATTTTACTTGCTCTTGATCCAACCCCTGGTCTATATCCAAAAAGGACCGATTAAGCAGTTCCTCCTTGGTAAAGCCCAATTGCAGCTGCGCCCTGGGATTGACATCGATGATTTCATTAGGATAAAACCCTTGATCCAAATGGTATAAAAGAATCCCATCATTGGCATGAAGAAAAAGATTACGAAATTTCCGTTCACTCTCCCGAAGCCTATGATGGCTTTGAAAAAACTGCTGATAAATATAAACACCCAAAATAAAGGTGATCATTAGGGTAACCGAGGTGATTATGGCTTTCTCCAAATTTGCAGCGGTAAAATTAAGCAGTTGGCCAGGCAATGAAAAGAAATAGAAGGAATAAACGATAGTCATGAGGGTACTGACCAAGCCTAGAATAATTCCGCCAGAAAAAAGGGCAAAGTAAATGGCAAGGGAAAAAATAGTTGCATGATGCAGCATCCCAATACCCCTTTGGTTCAGATATTCAAATGACAGAATAACGATTACGGTCAGAATGATTCCCTTGAGCTGGCTAAGTCTTAGAAAATCCTTGGTAATAAACCACCCCAATTGGGAATTTTTTTGTAGATTACCATGGAACTGATGCATGAACATTCCCCCAATCATAATAATGTTACGGACAACGAAATTAACAGTTTTACATTTTAAAAAATCATACATGTGACACAGTGTACTTCTATAAAAAGGGAAACATTCCTGCATGAAAAATTCACAATGTTTCGACTCCTTACTACGAGAAGAATTAATATTTTTTGTCAAAACAAGTATATACCAATGAATCGACAGGTTAACTGAACATTTTAGAGTTAGTAGATATTGAATTTTAATATGAAGGAATAGATAGATAAACATACAATTGATCAATTTTTCATATTTTGATAATAGGAATTACCCCTCAAGTAAAGGAGATGAAAGTATGTGTGGAATTGTCGGATGGGTAGATTTCAAGAACAATTTGGTAGAGCATAGAAAACTGATAGAAACAATGGCCGATTCCCTGGCCCATCGAGGACCGGATGCTTCAGGAATTTTTATGAATCAAAATGCTTTGCTGGGCCACAGACGCCTGACGGTGGTTGATCCCGAAGGGGGTGGGCAGCCAATGACAAAGGTACTGGGGGAAAAAAGCTACTCGATCGTATATAATGGCGAGCTTTACAATACTGAAGAATTAAGAGAAAAACTATCGGCACGGGGTTATGCTTTCGAATCCTATTCCGATACCGAGGTATTGCTGACGGCCTATATAGAATGGGGCCCCGACTGTGTCTTAGAGCTTAATGGGATCTATGCCTTTGCAGTTTTAGATGAGGCAGAAAAAATGCTATTTTTAGCCAGAGACAGACTGGGAGTTAAGCCACTATTCTACAGCACCCTGTCAACCGGACTAGTGTTTGCATCAGAATTAAAGGCATTGCTGGCCCATCCTCAAATTAGTCCCCAGGTTGGGGAGGAGGGGATTATGGAGATCATTGGGCTCGGTCCGGCTCGTTCCCCCGGTCAAGGTATTTTCAAAGGGATTCACGAGGTACCTCCGGCCCATTATTTAATCCTCCGGCAGGAACAAAAAAAGCTACAAGAATATTGGCAGCTGGAAAGCAAGCCCCATGAAGACGACCTAAATTCAACCATTGAAAAGGTTCGGGAATTGCTGGTAGATGCAGTGGAAAGACAGCTGGTTTCTGATGTTCCCCTTTGTACCTTCTTGTCGGGAGGTTTAGATTCCAGCGCCATTTCAGCCATTTCGGCCAGGGCCTATAAGCGGGATACCCGGGGTCAGCTGAATACCTTTTCCATTGACTATGTGGATAATGATTTATATTTTCAGCCCAGCGAATTTCAACCCAATTCCGATAAACTATGGGTAAAAAAGATGACCCATACAATTAACTCGAAGCATCATGACATATTAATTGACACGCCTCAATTGGTGGCCGCCTTAAAGGATGCTGTATTGGCCAACGATTTACCGGGGATGGCTGATGTGGATTCATCCCTGTTGCTTTTTTGCAAGGAAGTCAAAAAACAGGCTACTGTTGCCCTTTCGGGAGAATGTGCTGATGAAATCTTTGGCGGATACCCATGGTTCAGAAAAAAGGAAGACATAGAAGCCACAACCTTTCCCTGGTCAAAGGCAACTGCCGAACGGGTAAACCTCTTGAGGTCTGAAATGAGGCACTTACCTGTCATTGATCATGTACAGACTCAATATCACGATACCTTGAGGGAGGTGCCGGCATTAGAGGGAGAAACCGAAGAAGTACACCGAATGAGGGAAATTTCTTATCTGAACCTAAAATGGTTTATGATTACCCTGCTAAATCGAAAAGACCGGATGAGTATGGCCAATGGTCTGGAGGTCAGAGTACCCTTTGCGGACCATAGAATTGTAGAATATGCCTGGAATATACCCATAGAAATGAAATATTGCGATAACCGGGAAAAGGGGTTATTAAGAAGGGCCTTGGAGGGCATCCTACCAAAGGAAATATTGGATAGAAAAAAGAGTCCCTATCCCAAAACCCATCATCCTGGCTATCTAAAGGCAGTTCAAAGAGAAATGAAAAAGGTATTGGCCGATAAAAATGCACCCCTTTGGAATATAATTGACAAGGGGAAAGTATGGGATATTGTCAATACTTCCGGTGCTTCCTTTGGAAAGCCATGGTATGGTCAATTGATGACAGGGCCTCAGCTGCTGGCTTATCTTTTACAGGTTAATATTTGGATGAAGGAATACGGGGTAATACTGGTATAGCTTCAAGATAAGAGAAATAAAAGGAAGCAGTTATCTATACAAGCTTAAAAAAAGCAGGTATAATAAAAGAACAAAGTCATGCCTTGAAGAATTTATAGGAAGACTTTCTTGAAATACATTGCAGAAATTATAGCTTATCTACAATTATAAGAAAATATAATTTCCTATTGTATTATAAATAGCAAAAAGAAATTATCAAATTTGAGGTGGAAGATGACTGGAATAAAAGTACGAAGGATAAAACTAAAGGAAGCCAAAGAGCTGGGAATCGATTCCTGGAACCGATGGAATTGTGAGCCCGATCAATTTGATTGGGAATACCCCGAGGAAGAAA
Source organism: uncultured Clostridiaceae bacterium (assembly GCA_965652145.1). GTDB lineage: Bacteria > Bacillota > Clostridia > Peptostreptococcales > Natronincolaceae > CBFGTV01. The sequence goes on from CBFGTV010000002.1 coordinate 104,075, forward strand.
CGGCCTATTTTTATGAAGGTGATGTAATCATTACAACGCCCCATGAAACCATCCAGCTTACAGGTGGAATGCTGGTAACCTTTCCCAAGGGGTTAAAGTGCCACTGGAATGTAAGAGAAAGAATAGAGAAGGTATACACCTTCCACTTCGATATGGGGGCCATAGACAATTAGTCAGTAAAGAATAATAATAAATTGATTGTCTAAAAAGCGGTGGCATGACTACATCGCTTTTTAGCTTTCTTTCAATTAGCCTAATGGTTGTATTCCTTTTTCATGGTTACCAATAATCTTGTCTAGACTCAATCTAATATTCTCATTTGCTCGCCACCATATTCCACGCCCGAGGCAAGGCCCCAGTCACTCATCAAAACCTTTCCCGTATCAACTTCTGTTAATTCAAGGAAAACCCGACCTAGAAGACTTTCCTGAACCAATGGGATCATTTTCCCATTCCTTGGCCCACGGCACAAAATAAAGGAATCCTTCAAGGTTTTAGTAATAATCCGAAGTATATGGCTTTTGCTTCTTAGATAAATTTCAACATCTTCACCATGGGGGATGATTTTCATAACGGACCTATTCATGGTAGTAAATTCATAAAAGGTCTGATTGAAAGAAAGGCCCACTAAAAACCCCCTAAAGCTGGTAAACCAAAGTGGTATGTGACCGATGGAACAGCTAAGGGCAGCATCTGAGTTGGAGAAGTGGTTTGATTGAATCCAAATCCAAGAATAGGGAAAGGCATTTCCCCAGTTCTTTTCAATATAACCCTTGCCTCCATCTAAGCAATATACCCTATCGTCGATGGTGATGTTTCCCATCAGGGTCATATCAATGGCACAAACCTGACTATAGCATTGTAAAAAGGGTATTAAATTAAAGTAGCCCATGCTGCCTGGAGAAAGGAATTTACAGGGCCATTGCTTTAACCCGGTAAAGCTGATCATTCCCTTAATGCACTGCTCAGGTGTGTCTAATTGTAGCTTAATCCCCCTTAGAGAAAAGGAATTTTCCTTTATCTTTACCTGAAAGGGTTTTTGCTGTGGAACAAAATCCAAGATAGGAAACCGGTGATAGGTATAACTCCCCCTAGAACCCTCCAGTATCTGTAAAAAACAGTGGGCCTCTTTGGGATCCTTATCATGGAAAATACCTGGAATCAATGAAAGGGCTTCTGTGGCATTTTGATTCACCAGCTTGAAATACCAGCCCTCGAACTGATTCCAGGGGGTTCTTCCGTGATACAAATTTGGTTGGAGCATGGCCTTTAACAATAGTATTCCTCCCTGAAAAAGCTGTTTTTTTAGTATAGGCCAAGATCATAATAAATTAGTCAAATTCATAGAGAAAAGATGAACTAATCTAATAATAAAGATATGATACCGAAGAAGAGGAGGACTGATAAAATGGAACAAAATATAACTTTAAAGGAAATGCAAAAAATAGTGGATGAATACATTGGTCAATTTGAGGAGGGCTATTTTTCTCCTCTGGCCCTAATGGCCAGGTTGACTGAAGAGGCCGGAGAACTGGCTCGGGAAATAAATCATTATTATGGAGAAAAGCCTAAGAAAAAAAGTGAACCCTATAATACTGTAGATATGGAGCTGGCAGACTGTATGTTTATTCTCATATGCTTTGCTAATTCCCTCAATATTGACCTGGAGGAGGCTTTTTTCAGTATGATGGAAAAATTCAACACACGGGATAAAGACAGGTGGACAAGAAAAGAAAAAAATAGGTAAAGGGAATTATATACTTATGTAGAATTGTAGAAATGTAACAATAGTAAATAAAAACATATTTGAATGACATCAATCATTACAAATGGGGTGTAAAATGAAAAAGAGATTATTAATTTGTGTTACAGTGTTGCTCTTCTTTTCTGCAGTAATTGTATTATTAGGTACCTATGGTCTATTCAGCTACCACACCCAGCGGTTTATTATTGCGGAAATGGCCCTTGTCATGATTACATTCACCGTACTGATTATTACAATTAATCTTTTTATTTCAAAGTATCTTTCCAAGCGCAATAAAAATTATGAAATGAATAAAAAAATTCTGGAGAGTATCATTGAAATCAGTGATTCAATACTGACGGTCAAAAAAATTGAAGAGCTGTTTCAATTAATATTGAAAAGGGTCGTACAAATTATCGATGATGCAGAGATGGGCAGCTTAATGATTTTAAAGGATAATCATTTAGAATTTAAAGCAGTGGTGGGCTTTGACTATGAAAAAATTAAGTCGATAAAACTAAACCTGGAAGATACCTTTCTTTATCGCATGGGTAAGGGAAAGATACAGCATGCCTGTATCATTAGAGGAATAGAAAAATTTAATAAAGAAGTCTTCAATGAAAAGCTGTATCAATCCTTTAATGAATCGAATTTTTTTATAACCAAGTCAGCAGTCAGCGCTCCAATACTGATTAATGGGGTACTTTATGGCATGATTAATGTTGACAGTACCCGAAAAGATGCCTTTGTAGAGGCGGATCTTTTGTTGATGGAATACTTTGCATCCCAGGTGGGAACAGTCATCAGAAACCATCAATTGGTAGATAAGCTCATGTATTTGTCGCAATATGATAAACTGACCGGGGTCTATAATCGAAGCTACTTTGAAGAATTACTAAATCATAGATTAGCAGCAATACAAAAAGAATGTGGTACCTTTACGATAGCTATATTTGACCTCAATAATTTAAAGGTTGCCAACGATACCTATGGACATCAGATAGGAGATGTACTCATCAAAAATTTTGCAGATACCCTAAAGCGACACATGGATGAAGGGGATTTATTTGCCAGATACGGAGGAGATGAATTTATCGCCGTATATTTTAATCAAAGCAAGGCACAGGTTAACGAAAAGATCAATCAGCTCATAAAAGGCTTCCGAAAAGAACCCCTGAGGATCGGGAAAGAGACACTTCATATTGAATTTAGTTTTGGTACAGCCCTCTATCCGCAAGACTCCAGGGATATAGACAAGATCATTTCAATAGCAGATAATACCATGTACTGCCATAAACAACAGACAAAAGGCCTTGATAAATGTCAAATTTAAAAACCCAGCCATAGAAACTTTGCCAGGCTGGGTTTAATATCTGAACTAAGATGCAATTGTCAGCCAACTAGTGTTACAATGACAATGATGATTCCTACTATCCAGGTATAATACGAGAAATAATAAAGCTTCTCTTTCTTGATAAAATTGATGAGGGTTTTGATAGCCAACAGACCTGCCAGGAAAGCCGACAGAACTCCGGCTAAAATAATACCAAGGGAAAAGTCTCCCAGACCAACCTCCAATACATCCTTTACTTCGAAAACAGTGGCCCCTAAAATCGCTGGTATAGAAATTAAAAAGGAGAATTTAGTCGCCAGCTCCTTATTAAAACCTAACAGCAGCGAACCAACAATAGTTGAACCGGAACGGGAAATACCAGGGGTTATGGCCAAGCCTTGGAAGGTTCCCACCAGGGCGGCATCGGTCCACTTCATTTGGTTCACATTTTTCTGACCTTTATGTATTTTTTCAGCCATCCATAATAGCGTACCTGTAACCATCAATGCCAGCCCCACAATCAGCTGAGAGGTAAAAAGGCCGGCGATCAGGTCTTTAAAGATAACCCCCATTAAGCCAGTAGGGATCGTAGCCACAATAATAAATAGACCAAGCTTTCTGTATTGATTTTGAAGTTTTATCCCTTTACCTGTGATAAATTCCTTAAGCATTTTAAGAAACTCAACAATAATATTGACGATATCCTGACTATAGACAAAAAGCACCGAAATTAGGGTACCGAAATGCAGCATAACCGAAAAAAATAGTATTCTGTCCTCAGGAACCTTAAGAAGGCTTTGGGTGATGGCCAGATGACCTGAGCTGCTGACTGGCAAAAATTCTGTTAATCCCTGTACAATCCCTAAAATTATTGCCTTAATAATATTCACTGAAACACCTCCTGAAAAAAGTATATTCACTAATGTCGATTATAACACATATCATATAAAATAGTATTAACAAAAATTAAATAATATTAAATCAGTATAGTGTATTATAAGGGGGAGGCAAACATGAACCTTCCAAAGAAAATCAACATGGGTGATCAACTGGGGATTACGGCTCCCGCCAGCCCATTGGAGGAATCCCTGGTCTTGAAGGCAAAGGAGCAGCTGGAAGCCTGGGGATTTAAAGTTAAGCTGGGAATCACATGCTTTGAAAATTACGGTTATCTTTCAGGTTCAGACCAAATAAGGGCCCAGGAACTGAATGATTTTTTTTATGATTCCAATATTAAGGGTATAATTGCCCTGCGGGGTGGGTACGGTACCCTTAGAATATTGGATAAGCTCAACTATGATATCATTAAGAGGAATCCAAAGCCATTCGTAGGCTTTAGCGATATAACTGCGCTACATATCGCTTTTAATCAACGATGTCAATTGGTTACCTTCCATGGCCCTATGGCTGTACAGATAGCCCAGGGATTGGACCCCCTTTCAAAAACCTGCCTGCTTCGATCCTTGGGGTTTACGGGGGCCCCGGCTTTTGAAAAATTAGAGCCTTTAGAAAATGTAAATTTCATTATTCCCGGTACCGCCGAAGGCCCTATTGTTGGTGGAAATCTTTCATTGGTGGCGGCTACCCTAGGAACTCCCTATGAAATCGATACAAAAAATAAGCTACTTTTTCTAGAGGAGGTAGGGGAGGCACCCTATCGAATTGATCGGTTGTTGACCCAGCTGGGCCTGGCAGGGAAGCTTTCAGATGCAGCAGGATTTATTTTAGGTGATTTTAATCAGGAGCAAGCCACTGAGCCTTGGCCGATTTTCTACGAAAGACTTAAGCCCTATTGCAAACCTGTTATATGGGGAATCAGGGCAGGGCATTGTACGCCTAATATTACCATTCCCCTGGGGATTAGGGCCAGAATTTCATCTTGCGATCAATCATTAAAATTCTTAGAGGGGGCAGTTTTACATGATACTACAACAGATTATAAAGGATGAGGCAATCAATATAAAAGAATGGCTAATAGGAATACGCCGAGATTTTCATCAACATCCTGAGCTATCTACTGAAGAAATGAGAACTCAAAAAAAGATTATAGAATACCTGGAGCAAATGGCGATTCCCTATAAAACCTTTCAGCATCACTATGGGGTAGTGGGGCTGATTCAGGGAAAACAGCCTGGCAAAACCGTCGCCTTAAGGGCAGATATGGATGCTTTACCTATGGATGACCTGAAGGAAACCCCCTATCGTTCAATTAATCCGGGTAAAGCCCATGCCTGTGGCCATGATGCCCATATGGCTGTTCTTTTAGGGGCGGCACGACTACTGAATCAACATAAAGAACATTTTAAGGGTAATGTCGAATTAATATTTCAGCCAGCAGAAGAAACCATCGGTGGAGCCGAGCCCATGATCAAGGATGGCGTACTGGAACATCCCAAAGTAGATACCATTTTTGGGCTTCATGTTACACCAGAAATCCCCGTAGGGAAAATCGGAATCAAATTTGATCAAATGAATGGCTCATCTGATGCCCTGGAGCTGACTATCAAGGGGAAAAGCAGCCATGGGGCCTATCCTCAGGACGGGGTTGACGCCATTTTAATTGCATCTCAAACAATTAATTTACTTCAAAGTATCGTCAGTAGAAATACAGATCCCCGGGAGGCGGCAGTCATTACCCTGGGCACCATAGAGGGTGGTACTCAGGCCAACATTTTGGCAAAGGAAGTAAAAATAAAGGGAACCCTTCGGGCAGTGATGCCCAGGGTTAGGGAAAAGACCATCGAACGAATTCGATCTCTGGTGGAATCTACGGCCCAGGCCTTGGGGGGACAGGGAATTGTCAAAATTATACCTGGGTATCCGGCCTTAACCAATCATGAAGAAATGGTTAATCTGGTTAAAGAGAATGGTGAAGCTTTATTGGGTAAAGATAGGGTCATTAGCCTAAAGAAGGTCAGCCTGGGGGTAGAGGATTTTGCTTATTTTCTAGAGCAGGTACCGGGGGCCTTTTATCGTCTTGGCTCCGGAAATCAAGAAAGGGGAACCATTCATCCCTGCCACAGCAATCTGTTTGATATTGATGAAGACTGTCTGGTAATAGGGGCCGCCCTACAGGCTTTGAACGCCCTGACCTTTTTAAATAAGGAGCAGAAATAGAGCTATAAAATTATGGGGCAGTTATCATCTTCCAAAAAACCGCCGGGTACAATCAAATGTTGTACCCGGCTTTTAACTTTTAAGCCCTTTCATACTGAACAGGCCACTTCATTTCATAACCTAATTCCCTTGCTGCTAAAAGAGGCCAGTAAGGATTCCTCAACAGCTCCCGCCCTAAATAAACCAAGTCACCCCGCTGATTTTTTACGATTTCATTGGCCATTTCAGCCGAGGTAATCAGCCCTCCAGCAATGGTGGGAATACCGGTTATTCCCTTAATCGTTTCTGAAAAACCAATTTGATAACCAGGGTAGGAATCAATTTTGGCCGGGACCACTGCCCCGGAGCTCACATTAACCAGATCGATTCCATAGGGCTGAAGCATTGAAAGAAGCTGAGCCAGATCCTCAGGATGATTTCCTCCCACTTGATAATCTTCAGCAGAAACCCTGACAATTAAAGGATATTCCATGGGCCAAACCTGTCTGACAGCCTCAAGTATTTCCTTTAAAAACCTTACCCTGTTCTCCGGCGAGCCGCCGTACTCATCTGTACGGTGATTGGATAGGGGGGATAAAAATTCATTAATCAAGTAACCATGGGCACCATGGATTTCAATGATATCAAAGCCCGCCTCCAGGGACCTTTCAGCAGCCCGTCGAAAGGCCTTAACTACCTGGTGAATCTCGTCCTTATTTAAAGCATAGGGGGTCTGATAATCCTGACTATAGGCTATGGGGCTGGGAGCCACGATGGTTTCCCCATTAATACTGCATTTTCGCCCGGCATGGGCCAACTGAATACCAACAGCACTGCCATAGCGCTTACATTTTTCTACCAGCTCCCTTAGACCTGCAATATGACCATCATCCCAAATGCCTAAATCTCTATCAGAAATACGTCCCCTGGGCTCAACGGCGGTGGCCTCCAGTAAAATTAGACCCGTTCCGCCAACGGCTCTGGTGGTGTAATGTAAGAGATGCCAATCCTTTACAATGCCATCATTATCGGCGCTGTACTGGCACATTGGAGCCATAACAATTCTGTTTTTAAGCGTCAAGTTTTTAATGGTTACAGGTGTAAATAAATTCATCGTTTCCACCATTCCTTTCATTCCTTCATTAAAATTAAAATACCCTTTATCCTTTTAAATTAAGCAACACAAATAAAAACAACTTCAATTCATAATATTGGGCGATAGGGCAATAATATAACGAAGAAATACAGGGCAGGAGTGATAAGATGTTAATTATATTTTTAAGGGCGTTAATACTATACGTGGTGGTTGTAGTCGTCTTTAGAATGATGGGTAAAAGACAGGTGGCTCAGATGCAGCCCTTTGAGCTGGTGATAGCCCTTTTAATTGCAGAATTAGCAGCAACCCCTATGGAAAATACAGCGATTCCCTTAATCTATGGTATTATTCCCATTCTCACCCTCCTGGCAGCCCAGGTGATTGTTTCATTCCTCTCCATTAAAAGTGAAGGCTTTCGAGAATTAATTTGCGGTAAACCAAGTCTCATTATTAGTAAAGGGCAAATCGTTCAAAAAGAAATCAAAAGGCTCCGAATAAATATGAATGATCTATTGGAACAGCTTAGGGGGAAGGATTACCCCAACCTAAGTGATGTGGAATATGCTATTTTAGAAACGAATGGACAGCTGAGCATTATCCCGAAGGTAAAGAAAAGAAATGTAATTGTAGAGGATCTGGATTTAAACCCTGATCATGAAGAGCTGCCCATTACCCTTATCGTTGATGGTAAAATCATGAGACATAATCTGAATAAGTCGGGGCATAATGAAGATTGGTTAAGGCATATGCTGAAAAAGGAAAATATTGATCGGGTAGATGAGGTGTTTTTTGCTTTTTTGTCTTCTAATCGAGAATTTTTTGCCCAAAGAAAACAAATATAAAGGGGTGATCAGATGAAGGTCGTTGTCTCTACCACAATTCTAATTATCCTATTTTTCATAGGCTCCCTACTATTCAGTAGCTATGTCAACAATAGCTGTGAGGAATTACTTGAACCAATCGAAGCATTAACTGATGCCATTACTTTAGAGGACTGGGCAAAAACAGGGGATGCCTATGATAAGCTACAAGAAATCTGGAATCAGAATAAAGGGGTATGGGAATACCTGCTGGAGCACCAGGATTTAGACAGAGTAGGTTTGTCATTGGATAAGCTCAGTCAATATTTGGCTGTACAGGATAAAACCCTGTCCCTTATAGAATTAACAGAGCTTAAGTTTAATATTAGTACCATTGCTAAAAAAGAATCCTTCAGTTTAGTGAATTTATTTTAAACATTCCCCATGGTGAAAAATTTATAAAAAGTGGTTTTGAAGAAGGATTATACCGATACTTGTCAAATTTAATATTAGCAAATCGTATTGTAATGCATTTGGGGGAGGCTAAAATGAAGGTTAAAAATTATCAATCACAAAGAAAGTGGGAAACAAACGATTCAAAGGCAAAGAATGATTTGGATAGAGCCCTCCTGATAGAAATTTTTAAAGAGGTGTTTCGAGACCTAAAGGGATACTATAGCGCCATGGGAATTCAAGTGACATTGGCCCCCATTCATGGGAGCAGCCTTAAAGGAAAAAAACTGATTCAAGAAAATAATGAATTACTCGAGTTAAAGATCAATATTGAGCTATATGGTGAATCGGTAGGAAAAATTAAATTGTTGATTCCCGAAAATAAAAAAGCCTTAATCAAGCCGGCGGCTCAATATGCTGAAATGGCTGCAGAGCTAATTAAGGAGAAATATTACAGCCGCTATAATTCAAGACAGCAGCAACAATTTCATCGAGAAATCGACTTAATGTTTATAGAGTCAAACAATTTAATCTGTAGTATTGGAATGGATGGCTATTTCAAGCGAATCAGTAAATTGTGGATCTATAATCTGGGCTATCCGGAGGAAGAATTATTGGGAAAGCCCTTTACCTTTTATGTCCATGAGGAGGATCAGGATTATACCAATCGATTCCTGGAGGAAATAACCCTAAAGGGGATTTCAGGACACTTTGAAAATCGCTATCGAACCAAATGGGGAACGACCCGCTGGCTTTCCTGGAGTGTCCTTCCCTTGCCCTCACAGGAAACCCTATTTTGTTTAGTCAATGATATCACCGATATTAAAGAATACCAAAGCAAAGTGCTTCAAAATGAAGCCCATTTCAGGGCCACCTTTAATCAGGCTGCTGTGGGAATCACCCACCTAGACCTGGCAGGTAACTGGATCAAGGTCAATGAAAAATTTTGCAATATCATTGGCTACAGCCTTGAGGAAATCAAGGGAAAGACCTTTAAAGACATTACTTATCCGGATGATATAAAACGCAGCATCGACTTTTTCGATAATATCTTAAGGGAAAATGCCACCAAAACCTCAATGGAAAAACGGTATATCCATAAGGGGGGCGGCATAGTTTGGGTTAACTTAACGATTTCTGTTGTAAAGGGCTCCAGTAACGAAGCTGAATACTTCATCGCCATTATAGAAGATATCACTTCTCGTAAAATAGCAGAGGCTGCCCTTAGGGAAAGCCAAGAATTCTATAAAAGCATATTCCAAAATAATAAGGCCCCTAAGCTGCTCGTCTGCCCTTCAACAGGGGAAATTGTCGATGCCAACAGAGCTGCCTGCGAATTCTATGGGTATAGTCATAAAGAAATTACTGCCATGAATATTCAGCAAATTAATATCTTGTCAGAAGATATGATTCAACAGGAAATGGATTCAGTGATGTCAGAAAAATATAAGCATCTTTTTTTCAGACATCGTCTAAAATCAGGAGATGTGCGGGATGTGGAGGTGTTTTCCACCTTTATCAGCAACGATAAAAGACCCTTGCTCCACTCAATTATCCATGATATTACCGATAAAAGACAAACCGAACAGGAACTCAAGAAGCAGGAAGCGGTTATTTCAACCATGAATGCAAGGCTTCTTCGTGACCTGGAATATGCCAAGGAAATCCAGCTGGCCCTTAATAATTTCACGTTGCACAATACGGCTGTAAGCTGTACCGGGCAGTATATTCCCTTTGAAAAGGTGGGGGGCGATTGTCTGGGTATCTTTGAAATAGATGAATTTAATATCGCCTTTTACATAGGCGATGTGGCGGGCCACGGGGTGGCTGCCTCTCTGACATCGATTTTCTTGCATCAGTTTATGAATGAAAATAGAACCGTCAATAATACAGCACTGCTTATGTCGCCCAGAGAACTATTGAATCAGCTGTATGTCACCTATAATCATTCCTCCTTTCCCGAGGACATCTATTTGGTTATGATGTATGGTACCTATAATCGGCTTACAAGGCGATTGGTCTATGCCAGCGGAGGCCTCAACACCAAACCAATGATATTAAGGAAAAATGGTGAAATCATTAGCCTGGAAGGCAAGCAGCCCTTTCCCATTGGAAAATTCAGTGAGCTATACAAGCCCCAGTTTGATAATTCTACCCTTTGGGTAGAGCCCGGGGAGCGGCTTTTAATCTATACCGATGGCCTGTTGGATTTAAGCATTAAAGATAGAAAGGCCTTTGATATTAAGAATTTGTTAAAAGAAAATAGCCATCATACAATTGACATACTAAATAATCGGCTTTTTCAGCAAATAAAAATGAATCACAAAGAAGTATCGGATGATATCGCTTATTTATTGCTGGAGTTTAAATAAGTTGATCGTGGTATTTAAAAAAACTATTTTTTTAACCTTATACAATAATTTTTCCGGTAGTGGAAAAACTATATGTAAATGATCAAGGTAGGAGTGATGAATTTGGATATCAAAAGGGCAGAGCAGATATTTACCTCTATGGATAAAATACCGGTACAGTATCAGGGACGGCCAATCTGGATTGCCGCATTAAATGCTAAAGATCAAACAGCCCAGATAAAGCAGGACCTTTTTTCAGATGAAACATGGGAAGTACCAGTTTCAGAATTAAAGGAAGGAAAATAAATTTAAAACCGCCCCAGGGCGGTTTTAAATTTATTTTGCCAGCAATTTGTTTAGTTCATCCTTACGATCCAGGGCATACAGGTCATCACAGCCTCCAACAAAGGTACCTTGAATAAATATTTGAGGAACAGTATCCCATCCAGTTTGTTCCTTAACCCCTTGAAAGGTAGCTTCATCATAAGTAACATCAATTTCCTGAAAGTCAGCTCCCTTTGCTTGTAATAATGCCACAGCTCGCTTACAGTAGGGGCAGTAATTTTTAGTATAGATAACCACCTGGTGCATAAAAAAAACCTCCTTTAAAACGTACTAAATATATTTTACCCTAAAATATATTACTAAAAACAAATTTAAGATGAATAATGAACAAGCTATGCATGGAAAATTATTTACCGGAAACAATATAACTGGCTACAACCCTGATAAATACTTGACAATAACGATTATTATAAAACAAAAAATATTTTTTAAAAATAATTGTTTAAAACGAAGTGGAAGGGGATATATATAAATTGGCTATTAATTAAAATTTAAACATAGGAGGTATTGGTTAATTATGGCACAAAGAATGGTAGGTTTAAAGGCACCCCATTTCGAAATGAAGACAGTAGATGGGGCGGGACAAGAATTCGGGAAGGTTTCTTTAGATGATTACAAGGGTAAATGGCTGGTAATGTTCTTTTATCCATTAGATTTCACCTTTGTTTGCCCAACCGAAATTAAGGGAATCAATGCTAAGGTGGATGAATTCAAGAAGCTTAATGCAGAGGTCCTTGGTGTAAGTACCGACAGCGAACATTCCCATAAGGCTTGGATTAACGCTGCCCAGGATCAAGGTGGTCTAGGACAGTTAGCCTTTCCCCTGGCATCTGATATGACCCAAAAGGTGGCCAAGGATTATGGTGTATTGGTAGAGGAAGAGGGAATCGCCTTAAGAGGGCTATTTATCATCGATCCTGAGGGAATACTACGATACGCCGTTGTACATGACCTGAATGTAGGTAGAAGTGTAGACGAAACCTTAAGAGTTCTTCAAGCCTTAAAGGCAGGGGGCCTGTGCCCAGTTGACTGGAAGCCTGGAGAAGATTTGTTATAGTATAACCTTAAAAAGGAGGCCAAATTTCGCGGCCTCCTTTTTAAATTCACATAACGATTCCTGATGAAAATTTTCATATCTCCTTAAATGAAGGGTGTACGATCAATTGGGCATAGCCCGGTAACCCTTCAATTTCCCTTCTTTTATTTGATTTTTAACAGCAAACAGAACCATTCTTCATTAGAGCAGCTTTTTTCCCGCCTTATCCAATTCAAAAGAAATAATGATCGTATTCGATATGTTATATTTTTTTACATTTAGAGGTTGTTGGTTAATATCATTATAGTAAAAAACCCTGCAATCATGCAAAAATAGAAAGGCCAGTCGCACATTGTGAAAGGGCTCAATTTGTTTAAGAATAATTTTCAATAGCCTACTTTAAAACAGAGGAAAAAATGACCCATTGTAGATGTTTTTTGATTATGTTAACATGTGATACAGAGGAACTATATGCAGCTTACATAAAGGAGAAAAAAATGGATAATAAAAATAACTTTGTACAGGATCTTTTATTATGGTTTAAAGAAAATAAACGGGATGTACCCTGGCGGAAGACAAAAAATCCCTATTTTATTTGGGTTTCAGAAATTATGCTGCAGCAGACAAGGGTTGAAACCGTAATAGATTATTATCAACGGTTTATTGAGCATTTTCCTACGGTACAGGCCTTGGCCGAGGCAACCGAGGAGGAGGTCTTAAAGCGTTGGGAGGGGTTAGGCTATTATTCACGGGGAAGAAATCTTCATCGAGCTGCCCAAAAAATTGTTCAGGAGCATGGCGGGAAGCTTCCTGATCAGTTAGGAGACTTACTGAAGCTGCCTGGGATAGGAGATTACACAGCGGGGGCCATAATGAGTATTGCCTTTAACCAAGCTATTCCTGCAGTTGACGGAAATGTACTGAGGGTTTTCAGCCGTTTAGCCTGCATCGAAGGGGATATTTTGGATAAAACAACGGTGCAGGAAATTCGCCAATTGGCAGCAGAGGTGATGCCCAAAGAAAATTGTGGTGACTACAGTGAGGCATTAATGGAACTGGGGGCACTAATCTGTATACCCCAGGGGCCTAAATGCCACCAGTGTCCTGTTCAAGGCCATTGTGAAGCCTACCGGGCTGGCAAACAGCAGGATTTACCTATTCGTATTAATAAGACAAAGGTAAAAAGGTTAAATAAAGTTGTTTTGTGGCTTGAATATGAAGATAAGGTGCTGGTGAAAAAAAATCCCCAGGAGGGGCTTTTAGCCGGACTCTGGGTGCTGCCTACCCTGGAAACAAGTCAGGTAATGAATGAAGCCCAAAGCCTGTCAGGACTTGAGCAGTACTTTCCCGGTATAACAGGGGTATGTCATCAAGGAAAAACCACCCATATTTTTACCCATCAACGATGGGAAATTGATATCATTTCAGCCCACTCCAGTGCTGCCGACATTTCCATTGAAAAGGAGGGCTATCAATGGATAACCAAAAATAAAGTAAGAGAACTGCCGCTACCTACCTTGTATCGAAAAATTATTAATACCCTGGCAGAAAAAAACTAAAAACCTTTCATTCAATTATTAAAAAATTTGTGCAAAATGACAATGGCCTTTAATTAATTTTTTGATATACAATAGGGTTAAAGAATATACAGGGGGGATTCTATATGGCCAGTTTAACTTTAAAAAGTATTTTCAAAACCTACTCAGGAGAGGTAATCGCAGTAAAGGATTTGAATTTAGAAATACGGGACAAAGAATTTTTGGTCCTTGTGGGGCCCTCGGGCTGCGGTAAGTCGACTACCCTCAGGATGATAGCGGGCCTGGAGGAAATCAGCAGGGGCGAGCTTTATATCGACGATAGATTGGTCAACGAAGTCGCTCCAAAGGATCGAGATATTGCAATGGTTTTTCAAAATTATGCCCTCTATCCCCATATGTCGGTCTATGACAATATGGCCTTTGGATTAAAATTAAGAAAAATGTCCAAGGAAGAGATAAAAAGAAGGGTTGAAGAGGCGGCGAAAATTCTTGACATAGAAGAATATTTAAATCGAAAGCCAAAGGCCCTCTCTGGAGGACAAAGGCAGCGTGTGGCCTTGGGAAGAGCCATTGTCAGAGAGCCTAAGGTGTTTCTGATGGATGAACCACTTTCTAATCTCGATGCCAAATTAAGAGTTCAAATGAGAACAGAGTTGGCCAAACTCCATAAAAAGCTCCAAACAACCTTCATTTATGTTACCCATGACCAAACAGAGGCCATGACTATGGGAGACAGAATTGTCGTGATGAAGGAGGGCGTTGTTCAGCAGGTGGATTCACCCTTAAATCTGTATAATCATCCCCAGAACATGTTTGTTGCGGGCTTTATCGGAAGCCCCCAGATTAATTTTATTCATGGAACATTAAAAGAATCAGAAGACGCTGTTATATTTGAATTTGGTCAAAATGAAATTAAAATGCCTGAGGACAGGGCCAAAATACTAAAAAATAGAGGCTACATAGGACGAAGGGTGGTTTTAGGTATTCGACCGGAGGATGTTCACAATGAGGAAGACTATGTAAAGGAGCATCAGGATACATCCCTGGAGGCCACCGTTGAAGTTACAGAGTTAATGGGAGCAGAAATATATCTTTATATGAAGTTGGGAGAAGAAAGCATAACGGCCCGTATCAGTGCCAGATCCCATGTAAGCTCCGGAGACTCCATAAAATTAGCCCTTGACCCCAAACGAATACACCTCTTTGATGGGGAAGACGAGACGGCAATTTTTTAATAGTGCAGAAAGGTTGTTCTATGAATAAGCTAAAGGAAATATTTCAACAGGTTAATCGTCAGATGAGCTGCCCCTTGGCCCTGACAGACCATGAAGGTAATCTGATAATCAGCTCAGGGGCCTGGCAGGAAAAACTCCATGGGAAGTACTACCCCATTGAGGCGCCTCAGGGGGATATACTTAAGCTCTATGGGACAGAGGCCCTTTCAAAGGAGACGCTAAAGCTGCTTACACTGGTGATTGAGCAGCATATAAAGGAGCTGGCCATTGCAGAGCGGGGAGAAATCCTTGCTCGGCTGGCAACAGGACAACAGCTGCTACCCGGGCAGCTTCGCACCCTATTATACACCAACGGCCCTTTTTATTTAATCTGGTTACACGTAAAGGAAAAAGAGAGCCTTACGGAAATAACCCAGCTATTATGTCAATGGCTGGCAGAAAGCAAGCATTATACCATCGCTGCCCTAGATGAAGGAATTTTGTTACTGGCCGAAGCGACGGGTGACTCAAATGAGCTGCTAAAGACGGCGGAGCTCATTCGGGATACCATTAATTCAGAGCTTTATTTGGATCTCTATATTGCCGTTAGCGGCAGATTAACAGACATAAATGATTTAAGTAATCAATTCCTTAGCTTGAAAACTATTTTAGAAATAGGAAAAACCTTCGATGAGGGCAGACGCATTTATTTTTCAGAGGGCTTACTATTAGAAAAAGCGCTTTTGATGATTCCAAGGGAAGCAAGAAAAAAAATATTAGTTGAAGTATTCCAAAAATTAGGATATGATGAAATGGAAGATGAAATGATCCAGACAGCAAGGGTCTTTATCGATCACAATTTAAGCCTGGCAGATACAGCCAGAAGTCTCTATATCCATCGGAATACCCTGGTATATCGGCTGGATAAAATACAAAAACAAACGGGAATAGATTTAAGAAATTTTAAAGATGCTATGCTATTTAAGCTGTTTCTGTTGCTTAAAAGAAGTAGTTGAGCTGAATCATGATAATAAAAGGCGGTGGTTTTTAAAACTACCGCTAATATAAAAAAAATTAATGCAAGCGGTTGCATAAAGGAGATGAGTATATGAAAACAGTAAGAAAACCAAGGGTAGCCTATTTCTGTATGGAATATGGATTAGACAATCAGTTTAAAATCTATTCCGGAGGATTGGGTATTCTGGCGGGAGATCATTTGAAGGGAGCCAGGGATTTAGACCTTCCTCTGGTGGGTATCGGGATTAAGTGGAGGCAGGGCTACGTTGAACAAAGGATTTCAGGCGGTAGATTGCTCGATTGTTATCAAAAATATGATTATGATTTTCTGGAAGATACCCAGGTAAAGGTGAAGGTAAGAATAAGGCAAAGTGAAATTTATTGTAAGGTATGGAAAGTAACCTGCTTTGGAAACGCCCCATTATATTTATTGGATACCGACATAGAAGAAAATCATGAGCGCTGGATAACCAGCCAGCTATATGGAGGCTTCAGTGAAGATCGAATTGCCCAGGAGATGATACTGGGAATAGGTGGAATTCGAGCTCTAAGGGCCTTGGGGCTTCAAATCGACGTTTATCATTTTAATGAAGGCCATGCTGTACTGGCAGGCCTGGAGCTGATTCGGGAAGAAATGGAGGCCGGCTTATCCTTTGAAGATGCTTGGGAATCTGTTAGAAAAAAAACTGTATTTACTACCCATACCCCTATTAAAGCAGGGAATGAGCATCATTCGATAGAAACCCTTCTGTATATGGGGGCCAACCTGGGCTTTTCAGTGGATCAAATGGCAAGAATAGGTGGTGTGCCCTTCAATATGACTGTGGCTGCCTTAAGGCTTTCAAGAAAGGCCAATGCCGTGGCGGCCCTTCATCGGGAAACCGCAGCTGAAATGTGGCGGGATGTTCCTGGGGCTGCAAAAATCGTAGGAATTACCAATGCCGTCCATCGGGGAACCTGGATGGATCCCAGAATTCAACAGGCATCCCATAATGCCCGGCAGCTTTGGGATGTACACATGACAATTAAAAAAGAACTGATCGGATTAATTGATCAGTTGACAGGGGTCAGACTGAATCCTGATGCCCTTTTAATTGGATTTTCCAGAAGGGCGGCGGCCTATAAACGAAGTAATCTGATATTTAAGGATGAAAAAAGGCTTGAAGCCTATTTAGAAGCAGGTACCGTTCAGATCATCTTCTCCGGGAAGGCCCATCCCCTGGATGAATCAGGTAAAGAGATTATCCTGAATCTTGTGGAGATGTCTAAAAAGTATCCCAGGAGTGTCGTTTTTGTTGAAAATTATGACATGAAAATAGGTAAAGCCCTTACCAGGGGCTGCGATCTTTGGCTTAACAACCCCAGAAGGCCCAATGAGGCCAGTGGTACATCGGGAATGAAGGCGGCCATGAATGGCGTTTTAAATTGCTCTATATTAGATGGATGGTGGCCTGAGGCCTGTCAGCATGGTGTAAATGGCTGGGCTATAGGAGACGAAAGGATATCTGCAGATATAGTGCGACAGGATGAAAGGGATGCCGAGGCCCTCTACAGGGTATTGTTGGAGGAGGTAATACCCACCTATTACCAAAAGCCGGAAAAATGGCAAAAAATGATGCTGGTCAGCATTGAGACCACTAGAGAATATTTCTCAGTAGATAGAATGCTTAAAGAATACTATGACATTTTATATACATAGAAAAAATATCAGGATGGGGGGTGTTAAAGATAATGGAAAGATCAGCAGGGGTTTTATTGCATCCCACCTCACTACCTTCAGACCATGGCATAGGCGACCTTGGGCAAAGTGCATATGACTTTGTCGTATTTTTACAAAACTGTGGCATGAAGCTATGGCAGATTCTTCCTTTAAATCCACCTGGCTATGGAGAGTCACCCTATCAATGCTTTTCTGCCTTTGCAGGCAATGCCCTTTTAATTAGCTTGAATCAATTGGTTAATGAGGGGCTTTTGAAGGAGGATGCACTGGCTGATTCGCCAGGTTTTCCAGCAAATAAGGTGGATTTTGAAAAAGTGAAGGCCTATAAGGACAAGGAGCTCCGAAGGGCTCATGAAACCTTTATTGAGAAGGAAAAGCACCAGGATTATCATTTGTTTATACAGAATAATCAAGACTGGCTAATGGATTATGCCTTTTTTATGGCTCTAAAAACCTACTTCCATGGAAAACCATGGAACCAATGGGATCAACCAATTGCAAAAAGAGAACTGAAGGCTGTGGCTCATTACAGGAGTCTTCTTAAGGAAGAAATAGAATATCAGATTTTTTTACAATATACCTTCGACAGACAATGGAATCAACTGAAATCCTTTGCCAATAAGAGAGGAATTAAGATCATAGGGGATCTTCCCATCTTTATTTCCTATGACAGCAGCGATGCCTGGGTGGCCCCCCATCTTTTTGAGCTGGATACAGGTGGAAATCCCCTTTTGGTGGCAGGGGTTCCTCCAGACTTTTTTAGTAATACCGGCCAAAGATGGGGAAATCCCCATTTCAGGTGGAGTCAAATGGAAAAAGACGATTTTTTATGGTGGAGAAGAAGATTTAAAAGACTCTTTGAGCAGGTAGATATCATCAGAATTGATCATTTTCGAGGCTTTGAAGCCTATTGGGAAATCCCGGCCCAGGCTAAAACAGCCCAGACGGGAAGGTGGGTTAAGGCCCCTGGTCAACGGCTTTTTCAAAGTATTCGACGGCATCTGGGAGAAATACCAATTATTGTTGAAGATTTAGGCTACATTACGCCGGCGGTAACAAAGCTCAAAAGACAATTTTCCTTTCCGGGCATGAAGATACTGCAATTTTCCTTTAATCAAAAAAACCCTAGGAATAACCGCCCCCATGGCTTTGAAAGACAATCGGTTGTCTATACCGGTACCCATGACAACGAGACGATTTTAGGTTGGTTCAAAGGCCTTATTAAGCATCAAGAGATGAAAACACTGGCCTATTTAAAAAAATATCACCAAATTCATGAGGGCCTGCCTGATCAGGAGCTATGCAATAGAT
>CBFGTV010000003.1:0-106900 GCA_965652145.1 uncultured Clostridiaceae bacterium
TCATTTTATCGCTTTATATATTTTAATTTCAATTGAAAGGGTTGCATTTCGATTTTCAATTAAGGTCAGGTGTATAGAATGTCACATCCATTCTATCTCCTCAACCCTATAGATATATCTAATCTGTCAACTCAACCCTACCCATATTCTAGCTCAAATTTTGCACAAAAATATACCCTCGATATGTTTCCACGTACACATATCGAGGGCTTAAGTCGAGTAGACAGATTTACTTTCATTTTATAAAACTCAGTATTCTCAAGGCTTTCTGGACATCACTTTCTAGACATTAAACATACTATCTCCACATGTGGTGTATGCGGAAACATATCAACACACCTCCCCTGCTTAATTTCATAGCCTCCCTTCACCAGCTCCTTTAGATCATTAACCAGCGTTTTGGGGTTGCAGGAAACATACACAATTCGCTCTGCTCCAAAGCTAATAACATCCTGCAGGGCCTGGGGATGAATACCGGCCCTGGGAGGGTCGAGAATAATTAAATCTGGCCTCTGGGGTAGCTCCTTTACCTTTTCTCGAACATCACCAGCAATAAAGTGACAATTTGTTAAGCCATTCAGTTTGGCATTTTCTTCGGCGGCGGCCACAGCCTCCGTTACAATCTCGATGCCTATGACCTCCTTAGCCTTGGGAGCCACCAACTGTCCAATGGTGCCTGTACCGCAGTAAAGATCAAATACCCTTTGGTCCTGGGCATTGCCGACGAAGTCCCTCACTACCTCATAGAGCCTTTCTGCCCCCAGGGTATTGGTTTGAAAAAAGGAGAAGGCAGAGATTTTAAAAACCATACCCAGCAGCCTTTCCATAATATAATCCCGGCCAAAGAGAACTTCGGTTCGGTCACTTTGAACGGTATCAGACAAATTGTCATTCAAAGTATGTAAAAAGCCGACCATAGTACTCTTTAGAGGCAAATCCCTCAGCCCTTCAACCAATTCTTGAAGGTCAAGGGTTAATTGGGTGCTGGTAACGAGATTCACTAGAATTTCCCCGGTATAATGGGCCTTTCTCACCACCAGGTGACGCAAATATCCTTGATGTCTCATGCTATGATAATAAGGAATTTTCTTTTCTCTGAAATAGGTCAATATATACTGTAAAATCCTTCGATAATCTTCATCCATAATCATACATTCATTAACGGTTACAATATCATGGTGCTTCCCCCTTTTGTGCATTCCCAAACTTAACTGCCCGCCCTTTTCTTCATCACCAAAGGAAAACTCCATCTTGTTGCGGTATTCAAAGGCTTTAGGACTGCCTTCTATGGGCAGCCATTGAAAGGTATTAAGGTTTGCCTCTTCAAAGAGAGCCTTTACCTGACGTTCCTTTTCGCTTAACTGATCCTGGTAGTCTACTGCCTGTTGAAAGCAGCCGCCGCAGGCCCCAAAATGGCTACAGGTCTCTTGATTTTCCAGGGGAGAAGGTTTAACCACCTCTAAAATTTTTCCTTCGGCCTGATTTTTCTTTATTTTTTTTATCACAGCCCTTACGGTCTGACCTTTAATACCATGCTTTACCTTAATTCTTACACCATCCACCGTTCCTTCTGCCTTACCGCCAAAATGTGTATCTTCAATTGTAAATTCTACAATATCCTTTCTTTTCATCAAGCATTCACTCCTATAATTTTTATGGCTTAATCCTATTGTCTGCAAAAATAAAAAATATAGTGACCGTCCTTAAGTCACTATATTATATCCTATTTTATTGTTCAAATCAAAGGCCTTATTTTACAGCCTTGATCATTAGGCTGGGCATTAAATTCCCTTTTTATCTTATTTAAGAGTCTTCCTTTAATTGAGCCAGCTCCTGATTAGTTAATTCACGGTATGACCCCAATCCAAGATCAGGGTCTAGGGAGAGGGGGCCCATTGAAACCCGCTTTAGGTAAATCACCTGTTTTCCCAGGGCTTCAAACATCCTTTTAACCTGATGAAACTTTCCTTCATAAATAGTTAATTCAATTTCTGAAACCTCGCCCGAATCAACTATATTTAATTGCCCTGGCAATGTTCGGTAGCCATCATCCAAGGTTACTCCGGCTTCAATAGCCAATTGGTCTGCCAACGTTACCCTTCCCATAATCCGTGCATAGTAGACCTTAGCCACATGTCTTTTAGGTGACAATAATTGATGAGCCAGTTGTCCATCATTAGTCAGCAGCAATAGGCCTTCGGTGTCAATGTCTAGTCTTCCCACGGGGAAAACTGAAAAGGATTTGTATTCTGAAGCCAGCAAATCAATAACAGTTTTATGCTTCAGGTCTTCAGTGGCAGAAATTACGTCCTGGGGCTTATTCATCATTAGATAGACAAACTCCCGATACTGTACAACTTCTTCCCCCACCTTAATTATATTAGAGGCCGGGTCGACATGCTGGCTGCTGTCCTTTACGGTGTCCCCGTCTACGGTAACCACCCCTGCTTTACACAGTCCTCTGATGTCTTTACGGGACCCGTAGCCCATATGGACTAATATTTTATCTAACCGTTGTGTCTTTGCCATTATACTGCCTCCAAGCTAAAAGTGGCTACCATTTTCATAATAGTTTTCCCTTTTAAAATAGGTAAAGGCCAGTTCTATATCGGCAAAGCCCAGATCATGAACATATCTAGTGATGATTTTGGCAGCTTGATCCTGCAGCTCCTGTCCTCGATCGAACCAAGCAATTTCTACAAAGGGTGCTGCTGCTTCAATACTACCCCCTCTGATGGCTAAGCTTTGAAAATATTCCAGCTCAAAATGATCCTTGGGACAATCAATCAGCTGAGCCAATTCTTCAATTAAATTCTCACCAATTTGACATAGTTTTTCTGGTGAAATACCCCTTACCTTGATTTGCGGCATAAGTAAAGCCTCCTTTAATATTTTTCATTTACATAGTTTTCTATCAAAGAGCGCTTGATTCCCTCTTTAAAAATACCCTCCTGCTGCAATCGATTCAAGAGCCATTGACTGGTTGAATGGAGTATGACCTCTTTGTGATCATGGAAAATGATTTCATATAGTTTGTGCTTCAAATGCTTTGAGCTGACCTGAATGTAGTAGGCCTCTACTCCCCAATATTCCAATACCTCAATGGCCCTCAGGGTGGCTCTATCCTTTTTATAATAGTAGTCATCCACCAGACCTAAAAACTCCTTATACTTTTCCATGTGCTTTCCATAGGCCTTTATTTCGTTAGCCTTCAAATAATAATATTTTGCCATGGTATTATAATACTGGTAGTTAAATATGGCCTTTTCAAAGCTGTCAACCCGCTTAAAGGGCTTTATATTCAGTCTTTGGATGTCTAAAAAACCCTCTTCTATATACTCCTTCTTGGAAATATCCCCCTTTTTAAATTGCTGTATCAAACCTTCCTTTGCCTTAAAGAAAAGCTGAAAGATATTTTCCCTCGGTTCATATTTCAATGTCAACACCCTTTACAACGATACTTGTTTAGTTTTAGAAAGCTTGTTGGAATAATCCTACTTTAAAAAGCCTAATACTATAGGTTATACCTGCTTAAAAATTGTATTCTTACTTTTAATGCTATTTAAAAATAAATCAAGGCTCCCGCAGGAGCCCATGGCTATCTTTTTTTCAGTCGGATTTTTTTACTGATCATGGAATAAGATAAGAAAATCATAATCATGACTATCAAATATATATTCACCGTATAGTTTATGGAGTAAAGGGTCATAAGTGCAACGACTCCCCCACTGATGGTGATGGGTATTCCCATATAGACACCATCAAATTCAACGATATTGAATTTTGCTAACCGATAGGCACCACATAGGGCAAACAAAATAATAATTAATGTGCCTACAAAACCAAAATCTGCCAGCTTATAGCTCCATATTAATATGGCAGGTGCAACCCCAAAGCTAATTAAATCACAGAGGGAATCCAGCTCTTTTCCCAATTCACTCTCTACATCC
Source organism: uncultured Clostridiaceae bacterium (assembly GCA_965652145.1). Taxonomy (GTDB): domain Bacteria; phylum Bacillota; class Clostridia; order Peptostreptococcales; family Natronincolaceae; genus CBFGTV01. The sequence goes on from CBFGTV010000003.1 coordinate 3,951, forward strand.
AGCTTTCTGGCAAGCTTGCCATCAAAACGATCCATAAAGGCAGCCAGGAGAATTAATAGTGCGGAAGCCCTGTAGGCTTCTCCTAAAATACTTATAATTGCTAATATTCCCAGGGATAAATTTAAAAACGTAAACATATTGGGTATATGTGCCTTAACTTTCATCCTCTATCACCCCAATTCTAATTCTTTAAGTATAGCGTTTTATACTTAAAAATAAATTTCTTCATACCTACCCACTTTATCAACTTCTTTATTTTATTTTACTTTATTTTGGATAAAAATAATAGTGACAAACTATAAAAAATTGATATTATTTTTACAAAAATAACGCAACATTAAAATAATGGTATCATTTTACCATACGTCGCTGTAGAATAAATTTATCAAGGTCGACTAATTGACTGCATTTCCTATAATATGATAAAATTTAGTAATACAGACCCTTTTATATTTGTTCAGACCTAGATATAGATACATAGCAGAGGATTAAAAAACAAACTAGGAGGAATACCCTATGCCATTAGTAACCAGTACTGAATTATTTAAAAAGGCCTATGCAGGAAAATATGCCATTGGTGCCTTCAATGTCAACAATATGGAAATTATCCAGGGAATTGTTGATGCCGCCAAGGAAGAGGCTTCACCATTAATTTTGCAGGTTTCAGCCGGAGCAAGAAAATATGCCCATCCTACCTATTTAAAAAAGCTGGTGGAAGCTGCTGAAATTGACTCTGGACTCCCTATCGTACTTCACCTGGATCATGGTGACAGCTTTGAAATTTGTAAGCAATGTATCGATGATGGCTTCACTTCGGTCATGATCGATGCTTCCCATCACCCCTTTGAGGAAAATATTGCCCTGACAAAAAAGGTAGTGGATTATGCCCACAGCAAGGGCGTAGTGGTGGAAGCAGAGCTTGGACGCTTGGCCGGTGTAGAGGACGATGTCAAGGTAAGTGAAAAGGATGCGAGCTATACCAATCCTGAACAGGCTCAGGAATTTGTAGAAAGAACCGGTGTAGACTCCCTGGCCATTGCCATTGGTACCAGCCATGGTGCCTACAAGTTTAAAGGTGAACCAAAACTGGATTTTGAGAGATTAGAAGAAATTACTCGATTGCTTCCAAACTTCCCCTTGGTACTTCATGGTGCTTCCACCGTATTGCCTGAATTTGTTGAAATGTGCAATCAATACGGCGGCGATATTCCAGGGGCCCAGGGTGTACCGGAAGAAATGCTTCGTAAGGCTTCTCAATATGGGGTGTGCAAGATCAACATTGATACTGACCTAAGGCTCGCCTTAACTGCCGCCATAAGAAAATCCTTAGTAGAAGATCCAGGGAACTTTGACCCAAGAAAATATTTAGGCGTTGGTCGAACTGCCATAAAGGAAATGGTTAAGCACAAGATCAAAAATGTGTTAGGAAGCAGCAATACCCTTTAATTCAATATTTGATGGATATCCTCAAACCACACTCAATAGGGTGTGGTTTTCTATTGGGTTTTTCTTTAACTTAAGATGGATTGGTTTAAGGAAATTAGGCAATGCTAATAAGGAATATTTCTTTTAAGGAGGGGAAAATAAATGAAAGCATTGCAAAAAACCTTGCTGACCCTGGCCCTGACGGTGTTTTTTTTAGATCTGCTAAATCAATTGGGCAGCCTGGGGCTGCCTAACAGTTCCCCCAATCGATTACCTACTTTTAATTGGTCTTTCCACTGGAGCTATCTACTGGCTTTTTTGATTGGTTTACTGTTGTCGGCTATCATATGGAGCCTCGAAGTTCATCGTACTGCCATTGGTATATCCTTTATTTGGACTTCAGTTATTTATGGCTGCCATACCCTATTCTCAAGCCCCGAAGCCCGATTAGTTCTTAATTGGTTTCATGGAATAGCCGTATTTATCAACGTAACCCTGCTTTTTCTGGTACTGGCTGAATCCACCAAACGAACCGACTTTCGATCTGAGCTTTGCCAGATCGGCTCATTTCTGATTATACCAGGTGTATGTATTTTAATGGCCGCCCCCTGGTTATCAAGTCTATTAAATAATCAATGGAATCTTTACGGACTAATATTTTTGTATGCCTTTACAGGGGCTTTGCTGTTATTTTTAGCAGGCTATTGGAATCACCCAACCCTAAAGATTAAATTGTCAAGCAGCAAGATTAATTTCAATACCGTGGGCCTGTCTTTACTGGCCGTGATAACAGCCACCTTTACCCTGGGCTTTTTATATCAGCATCTTATTCTGGAAGCAAAGGAAAGTCTTTGGGCTAATTTTTATGCCTTTTTGTTTTTATCCATTTTAGGCCTATCCTTGAACACAAGGCTAGGTAGAATAGCCGAGATAATAGGAAATTCAAAGGGAATTTTAATGGGATTTTTACTATTGGCCTTTTCCCTAAGTCTTTTCACCTTAAGCGGAAGCCCCTACTTCAAATTAATCCCTACCGGCCTTGTGGGAGCTGCCTACGGCCTTTTAATTCCCTGTTTGTATGATTCTCTTTGGGACTTTTTCTCCAGCAGCTATCGGGTTATTTTTATAGGCGTATTCCATCTATTAACCCCATTGGGAGGTTTACTGGGCCTTGTTTCAGCCAAAACCATTGAGGTCTCCCTTTTTTCACCCTATCTCTTTAGCTGTTTAATCGTCATTAGTGTCTGTATACCTTACATTAGAAAAATTCATCAAGAGGCCGTTCTTTATCAATAATTGGGGCCAATATCATCTATAGCCATAGGTTTCCTCCCGTAACCCGCAGATCAAAGATATCCTTAGCCAGAATATAGGGACTATAGGTAAAGGTAATAAAGACTAAAAATAAAGTAATACAAAGGAGTGCCAGCTTCAGGCTATTTTCATTCTTCCTTTCATAACGGTATACCCCCGTCAATAGCAGGCTAATTATGCCAAATACCACTGTAATCAAATAATGGCTTCCTTTAATGGAAATTAATTGAGGCCAAAGAATGGTAAAATCATAGGTACAGAGATTGCCCAGAAGCGCAAGATATAAAATAATGGTTCCTGTCAAAGCAATGATGATAAATGTCCGTTGCTTCAGAATTTCACTAAATTTAACCTGCAATATTAATAGCAACACGAATAAGGCTATTATCAGAAAAAACAATGAAATAGTCAGCATCTGCAATGATGAGAAGATATTATTGAGAAATGCCAGTATGAAATCCTTTAATGTTGGCTTAATCGCCCCCTGAGATACCACTGAAAGGCTTAAGCTGTATCTTGATTGCCAGGCCAATATAGCTATCATTATGGTAAAAACTGAATAGCCAAAGAGTACAGGTGTATCTTGAAGCCAGTTTTTAAGGAAATTCTTTGATGGCTTAGACTTCTTGATCAGCCAATATTTATAGAGTCCCAGGGTAATACCGAAAATTAAAATACCAGCAATATCCACTATCATATATTTAATCTCGGTGAAGGGTTGAATAAAGCCAATTTCCTGTAAATGATAAAATAGTAGATTACCGATAGATCTAATCTGAACAGGGTTAATTTTATTGCTGGTATCTGCAAGGGTTCCAATGGGCCAATGCTCACCATAGGTTATATTGGCTGCCAAAACCCCCTGGTTTCTAAAGGCCATATATTGGCCGGTTTGAAGGCTGGTATTGCTTTCATAGGGAATTCCCATTACTTCCAGGCTTCTCTCCAATTCCCATAACATAACGCCCGCATTGGTACGTTTAATCACTGGATTTAAAAAGGTACCAATCAACAAAGCCTCCTCTGTTTGAGGAACAATTTGATCGAGAAAAATCACCCTGGTCTTTTCCGGTGGAAAAAGCCCTTGGCTGAAATAATATTCTACCCCCACATTCCCCGTATGCTTTCCGTTAAAGGCAGCGAAAACCGTCGTAGCATCCAGCCTTAGTTCTCCTTCCTTCATGGCCCGGGCCAGCTCCAGCATTAGGGCTGTGGCGGCGGCATTATCTGAAGCCCCAGGATAATGCTCCCCCCTGCTGTTTAACCCTAAACCATCAATGGAGGTAGCAATGATAATATATTCTTCGTATAAAGGATTTTTCCCAGGTATGATTCCATAGATACTTTCCGCCCTGGCATCATAAAATTCTACGGGAACCTCAATGGTTACTCCATAACCTGCCTCTTGAAAGGCCTTTAACTGGCCGAAGACAGCATCCTTTACCCCCAGCTTAATGATGCCTTTATCCAGGATCTTTTTATTTTTACTTCCTAAATCAATTCTGTACCTTTGTACATCATCCTCCCGATAGATGATGGCCCCTGCCTTTTCTGCCTCCAGTCGGCTTCCGATTTGCTCCTCGCTATATTGTATTTGATTAATGGCGGGGTCAGCAAAATCAATTAATACCGCCTGTTGACTAAACATATCTGATGTTGTCAAAACCTCCCGGCCATTTTTAACCTGAAGCAGCCCTCCCTCAAAGTGACCGCCATAGCTGTTATGATCCAGCCTGACAATAAAATCCTTTCCTTCTTCGTATACTGCAATCAAGCTTCCCTGCTGATCAATTACCTGTAAAATAGGCTCCCCCTTCCATTGAAAGGTGGCAGCAGGATAATCCCTTTTATAGGTGCCGTCGGTCAACGGGGTTAGTCTAATGGCTTGAAAGTAGTCTTCAATGTAGTCCACAGTCTTTTGATTTCCCAATGTTCCCACCATTCTTCCCTGGAATTCTGGCGAAGTCAATATGTCGATATGGGCCATGATTTGCTCCTCTGAAAGGGAAAGTACAGTATTTTTCTGTTGACGGCAGCCCGATAGCATCATAACCAATAAAATCAGAAAAAAGTAAAGCAGACAATTCCTCTTACCCATGCCATTATCCTCCGTTTAAGTCAATTTCTATTTAAATTATATTCACCAAGATAAAGGATTTTCCTGCTATCAATACAATATAAAACCACTGCTCAAAAAACAGTGGCTTTCTATAAAATAAATTAATATATATATTTTTCCAGGGAAGGCGATACCCCCAGGGTTGATTTCAATCGTTGATATTCTTCCATCGCCCTTGAGTCACCGTAACCCGTTTTAATGGCCCTTAAAAGTAAGTTTTTTGGAGTTTCCAGGGGCGAAATATACTCCACAATGGAAACTCGATAGCCCTTGGCCTCAAGCAGCAGTGCCCTTAGTCCATCTGTCAAAATATCTGCCATTCTGGCCTTAAGTATTCCATGCTTTAATATAGGCTGAAGGGGTTCATAATGATATTGGTTTAATATTTCCTTCTGGCAGCAGGGCACCGATACAATTGCCTTGGAATTACATCGTATTCCCAGGGCCAGGGCCATATCTGTGGCAGTATCACAGGCATGAAGGCTGATTACCAAATGGATATCCCGATCTGGAATATAATTTTTAATATCCTCTTGGTAAAAGGTCATATTACGATACTTTAAAGCCTGGGCCATTTTTTTTGAGGATTCAATAACTCCGGCAGAGTAGTCTAGCCCGATAAAATGACATTTTTTCTTCATTACTTCCGTCAGGTAATAATTTAATACAAAGCTCAAATAGGACTTGCCGCAGCCACAGTCCAATACCGTAAGCTCTTCTTCCTCATCCATTTCCTCTAAAAGGTCTTTGATTAAAGCAACAAAATGATCAATTTGATTATATTTTCGAATCATATCGTTTTTGATTTTACCATTTTGACTTAAAATTCCAATTTCCCTTAAAAGATCACTGGCAGGCCCCACTTTAATTAAGTAGTCTCGATTGGTAATTTGGGCCGTTGAAAAATGCTCTGGTGATTCCTTTGTCTGCTGATCCTCATATTTAATTTTTACGTTCTTATTGTCTCCCTTAATCAGAATCGTTGTACCCCTCTCCCGATAATGAATTTCCATTTCATCGTACCGGGAGGCAATTGACAATATTTCATCCATTAAAGATATGGGCGACAGCACCTTGGTCACTCCATTAAAGTTAAAGGAGATACCCTGAGGTACCGGTGTTCCCTTTCCCTTAAATTTTTTTAAACCAGAAGTACAATTGAGTTCCAATTCCAGGAAAATATCATAGCCTTCCTTTAGTCTTTCTTGAAGGCCCGATAAAAAGAGCTTTAGTTTCATCAAATTCTGTTTATTCATTCTTTGCTTCCAGTCCTTTCCTTTGCTATTCCCTTAATAAGCAGTGCAAATTAAAGTTTAAGTAGTCACAGGAAATTAAATTAAATTGAATCCCTTGATAGTTTCCCTTCAGCCCAGCATCGTAAGCATCTTCACCATGAAGGTGGCCGTAGACCACCTGTTCTACCTCAAATTCCTGACAAAGGTCTGTAAATAAAGAGGGTTCCAGTTGATCGTTGGTGGGAGGATAATGGAGCATCACAATTTTGTTCCGATAGCCCGCCCGATGGGCCTGTCCCAGGGATGCCCTTAAACGCTGCACTTCTCTTAAATATATCTTTTCATCCTGCTCTGTAAACCGTGATTCATTGGGGCAAATCCATCCACGGGTACCGCATATAGCATAATCTTGATAGGGATGAAAGCTATTTTGAAGAAAAATCATGGACTCAAAAAGTTGATTCAATTTTGATATACTGCCCCACCAATAATCATGATTCCCCTTAATCAGTATTTTTTTACCAGGCAGCTCCTGAATCCATTCTAAGTCCACCATAGCATCCTTTAGCTTCATGGCCCAGGAAATATCTCCGGGAATTAAAACTGTATCATCAGCCTTTACTCGACTCATCCAGTCTTCTTTAATTTTCTCATAATGCTTAAACCAGTGGTCTCCAAAAATATCCATTGGCTTTGGCTGATCAAAGCTCAAATGCAAGTCTGCAATACCATATAATGCCATCGTTATTCTCCATTTCTATTGATTACATCGTCTATTCAAATACTTCATATCGCTCACTATAGGCCCCAATTTCCTGCGAGAGCTTTTTCAATGCCCGAACATCACCCTTATCCCATACTGAATTAAAGCGCTCTTGAAACTCCGCAGCCTCCTTTGATTTTCCCATTAAATAAAGAAGCTGAATATTTCTTAAAATACTAGAGACGGTATTAGACTTAACCTCAAACATTTTTTGAGCCTGTCTAATTTCGTGGCGTATTTCAGACATCTCTTGATCCAACTGAAAGGCGGCGTCGGCAGCCTTCTTCAGCCTGTCATTAATATGCTCCGGTATATTATGCTTATACTTATATTTTAGTGAATGTTCTATGGTTCCCCAAAAATTCATAGCCAGGGTACGAATTTGTATTTCTGCTAAAATTTTTTTGGAACCAAGGGCTGTTTGAATAGGGTATCGAATAATGACATGATAGCTTCGATAACCGCTCTCCTTAAAATTGTTGATATAATCCTTTTCGGAATGAATTTCTAAATCCTTTCCGTCCCGTTCCCTTATGTAATCTACCACGGTATAAATATCCTCAACAAATTGACACATGATACGGATTCCTGCAATGTCTTCAATCTTTTCTTCGATTTCATCCATATCTATATCCAATTTTTTGGCCTTTTCCAATATACTTGAAACCTTTTTTACTCTACCGGTTACAAACTCAATGGGTGAGTACTCACCCAAGGTTAAAAGCTCGTTTCTGATGCTTTTAAATTTAACCTTTAATTCCTCTACGGAATGTTCATACGGTATTAAAAACTTTTTCCATTCCACATACTGCATCTAATCACCCCACTACCCGATTCAATCAATATTTTTATGCTTTTGGGCTTTTATCCAATACCCCTACTATTATATCATTAATTCTATCTTCTGGGAAAAGCATCTGGTGTTAAATTTAACGTTAAAATTGAATTTTCATGATCAATTTTTTATTATACTGTTAATATTATTAAAATGCTTTATTTTGTTTAAATTATACTTTCTGTTCATTTCGCCAAAATAAAAGGAAAAACTGCTATGGAATCCCCGATAGCAGTCACAGATCCTATTGATTGCCTACATAGGCGGCCAATTCCAACAATCTATTGGAATATCCCCACTCATTATCATACCAGGCCACCACCTTCACCATTTTATCCTTTACCAGCATGGTTGATAATCCGTCTACAATAGCGGAACGAGGGTCTTTTTTATAGTCTACCGATACCAGGGGCAGCTCAGTGTAGCCCAATATCCCCTTCATATGACCTTGAGCCGCAGATTTTAAGGCATGATTCACCTCTGCCACCGTTACCGCCCGCTTTAACTGAGCCACTACATCCACAATGGAAACAACAGGAACGGGAACCCTCATGGCTATACCATTAATTTTCCCCTTCAGGGATGGTATAACCAGTTCTACAGCCTTGGCTGCCCCGGTGGTGGTGGGAATAATTGATTCTGCTGCCGCCCTGGCCCTTCTTAAATCTGAGTGGGGTAAATCTAAGATACGCTGATCGTTGGTATAGGCATGAACAGTTGTCATTAATGCCGACTCTACGTAAAATGAATCATGAAGTACCTTCACAATGGGCGCAAGGCAATTGGTGGTACAGGAAGCATTGGATAAAATATGTTCAGTTTCATTATGATAGCTTTCAACATTGACACCCATTACAATGGTTTTAATCCCTTCACCCTTACCAGGGGCAGATAAAATCACTTTCTTCGCCCCTCCTTGCAGATGCCTGGCGGCGGCTTCATAGCTTAAGAAGTGCCCTGAACATTCCAAAACAACCTCTACCCCCAACGAAGCCCAAGGAATGTCAGCAGGGTCACGATGGGATGTAAAGGGTATCTGTTTTTCTCCAATCCTTAATAGATGATCCTGGGCTGTCACCTCCTGATGAAAAACACCATAATTTGTATCATATTTAAATAAATGGGCATGCTTTTCGGGGCCACTGGTACTGTTGATGGCCACAATTTCTACCCCCATATTCTTTTCCAAGGAAGCCCTCAGGGCTGCCTTTCCAATTCTGCCAAATCCATTAATTCCTATTTTTATCATTTTTTAGCCTCCTCATTCATTATCCCATAATATTATATAGCATATTTCTTATTTATTACATACTTTTTTCTATTTTTTTGGAATAAAAAACTAATAATATTTAAGTATACAACAATTAATCACACCTTAAAAAACAAAAAAGCCATCCTTTAAAAATAAGGACAACTTTTTAGAGTCTAGGGTGTGTCTGAATACTCCGAAGGGTGCAGATTTTACTGAATTTTTGTTCCAAGCAAGGCGCTTTTTTGAAGGCATACCAGGAGTACGTCAAGGAAAAGCAACGCTGCGTGGGACAAAAAAGCGGTGAAAGATGCCCTTGAGTGGGTTTTCAGACACGCCCTAATTTAATAACAGAAAACTTTTATAGAAAATAAAAAAAGATAGCCTCCAAATAGCTATCTTGAATTGATGCTTCTTTATAAAAGCCCTTTTTATATTTTTCATTCAGCCTTTACTTCATGAAGCTTATATTGATGCAAATAATCCGGTACTGTCTCTTCCATGGGAAGGGTAAAGGTAAAGTTGACATTATATTTCAGCTCAAGCCTTCCCAGCTTTTGAAAAAAGTCCTCCAGCTCCAGTGGAGATGAATTAGTGATTTCATTAAGACCGTCTACATAGATGCCCTCAATATCATAGTTTGACGCTATTATACCACTCAAAAAACCGTAAAACCCTGCATGATCGTTAATGTGATAGTCCTTCATGCCGGTAAAGCGAATACGATAATCGATTTGAAACATATGATTGTTGTTCCGATCAATGTATACAATATGACCCTTGGCCCGCTTAACAGCCTCGTTTGCCTCCTCTATCAGCTGTCTGGTCTTTCCTGAACCCATTTTACCAATAATGATTTTTATCATCAGCCCAACCTCCTCCAAAAATATCCTCATAGCAATTGTTAAAATATTCTATTTATTTTTACAATTCGATATTCCTTTTCGGTTTCCTGCTGGTAAATCATTTAATTAAATGCTTTTCCCCCCAAATAATCTGCCTTTTTTCCCTGAAATCGCCCCTGCTGCTGCATTTTTGAATGAATTTCATCTCGAATTCGCCACCAGCTTTGATTCCAGTTGACAAATAGGGCATTTTCTTCTGGGGCTCTGCCAATTAATCGTTGAACCGCAATGGAAGGGGCTAAATATTCCAAAAAGACCATAACCCTTTCCTGGTACTCCTCCACAGAAATCATGGTAAACTCCTTATTTTGATATTGATCACCCATAACGGTATCAGCCATGATATAAAGGGCATGAAGCTTCACCTGTTGTATTTTCAGGGCTGAAAGAACCTTGGCATTTTCTATTACATCCTCCATGGTATCCCATGGCAAATTCAAGATTAAATGGGCGCAAATTTCAAAGCCATAGTTCCTAATTTGAAGTACCGCATCGATGAATTCTGCCAGGCCGTGGCCACGGTTTATTTTTTTGAGGGTATGATAATTTACGGTTTGTAGACCCAGTTCAATACTAATGGTAATTTTATGCTCTTCGCTAATTTTTTTTAATACAGCCAGATGATCACCCGTAATGCAATCGGGTCTGGTTGAAATACATAGCTCTACAACATTTTCCAAAAGGGCTTCCCTCATATACATTTCAAAATCTTTTACAGGCAGGTAAGTGTTGCTGTAATTTTGGAAATAAGCAATAAATTTTCGAGCCTTATACCTTTTTCGAATGTACTCCATATTTTGTCTAAGCTGAGCTGATACGGAAAGGCAATTAGGTAGATTTTCAAAGCCTGCTCCAACTTCACCGCAAAAAGTACAGCCCCCTTTCCCTAGCTTTCCATCACGGTTTGGACAAGTGACCGGGAGGTTTACGGGGAGCTTATATACCTTTTCCTTATATTTTTCCTTTAGATAGGCGGAATAGGCCCGATAGGGCAGGCCTCCACGATTCATATTCATATTCATCATCTCCGAAACGTTATCTCTTTTTATCCATGGTTAAATGTATTTTATTTAACCCAGTTATAGGAACCTTTTTTACACAATGATTCATCATATAATATGTCGCTTACATCATAATTATTCAAAGCCATGTGATTTCAAGCATTGGTACGCATCTTTAAAAAGCCAGGATCATTGGCATTTTTTCATTGCCCTTTGATCACTGGCTTTTTTGCCTTTTCATGTACAGGCTATCTTACTCTGTTGGGATCACCAAAATTTTAACATCATCTCCCAATTTTTTCTCCAAACGGACAATCATGTTGCTCTCCGGCGAAGCCTCTAGGGATTCGCCCATAATGATTCTGGCAACGTTGTTTTTATAACAAAAATCTGTAATGGTTTTTTCTACATTAGTAGACCTCAATACGGTCATTTCTGCTTCAACGGATTTGGAAATATCAAACAAATATTCAAGGGCTTCATCTTCATGGGTATTGCCCAGTATATTGTAGCCCTCAGGCGCCACATGGACAACCAACAGGTCGCCTCCCAATTTTCTTTTTATTTCCTGACCCTTTTTAATTAATCGTTCGCAGGTCTTTTGCTGTGTTACGCATACCATGGTATGCTTTTTTAAATCCATAGCCTTGGTCCCCCTTAGTGGTTATAGATCATTAATAGGTTAGCGATAATACGGCTAAATTACATTTCTATTATACTATATTTTTTGTCTCTATAGCTTAATTCCTTAAATAGATTTAATATTTATCATTTTATTGTAAACAATGGCAGCATCTCTGATTGTATTTCTCCAATTCGCCATAGGGAGACTCCCTTTATCCCATAATACTTTGCCAATAATACCTTGCTTTTTAAACTATGGTAGTCTTCATACCGAATTTTGTTATTTATTTGAGTCGTTTCATCATAAAATGCAAAGGTTGGTGTCATGGTCTGGTAATCAAAGGATTGCTGCCCCTTTCGTTCCTTCAAAGCCCTATAAATAGTACTCATAGAAGGGGTATGAAGGGTGGCTGATTGATTGCTGTCAATTCTGAATTGGGTTCCCCCGGCGATTTGAAGGGCTAAAATGACCTTTTCCTTTGGTATATCCTTTAAGGCATCTGTAAGGGCCTCCTTCACCTTCAAAAAAGGTGCGTGATCGGTTAATTGGCTGGTGCTTCTTCGATCATAATAATCATGGGCCATTATAATTACTTCATCGGCAATCTCACCAATGGCCTTATAGTCAAAGCCATCATAATAGCCTACCACATTCCTGGGCTGAACTGCGACAGTAAGCTGATAATTGTGGGGCTCAAGTGCTTTCTTTAGATTCCTCAACAGATCAGCATAGGCCCTGGCATATCCCTTTTCTGTATTTCTTATATTTTCAAGGTCCATTACAATACCCGTAAAGCCATACTGCTCCAGTGAATTAACAATGGCGGTAATAACTTCATTTTGGGCCTCCTGATCCTCTAATAATTGATAAATTAGATCAGTTCTGGCTTCTGTAAGCATCAAGGTTCTCTTTACACCAGACTGAAGGGCAAAGTCCAGGGGCTCCTGATAACCATTAGGCAATCGATGGCTGCTTTCCCTGCTATTCATGGTAAAGCCAACCTTGCCATCTTCATTTCTGATCAAGGCACTCCACCCGAAGGCCACCTCCTGGAACTCTTTCACAGTATCTAGCTGCTTATAGGAATCAATGGCATAGAAGCCTGTTTTTTTCAATGAATTAATTTGCTCCATGAGTCGAGTAATCATCAGAGCAGCCTCTGCCCTGGTGGCAGTCCTGCCAGGTCCAAAATATGTTCCCTGGGCTGCTTCATAACCATTAATAATACCTCTTTCAACGGCATAGGCCACGAAGGGTCTTGCCCAGGCGTCAATTTCATCTTGATCAATAAAGCCTGTCTCATTAGCGGTTGCATCAGGCTTCTGAAGGGCCCTGGCAATCAGAACAGCTATTTCCTGACGGGTGATGGGCTGCTGAGGTCTAAAATAGCCCTGATAATCGGCTGTCTGTAATAACCCCCTTTCGATGGCTTCTTCTATATAGGGGTGGGACCAGCGATCCCCTTCAACATCATGAAAGGAAATCCTGCTAAATTCTTTCTCCTGTATGGGGCCAAGGGCAGTGATCAATATTTTTACAAATTCCTCTCTCGTAATTTGGTTATCAGGTCGAAAGCTGCCATCGGAATAGCCGCTAAAAATCTGTAAATGCTGCAATAAATACAAATCTGCCTGATAATCCTTTATCCAATGCTTGTCAATATCAGACATCATTAAGATCCTTTGGCCGCCACTGACATAGCTGCTGTTGGCCATTATCAATAATAGAATCAACAGATTTCCAATTATTTTTTTCATCCTCATCCCTCATTTGCTATGTATTGTCATTCGTCCTTTATTATAACATAAAGTAGCCTTCTCTAGGGATTTATTGATATTACAGGTTTTTTACAAAAAATATCCTGCGGCTTTACCGCAGGATCATTTTTTTATTGCCGTTGCTGACTGATTCCAAGGGAGCCCTGCAGAAGTCTTGAGCCCGTAGGTTCTTTAGGGTTTAAGGTTTTTTCTGCAGTTACAAGGATTTGCGTATAACCCTCAAAATTTGAATTGAATTTTTCATATGCCACTTCAATGCCCGGTTCGCCACTGAATTTTAATTCAATTGGAAGATAACTTTGGCTGTCTTTAACAAGCCAGGCTCGATAAGTACAATAATCCGGGTTGATTTCAGCCGGGGCAGGCAAACCAAAAACCGCTATCCACAGGGTAAGTTCAGAGGAATCTAACAAGGCTACTCCTGTGATTTTATCCTGCCTTAATGGCTCCAAATCAATTTTAGAAATTCCTGTAGCCTGTTGCTTCAGAATCACTGGAATGCATACCCGCTGACCCACTTGAACCAAATTGGGATCTGCAATTTGAGGGTTAGCCTGTATCATCTGCTGAACTGTGATGCCATAATTCCTGGCAATAGAGAATAGTGTATCTCCCCTTTGTATTGTATAAATTGTTCCTTCGGTACAAAAGGGTACCGGTGGAGGCGGCGTAACAATGGCAGGAATACACAGTTCCTGACCTGGATAGAGAATATTGGGGTTACGCACCTGAGGATTGGCGATAAGTAAGCTTTGCAGACTAATAGTAAATTCATTGGCTATCCTAAACATTGTATCGCCGGGTCTGACAGTATAAATCGTGCCGCCAGGGCAATCTGGCACAGGGGGTAGCTGCTGCTGCGTCGTAACGCTATATGGGTAGGGATAAGAATAGTAATAGGTCACTTAAATCCTCCTTTCAGTGGTATGATTACATTATATGCATATTATAATTTTTGGGGATTTTCTTTTTTCCACAACAAAAGGACAGTAGCACTGTCCCTTTTCCCAATCTATTTTTTAAGAAAGACCTTTAGTAATGTCAATAGTCCCGATAGGCCGATTAAAATATACACCAGTCTGCCAACAGGGCTTCTTCTGCCTCTGAATAATCCTTCAACCATATCTAAATTAAATAAGCCCACTAGTCCCCAATTAAGTGCCCCGATAATCGTCAGTATTAATGCAATCCAGGTTAGCACATGAATCCCCTCCCCTTGAAATTTGGATCAAAATCTTATTCAGTCCATATATATGAGGATAAACATGCCATTATACCTGTTAAGGCCTTAGAGACTAATAGCCTTTATTTAAATTGACTACATTAAGAAGGGGTTCATTGTCTTTAAACCGCCTCATATTTTCAAGGATTGTCTGATATTTCCTTTCGTTTCTCATCTCGGAAACCCAGGAATTATGGGGTGAAATCAAAACCCTCTCCATTTGCCACAGGGGGTGATCCTGGCTTAATGGCTCTTCTTCAAAAACATCCAGGGCAACACCTAGAAATTTCCCACCCTCAAGGGATTTTACCAGGGCCTGTTGGTCAATGATGCTTCCGCGACTGACATTAATTAAGACTGCTTCTTCCTTCATTTGCCCTAAAGCGCTGAAATTAATCAGGTGATGGGTTTTAGCCGTATAGGGAATAGTAATTACGACAACATCACTAATTTTTAGAACATGATTTAGTTCATCAATGCCATAGCAGTGATGGAAAAACTCAGTACTGTGACCGTCAGTATTGACTCCTATTATTTCTACTTCAAAGCCCTGTAATCGTTTAGCAGCTTCTTTGGCAATGCTGCCGGTTCCAATGAAGGCAACCTTTTTTCCATAGAGCTCTAAAACATCTTTTTCCAATCTCCAAAGAGCTTGCTGCTGCTGCCTGTAGAAAACATTACTTTTCTTATAGATTTCAAGGATTTTTGATATAATCCATTCACCCATGGGAATACTGTACCCTCCCCGATTATTGGTGACAATAATTCCCTGCTTTTCAACCGCTTCCCTGGGAATTTGGTCAACCCCTATGCTGGACAGTTGAATCCACTTTAAGCCTTTCATTTTCGTAATGTCAAGGGTATCAAAGGGATTATAGCATACCAGTACATCGACATCAGGCAGCTTACTGTATTCAGCCGCCTCTTTTTCTCTGACAACGTCTAGCTCATAACCTAATCGGGCAATCGCCTCCATTTGTTCCTGACCATAGTCATATGTAAATAACGCCTTCATCACATCACGCTCCATATATTACTTTTTCTATTAATCTATTTTATTATATAACCACAGGTATAGTAATTAAACCTATTTAATAGTTAATGAAGGAATTTTATCTATTGACACAAAAATAACCCATTGACGCTTTTTCATAGCCAATGGGTCGAAATTTATCTATTATTTTCTTAATGAGATTTCCTTCAATACCGCATTTTTATTTCTTTCCTTAACCCTTTCAATGGACCATTCATTTTGGAACAGCAGCACCGGGTGTTCGTCCTCATCATGAACAATCATTGTATCCATGGTGACACCGAAGGTATCGGGTTCAAAGCCCTCCATTTCTACCCATCGTATGTATCGATAAGGCAGTCTATCCATAACGATGTCGACACCATATTCATTCTTTAAGCGATATTCCAGCACTTCAAATTGTAAAACACCCACTACACCAATGATCAATTCCTCTACTCCAATATTGGGTCTTTTAAAGACCTGAATGGTTCCTTCCTCGGATAATTGATTAATTCCCTTTAAAAATTGCTTTCGTTTTAAGGAATTTTTAGCAAATACCTTTGCAAAATGCTCAGGGGCAAAAACTGGAATCCCTTCATATTGAATTTTTGATTGATCCTCACAGAGTGTATCACCAATTTTAAAGATTCCAGGATCATGAATTCCAATAATATCACCGGGATAAGCCGTCTCTACCACGACTCTGTCCTGGGCCAAAAATTGCTGGGGCTGGGCCAGGCGTACCTTTTTATTTTCTTGAACATGATTGACAGTCATTCCTTTTTCAAACTTGCCTGAGCATATTCTTAAAAAGGCAATCCGGTCACGATGGGTTGGGTTCATATTGGCCTGTATTTTAAATATAAAGCCTGTAAAGTTTTCGGTTTCAGGATTGATCACCCCTAAATTGCTTTCACGACCAAGGGGTGGGGAGGTAAGGCTTAGAAAGGACTCTAAAAAAGGCTGTACACCAAAGTTAGTCATGGCACTACCAAAGAAAACCGGCGTTAATTCTCCCTTCTCTATTTGACCTAAATCAAATTCATCCCCTGCCATATCCAACAATTCTATTTCCTCTTGAAGCTGCCGATGAAGGGCTTCGCCCAACAGCTCCCTTAATTTTTCATCGGCTAAATCCCCCGAGACGATCTCAGCAATAGATTGCCCATGGTTTCCGTCATTGAATAGCTCTATTTGTTTTTTTCTGCGGCTATATACCCCTTTAAAATTACCATCGGTGCCAATGGGCCAATTCATAGGATAGGACCTAATTCCCAATACCTTTTCGATTTCCTCCATCAGCTCAAAGGGGTCCTTTCCGGCTCTGTCCAGCTTATTGATAAAGGTAAAGATAGGTATTCCTCTCATCTTACAGACATGGAACAGCTTCTTCGTTTGATCCTCTACCCCTTTGGCACAGTCAATTACCATTACCGCACTATCGGCCGCCATAAGGGTACGGTAGGTATCTTCACTAAAATCCTGGTGACCGGGTGTATCAAGAATATTAATACAAAATCCATTGTAGTCAAATTGAAGTACACTGGATGTAACTGAAATCCCCCGCTGCTTCTCTATTTCCATCCAGTCGGAAACCGCATGTTTTTGCGCTCTTCTGGACTTAACCGACCCTGCTAAACGAATAGCGCCCCCATATAATAATAGCTTTTCTGTCAAGGTGGTTTTTCCCGCATCGGGATGGGAAATAATAGCAAAGGTTCTTCTTCTGCGAACCTCTTCAATAAAGCTCAGCTTTTCTTCTGACATTTTTCCTCTTCCTTTATTATGTAATTTGAATATCTCAATTTATTTGCCTTTTTGATTTTATCTTTTTATTGTTTTTCTGTCAATTCCAAAGCTGGAATTAAACCTAATCTACTGTATTATCTCCACAAAGAAAAAAGATATGGCCTATCGCATATCTTTTTTCCCAACTACTTTGCAGCATATTTCTTTAAATATTTTGTTTTGGCAAAGCCTATTCCTATCGGTACAAACAGTAAAGCCCCTCCAAAGCCCTGTAGCAGATTGGCTGGTACACTGGTCAACGATACCAGGAAGCTGCCCTTTAGGGCGGCACCGGCAATAAAATAGCCAAATACCATCCAGAGGGCCCCAACCAATAGGGCTGTTATATTTCTAATCTGCAGTAATTGATCTTCATTCTGCCGGGCAATGGCCCCTACCCAATAACCCATTAATCCTTTAATGACTAAGGTTGGTAAAGCCCAATGGGTGTAGCCCAATAAAATATCGGCCAAGGCAGAACCAAGCCCCGCTGCTATGGCCCCTTTTCTTTTTCCAAAGATGATCGCAGTTAAAAAAATCATACTGTCCCCCAAATGAATAAAGCCCTCGGTACTGGGAACAGGAATACTGATAATCATTGTCGAAACCGCCACCAGGGCTGTTAATAGCCCCAATAGGGTTAAATCTTGTACTGAATTTTGCTTCATATTTACTCCCCCAATAATAATTGTATGTATATTGTACTTATATACCATTACAATTATATTTTATCATGAAGCAAAACTCCTGTAAATCTTTATTTTTCAGTAATTCCAATGTTCGATTGTACCAATACAATTATTTAATAAGAGAAATCCTTTCCAACGGAGCATAGGTCAATTTTCCATTGATTCTTTTGCTTTCCATCAGGGCAATATGATCTATTGCTATATGCATCCGTCTATAGGGCAATATTTGCCTCACTTCTTCAACTTCTTTGGTCATCACCAGCTCCCTTCCCAGGGTAATATGGGGTCGGTAGGGTCGCTCCTCTTGTGAAAAGCCCTGCTGCTCCATGGCACTTTCAAGGTTTTGATAGAATCGCTGGAGTTCTTGAAGGGGCGTAACCCCCAACCAGAGAATATATTTATTTTTCTTTTTAAAGGTTCCTATTTCATCGGTGCTTAAAAGAAAACTGCCGGTCTCTGAAGCTGCCTGCCCCATGGCTGCTACAATTCTATTTTTCTCATTTTGAATCTCTCCTATAAACCGAAGGGTCAAGTGAAAATTATCGTAGTCAGTAAAATTGCCTTTTAACACATAGGGTTTAATATACTCCTGCAGCTCCTTCAGGTAATCTCTAATCTGAATAGATAAAGTAATGGCCGTAAAAACCCTCATGGCTTCCACCTTAGCCCTGCTTCATGGATCGCTTGCCGGTGATATGTTCCATCTTAATTGCCAGCACGCAGGTTTTATCGTGGGCCCTTTCGATGTATTGCTTTCCCGCTGTAATAAAACCAGGGCTGTATTTCTCAACCAATAGCTCCAGTGCCCTAATTTTTCTATCCCCTGTTATTTCCTCGGCGGTTCCAAATACCACTACACTTTCATAGGTAGACGTAAAGCGGTCAGGAATCACCTGATTGGAACCATAGACAGTGAAGCATACCCGATTATTTCCTTTAATATTATCCAGCTTATGACCTTCTAAAGCACAATGAAAATAGATATACTCATGATCTGATGCATAATTAACTGGTACACCGTAGGGTTGACCTGCTTCATCAACGGTTGACAGGACACCAACTTCCCCTGAATATAAGATTTCCTTAGCGGCTTCCGTTGCAATTTCTCGACTTTCCTTTCTCATCTTTCTCACGATTCATCCTCCTTACACCTTTTTCAAATTTAAAGTAAAGGTTTTTATTTCACATATTATCCATGCCCACCCCAGAAAGATAAGCAGGTCTAAGGGTGGCCACAGAATTACTGTCTGAATAGCCTGCATTGTTATAAATAGTATAACAGTAATCAATATCAAAACCAATAGCGGACCTTGCTTGAAAGCAACATTTCTGTCCTTCAAGGGAATAGGAAAAAGTCTTAGAAATTGATCATCCTTTAAGGCATGCCAAATGGAAAAAAGGAAATTACCCATCAAAAAAATTCCAAATAAGATTAAAGCCCCTATGGCTTTGGGCTCTTTAATGAATATAGTTAAACCAATTAAAACTCCTAGAATAGAAAGAATAATTTTCAGGTTTCCACTTCCTCTTAACAGGATTCGATAGTACAAGAGCAGCATACCACCCTTTTGGTTGAAGGGTTCCAACAGCCTACCGTTAAAGGCAGGCAAGGTTTTTTTAAGGTAACTACGCCTTTCACCTATTCCCTCCTGAAGAAGAAGGGCCATACTTTTTGACCTACTGCTTACCTCTTCGGTTATCCAGCGAATCCATTGAGGGCGAATTTTCAGTTTAATGATCAATGTTAGAAGCAGCAGCATAATCAATGTAATAATTAACTTTATATCTGAGGCTAATCTGTAATTTACTAATAAATAATAGGTTAAGGCCCAGACTGTTAGCTGACTCATAATTTTTAAAGGTCTTATGATCCATCGTTTCGGAAGGTGGAAAAGGACATATTTGATATTCATATTAATTAGTTTAATCATCATTCCCATCAACCATATGCTTTGTAGGGGACCAAAGATTTTCCTCCCCAGATTTCCTGCGATTAGTGCCACCAATCCCAAATACAGACTCCATAGCCCTATTTGTAGAACTATTGAAAGATAACTGGAATAGGTAACAAAGGTTTTTCTAAGGTGATAAAAGGGAAGCAGAAAAACCTCATCGGCGATTCGCAGATACCCTCGATAGCTCCCTCCTGTAATCATAGCCGTAGTAGTAAATAAAATCAAAGAGCGCCAGGGTTCCATATAAATTTGTTTTTTTATTTGAAGCATTAAGGGAAAGTAATTATAGCTTATCAAAAATAAGAATAGCATCGTGTAGAATATTATTATCCAATCAAATTGAAAGGCCACAAAGCGATAATAGGTTTTGACTAAATATTGTATCCTTTTCTTCCAAAGTAATTTAACACCGTTCATGACTGAGCCTCCACAAATATATCGAACAATTCCATTAAATTTGCCTCTTTATTTTGTGACTTGCTTTGCATCTGCTCCAGGGTCCCAGAAAAAATCACCTTCCCATGGTTAAGAAGTATGAATCGATCACATAATCTCTCTGCCGAATCGAGTACATGGGTACTGAGTAGAATCCCCATTCCCTGATTTTTATAACGATATAACAGCTTAATAAACTGGTTAATGGCCCGAGGGTCAAGTCCAATGAACGGCTCATCTACAATCAACAGACTTGGGTTTTGAAGCAGGGCACACATTACCATAACCTTTTGCCGCATTCCCTTTGAAAAGGAATGGGGGAAATGATTCAATTTTTCCTCCATTTGAAACAGGATAAGCAATTCCTTTACCCGTTGCTTATAATCCCCTTCACTTAATCCACAGCACATGGCAGTATATTGCAGATGCTCTTTAAGGGTTAATTCATCGTATAAATATGGAATTTCTGGTATATAGCCCAGGCTTTCCCTACAATTATTTTGCCTTTCATCAGATAGTACGCCATTTAATTTTATGCTTCCCCCCATGGCGGGCAATAGACCTAAAAGGGTTTTCATCAGGGTTGTTTTTCCTGCTCCATTGGGTCCGATTAAACCCACAATTTCTCCTGAAGCCACCTGTAGTGAAATATTATTAATGATTTTTTGATTTTCGTAGCCACCGTCTAAACCGATGGTCTCTAACCGATTCAAAATATTGACACCTCTATTCTAACCTTTTGTTTTTGAAACTCACAAAATTAGCACTATCCTTTATACTGCCAAGACCAGTGAACTATATCCTATCCTATTTCAAATGAATAGTCAACGGCCTGTATCACACCAAGACCGTTGACTTGAATAGGACTAAAACTCCCTCGTACGATAGAATAACTGAGACAATATAATGGAAACAACCGTAATGATGATTAGTAAGAAAATCCAGATCAATAGCAATTGTCCATCTAAACCATGATTTATTAAGGTCCCCAGAGCCCTGCCGAATTCAGCTCCTTTCTTTGCCCTCTCTAGCAGCAAGGAAGGACTGAAGGTTAGAACCATGAAAAGTAAAATACTGACAATCCGTCCCTTATGATAGCCCAGCTTAAAATAAATAGGAAGATATATACATACCTGCAGCAGGCTTACAGAAAGGGCTAAAAATACGTCTACTGGTTGAATCAGTTGTATACCCGGATTTACAAAAATAGAAAAGATGAATCCCATCAGGCTCAAAACAATCAGGTTGATCCCTACAAAGGATAAGCCCGAAAGGTATTTTGCCATTACCAGCTCTGTACGACTGACCGGCAAACTGATGAGAACCAGTTCACTTTTATTCTTTTCATCCTGTATACAGGCATTTTGTAATAATATATAGGTAATTCCCACAGCGCCCATTATATAGATATTGGCGACTTGAGGCATGAAAATGAAGATAAAAATACAATAAACCAAAACGGTAAGAAAGGTTTTCTTTTGGACCATATAATCCTTTAATACCAATTGTTTAAGCATATTTATTCCCCCTAACTGTATAGAGCATTATTTCTTCCAAGGTAGGTTTCTCAACTATTACATGATTTCTTAATTGTTTGTCTAAATAACCTTTACTGACAATCAACCCCTCAAAGCCATAATGATGCTGTTGAATCCCAATAAACTCCTTTTTCATTTCATCATTAATCAGCTCGTTTCCTCCCTTTACAAGGCGATATTTCTCGATGACCTCATCCTTGGGTTCAGAAAACAATAGCCTTCCCTTGTTCATAAAGGTAATGTAGTCTGCAATCCGGTCCAGGTCTGTGGTAATATGGGTGGAAAAGAGCACGCCGACATTTTCGTCCTGTATCAGCTCATACAATATTTCCAGCAATTCATTTCTAATAATTGGGTCCAAACCTGATGTAGGCTCATCCATTACAATTAATTCTGCCCCATGGGAAAGGGCAATGGCCAGGGAAAACTTCATCTTCATTCCCTTCGAAAGCTCTTTAATCCTTTGATCAGGCCTTAATTGAAATTGTTTTATATAATTCTGAAAGGTACTTTCATTCCACTTTTTATAAAAGGGAGCCACAATTTTTCTCATTTCATCAATTCTTAAATCTTCATAATAGTAGTTTTCATCATATACAAAACCAATGCGATTTTTTATTTCTTTTTCATTTTTATGATAGTCCTTTCCAAAAATTTTAATTTCTCCCTGATCCTTTAATAAAAGATTCATAATTAGCTTAATAACTGTACTTTTACCCGCCCCATTTGGGCCTATTAATCCCATTATATAGCCCATGTTCAGGGTAAAGCTTACGTTATCAAGGGTAAAGCCCTTAAATTTCTTTGTCAATCCCTTTACTTCCAATAGGGTGTCCATTTACATATCCTCCTCAAATAATATATCCACCATATTTAAAAGCTCTTCTTTTTTCAAACCAATTAGCTTTGCCTGCAAAAAAGCTTCTACTAGTATTTCTTCTATTAGCTTTAGTTTTTTCTCCCTCATAAGCTCTTTATTCTGAACTGCTACAAAGGAACCCTTTCCAGGTACCGTTTCTATAAACCCCTCCTTTTCCAATTCCTCATAGGCCCGTTTGGTGGTGATCACACTAATTTGGAGCTCCTTCGCTAAGCTCCTGATGGAGGGCAGCATTTCTCCCTCCTGTAATTCTCCTGAAAAGATGTGCTGCTTCATTTGGTTGCATATTTGCTCATAGATAGGCTGTTGTGAAGAATTTGATATCAAAATTCTCATATACTAAACTCCAATCTGTATATAGTGTTTATATTGTTTATATACAGTATATACTTTCTTAAGCTAATCGTCAAGAAAAAATAATTCAATGTTAGTGCTGTTTATTTCCCAGGAAAAATGCTGTTAATAATTGAAATCTCTTGATTTTTCATTATATTCTGTCTATAATAGTGTTAGGTCTATACTTATGGGGAGGTTATTTATGGCGATCAAAAAGGGTAAGGGCGTATTACTGGGAAAAGGACTCAGGCTTGACATTGATAAAAAACAAATCACAGTACAGAATCAAAATAAGAATCTTCGTATTACCTTGAATCCAAGGGGTATACAGGCTACAGCAGGCATCCCTAAAACAGATCTGAAATATTCTCAAAGCTTTACCTTTCAAAGAGGGAGCAAAAATCGCCCGGCGTTACAGGTTACTTCAGAGCCTTCTGCTATAGAACTTTTTAATCACATTGATTCGAAGGGCATGAAAGCTCCAAGTCCAGTTCTTTTAAGGTTTTTGGGGATCGTTGGAATCGTTGCTATTTTTCTGAGCTATCGTTTTTCAATTTTATTTTTTATAGGCGCCCTTTGTATTCTGTTGACTGCCCTTTGGCGAAAAAAAGCAGACCCCATGGCTGATTTGATTAAGACTGCCAGGGGGCTTTATCAGAGAAAAAAATATACGGAGTGTATTCAACGACTTGATGAAGCCCTAACCTATCCCAATGCCAATCGGACCCTTTTATTAATTAAGGCTGACTGCCAACTAAACCTAGATAACGCTTCCATGGCCTATTCTACCTATCGAGAATACTTTAAGCTCCATGACGGGCCTCAGTTTTTTCATTCTGCTTATTGGGGGCCTGCCCTCAATGGAATTTTTTTAGCCCTTGATAATAAGGACTACGATTTTGCCTTGAACCTCTGTGAAAGCCTCGAGGGCTTTAAGGAGGAAATTCAAGACATGACTCTTTGGAGGGGGTATTTAAAGGGATTGGCCTTTATGGGAATGGAGCGCCTTGAAGCTGCCATAGAAGCCTTTAAAGATGCGCTGGGCAAAAAACGTAGTATGGACCATCCTTATGTAGATATCCATTATCAGCTGGGCATAGCCTACGGTCTATTGGGAAAAAACAGCTTGGCCCGGCAACGATTTACCAGAGTTTACAGCTGGAATAGCAATTATAAGAAAATATCGGAGATTATGGATGCTATTGAAACAGGACAAGACTATACTGTATTCTTCAAAAACTCTGTAACAGAATAAAATGATAATAAAAACCCCATCCTAACAATCTACGGTTAGAATGGGGTTAAAATTATTCTCCGATAGCTTTTTTAAGCCTTTGAATAAATTTATGATCCTCTTCGATGACCTGTTCTACATTGGCAATAAATTGCTTCATAGTTTCTTGAACTGATTTAATTTCCTTTAAATCCTGTTTAATGGTCTCTAGCTCTTTGAAAATTCTTTGGTTGATTTCCTGCTGCTCTTGCTTAAATTTCCGCAGCTCCTGCTTCATCCCCTGCTGCTCTTGCTTCAATTCCCGCAGCTCTTGCTTCATCCCCTGCTGCTCTTGCTTCAATTCCCGCAGCTCTTGCTTCATCCCCTGCTGCTCTTGCTTAAATTCCCGCAGCTCTTGCTTCATCCCCTGCTGCTCTTGTTTCATCTCACGCTGCTCATTTTCAATATTATCCAGCTTATCTAGGATCAGTTTTAACAAGCGTTCCTCCAAAATATCAGCTCCCCCCAAAATGATTATTTTCTTAAGTTGATTATAACATTTTTAAAGGATAGAGAACAAGCCTGGCGCCATTTAAAATTAACTTATATTTCCATAGACAGTTCAATAAAATGTTCAATGTCCCTTTCAAGAATTGACAAGGATTCTTTCCAAAATCCCTCATCAGTCAAGTTGATGTCTACAATCTTGGCAACTTCTTCTACCGACATTTTGCCTGTTGCTCTAAGTAGTTCCTCGTATCTGGCAGGGAAGGTATTCTTGTCCTTAAGATATTGTCCAAACAGCCCCTTTGCAAAAAGGAGTCCAAAGGCATAGGGAAAATTGTAATAATGTCTTTCAGGATAGTAATAATGGACTTTATTTACCCACATATAGGGATGCAGCACCTGATGCTTCAGCCCATCACCGTAGGCAAGCCTTTGGGACTGCAGCATAATTTCATTCAGCTCTGCCACAGTCAGGCCATGATCCTGCCTTCTCTCAAAGACCTCCTTTTCAAACAAATAACGACTGTATATATCAACGATCAATTGGGTTGCATGGGAAATGGTATTTTCCAGAATCCAAAATTTTTCTTCATCCGTTCCACTTTCAATACTTTTATGCACCAAAATGGTTTCGGCAAAAATGGAGGCCGTTTCAGCTAAAGGCATAGGATAGCTGCAATTCAATACACTTTCATCCTTTAGACAATGGCCGTGGAAGCCATGACCCAGTTCATGGGCCAGTGTCATGACATTTTTAAAGCTTCCTGTAAAATTTAAAAGAATTCTGCTTTGCTTGATGGGTCTAATAAAATAACAAAAGCCTCCGCCCCTTTTTCCTTCCCGGGGCTCAACATCAATCCATCGGCCTTCATAGGCCTGCCTGGCAAAGCTGCCCAAATTTTCACTAAAGGTAGTAAAGTTCTCAATTACATAATCCATTGCCTGGGGAAAGGAGAATTGCCGGTCTAATTTTCCTATAGGAGCAAATAGGTCGTAGAAGGGCAAACCAGCTTCATGGCCTAAAAGCTTTGCTTTTTGTTTAAGATATCGACGAAAGGCAGGTAGACTTCCCTCCATTGCCTTGAGCATAGTATCCAGGGTTTTGCGACTCATTCGAGAATGGACCAGACTTTCATCCAAGGGTGAATCAAAGCCTCTCATTTTCCCAAGGATAATGGACTCCCCCTTAATCCCATTGATGGCAGCCGCTGAGGAATCAGCAATTTTTTCATAGCTTTTCAGCTCCGCCTCAAAGGCTTTTTGCCGAAGGGCTGAATCAGCATCATAGGCCATATTCCGAACCACAGAAAGGGGTAGGGCCCTTTCCTCCCCCTCCAGCTCAATATCCACCAACAGGGTCGAAGTCAACAGCTGCTGGAGCTTTGACCAGGCCTTAGCACCGGTGTGGGTCAGCTTTGCAGCCAAAAGCTCCTCATCGTCGCCCAATCGATAACGCCCCTTGGCAATGAGTTCCATTATGTAAAATCGGTGAGTTGATAAAAATTCTGAGCAATCAATCCTTCGCCCCACTTCCTCTACCTCTAGAAGCCACTTCTGAAACCGGACATGGGCCCTTTTCAGTTCAGCATATCGAGATTCAATTCTTTCCAGGGCCCTGGAAGCCTCTGGATTTTTGGCATCCACACTTTTTGACAAGGTAGAATAGCTTGACAACTTTATATAGCTCTCTTGAACAGCTATCAGCATTTCCAGATAATCAATGATTTTTTCCCCTTCGTTTCCCTGAGATTCAAGGTTCTCCTCTGCCCATTGATTTAGCTGTTCAATCTGCTTAAGCAGTAATTCATAGTCCCTTTGAAAGTCCTTATCCTCAAAGGATTCATAGAGATCCTTCAAGCTCCATTTTAATTCAGTATCCATTTCATCATCCCCCAACATTATTTGATAAGAATATTATCCCCCTTCTTGAGAATTATTTCAACTCCCGAAAGAAAACAGCCGCTCTTTATGGGTTAGACTCCCGGCGGCCTACTTTTATCATAATCATCGTTTTATAATAGTCGTATTCCCTGATCCAGCTGTTCTATTTTCCTTTCCTTTAATAGTTTTCCCAATGCCCGCTTAAAGGCATTTTTACTGGTGGCCATATATTTATTAATGTCCTTTGGGTCACTTTTATCATTAAGGGGCAAAAACCCTTGATGCATCCTTAACAGCTCCAATATTTTCTCTGCATCCTCATCCCGCTGCTGATAGGCCAGCTTTTTGGTAGATAGATCAATCTTTCCATCCTCTCTGGTTTTTACAACACGAAAAGTTGCCTGATCCCCTATTTCAAAGGGCTTGTATATTTCTGACCGGTGTACCAGGCCAAAGTATTGATTTTCCACGGCAACAAAAGCACCAATTCTGGGATTGACACTATAGACTGTTCCCGTTACCATTTCCCCATTAGTAAAACCATTGGTTGTTTTTAGATGATCCTCAATTTCCATTGATCCACATAATCGATTGCTTTTATCCACATAAATTTTGACAAGATATTTTCTTCCCTTCTTAACTCGGGTAGTTTGCTGACTAATCGGCAGCAATAGATCCTTCTCCAGTCCCCAATCTAAAAAGGCCCCTATGGCTGTTGTATCTGCCACTCGAAGGTATGCCAGCTCTCCCACCTGACCCCGGGGACTTTTCAGGGTCGCAACCAGTCGATCCCGTGTATCACGATAAAGAAATACCTCTATACTGCTGCCAGGCTTCATTTCTTCGGTTACTTCTTTTTGAGGAAGTAAAACCGCTTCATCCTTTTCTGTTCCAGATTCACTTAGGTATGCACCAAATTTAGTCAGCTTTACAATAATAAGTCTATTGATTTTTCCGATTTGTAAGCTCAAGCCTTTACACCTCTTCTTATATATTCTTACTGCCTTTTCATTTTATCATATAATTTCCTGAATAGCTTATCTTTTCCTTCATCCCCCATAGTATCTTTGAAAACCTCATTTTACGAAAAATTGATGCAATCACTATGAAAATCTGATAAAATATACCATGCTACACCAAAAAAGGAGGGAATTTTTATGAATCAACTAATATTAGAATGGGTCGGTTATGCAGCATCAATATTAATTGCCATTTCCTTATTAATGAGCTCCATTGTTAAGCTTCGCTGGTTAAACCTGATTGGCTCCCTTTTGTTTAGCATTTACGGTTTTGCAATTGGAGCTATGCCCGTGGGTTTTATTAATCTTTTTATTATCTTTATTAATTTGTATTATCTGTATAAAATTTATTCTGAACGGGAGTATTTTAAAATTATAGAAATCGGTCAATCCGATAAATACCTGATGGAATTCTTAAATTACTATAACAATGAAATCAACCATATTTTCCCCTTATTCCAAAGAGAAAAGCTCAATGAGGATATAATTGGGTTCTATATATTACGAAACCTGGTTCCTGCCGGGATATTCATTGCTTCCAAATACGATGACACAACATTACTGATAGAAATTGACTTTGCTGTTCCGGCATATCAGGATTTCAAAATAGCTAGTTATATTTTTAACAATAATCGTGAATATTTTTTGAAATTGGGCTATCAACGATTCATTACCTACTCGCAAGACCAAAAACACTTGAATTATTTAAATAAAATGGGATTTACTTCTTCTCAAATATCCGGTCAGACCATGTTTGTAAAAAATATATAAGCTTCAGCACCTCTAACTTACATTTTACTATTCAAAGATTGTTAAAAACTACACATAAAAACCACATAACGATTGACACAATTTAGAATATATATTAAACTATGGGTACAAGCCTATCTCCGAGCTAATTTCTCTAAGGAATACAATTGATCTATGGGAAATCAGCCTATAGGGTGTTATCGGAAACGATAACGCCTCCCAGGGTGGAAAGGAGTCATATTGATAACAAAGGTTTTGGTTAATCTTTGTTTATAATTATGATGCCTTCGCAGGCATTTTTTTTATGTCTCCTCCATCAACCGATAGCCTTAGAATCTATTGGCCGGATGATTTGTTTGATAATAGTTTTACAAATTATTTTAAGGGGGAAATCATTTTATGAAATTTTCTTTCAGTCAAAAAAAGAATATGTTAATGGTAGTTCTTTTACTGGTTTTGAGCTTGACATTGGGAGCCTGTAGCAGCGATAACACCCCAAGCTCCTCAAATCCGCCTGAAACACCCAAAGCTGAAGCTTCTGAAATTATTTTATCAACCACCACCAGTACAGAAAACAGTGGTTTGCTGAACTTCTTACTACCTCAATTCACTGAAGAAACCGGAATTGAAGTGAAGGTTATTGCCGTTGGTACAGGACAAGCCTTAAAAATGGGTGAAGACGGTGAAGCAGATGTACTATTGGTCCATGCCAAGGCTTCAGAGGAGGAGTTCGTAGCGGCTGGCCATGGCTTGGAGCGTTTTGATGTTATGTATAACGATTTTATTTTAATCGGACCTGCCGATGATCCGCTGGATCTAGCCAACCAGGCTAAGGAAGATATTTTAGGGGCCTTTACATTAATTAATGAAAATGTTGGAAACGCAAATATCAATCCAATATTTATTTCCAGAGGCGATGATTCGGGTACCCATAAAATGGAGCTGAATCTTTGGAATGAAATTGGCGTTGAGCCCGAGGGCGACTGGTATATTTCTGCGGGTCAAGGTATGGGAGCCGTTATTCAAATGACTGATGAAATGCAGGGCTATACTCTGACAGACCGGGCTACCTATCTTTCCATGAAAAATGAACTGGACTTGGCTGTATTGGTGGAGGGTGATGAAAAGCTCTTTAATCAATATGGCGTTATCGCTGTCAATCCAGATAAAAACTCAAAAATTAACCACGATGGAGCCCAAAAATTCGTTGAATGGATTTTATCTGAAAAGGGGCAGGCATTGATTGGTGAGTTTGGCGTTGAAGAATTTGGTCAATCCTTATTTATACCGAATGCAAAATAGCAGGGGGGTAATGGTGTGAAGGAAATCTTAGAGGGCTTCAGAAGTGCAATTCAATTGCTGATTTCAATGGATTCCGAAATATACGGGGTCGTTCTGCTTTCCCTCTACGTTTCTTTGAGCGCTGTGGTGATATCCAGTCTATTGGCTGTTCCTACAGGGATCATTATTGGCACCAAAACCTTTCCTCTAAAAAAATTGTTGGTTAGGTTTCTATACACAATGATGAGTCTTCCCCCTGTAATTGTAGGCTTAATTATCTATTTACTATTATCACGCCGGGGTCCCTTGGGTGGATTGGGGTTAATCTTTACCCCCACCTCGATGATAATCGCCCAGGTATGCCTGGTAACGCCTATTATTACAGGGATCATCTACAACGGAACCAAGGAAAAGGGAAATGAAATCAAGGCTGTAGCCAAGACCCTGGGAGCCAGCTCCTTTCAAACCCTGTTAATCTTAATTAAGGAATTGAGGGTCATTATCTTTACTGGTATCGTATCCGGCTTTGGCCGGGCAATTTCAGAGGTGGGGGCAGTAATGGTTGTAGGCGGAAACATTAAGGGCCATACCCGGGTTATGACCACAACCATTGCCATGCTCCGCAGCATGGGCGATTATGAAACCGCCATAGCAATCGGCATTGTGCTGCTGGTTCTGTCCTTTCTAATCAACTCAATCCTGTATCATTTTCAGCAAGGAGAATAACTATGGAGCTTCGTATAGAAAACATAACCAAATCCTATGAAAATAAGCCGGTGCTAAATATTGAATCCTTGAAAATTCCCCAGGGGTCCTTTTTAGGAATAATTGGCCCCAATGGAGCAGGAAAGAGTACCCTGGTCAAAATTATGGCAGGTATTGAAGCTGCCACCTCTGGCGATATATATTATGATGGGCAGCCCCTTCATTCCAGCCTGATGAAGCAGATGACATTAATTTTTCAAAAACCCTACCTGCTCCGAACCTCTGTATTTCAAAATATAGCCTATCCCCTTATTTTAAGGGGCTTTACCAAAAATGAAATTAATAAAAGGGTAAAGGAATTAATAGACCAGATGGAGATAAACCATATTAAAAATCAAAAAGCCTGGACCCTTTCCGGGGGAGAAGCCCAAAAGGTTGCCCTGGCCAGGGGCTTGGTTTTTCATCCAAAATTGCTGATCCTTGATGAGTTTACTGCCAATATTGACCCTGCCTCAATGCTGGTAATGGAAAATAATATTAAAGAATATTATAAAGCCCAATCTCCTACCATTATCATGGTAACCCATAATATACAGCAGGCAAAACGCCTTTGCAGTGAAATTGCCTTTATGAACCATGGTACCATAGAGGAGATGGGGGCCGCCTTTGATATGTTCCATCATCCCCTCCATCCCAGTACGAAAAGGTTCATTTCCGGTGAAATCGTCATATGATCAAATTTAAAAAAACATTGTCATAAATAAAAGGAAGTCAGCAGCCCTGGTTTTATAGCGATCATAGGGCGTGCTGACTTCTTGTAATTTATGATTATCATTCTGATTGCTCAGCTTATTCTACGGTGTAATAACATCTTTTGGGTGAAACAATTTTTCCCTCATTCTTTAATGTCTTAATGGCTTTATCCACCTCTTTTTTATCGATACCTGTAATTTCTGCAATTTCCCCTGCCTTTAGGGGATCTTTAGATTTCTTCAAAGCTTCATAAATGGCTTCATTAGCACTCATTTAAAATTCCTCCTAATGTTTAATTAATACACTACATTATATTATACCTACTCTATCGAATCATAAACTAGATTGATTAAAAAAATTGTAATAGCAGCTATTATACAGTAATGATATTCCGACAGCCATTTTTTTCAGCCAGATTAGCAAGCCTCTCCATGGTTTCATTAGAAGGTGTTCGTCCCTTCACCATTCCCTCCCTTACCCCCAAGGGCCTGTACTTGATCAGCTTATAGCCTATATGGGGGTCCAGGGAAGCAATAAGACGACTGGTTTCATCGATGGTTTGTTCATTATTCAGAAGCCCTTCCACCACCACAGTCCGTACCTCGTAGAGCTTATGCCGCTCTGCTAAAAAGCTTATATTTTTGATGACATGATCGTTATCGGTTCCCGTCAGCATGATATGTTCTCTCCGGTCGAAGGCCTTAAGGTCAACCATGGCCATATCAAATGAGTCTAAAAATGTCTGATCATGCCATAGGGGTATAGATCCATTGGTGTCGATAAAAACAGATAAATCCAGCTGTTTTACTTTGAAGAAAAGCTCCTTTAAAAAATCCATTTGCAGGGTACATTCCCCACCTGATACAGTAATACCTGATATAAAGGGCTTAACCCGATTGATTACTTCCATTATTTCGTCAGCCGTCATTACCTTTACCTTGGGAGAGCTACAGCTGCCACAGGCCTTAAGACATTCATCACAGCCTTGACAGATGCCTTCATTCCAAGTGACCTCCCCTTCGACAAGGTTCAAGGCTCCATAGGGACAATGACTGATACATTTTCTACAATGGCTGCATCGATTAATGGTTTCAGGATTATGACAATATAGGCAATTAAAATTACACCCTTGTAAAAAAATGGCTGTTCGATTACCCGGGCCATCAACAGAGCTAAAGGGTAAAATGCGATTAACATAGCCCCTAATCATTCTCCCTCACTCTTCTTTCCAGGACCCGTTGGTTCTTAACGGCACCCAATCCCAGTACAACTGAATCGTGCAATACCTGTTCACCTAAATCTAGCTTTTCCATATCGGAACGTTTCACCAGATAACCGGTTATTCTGATGACATCACAGTCACTGGAATAGAGTGAAAAATATCTTACTCCCCGTTTAAAGGCCCCCTTGATGATATCTAAAATATACTGTGGGTTCCTTTCGGTGGTGGAATCGAAGGTAAAAATATCACCAATACCAGAGGGGAAATAGGGGTGAAACAGGCTGGAATGCATCAGATGCTCTAAGATTTCAGGCTCCTCACCTATTGGAATACGACAGCCCGGACTGGTATTCTGATCTGTATCAATTCCCACCTGGGCATGTAATAGATAATGACCTCCTGATACTTGACAATGGGGATTATGATGCTGTTTCACAACCTCTTGCATTTTTTCTATGATTTCTACCCCCAGGTCATTGGCCTCTTTACCATGACCAAAGCGTTTTTCCGGTTCATCAGCCTTCAATAGGTAATTAACAGCCTCTGCCAGACCAAACATACCAAACATGGCAGTAAAGCGCTCCTTCTTAATGAAGCCCTCCTTCACCAGGAAATGGTGTTCAAAAAAACCACTATCTTCAACTAAAAATTTCACCCTGGCATCCATATAGGCCGCCATATGTTTCATTCCCTGGGGCAGTACTTCCTTTATAAAATCCTCGGGGCCCCTGGCCTTTTTAGCAAGGGCAGCAAGATTTAGCCGAACCAGGGTATAGCTTCCCCCTGCAATGGGCAATCCATTATAGCAGCTGGCAATGCCATAGGCTTCTCCCAGGTCAGAAACAAACATTTCATGGTTGGCAAAGCTAGGCTTAGCAACCTTTAGGGCAGTTTCAACGGCTAGACGAGCCAGCTCGTCTGGGGTTTGATGGCTATATTTTAATGTTATATTGGGTACAGCATTTCCCAATTCCTTTTCGGCCCTTAAAATCAATCTTCCCGCCCTGGTGTCAGAGGGGCCGATATTGGCATGACAAAAAGAATCCGTTAAGGTTCGATCAATATGGGTTAAAAAGAGCCTAATGGCTTGGTAGGCCTCTTCTTCATTTTCAATAAAGGGTTCAAGTAATGTATCAATGTTCCCTACATAAACAGGAAATGAGGTAATGGAAGGTACATGCTTATAAAAAATCAAAAGGGTGTTAACGGCTTCCCAAATATTTGTAGGTGGTGTTAATCGTAAAAATTCGCACCCCTCCTTCATCAGCTTATCATAGTCAGGAACAATATATCTAGGCCGATAGGGCGCATTTCCCTCAAACAGATCACAAATGATTCCCGCCTTACGATCAGCCTCAATGGTATCATCAAGCTGAAATACCTGTAAACTGTTTTCAGCAGCCTTGGCAAGGGCTATTACTCTTTGTTCGTAGGTTAAAGTGCTGTCTTTAATTATACTTAGTACATTGTCCATTTTTTTCACTCCATTTCTTTTAAACCCGATGGGTTCCTTAAGATCATTATATAACAATTTAAAGTAATTATCCATTCCATAGATTTGCATTTCGATATTTGACCCATTATTATTAATTACAAATTAGAACAAAGTCTTCCCTGGGAGGATTTAAAACAAGGGAGTACCTTCCTATAAATGATAAAAACCGAATCTGAACAGATTCGGCTTGTAGGTTTACTAAATTTTGCTATGCTTTCCATCGTTTCAATGTAGGCAAAAGGTTTGTTATAATACTTCTTGCTGCTGATTCCTCTATTCCTTCCTTTACCATGTGGGGAATACAGATTTCAATCATTTCTTCCATAGACGTATCAGAAGTAAATTCCCCTGTTTGAAAACAGTAGGTACAATACTCTTGATTGGGGGTTAAATCTTCATTTGTTCCATAATCCTTAGGGTCATCCATTGGCATTCCACAGCTTTGACAAATTATCTTATTCATGATTAAAAGCCTCCTTTATTTGATTTCCTCAGTTATCATTATAAAGGAGCAATAACGACAACAGTCTGTCTTATTTCTGATATTTTTTAATCATTTTTTCTGCCCGTTCCATTAAAATAGCTTTTATGTGCTGGGGCTCCAGCACTTCCACCAGCTCCCCAAAGCTCAAAAGCATCCCGTAAACCCACTCGTCTTCAGGGTAATGAACCGTTACATGAATCATCCCCCTTTGGTCATAGGTCAGTTCTTCTAAGTCAAAGTAGGCTTCTAAACGATTTAAAGCCTTGGGGTGAAATTTTAAAACCAGCTTTGTTAACGGCCGTTCATCCTTGTCCTTCAGGGATAGCGGCGGAATTTCCGAACGGGGTAAAAAGTGATCCCCTGTCAGTTCCAGGTTTGTGACCCTGGACAGCTTAAAGATGCGATAGGCTTCCCTCATCTGACAATAACCGTAAAGATACCAGTTATTTACCTTTAGCAGCAGGGTATAGGGCTCAACACTGCGGCGAGTGGCATCCCCACTCCAGTTAACATAGTTAAAGCTTACCATCCTATTTTCTTCAATCCCTTTTTTAACCAGGGCAATTTTTTCTTTTTTTCTGGCCGTCTCTCCCCATGAGCTAAAGTCAAATACCACCTTCTGACCAATATCGGCCTTTGGTTGCTTAATCACCATGAGCTTATTAATCATATTTTGCAGATTTTTATCTTCATAGGCCTGATAAACACCCCTTAGGGCTGTTAACATCATCTGGTACTCTGTATTACTCATAAAGCCCTTATCTATTTTATATTCCTTTATAATTCCATAGCCTCCCCTGGATCCCTGATAGGAAACCACCGGTATTCCTGCCAGATTAATGGCCTCCATATCTCTTTGGATGGTTCGGCCAGACACCTCAAAAATTTCTGACAGCTCCCTGGCTGTTACCCTGTCCCTGTTCATCAAGAGCATCACAATAGCCAGCAAACGCTCCAGCTTCATTATTTCCCCCCTAATTCAAATTTTCTAAATAATCATCTAAAAAGGCCTGTACATTTTCAACAGAAATGGCTAAACTAACATTCTCAGATTCCATTACCCTAAAGGTATTAATTCCTATTAGCTCCCCCCGGGTATTTACAAGGGCACCGCCAGCGCTTCCCGGAGAAAGGGACGCAGTATTTTGGATATAGGCTACACCATCTATTTTTTTAAAATCAGAAATCAATCCCTCTGATACGGTATTCATTAATCCCCTGGGGCTCCCTATGGCCACAACCTCCTCCCCTACTTTCAGTTTTGAAGCATCTCCAAGGGGGATCGTTGTCAGCTCAATCCCCTCTGGCAGCCTGTCCAGTTGAAGCAAAGCCAGATCCATCATTTCATCATATTGCAAGACCTTTGCCCTGAACGCCTCCTTATGATGATTTTGGAAGAAAGTATTCACCGTTTCATTCCCCTTTACCAGATGCCAGTTAGAAATAACATAGCCTTCTCTGCTAATGATAACACCTGATCCCTGACCAGAGGCAGTCTCTATTCTGACTACCTCTGATTTTAACCCGGCAAGCTCTTGAATTGATTTTTTCGCCGTACCACCGCCAATTTCATAAAGGGCCCCCAGCATTTCATTATCATCAGCCCCAGGGCTCTGGGCCATAATTGATTCAGCTTCCCCTTGGTCTTCAATGGAACCATGGCTTCTTAACTGGTCTCCATAAGTATCCAGGGCATAATCCATCAGTAAATATGTTGCCAGCCCCGTTACCATCAAAAGCCCTGCCAATACAAGGAATCCTACCATTTTCAGTAGCTTTCCGGAACCTCGTTCCTGTATGATTTCAGTCTCATCCTTTACAGTCAATTACAAATCCTCCTATCATCCTATAATTAAAAATAAAAAACAGAATCGACATTTTTCAATTAAATTCTATCACAAATATTACCATAAAAAAACACCCCTGGGCTCCTCTTCCCCAGGGGCTTAAGCCCTATTTCATTTTAATAAAGAGATGAAAGGAAACATGATCTATTTTCCAGGTCTCACTTGATTGATTTTGAACAATACCAATTTCTTTAAATAACAGCTCTACCTTCACCCTCTCATTTTCATCCCAATAGCTCATCTTATCCCTTGAGAGTACAACATTCCCTAGGTTTTGTCGATGTATTTCATCAACAATCTCTGTCAAATCCTTTTCATAAATGACATTTTCGATATTTAATACCTTCAAACGATCATTGGAATAGTCGTATCTAAGTTCGCCCTCTTGGGAACTGCTGTTTTTCTCTCCCCCGAAATATTGAAATGAAATGAGATAGTCGTAATCCCTTACAGTTAAGATATCCGGATCAGTTTCCAGTCTATAGCTGTAATATTTCCTATCATTGACATAACCATAGCTGTCTTCATAAGGAAAGCCCATGAGACGATCCATATCGGAAAGCTGAAAATCCTTCGGTAAAACAGTTACCTGGGTAAGACTATGATTTCTTTTGAAATAGTCAAGGATACTGCTGATCTCCCGGCGGTCTTCCAGAGAAACATTGTCGTTAGGCCTAATGAGCTTTCTGTCCTCCAGCGTCTGCCAGGTCTCCAGAAATCCTATCAGCCTTTGATTCTGACTATACCTTGAGACAGAATAAGCACTCCATGGCCCCAGCACCGATAATACCATAATAGCACTAAGGCTGATGGCAATTACAATAGGTCTGGCCTGCTTTCTTCTGAAAACCAGATAAAGCATTGAAATCATGATCCAGAGCCCGCCGGCCACAACAAAATATCGATTTTCCGTTACCCCATAGTCACCAATTCTCATTCCCATGGAAATAAAAAGCATGACCACCAGGGGCAGTAATCCCTTGGGAAACCAATTTACAAACCCCTTAAACCATTGATTATTAAGCCTTAAGGGGTAGATTGCCAAAAGCACCAGGGTACTGATGATGGCAAACCATAGAATCAGGTGAGAAATCATTTGTATAGGCCATTGTCTTTCCATAACGGTTTTAATGATATATAGGTACAAAATTCCTCCATAGACCACCAGTAATGGCATCACAATAAAATTCAGCAGCACCTGGAATACCCTGGGATATTGATCCTGGGAAAGAACTTCATCATAGGCAGGTATTCCTGAAAAAAAGTAAGCCGGGCCAAAAACCCCCACCACAATGACCCATATATCCAGCAAGACCTTTGTAGGAATATTGGCTGAAAAAAGCAGATTAATTGTTAAAAGAATGGCTGCCAAACCAAGGTATAGAATCATGGCATAAAAATAAGTAATACAGAAGTCTACTAAAAGTCTAATAACATAGAGCTCAAAGCCCTCTTTTCTTTTAAAATAAGGCATCACCACAAAGGACAGATACAAAGCCAACGTAAGGGCAATATACCGGGTAATGGCCACCATTTCAAAATCCTTCAGCATGTATCGATAGTAAAAGCCCAACAGGATAATCCCAAGGAAATGGGCAGCAAGACCAAAGCCCTTTCGACCTTTAATCCCCTCAATTAATACTTGGATCGTTAAAAAAATCGGAATTCCCAGGGCAAAAATCATGGCTAATCTTGTCAATATTTCATCAAGGGATTGCCTTTGGGGGTATTCCAGATGATTTAGATAGATTAGTACTGAAACTGTAAGGACAGCCATCAACAGTGCCCCTGGAAATCTCCTGATACCAATTAACAGCTTCTCTCCTATATTTTTAATTGATGCTTTAAGCTTCATTGTATCCCCTCAATCTTATTTAATATAGAAACTATCATCATTATATCATATTCACGATACCTCTGTTTAAGAAATATCCTCTCTGGGATTGTAATGCCCCACCTGTTTACAGATGGGGCTTATTGATTAAGATATGGATTTTTGAGAAGACATTGGTACGTTATTCAAATTCCCCTCACTACGGTCATCTAATGCCTTAAGAATTCTTTTGTACTCAACCGGAATCACCCTCCGGAGGCTTAATTTCAACTGATTCCATTGATCCAGCAGCTGAGCGGCCCTTTTACTGCCTGTGTACAAGTAATGCCGTTCAATCATTTTTTTGACCCTTTCCTCTTCCTGCTGCTGAAGATCCTCAATGGCAACCAGCTCTTGATTACACTTTGCTTCAAGGGTCTTTTTCTCATCTAATACATAGGCAATTCCCCCAGACATGCCGGCAGCAAAATTTCTGCCAATGGCACCTAAGATCACCACGTTGCCCCCCGTCATATATTCACAGCCATGATCGCCGATGGCCTCCACCACAGCATTGACACCACTGTTTCTCACACAGAACCGTTCCCCAGCGGCACCATTAATGTAAGCTTCACCTGAGGTGGCACCATAAAAGGAAACATTGCCTGCTATGATATTTTGAGAGGCTTCGAAGATTGAATCTGCCGGGGGACGCAGGATTATTTTCCCGCCAGACAGGCCCTTCCCAATAAAATCATTGGCATCACCCTCCAGCTCAAGGGTAATTCCCGCCGGAACAAAGGCTCCGAAGCTTTGTCCCGCTGATCCCTTAAAGCTCAGCCAAATGGTATCCTCCGGCAGGCCTTTTCCTCCATGATGGGCAGTAACAGCACTTCCCAGCAGGGTTCCCACAGCCCGGTTGGTGTTTTTAATCGGCAGGCTTAGCTTCACTTTTTTTTGTAATTGTACTGCCTCCATACATTCCTTTAATAAAATCTCTTGATCAAGGCTGTAACCAGAAAAACCCGATTGTTTTTTTATTGAATGAAGGGATTTCCCCCCTTTAAGGGGCGGAGAATAAAGCATGGCAGATAAATCTACATTTCTTGCCTTCCAGTTGGTAATGGTGCTTTTAACCTGCAGCTTATCCATTCTGCCAACCATCTCATCAACGGTTCTAAAGCCCATTCTGGCCATCCATTCCCTTAAATCCCTGGCAATGAACTGCATAAAATTAACCACGTGCTGGGGATCCCCTGCAAATTTCCTCCTTAAATCAGGGTTTTGAGTAGCAATTCCCACCGGACAGGTATCCTGATGACAGACCCGCATCATCAAGCATCCCAGGGCCACCATGATGCCCGTGGCAAAGCCAAATTCCTCTGCCCCCAAAAGGGCTGCTATAGCCACATCCTGACCCGTCATCAGCTTGCCGTCGGTCTCTAATACAATACGATCCCTTAAGCCATTTAAGAGCAGGGTTTGGTGAGTCTCGGCCAGTCCCAGCTCCCAGGGGAGACCTGCATGCTGTATGCTCGTTCGGGGGGAAGCCCCAGTCCCACCGTCGTAGCCGCTGATTAAAACCCCATTGCCGCCTGCCTTCACCACACCGGCGGCAACCGTACCCACCCCCACCTCTGAAACCAGCTTTACACTGATATTGGCCCGGGGATTAGCATTTCTTAAATCGTAAATCAGCTGGGCCAGGTCTTCAATCGAATAGATGTCATGATGAGGCGGTGGGGATATGAGGCCGATTCCAGGTGTGGCATACCGCACCCGGGCGATCCAGGGATACACCTTTTTCCCCGGCAGCTGTCCCCCTTCCCCCGGCTTGGCCCCCTGGGCAATTTTAATCTGAATTTCTCTGGCATGTAAAAGGTATTCACTGGTTACCCCAAACCGCCCCGAAGCCACCTGTTTGATGGCGCTGGAACTGGAATTCCCCTTTTCATCGGATTGAAAGCGCCGCGGGTCCTCGCCCCCTTCCCCCGTGTTGCTCTTGCCACCAATACGATTCATGGCAATGGCAATGGTTTCGTGGGCCTCCTGGCTTAAGGAGCCATAGGACATGGCCCCGGCCTTAAAACGTCGAACAATCCTTTCAACAGGCTCAACCTCCTCCAGGGGCAGGGCCTCCTCGTTACATTTCATTTCCAGCATTCCCCTTAAGGTAGTGACTCTTTGAGACTCTTCGTGGATGAGCCAGGCATACTCCCGGTACAGCTGATAGTCATTTTCCCTGCAGGCCCGCTGTAGGCGAAAGATGGTATCTGGATTATATAAATGATATTCACCATCCCTTCTCCATTTATAAAACCCGCCTGCCTCCAGGCCTTTTCCTCTTTCTGCCTCATTAAAGGCCTTTTCATGCTTCATGGCTGCCTCCCGTGCAATTTCCTCCATCCCAATTCCTTCAATTCTTGAGGCGGTTCCGGTAAAATATTTTGAAATAACCTCCTTATTCAATCCGACGGCTTCGAAAATTTGGGCACCAATATAGCTTTGCATGGTCGATATGCCCATTTTAGATAATATCTTAATAATGCCTGCATGAATGGCCTTCAGATAATTCCTCTGGGCTGTCTTTAAGCCCATTGCCGGCAATAATTTTTGATCGTGCAATCCCCGCAGGGTTTCAAAGGCCATATAGGGATTAACAGCATTACATCCGTACCCCAGAAGCAGTCCAAAGTGGTGAACCTCCCGAACCTCGCCGGATTCTACAATCAAACTTACCCTGGTTCTTTTTTTCCTACGAATCAGATGGTGATGCAGCCCCGAAATGGCTAGCAGGGATGGAATAGGAGCCATTGATTGGCTAACTCCCCGATCTGATAAAATAATCAGATTCTGGCCCTCGTCAATGGCTCCTTCGGCCTGGCTAAACAACCTTTTCAGGGAACCCTCAAGGCCCGACGCCCCTTCGGCAACCGGGTAGAGCATGGAAAGGGTAATGGCACTGAAGCCCCTCTCCTTTATATTCCTCAGCTTTTCTAAATCTTCATTAGACAAGCAGGGGCTTTCCAGCTGAATTCTTCTACAGCCCTCCGGCCCAGCTTCCAATAGATTTCCCTCTGTTCCCAGGCTGGTGACGGTGGAGGTAATAATTTTTTCCCGAAGGGCATCAATGGGAGGGTTCGTTACCTGGGCAAAAAGCTGCTTAAAATAGTTAAACAGACTTTGGGGCCTTTCTGAAAGCACCGCCAGGGGTGTATCCATCCCCATTGAGCCGATGGGCTCTTCTCCATCCCTGGCCATGGGCAACAGGTTCATCCTCAAATCCTCTGTAGTATAGCCGAATACCTTCTGCCGCTCCAATAGCCCCAGAGGCTCTTGTCGCTTTATATCAACAGTTGCTAAGCTTTTCAATGGAATCAAATTATTCCTTATCCATTCCCCATAGGGAGCGGTGGCGGCAACCTGCTGCTTGATTTTTTCATCATGAACAATTTCTCCTGCTATGGTATCTACCAGAAGCATTTTCCCCGGTGAAAGACGTCCCTTTTCTACAATGGTGTGGCTGGGAAGCTCTAAAGCTCCCACCTCGGATGACAAAATCACCCGCCCCTCCTTCGTAACATAATATCGAGCCGGCCTTAGGCCATTTCTATCCAGTACCGCACCAACCCTGGCGCCATCGGTAAAGGCAATGGCAGCGGGGCCGTCCCAGGGCTCCATTAAACAACTGTGGTATTCATAAAAGGCCCTTTTATCAGAATCCATCTCTCCCGTCAGGGTGCCCCAGGGTTCTGGTATGGTCATCATGATCCCTTGGGCCAGGGAACGGCCAGATAAATATAACAGCTCCAGGCAATTATCCAGCATGGCCGAGTCGCTCCCTTCGGTGTTAATAACCGGTAGCACCTTTTGAAGACTCTCTCCAAAAACCGTTGACATCAGGCTTGATTCCCTTGCCTTCATCCAATTGATATTTCCCCTTAGGGTATTGATTTCCCCGTTATGGATTAAATAACGGTTAGGATGGGCCCGGCTCCAGGTAGGAAAGGTATTGGTGCTGAAGCGGGAATGGACCAAAACAATGGCACTGGTCAGGTCCTTTTCAGATAAGTCTGGATAAAAGCTCCTTAACTGAGTGGCCGTAAGCATTCCCTTATAAACGATGGTTTGGGAGGACAAGCTGCAAATATAAAAATATTGATGGGCCTCTGGAGCTATATACTCAATTCTTTTTTCTGCCAGCCTTCTGACGATATACAATTTCCTTTCAAAATCAATGTTGACCTTTAAGTCTTCCGATTTTCGAACAAAAAACTGCATTATCCAGGGCATTGACTCTCTTGCTGTCTTTCCCAGGTATTTCGCCTCTATCGGTACCTTTCGCCAGCCGATCAAGCCCAGCCCCTCCTCACAGACAACAGACTCTAATATCGATTTGCATTTTTCTGCCGTCTCCTGATGGGGTGGCATAAAAACCATTCCCACACCATACTGTCCTGCTTCCGGCAGAGAAAGCTCTTTTCCGCAAACCCGTTTAAAGAAAACATCTGGAATTTGCAGCAGAATTCCAGCACCATCCCCCGTATCTTCTTCGCTGCCCTGACCTCCTCGATGGTTCAGATTTTCAAGTATGGTGAGGGCATCCCTCACATTCCCATGGGATTTTATTCCCTTCACATGGGCGATAAAGCCAATGCCACATGCATCATGCTCCCTTTCAGGGTCATAAAGCCCCTGGGCGGGAGGTAAACCATAAGTCCCCATAACATTCGTCCCCCTTGTCAATTTTTAGTTCAGCAGAGCATTGCCCTGCAATGATTTAGTCATTTACGTCTGTCCACAAAATATTTTCTAGAATATTTCGACTATTAAATTAATGTATTCAGTATTATATCATTTTTATAGAATTATTCAATAGATAAAATTGCATTTTTCTTAATTTTCTATATTTTTTGAAAATGTTATCGTTTTCATTTTCTAGCTATTTTACGTAGGCCTATGGGATAAATAGGAGGACTAAGATGTTATTTAGGTTAAACCATAGGGCTGTAATGAAATAAATAGCTTTTTATAAATCATTTGTATTTTATTGAGAATATGTTATAATTAAAATAAAAATATCGCTAGGGGTGCCATTGGCTGAGAGGAGCTTGTCCAACCCTTCGAACCTGTAGGTTAATACCTGCGTAGGGAAGCATTTCAACGTCTATTTAACGTGAAAGGATTTCCTTTCACGTTTTTTGCATCCAAGCGATGGAAGAAAGGATGAATTTTTTACATGTTTGCAAAGCTATTAGAATTAAAACCGGTAACCTGGGCAATCCTGCTGGCCCTTATGGGCAGCGCAGGCCTTCTTATTTATCTTGGAAAAAACCGTAAAAATACTACCTTCAATACAAGAATTATTGTTTACGGCAGCCTTTGTATTGCCCTTTCCTTTGTATTATCCTATATTAGACTCTATCGCTTTCCCCAGGGAGGCAGTATTACTCCCGCCAGTATGCTGCCCATGTTTATTTTTGCAGTGATATTCGGGCCTATTCCCGGTATTATCGCCGGCTTTGCCTATGGCTTTCTACAATTGATTCAAGACCCCTATGTCATTCATTGGGCCCAATTATTTCTCGATTATCCCCTGGCCTTTGGTGCCATGGGCCTGGCAGGGCTTTACCGTAAAAACTTGAGCATTGCCTGCTTAATTGGAGGATTTGGAAGGTTTGTCATGAGCTTTTTATCTGGAGCCATTTTTTTCGCAGATTACGCCCCC
Organism: uncultured Clostridiaceae bacterium; assembly: GCA_965652145.1. Lineage (GTDB taxonomy): Bacteria > Bacillota > Clostridia > Peptostreptococcales > Natronincolaceae > CBFGTV01. The sequence continues at coordinate 47,756 of CBFGTV010000003.1, forward strand.
GAGGGGATGAATGTCTTTCTATATTCCTTGATCTATAACGGTACCGTTATGGGGGCCGATACCTTACTTTGTCTTGTAATTACTCTAATTCCTCAATTTAATACTGTTTTCAGGCAATTAAAAGGGCAGGCTGAAGTAAAGGCATAATTTATGCCCAAGGCAGACCAGCATCTGGAATCAATCCTGGATGCTGGTTTTTTTATATAAATTTAAGATTTAAAGGGTTGTATGGAGGGACCTAGCAGGGGTATACTACAATTATGTTTCGTATTCAAAAATATTTTAATGCAAAATAAATTGAATCAACAGATTTTTTTCTGCCCGTTGGGTTTAAATCCCTGTGAACCGTTGTTCAGCTTGCATTAAAATAATATAGTTTACATCATAATATTGTCAGGAGGCCAAAGCGTGATTAACGATACGGGAAGAAAAATATTCTATTTATTGAGGGATATTGATTATTTGATTAAGGATAGCATGAAGCATACCTTCAATAAAGGCGGTTTAACGGCTCCTCAGGTGATGGTATTGGCCAACTTAAGTAAAAATGGGCCCATGAAGATCAGTGAATTAAGCCGGGCATTGGGCCTATCCAACAGCACCATTTCCGGCATTGTAGACAGATTGGAAAAAAACAATTATGTACTACGTACAAGAGGCCAGGATGATCGCCGTGTGGTACAGGTTTCTATTGTTAAAGAATCAGAGGAAAAATTTCAGGCTACCTTCCATGAAAAATTGGAAAAAAAATTTAGTGATAAATTTCTACAAACTGATGAAAAGAACCTCAAACAGATTGTAGAGGGCCTTGAATCCCTAAAGGCTTTATTACAGAAATAGTATAAGGCTAACTTTTATACTGACAGGAGAGGATATCATGAAAAAATTATTAAAATATTTAAGGCCTTATGGATCATGGATTGCAGCAGTTTTAGGCCTCATACTGCTGCAATCCATTTCCGAGCTGTTTCTACCAACTCTGTTGGCTGATATCGTAGATGTCGGCATTGTTACCGGCAATACAGGATATATTCTGCGGATTGGAACAATTATGCTATTGGTGGCTGCCGGTGGTGTTCTCTGTGCTATCCTGGCCAGTTACCTGTCTTCAAAAATTGCAACGGGCTTCGGCAGGGACCTTAGAAACATGATTTTCACTAAGGTAGAGGACTTCTCCCTACAGGAATTTGACAAAATCGGGACAGCTACCCTGATTACAAGAACAACCAATGATGTCACTCAGATTCAACAGGTTCTGATGGTTATGCTTCGTCTAATGGTCAGTGCCCCCTTGATGGCCGTCGGCGGAATGATCATGGCCGTCTCTAAAAACCAATCCCTTTCTGTTGTGATTGTGGTGGTCATTCCCCTGCTGGCGGCAGTCATAGGGTTGGTGGCAGCCAAGGGGGTACCGTTGTTTAAGTCGATGCAGGTGAAGCTGGACAAGTTAAATTTAGTGCTTCGGGAAAACTTGACCGGTATTCGTGTTATTAGAGCCTTTAATCAGGTGGATTACGAAAAAAGGCGCTTTAACGAAGCCAATACAGATCTAACGGACACCGCTATTCGAGTCAATAAAATTATGGCCGCCCTAATGCCCTCCATCATGATTATCATGAACTTTACCACCATTGCCATTATGTGGCTGGGCAGCAATCTTATCAATCAGGGCCAGCTCCTGGTAGGAGACCTGATGGCCTTTATTCAATATGTGATGCTGATGATGTACTCACTTATTATGGTTTCCATGATGTTTGTTCTCATCCCCAGGGCTTCGGCTTCTATTCAACGGATTAATGAGGTATTGGAAACGAAAAAAGAAATCATGGATCCAGAAAAGCCAGCTACACACAGCAATCAAAGGGGCTTTGTAGAATTTAGAGACGTTAGCTTCACCTATCCCGGCGCTGAACAGCCTGCCCTTCAAAATATTAGCTTTTGTGCAGGCCCTGGGGAAGTAACCGCCATTATTGGTGGAACAGGATCAGGTAAATCCACCCTCATCAATTTGATTCCCCGTTTTTATGATGTCAGCCAGGGAAGTATATTGGTGAACGGCATTGATATTCGAGATATGACCCAGAAGGAACTTCGTAATAAAATTGGATTTGTTCCCCAGAAAGCTATCCTGTTCAGCGGCTCGATTGCAGAAAATATCCGCTTCGGCAAGGAAGACGCCAGCCATGGTGCTGTTGAAGCAGCTGCTCGGGTGGCCCAGGCATCGGACTTCATTCAAAATATGAAGGAAGGCTATGACTCTCCCATCTCCCAGGGAGGCACCAATGTTTCAGGGGGGCAAAAACAGCGTCTTTCCATTGCCAGGGCCTTGGTTCGAAGGCCGGAGGTTTATATCTTTGATGATAGTTTTTCTGCCCTTGACTTTAAAACCGATGCAAAACTAAGATCTGCCCTGAAAAAAGAAACCAGGGATGCCACAGTTTTAATTGTGGCCCAAAGGGTTAGTACGGTTATGGATGCTGACAGAATTATTGTGCTGGACGAGGGAAAAATTGCTGGTATGGGTACCCATAAGACATTGCTTGATACCTGTGGTATTTATCGTGAAATTGTTTCGTCCCAGCTGACCGAGGAGGAATTGGCATGAAAATAAGAAAAAAAGCTAAATTGAATGGCGCCTCAAGGGGCCCCATGGGAGCGATCGGCGCTCCTGTAGAAAAGGCAAAGGACTTCAAGGGAACACTAAAAAGGTTGTTGGCATATTTAAAGCCCCGAAGGCTTCAATTGCTTTTGGTATTGATCATGGCCATTCTAAGCACTGCCTTCAGTATTATTAGCCCTAAGGTATTGGGCTTGGCCACTACAAAGCTCTTTGAAGGTTCAATGGCAAGATTGCAAGATTCCTCCAGTGCCGTCGTAGACTTTCAATATATTGGCGGAATTCTAAAGATTTTAATGGGCCTATATCTTGTCAGTGCCTTGTTCAGCTATATTCAACAATTTATTATGGCGGGTATCGCCCAAAAAACAGTCTATGATATGCGTAATGATGTCAATCATAAGCTGGCAAAGCTTCCCCTGGGGTTTTTCGATTCAAGAACCCATGGCGAAATATTGAGCCGTGTTACCAATGATGTGGATAACATCAGCAGTACCCTTCAGCAAAGCCTGACCCAGCTAATTACCTCGGTCGTTACCCTGGTGGGCGTACTGGTGATGATGCTGACCATTAGCCCGCTCCTTACTCTGGTTACAATGGTTATTCTGCCCCTAAGTGCTGTGGTAACAGCCAAAATCGCCAAGCGATCCCAGGTGCATTTTGCCTCCCAACAGAAATCCCTGGGAGAGCTTAATGGTCATGTAGAGGAAATGTACACCGGTCATAGAATTATCAAGGTTTTTAACAGGGAATCTGATTCCATTGATCAATTTAAAAAAATTAATGACGAACTCTATGAGTCCGGCTGGAAAGCACAATTTATTTCGGGAATCATTTTTCCCCTGCTGACCTTTGTCAATAACATCGGCTATGTTATTATCTCTGTGGCGGGAGGTATTATGGTTACCAGGCGAACTATTACTATTGGTGATATTCAAGCCTTTATTCAGTATGCAAGGCAATTTACCCAGCCCATCGCCCAAACCGCTAATATTGCTAATATTCTTCAATCTACCGTAGCCTCTGCTGAGCGGGTTTTTGAATTACTTGACGAGGAGGAGGAGATTCCTGATGAAATAAATCATCAGATTATTGAGCTGCCTAGGGGAGCGGTTCAATTTGATTCAGTAAACTTTAGCTATAAAAAGGATGAAAAGCTGATTGAAGACATGAACATTAAGGTACAGCCCGGTGAAACCATTGCCATTGTTGGCCCTACCGGGGCCGGCAAAACTACCCTGGTAAACCTGCTGATGCGTTTTTATGAAATAGATCAAGGTAAAATTACTGTAGACGGGGTCGACATAAGGGACTTGAAGCGAGAGGATCTTCGACGTATATTCGGGATGGTATTACAGGACACCTGGCTTTTTAATGGTACAATCGAAGAAAATATTGCATACGGACGACGGGGAGCCAGCCATGAGGATATTGTCAATGCCGCCAGGGTCGCCCAGGCAGACTATTTTATCAGAACCCTGCCAGATGGCTACCAAACTGTTTTAAATGAAGAAGCATCCAATATCTCACAAGGTCAGAAGCAACTGATTACCATTGCCCGGGCCTTCTTGGCGGACCCGGCTATTCTGATCTTAGATGAGGCCACCAGCAGCGTTGATACTAGAACAGAAATTCATATTCAAAGGGCCATGGTAGAATTGATGAAGGGAAGAACCAGCTTTGTGATTGCCCACAGGCTTTCAACCATAAAGAATGCCGATTTAATTCTGGTAATGAATGAAGGCCGAATCATTGAAAAAGGAAGTCACTGGCAGCTGTTGAAGCAAAAAGGATTCTATGCAGACCTGTATAACAGTCAGTTTACCAGCAATGGCTATTCCAGCGAGGCCATCTGATGGGATGATTTAAAAAATAATGCTTTTACAATGCCCTAATCCTGAAGTGGATTAAGGGCTTTTTTATTTTTGAATCCATGATCAGGAACTGTTCCTATAAATTAAGTTATTCTTATAGGAATGAAAAATACATTGCTGCAAAAACTAAGAAAAAAAGCGAGGTGTTATTATGCATACAATGTGGAAGGGCACCATCAGCTTCGGATTAGTCAGCATCCCCGTAAAGCTGCATGCTGCCACTGAAGACAAGGATGTTAAGCTGCGGCAGCTCCATAAAAAGTGTAAGAGTCCAATACGTTATAAGAAAGTATGTGAGCATTGTCAAGAAGAGATTAAGTCAGAGGATATTGTAATGGCCTTTGAATATGCACCTGACAAATTTGTTGAGCTACCGCCGGAGGAATTGGAAAAATTGAAAAAGGAGCAGGAGGCTAAAGCGGTGGATATTATCAACTTTGTTAAGCTGGAGGAAATTGACCCCATCTACTTCGATCGTACCTACTACCTTAGCCCTGGTGATGGCGGCGTCAAGGCCTACAGTCTCCTACGAAGCTCCTTGACCAATACAGGTAAAATCGGATTAGCAAAAATTATGATTCGTTCTAAGGAAAGGTTGGCTGCCATTAGGCCCTATGAAAAGGTTTTAATCATGGAAACACTCCATTACCCTGATGAGGTTCGGGCCCTGGAGGAGGTTCCCAACATTCCTGACAATATTGAGCTTTCTCCCAAGGAAATGGATACAGCGGCTCTTTTAATTGATCAACTCACTGAAACCTTTGATCCTGAAAAATATATAGACGAATATCGAACAGCCCTGATGGAATTAATTCAAGAAAAGCTGCAAAATGAAAAGGGTGTTGAGGCCATGAAAAACGATAATGTAATTGATTTAATGAAAGCCCTTGAGGAAAGCATAGAGAAAACCAAGCCTGCTAAAACACCCCGCAAGAAAAAAAATATACCGGGGCGAAAAAAGGCTTAGTTCATGTTTTTTCCTTTAATGCTCCTTAAAACTGCCCCCGGCCCCTTTTCCTCAAAGGACTATATTTTCGAAAGAAAATTTGATGGAATTCGAATAGAATATTCTAACATAGAAGGACCACAGGTTTTTACCAGGAATCAGTCCCTGGTAAATCATCAATTTCCTGAGCTGCTTTTCCCCTTTGAAGAAACCATGATTTTAGACGGTGAGGCTGTGTCATTGGATGACCAGGGAAATGAAGATTTTGAACGAATCATCAAACGATTTTTTATGAAAAACCAAACTAAAATACAAAAAAATGCCAGGGAAGCCCCCGTTACCTATCTTGTATTCGATGTTCTCTATTATCGCAATCAAGACCTTAGAAATGTACCGCTATTAGAAAGGAAAGCCATTTTACAGGAAATACTGCTGCCCTATTCTAATATTTCAATTATTCCCTTTATTGAGGATGAAGGTCTTGATTTTTTTGAAAAAATCAGAGAGGAGAGCCGGGAAGGGGTTATTGCAAAGAAGAAAGATTCCAGCTATGTCGGAAAACGTTCCTCTCAATGGATGAAAATCATTAACTGGGTAGAAACCGAAGCCCGGATCACAGGCTATCGAAAAAAGGACCGTGGACTGCTTTGTACCCACATGGATGGAAAACCCCTGGGGGTAATCTTAACTGGTTTCGACAGTGTTCAACGACAGGCCTTTTTTAAGATTGCTGAAGGAATCTATTTAAACGAAGATCGAGAGTTTGTCTATCTGCAACCTGTTTTAAAATGTAAGCTGCGGGGCAGAGGCTTTGTCAGCAGCGGTGGGCTGCGTTCAGCCAGCTTCGTTGATTTTATATTATAGCATCAATTGTTGGATTAAAATTTATGGAAGGAGCTATGTCAATGGCTAAGCTAAAGGAAAGATATACTGTCAGTATTGAAGGACAGCAGGTGGATGTTACCCACCCCACAAAATTAATATGGCCCCATATACAAAAGCTGGCATATCTTCAATATTTAATTGAGGTATCCCCTTATTTACTGCCCTATTTAAACAACAGGGCCTTAACAACCATCCGATATCCCCATGGGGTATCAGGGGAATTTTTTTATCAAAAAAGCTGCCCCTCCTATGCTCCGGATTTTGTTGACACTCATTATTCTGATGATATCAATTACATTGTCTGTTCAAGCCTTCCCACCCTGGTATGGTTGGGAAATCAAGGGGCTATTGATCTGCATGTTCCCTTTAATACCATTGATTCCTCCCGCCCTGCTGAAATAGTATTTGATCTGGACCCTCCTTCCAGGGAATATTTTCATCTGGCCATTGAAGCGGCCCTTATCTTAAAGGAGGTATTTGACCGTTTAAAGCTAGTTTCCTTTGTTAAAACCTCTGGAAATAAAGGGCTACAGCTTTATATTCCCCTGCCTGACAATCAGTTTACCTATGATGAAACCCGAAGCTTTACCAGCTTTGCGGCTCAATATGTAGTTGGCCTGGAGCCCCGCTGGTTTACGACTGAAAGAATGAAAAAGAAACGGGGGAATCGACTTTATGTAGATTATCTGCAGCATGCTCCCGGTAAGACGATCATCGCCCCCTATTCCCTCCGTGGTAACGATGAGGCCCTGGCAGCGACTCCCCTCTTCTGGGATGAAGTGACCCGGGAGCTTAGGCCTGAAGAATTCCCCATGGAGGTCATTATGGATCGTTTAAAGAAAAAGGGCTGTCCCTTTGAAAATTACACCGCCAGTAAAACACAACAAAATTTTACTGATGTTTTAAATCAACTGAAGGAAACCATTGCACCTCGTCTTAATTAAACCTTAACCAGGAATGATCTATCTCCTATAGATGCCGCAGTATTAGGTATAAAACCAAAGTAAAAAACGCTTCAGCCAATGCTCCTTATCCTTCTGGTCTTGATCTGGCAAGGTTAGTCCCAGCCTTAATTCTTCAAGATTGTGGATTTGAAAGGAATCAGCGTGTATTCCCCGTTCCAGATTACTATAGCCACTGGGGGTAAATAAAATAATATCGAAGCAGCAAAGCTGCAAAAGGGCAATCATGAAAAAGTCTTCCTGGGTAAAGGCCGTATCGGCTCCGTCATAAATCACCAGCTTGGGAATATGGGCAGAAAAATCAAATTTTTGTATTAGATTTAATATTTGTCTATCCAGTCTGAACAGCCCATACAGGGCTTTATATTTCAATTCCTCTGTGATGATAAATTTAAAGATATTCTTCGATTGAAGCAGTTTATTTAGCTTCAACAGTAATAAATCCTGAACCGACTCCTTTAAGAAACCCAGGGTATAGGCCTTTAGCCCCTTCACCCGATCAATATGGAAACAGCCTTCATCATTTAATAAATTGGCATCTTGCTCCCATTTAACGGGAGCCATCATCGGTATCCCTTTAATGAAAACCGTTCTTTCCTGGTTTTCTGTTAATTTAATTAAGTCATGCCAGTAATTTTTTAAATTACGGTGGGTTCCGCTGATTTTTGCAAAGAGATGGGGAATATAGATTTTTTGATCTTCTATGAGAAAGCCTTCTCGAAATCTGGCCTCCTCCTGCCACAGAATAAAAATTTCTTCATAGGTGGTTTCCAGGGTAACAGGTATGGGCAAATACGCTGCATATTGCCATGGTTCATACAGCCCGCCTTCATCATCATGAAGAATTCTGTGGATTTCTCTTGAGGCTTGAAACGCAGTGGTTTTTCTTTTCCTCTTATCTTGATTCTCCATATTTCTCCTCCTATCAGCCATTCCTGTTTCCCGTGATTAAGAATTTATGGAAATTATAACATATTGCCTTCCTTCCATCAATATCGCCCGCCAGAGAAAAACCCTGGCCAAAGGTTTTTGACCAGGGTATCGTATAACCAACATCTTCCACTAGCTATTCTTCTTTCGGGTCGAAATGTCTACCCAAACAGCCAGAAGCAACACCAGGCCCCTTACAATCAAACGCTGGGTTGTACCTACATCTAAAAGCAGCATTCCATTATTTAAGGTAGACATAACCAATGCCCCGATAATGGCCCCCACAATGGTTCCTTCTCCCCCCAGGGTACTGGTTCCGCCAATAATGGCAGCTGCAATTACATCCAGCTCCATGCTTTGTCCTGCTGAAGCCGCCGCCGATCCCACTCTGGCTGTATAAACGATACCGCCAATGGCACCCAATATTCCTGATGAAATAAAAATCCAAAGGGTTCTATTTCTTATGTCAATTCCAGAAAGCTTTGCCGCTTCCTTGTTTCCTCCGATGGCATAGACATGACGGCCAAAGGTTGTCTTGGTGGTAAGGAATGCATAGCCTCCGCCGATGGCCATTAAGAGAACAATAGAATAGGGAATTCCCAAATAAAAGGCCATAATACCAAATACTGCTGTAATCAATAGACCGATCAGGGTTATTTTTAATATAAACAGCGACTGGGGCAACACGTCGAAATCATATTTACGACGTTCTTTTCTCTTTTTAAATTCTGACCAAAGATAACCAGCCAATACAATGGCCCAAATTATAACGGTTGTATCATGGGGAATCAGGTCCCTCGGTGTACTATCAAAAAATAGGGTTGGTAAATAGCCCTGACCAATTTTATTGAAGGCAGCACCCGTAGCAATGGTTTCTCCCTTTGTTACCCCCAGAAGCATACCATTGAATATCATCATCCCCGCCAGGGTAACAATGAAGGCCGGTACCTGTCGGTAGGCGATCCAGTAGCCCTGCCATAATCCAATAAGGGCCCCAATGGCCAATGTAATTAAAATTGATGGTACAATTCCAATCCCAAACCGGGCAGGAAGGATCGCTGCGATGGCTCCGGTCAGCCCCACCACGGCACCTATTGACAGATCAATATGACCTGCTACAATCACCAGTACCACACCACATGCTAGAATGGCGATATGGGCCGTTTGTAAAAATAAAGTAGATAAATTTCTTGGTGTAAAGAAAACATCACTGAAAAGTGAAAATATGATCATAATACTGATTAATGCTATAAACATAGTGTATTGCTTAATATTATTGCGTAAGGATAGCTTTATGATTTCTACAGGACTTTGCTTTTCCATTGTTTTGCTGCTCATTTGATTAACCTCCTTTATTGGATCTTAAGACTGCTATGCCCCACCAGTTGCATAATGCATTATTTTTTCCTGGTCGCTGGCCTCCCAGTCTAAATCTGCTGTTAATTTTCCTTCGTGCATTACCAATATCCGGTCACTCATTCCCAAAATTTCCGGCAGCTCAGAGGATATCATAATGATGCTGACGCCCTGCTCCACCAGTTCATTCATAATGTTATAAATTTCATATTTTGCCCCAACATCAATTCCCCTGGTGGGCTCATCTAATATCAATACCTTGGGAGCAGCCATGAGCCATTTGGCAATAACAACCTTTTGCTGGTTTCCACCACTTAGGTTCCTGGTCTTTTGCTCGATAGAGGGAGTCTTTATTTTTAACGCATCTACATAATGATTAGATACCTTGATTTCTTCATTTTCATTGATTCCTGATACACCTGAAATTTTATCCAGGCTTGCCAGGGTAATGTTCTCTTTAATATCCATCATCAATACAAGGCCTGTTTTTTTCCGATCCTCTGATAAATAGCATAGGCCCCTTTCAATGGCCTCTCTTGGATTTTTAATGGCCACCGGCTTTCCATCAATGAAAATTTCACCTGATTTATTGATACCATAGGCACCGAAAATACTCATCATCAGTTCAGTACGCCCTGATCCCATTAATCCTGCAATTCCCAGTATTTCACCCTTCCGGGCCTGAAAGCCGACTCCATCAATGATCTTTCGATCGGGCAATTCTGGGTTATAGACAGTCCAGTCCTTAACCTCCAATACCACATCTCCCGGTGTATGAGGCTTACGAGGAAATAATTGTGTCAGTTCCCTTCCCACCATTCCTGTAATAATTCGATTTTGGTTAACGACTTCATCATTGGGGAAGGTCTCAATGGTTTTTCCATCCCTTAAAACAGTAATTGTATCGGCGATGGCCTTTACTTCCTTCAGCTTATGGGAAATATAGATGCAGCTAATTCCTTCTTCCTTCAGCTTACGAATTATATTCAACAGATTTTCACTATCATCCTCGTTCAGGGCTGCAGTGGGCTCGTCTAGTATTAGAATACTTACATTTTTCGATAGGGCCTTGGCGATTTCCACCAATTGCTGTTTTCCAATTCCCAGGTTTAATATTGGCGTATCTGGATTCTCTGACAAACCCACCTCCTTTAATAGCTGCTGGGTATGGGCCGATGCCTGATTCCAATTGATAACACCATATTTTTGATACTCATTACCCAGGAAAATATTTTCGCAAATACTCATTTGCTTTACCAGGGTTAATTCCTGGTAGATAATTCCCACCCCTGCAGCTTCACTGTCCTTAATATTTTGAAATCGCTGCTCCTTTCCATTAATCATAACTTTTCCTTCGTAGGTGCCGTAGGGGTATACCCCACTGAGTACCTTCATGAGGGTCGATTTTCCGGCGCCATTTTCACCCACCAAGGCGTGGATTTCTCCTTTTTTTACCTTTAGATTAACATGATCAAGGGCCTTTACCCCTGGGAATTCCTTTACGATATCCTGCATTTCTAAAATATATTCACCCATAGACGATCCACCTTTCTAAAATAGGAGGAATAACCTGGGCTATTCCTCCTCTAACTATATAGCAATACAATTATTATCTTAGATCGGCCTCGGTAATATATCCACTGTCAACCAATACTTCTTGAATATTATCAGCAGTTACAACCGTTGCCTCCAGTAATACAGAGGGCACATTAACTGAGCCGTTATCAACCTCTCCATTGGTAGATATGTTTTCACCCTTTGCAAGCTGAACTGCAATTTCAATGGCCTCTTGACCTAATTCCCTTGTATCCTTGAAAATTGTCATTGATTGCGTCCCCTCAACAATTCTCTTTGCAGCTGACTTTTCAGCATCTTGACCGGTAATGGGTACTTCACCTGCCAATCCTTGTGCTGCCAAGGCTTGAATGGCTCCGCCAGCAGTACCGTCATTTGGTGCCAGTATGGCATCTACTTCATTATTATTGGCTGCCAGGGCAGCTTCTACTATTCTTAAGGCATTCTCTGGTACCCAGTTGTCAACTGCCTGTTCTGCAATCACTTCAATTTTTCCACTGTCAATCAGCGGTTGAATATATTTCATGGCACCCTCTTTAAACAGCTTGGCATTGTTATCGGTAGGTGCTCCAGACATAATGATGTACTTACCTTCAGGCACCTGTTCGGTTATATATTGTCCCTGAAGCTCTCCAACCTTGACATTGTCAAAGGATAAATACACATCCAGCTTATCGGTATTAGTAATCAATCGGTCATAGGAGATAACCGGCACACCCTCCTGATGGGCCTTTTCTACCAGAGAAGCTGCTGCTGAGGCATCGTGGGGTGCTAAAATCAACACATCAATTCCCTGGGTTAACAGGGCTTCCACCTGGGTAATCTGTTCCTGCATATTGGCATCGGCAACCTTAACCAATAACTCAATCCCCATTTCCTCTGCCACGGCTTCCATTTTTTCCTTATCCCTTACCCATCTTTCTTCTCTTTGGGTAGGCAGTGATAATCCCACAACAATCTTTTCATCTGTTGCTCCTTCTCCGCCGGTTTCTTCATCCGCAGGCTGGCTGCTGCACCCTGCAAACAAGCCAACAACCAAAACAAAGGCCAGCAGTAGCGTAAAGATTTTGCGCTTTTTCATTTAATTCGTCCCCCTTATTATTTTCTATGGCTCATCCAAAGGATCAGCCCTCTTAAGGAATCAGGAAGGATAAAAACGTTTTCCCAACCCTTATTAATTATTATACAGGAAGACATTGAAGGAAAGGCCTGCTTGTTTCTGTAACATTTTATTTTATTCTTTCTTATTTTGTTTCTTTTCACACTTTAGCCTATTGAGTAGTAATATTTTGTGATAAAAAAATCCAGTAGTCAGCTTCTACTGGATCTAAAACATCAATTTTCATTGATTCGGCAGATTTCGATAAACCTCATCAATCATATGAAAACCATCTTTGATAACCGTTTCCTTCATATTATTTTGATCCACCACAACGGGCTCCAGAACATAATAGGGTATATCGTAGCTTCCATCATTGATGGTATATTTAATATTGGCAAGCTCTTCTCCTTTAGCCATTTGTACTGCAATACGGGCTGTGGCCTCTGCCAGCTTTTCGATAGGCTTATAGATTGTCAACAATTGAGTTCCCTCAACAATACGCTGGCAGGCCGCCAGGTCGGCATCCTGGCCCACTACAATGGTTTGACCAGCCAGCCTGTGTTGTGAGAGGGCTTCTATCACCCCATCGGCCAAACCATCATTACCTGCAATCACTGCCTCAATGGTATGGCCTTCCTTAAGCAGCTGGTCGGTGACGGTAAAGGCATGCTCCTTCATCCAATTCTGGGCCCATTCCTCAGCAACCAGTTCAATATGGCCGGCTTCAATGCTTTCCTGCAATACCCTGTCATATCCTTCTTTAATCAGTCTGGTATTATGATCGCTGGTGGCACCATTTACAATTAGCAGGTGGCCCTGGGGCATATGGGCTAAAACCGATTCGGCCATCAGCTCCCCCACCCGGGTATTATCAAAGGAAACGTATAAATCTACATTGGCATTTAACACCAACCTGTCATAGGAAATTACCTTGACGCCATTCCGTTTAGCTAATTCAACAGCTTCATTGGCTTTATGATGATCATTTGGCACCAAAATTAAAACATCAATATCCTGGCTGATCAAATACCTTACCTGCTTTAACTGATCCTGATCATCGTTGTTGGCATTCTGTACAATAATTTCCCCTCCCAATTCCCTGATCTTTGCCATCAGAATGTCCCGATCCTTAAGCCATCTTTCCTCCTTAAGGGTACCTAAAGAAAATCCAACCTTAATTTTTTTCTGTTCCTCCTCCAGTCCGTTGGGCTTTGTACTGCCCTTCCGTTCTATGTCAATTACCTTGATGATTTGAAGGGTAAGGGCTACCAAAACAATTAAGAGAAGTACCGTTACAATTGTTTTAAGACCTTCCAGTTTCTTCAATCCTTCATCACCTCTCCTGGGAAATGGCATAATTTCTAAACTCTGTAGGAGTCATTCCTGTGGATTTTTTAAATATTTTACTAAAGTAATTGGGATCGGTGTAGCCAACCTCGTAACAAATTTCTTTGATATTAATGGTCTTATCCTTAAGGATCTCCTTAGCCTTTTCAACCCTAAGCTCTGTCAAATAGTCAACAAAATTCTTTCCTGTAGATTCCTTAAAAAATTTACTAAAATGATGGTAGCTCATATTGATCTGCTTAGCCACATCATCCAGACCAATATTATCCCGGTAATTTTCCTCTATGTATCGAAGGGCACTTAATATCAGGCCGCTTAATTTACAGTTTTTAGTTTCTTCAAGCCTTGCTAAAAGGCTCCTCAAATAATTTATATAGGTGATGTTCAAATCTTTAATATCATTAATTTCCAATATCTCTAATAAATAATCCCGCTCCCCTGGCTCCCTTTCACCTACCTCATAGGGGACCACCCTTTGGGTTAGAATAAAAAGCTCCAGCAATTTAGATTTCATTTTTTGGCAATTATCTCCATAAACCCTTGAAAGCCATTGAAATATCTTTGAAAAGGCTTCTAATGCGCCCTTTGTATCTATGACCAGTATCCGGTCTAAAAAAATCTTTTCCAGCTCATGGGGATAATCCTCAAGGGAAGCCGGAAGCAGGTGAACATCCTCATAATGGGTCACAGTATCTTTATGATATATCGATGCCGCCATATGGGCCTCCTGATAGGATTTGGAAAAATGTTCAATGGGATAGGCCCTTCCCAAACCAAATTGATAAGGAAGCTGAAGACTTTTATTAAGCTTTGAAATAATCCCCTTGGCCAGGCCTATGGCATTATTCTTAATCTCATAGGCATCCATTGTGGAGTCAATGGGGATATAGGCCACAATTCGATCCAGATGGGGCAGCCCAACCAGACAATCGCTGGCATTCTTTAACCTCATGGTGAACAATTCATAGAATTGCTGCTTCAATAGGCTATTTTTTAAGCCCTCAGCCTTTACCGCCGCTTCAGGGGCTTCAACTACTGCCATCATCACATAGCCGTAACTTAAATCCATTCCAAATATCTCTTCATAAAAGGATAAATTCTTCTGACAGCTGTCGTTAAAGAGCTGGGATAGTATAAACTGTCCTTCCATGTGGGGCAAAATGTTGTTGATCTTTTCCATTAATAGCATTTCTCTTTTTACAGCCTCACGCCTTGCCTCAATTATTTGACAGATCTCGTCGATCACCTTAATCAGCTTATTTTTATTCAGGGGCTTCAACAGATAATCCTGAACCCCCAGCTTTACGGCCTCCTTGGCATACTGGAAATACTCGTATGCACTGATGATTACAAAAATAGCATCACAGTGGGATGCCTTGATATGTCGAATGGCTTCAATCCCATTTATACCCGGAATATGAATATCCATCAATATGATATCGGGCTTCAAGCTAAGGGCCTTTTCAATGGCTTCACGGCCAGACCTGGCCGTTCCAACAACCTCCACATTGGGGACATGCTTTTCAATAATGAATTTAACAGACTCAATGACAATATATTCGTCATCTGCAATTAATAGCTTAATCATCTATGACCTCCTTTCCCACGGGCAGCTTCAAGGTTACCTTTGTTCCCTGCCCCGGGCTGCTTTCCATCTCAAATACCTCTTGAATATCGTCTATGTTATAGAATAGCCTGAGTCGATCAATAACATTATTGATTCCAATACCGCTGGCATGCTTCCTTATCTTTTCTTCGCTGCCATCGGCCTTCATGATGGCTTCTATTTTTTCTAATTCCATGCCAATTCCGTTATCCTTAACTTCCACTAAAATAATCTGATTTTCTTCCTTCACCTTCAGTTGTATTTCACCGTTTCTTTCCAGGTTTTCAAGGCCATGAATAAAGGCGTTTTCAACAATTGGCTGAATAATGGTACAGGGAACCTTGACCATGAGCAGTCCCTTGTCAATCTCTGTCTTAAACTCTATCTTATCAC
The DNA here is from genome assembly GCA_965652145.1 of uncultured Clostridiaceae bacterium. Taxonomy (GTDB): domain Bacteria; phylum Bacillota; class Clostridia; order Peptostreptococcales; family Natronincolaceae; genus CBFGTV01. Next base: position 63,349 of record CBFGTV010000003.1, read on the forward strand.
CAAATCTCGTTTTTAAAATATACATGTAATTTTTAACGTAATTAATTTCATCCTTTAAAGTAACGGGCCTGTCCAGACTCCTTAAATTATAGCGGAACAGCTGGGCAATATTCTCTATAAATTCTGAGGCCCGGTCGGCCCCCTCCATCATAGCCAGTTGCCCTGCAGCATTAAAGGTATTAAATAGAAAGTGAGGATTGATCTGGGACTGAAGGGCCTTAAGCTCGGCATCCTTTAAAAGGCTTTTCATCTTGAAATTCTCCATTTCCTGTTCCTTTAACCGATTTTCAACCTCTGCCTGGGTCTTAATGTCATCGATATGGCTTTTAATATTAACGACCATTTTATCAAAGGCCTTGGCCAAAATTTTAATTTCATCATCTGTATGAATTTGAATCGGATCAATATTAAAGTTTCCCTGGGAAATCTTCTCTGCCGAATGGGCCAGCTCGATAATGGGCTTCGTCAGCCGATAGGTGAAGATAATGGCCAGAATAATATTTAGGGTTACCGCCCCCACAATAATTGCGGCATTGACATAGCTTACAAAGGTCATATTTTTTGTAATGATTCCATATTGATCTGAGCCCTCCTGAAGCTTGTTATTTAACAGCTGCGTAATATATTGCTTCACATATTCACTAATTTCATAGGAACGGGTAAAATGAGCATTATACTCATTACTAATTCTGCCTCGCTTTGCCTTCACTGCACTGTCGGCCTCCAAAAGTAAATCATCTATTAAATATCCTATGTTTTTCATCATCAGACTGTCCATATGGTAGGTGGCCTCCCTGGGAATGTCCTTTGATTTTTTATCCAGGGTGTCGTAGATTGTATAGTAATTCAAAAGGGCATTGGAGGATTTGGTAGTTAAGTATTTCTCTACCTCTGTCATTAGCAGATCAACATCGTTATTTAAATCATTTAAATAGACATAATCGGTGATGATGGTCTTGAGCTTTGTCAGCACCAACTTGGCATTATAGTAGGAAAATACACTGGTTAAGCCAATAATCAAGGTGATAATTAAATAGTATATAATTAACTTTTTTCTGATTCCCGAAAAATGAAACAGGTTTTTTTTCATATTAACCACCAACTGCTTCCTTTAGACTATTGCTGCTGCCCTTCTTCATAATCATAGGTATAGTCATGAATGTTCTCCCTTGTAATGACCTTAACGCCAGTATCAATAAAGGTAGAGACATTATTATTGTCCTTAATATCAATTAACGCCTTGACCGCCTCATAGCCCATCTGATAGGGGTCACTGATCACTGTCCCATAGATAATATCCATCATAATGTATCTTAGAATATTTTCCAAATCGCCATAACCCACCAGACAAATACTGCCCACCTTATTCCTGTCTACAATAATCTGGGCGGCCCCCAGGGTATCAACGGAGCTGGTGGTTAAAATGGCATTGATTTCAGACTGATGATTGATGATATTTTGAGTAATTTCCTCAGCACTTAAAATTCCCAATTGTGAGGTATATACCTCTGCCACCTGCATATCGGGATATTCCTTGATTGCACTTAAAAAGCCATTCATTTTAAGGTTCTGACTGGCTGAATCCAGGTCCAGATCACTGTTAACAACGATGGCAACCCTTGCCCTTCCATTGGTTGCCTCAACCATCAATTCACCGGCCTCTTTTCCCAGAAGAAAGCTGTTAGTACCCACAAAGGCATTTCGATTACTATTTTTGTTATCGTTTTCAATCGTCACAATGGGAATTCCTTCGGTGTAGCCCCTGTTAATTAATTCAGTGGAACCCTGGACATTGGAAACATGGGTAATAATTCCATCTACCCGGGCACTGATGGCCATATCAAGATATTTTAGCTCCTCGGCGGGATTATTGAATCGAGGTGAATTAAATTCCACCACCACATTATAGTCCTTGGCAGCATCTTCAACACCCCTTCGAATTTCCTTCCAATAGGGGTCCACCGAGTTCTGGCCCACAAAATAAAAATGATAGTTGGGGCTTTCAGAATAAAAGGGGACATTTCGTTGCTGAAGCCAGTATAAAAACAGGCTGTTGGCAATAATTAGTACGACTAATATGACAATGATATTTTTTTGAATAAACCGTATCACTTTTTTCATATAATGCCTCCTGCCGGGAGAATTGTATCGGTTGTTTAAGTTTTACTATTCGATAAGGGTGACAAAGTTCCTTCTTATGGAAATAATTCCCTTGAAAAGTTTCTATCGATTCTTACACTATCTTCATTATTTAGATGCGACCACCAAAGTGATAAATGCCTTAGCCAATTGACCCATCGGCAATGGCTAAGGCATTTTAAGTTCTAGCGATATTGAATTCTGCACTTCTTATGATTACTCTCAAGGGCCAGTTCAATTACTCTGATGACATTCCTTGATTCCTGGGGTTTAACTAAAAGGGCTTCTTCCTTCATGATGGCCCGGCAGACATTTTGATAATAGGCACTGTAATCCCCTGGTATACTTTCCACCCTTCCTCTGAAGTGAACACCGTTAACATTGGTATTCAGTATTCCCCATTGATCCTCGGGTTCCCGACCCCAATCCTCCAGGTCCTTTGGCGTTAGTCCCTTTTTCAGAGCCGCCTCCTGAACATCCATACCATATTTCACAAAGGAGCCCTGTTCACCCAACAATATGAAATGGGGCAGGGGCTCCCTTACAAGACTGCCGGATTTTAAGGTCACCTTCAGCTGGGGGTAATAAAGAATAATTTCAAAATGATCGTCGACCTTTGCTACGGGTCGTTGAACCCTGATATCAGCATAAATTTCCTGGGGTGTACCGAAGAGAACCAGGGCCTGATCAATTAAATGACTGCCTAAATCATATAGAATTCCTGCCCCCGGTTGATTTTCTTCCCGCCAGGCATTCTCCTTAAGCCTGTTTCTAAAGCGATCATAATGGGCCTCATACTCCACCAGCCTTCCCAGCAGCTGCCCCTCTATAATGGATTTTACCGTTAAAAAATCACTGTCCCACCTTCTATTCTGATGAACCGATAAAATTCTTTGTTGTTTGCCAGCCAATTCTATCAGCTCATCGGCCTCCTGGGAGGTAATGGTGAAGGGCTTTTCCACCACCACGTGCTTGCCCGCTTTAAGGGCTTTCGCTGCCAGCTCCTTATGGGAGGTATTGGGGGTTGCCACCACCACCAGCTCAATTTCTTCATCATTTAATACTGCCTCTGTCTCCCGTACCACCTGACACTGGGGGTATTGGAGACGGATATATTCAGCAGTTTTTTCATTACCAGTAACTATTTTAGAAAGCTGAAGCTGGAGCAAGCTGTTGATCACCGGAGCATGAAACACCCTACCGGCCATTCCAAATCCTATGATACCTACCTTGATTACTCTTTCCATTACTAAGCTCCTTCCCTTACCTTTACAAAAGTTTATTCCATCTGCCTAGGGTTTTAATGGATTCCCATAATGATTTATATGTACTCTATCAAATTTCAATTCTTCCTCTGAATGGGGTTTTTTCTGCTCCCCTTTATGGCCCACTGCAATGATGGCCAAGGCCTGCTTGTGGGAAGGAATTCCCAATTGCTCCTGAAGAAAGGTACCGGCAGTTTTGCCTTCCCCATGCTGTCTTTGTCTGATTTGAACCCAGCAGGAGCCGAGCCCCATTGATTCTGCCGTTAAGTGTAAGATCGTGGCGGCAATAGAGGCATCCTCAATCCAAACATCACTTACATTGGAATCAGCCACAACAACTATGCCCAGGGCTGCGTTTTTTAAAAAGCCTGCCCCCTGGGGTTTAGCCTGGGATAGCTTCTCCAGCAGGGCGGCATCATCCACCACAATAAAATCCCATGATTGGGAGTTCTTTGATGTGGGGGACAATAGGGCCGCCTTAATCAGTTGCTTTACCTGCTCCTCGGTCAGCTTTGCTTCTTCATATGCCCTGATGCTTCTTCTTTTTGTTAATAATTCCAGCATTTTCACTGCCTCCTTATAAAAATAATCATTTGCTTTTATTATACCAAATCTGTTATTCATAGGAAATTATAAAAAAAAGATATTTAACAGCCCTATTTATGACTAGTAAAATCGATTCATTCGCCATTAACAGGATGGAAAAAAACAGTAGATTATTATATAATGATGACAGAATCTTACTTAGGTACAATATTTATACAATAACTATAGGGTGTGAAAAGGTGTTGGATTTAATTAAAGAAATGAAAAACCATAAAATCATCAATGGGGAAGATATCAATAAGTTAAAACAATATATTGTCAAGCGCTTTCCTCAATACCATGAGGCCAGAAGAAAGGAAATACTGGAAAACACCCTGGGGGAAATCGTTAGTCGCCACCTGACAAAGATTCCTGCCGTATATCGTGTACCGATTATCAGAAGACTGCAGGAAAAGTCCCCCCTGGCTGACCAAGGGGAGCTTGTTTTTTATGATGTTTTAGAGGTAGCCCTAACCCTTAAAACAATTAATCAGGAATTATTAGAATCCTTATGCCATTGGCTTCAAGACCACGTGATCTACCCTGTTGATCAGGATATCATCAAACAGTTTCAGCAGAATATTAATTCGGCCGCTAATGCCAAACAATGGCTGCTCCAAGAACCCAGCCCCAATAGGCCAGAAACCAGTGAAAAATCCCTAAAGGGCGGCCGGCTGCCCCTGGTATGGGAAGGAAATCTATCGGAGCAGTTGGAATCAAAGGTGAAATTTGCCGGTATCATGCTGCTATGTCTATTGATCCTCTTTATTAATCAAATCTATATTCAGCAGTCGGTCAAGCTAAAGGCAACTTCTCAGCCCATGGTTTTTGAAGCCATTGCAAAGCCTCAGCTGCCCTCGGATTTTCACTACAGAGAAATAGACGAAGAAAAACTCCGGGCCTATTTAATGAGCCGTAATTCCATTTTGGAACAGGAGCCCTATTTTTCAATTATTGTTTCCACTGCCAGGGAATTTGACCTGAACCCCCTGGTATTATTTGCCATAGCTGGTCATGAGCAGGGGTTTGTTCCTAAGGATCATCCTAATGTTCTAAAAATAGCCAACAATCCCTTTAATGTATTTACCAGTTGGCAGCACTATAACACTGATATTTCAGATTCAGCCGCCATTGCGGCCCGAACCGTAATCAATCTCGCAGCAGATTATCCCGCCGATATGGACCCCTTTCAATGGATTAACCGAAAATATGCAGAGGATGAAAATTGGTGGAGGGGTGTTCGTTCAATTTTCAATCGTTTAGAAAGGGAGGTGGAATAAATCTACCTCCCTTTCTTTTTTATTTCCTCAACAGTCTTCCGGTGAGCCTCATTCCCCAATACCTCCAGGGGATTTTGGGGCGGTTTTTCCTCCCAGAGGCCACGGTCATATTTTACTGATAAAATTCTTCGTACGGAATCCAAAAGGCGATCCTCTGGGATCCTTCCCTCTTGAACTGCCTTTAGCAGCGCTTCATAGCCTTCCTCAAGGGATTCGGGCATCAGCAGAATATCGGCCCCTGCCTCAAAGGCTAGTACGACTGCCTCCCCTGAGGTGTAATGGTCCGAAATGGCCTTCATTTCCAGGGCATCGGTAATAATCAGCTTTTTATGCCCCAGCTCCTGCCTGAGGAGCCCCATAATTTCAGGAGAAAGGGTCGACGGTAAATTAGACCCTGTAACCTGGGGAACCTGAATATGGGCTGTCATCACCCCATCAACCCCCGCTTCGATTCCCGCCTTAAAGGGGATCAGCTCAAGCTGTCTGAGCCTTTCCAGATCATGCTCCACCTTCACTGCCTCGTGGTGAGTATCCTGGGCAGTGTCTCCATGCCCTGGAAAGTGCTTAACAACTGCACTTACATTTTCCTCCTGCATTCCTTCTACCATTTTGGCCACCATTTCAGCCACCTGATGGGGCTCTTGACCAAAGGATCTTCGGCCAATTACAGGATTTTTAGGGTTTGAATTGACGTCAGCCACCGGGGCAAAGTTCATTGTAAAGCCCAGGGCCGATAATTCCCTGCCCAGGATTTTACCTACATCGTAGGCCAATTGGGGATCGTTGGCCTTCCCAATGGCATCATTTCCCGGCAGCTTCGTGGCAGGAATTTTTCCACTTTTATGAAGCCTGCTGACTGCTCCCCCCTCTTCATCGATACCAATAAACAGGGGAATCCTGCTGACCCCTTGTAATTCTTGAATCAGTGAAATGGTTTGATCCACCGTATCAATATTTTCAGTAAATAGAATTACACCTCCCACGGGATAGGTTTTAAGTGTGTTGCTAGTCGTCTGATCGACCCTTAGAATCGGCTTATTTTGCTGATTTTTTCTAAAGGCCACCATAAAAACCTGTCCAACCCTTTCTTCAAGGGTCATGTTATTGATCATTTCATCAATTTTTTCCCATTTTGAATCCACCACCGGTAATGGCTCCTCGGGCTCCTGCTGATCCATCGACGAGGGTACCTCATCAGGATTGGCAGGTTTAACAGGGGTACAGGCCGCCACTAATCCAATGATTAATCCAAAAATAATCAGTAATCTTGTTATTTTCATAAACATTCCCTTCATCTCTTTTTTCTTATTATATCAAATTCAAGAAGTAGTATTCAAAGCCATACATTGGTAAAGCCCGCCTGCCATTCAACATGGCATACGGGCCCCTTCAAACTATATAAGATTGGCTGGGACAATCCTTCCCTTAACCAGTGATTCCTTCACATTAATAATCCTTTGATTAGCCGAGCCTATAAACCTTAAATCAGCTCTGATCTGGTCGGCCTCAAATTTGCCATCGACCAGTAGATCAGTATTGTTCAGCAGCCCATTCCAGCCCCTTCGACGGTGTCTTTGGCTTAACAGCACCTCCATTGTATAGCCTGTATAGGTAACTACATTCAAACCAAGGTCCTTTACGGCCCCAGCCAGGCCCCCGAAGGCCAACGCCTGCTCAAAGGGATCACCACCGCTTAGGGTAACCCCGTCTAAAAGGGGATTTTGCCTTACTTTTTCAATGACTTCTTCTATTGTTACCTCGTAGCCCCCTGTAAAGGAATGGGTTTGGGGGTTATGACAGCCGCCGCAGCGGTGTCTGCACCCCTGGGCAAAGACCACCAGCCTGATGCCTGGTCCATCTACAATGGATTCACCAGCAATGCCCGCTATTCTCATGTTCACCTTGCTTCCCTCTTTCTACAAACTGACTATAGGTGCTTTACTCGATCCTTTTCCTCTTCCTTCTTGGCATCGTTAAATCGATCGAGGGTTCCTACCAAATAGCCTGTAATTCTTCTAATTCGATCAAACTTTACCTCGCCTTCCCGGCGTCCGCATTGGGGACAAATATCTTTAATTACACCCGTATACCCGCAAACAGGGTCCCGATCGACAGGGTGATTAATAGAACATAGCCGATTCCCATTTCCTTCATGGTTCTGATGATTTTTTCAAAGGCCTCCAGATTGTTGGAAGGACTTCCATCCAGCTCAATATAGGTAATATGACCGGCATTGGTCAGCTCATGATACGGTGCTTCAAGTCTAATCTTGTCATAGGCATTAATTTTGTGATAAACCGGTACATGGAAGCTGTTGGTATAATACTCTCTGTCGGTTACCCCTGGGAGCTTACCGAAAATTTGTCTATCCATCTTGACAAATCTTCCGGCGGTTCCCTCGGCAGGGGTAGCAATCAATGTAAAATTCATTCCATACCGTTCACTGGCCTCATCCATTCTTTTTCTCATATGACCGATAATTTCCAGACCCAGCTGCTGTGACGCCTCCGATTCACCATGGTGGGCACCCCTCAGGGCCTTCAGACATTCTGCCAAACCTATAAAGCCCAGGGTTAAGGTACCATGCTTGATGACCTCCCGTATTTCATCCTCTGCCTTAAGCTGGTCAGAGCCCAGCCAGACTCCTTCTCCCATTAAAAAGGGAAAATTTTTCACCTTCTTGGCGGCCTGTATTTCAAACCGCTCTAAAAGTTGCTGAATCACAGAGTCAATCATTTGATCCAGCATTTCATAAAATCTGGCCTCTTCTCCCCTGCTTTTGAGGGCCAGTCTGGGAAGATTAATGGTGGTGAAGCTCAAATTCCCCCTGCCAAAGGCAATCTCGTTGTTGGGGTCATATTGATTTCCCATTACCCTGGTTCGACAGCCCATATAGGCTACCTCGGTTTCAGGACGCCCTGCCTGATAGTATTTTAAATTAAAAGGAGCATCAATAAATGAAAAGTTAGGAAATAGCCGTTTGGCGCTTACCCGGCAGGCCAGCTGAAATAAATCGTAATTGGGCTCACCGGGATGATAGTTAATCCCCTCCTTCACACGGTAGATCTGAATGGGGAAAATGGCCGTTTCTCCATTTCCAAGGCCGGCTTCGGTGGCTAACAACAGGTTCTTTACCACTAACCTTCCTTCGGGTGATTGGTCAAGGCCATAATTGATTGAGCTGAAGGGCACCTGAGACCCGGCCCGGCTGTGCATGGTATTTAGATTATGAATAAAGGCCTCCATGGCCTGATATGTCTTTTTATCGGTTTCCTGAAGGGCATTTTTCAGAGCAAAGGCCTGGATTTTTTCGACGATCGCTGCATCCTCAATATAACGCTTAAGCCGTTCCCTCTCATATTCCTGGTATCCGTTATTGTTGGCCATTGATGGCAACAAGCCCTTTTTCCCTTCTATTTCCTTTATTATTGTTTCCACCAGGGAATCGATATCCTTCAATGAAGTTAAAAGCTCCATTGCTTTAAATAAATTCCGCTTGTATTCCTTAATAAAGGTTTTAGTCACCCCTGGTGCCATACCATAGTCAAAGTTTGGTATACTTTGCCCTCCGTGCTGGTCATTCTGATTGGACTGGATGGCAATACAGGACAGGGCTGAATAGCTGCTGATATCGTTTGGCGTCCGTAGAGAGCCATGGCCTGTATTAAAGCCGCCCCTAAAGAGTTTATCAATATCAATTTGGCAGCAGGTGGTGGTTAGGGTTAAAAAATCAAGGTCATGAATATGGATATCCCCCTCCTTATGAAGCCTGGAATGGGCGGGGTCCAATACATACATTTCGTAAAAGTGCTTGGCACTTTCAGTACCATACTTCAGCATGGTACCCATGGCCGTGTCGCCATTGATATTGGCATTTTCCCGCTTCAGGTCATTATCCTTGGCTTCTTTAAAGGTGATTTCCTCCATTACCTTCATCAGCCTGGTATTCATTTCCCGAATTCTTGTTCTTTCAGCCCGATATAATATGTAATTTTTTGCAATTTGCGGCGAATTATTGGCAATGAGCACCTGCTCCACAATATCTTGAATTTCTTCAACACTGGGAGCTGCCTCATGATATAGCTGTGATAACTGGTTTACCACCTTTTCCGTCAGTTCTACGGCATGGGGATAGTCATTTTGCCCCGCCGACATACTGGCTTTATAAATGGCATTGGTGATTTTTTCAATATTAAAAAATACTTCCCTTCCATCTCTTTTCCTAACTCTTGTTACCATGGTCAACCTCCTAAATATGGATGTACAATAAATAAAACCCCTTGATTCCAAGGAGTATCAAACCTCAACCATCACAACATATGGTCATATTTATTATACCACATACTACATATAGTGCAAATGTTTTCTGTCATCAATTTTGTGAATGAAGGAGGTGCTGGGGACCAAACCCTCAGCAAATAGCCATGTTTCTCTCTCTGTCAAACAGAAAAAGGGCCATGACCACGGTTTTAGGAAAGTAATTCCCCAGCGGCTCACACATCATCCATTTAGCAATAAAACAGCCCCTCCTATGCAGGAAGGGCATAATGTCTCGTGATAAACAAAAGCAATGCTTCTTTTATCAGAAATAAAAATAACACCCCTCATCCCCGTGAGTTTTAGTATTGTTACCATTGGCAGGTCTCCTGACTTAGCCGTAGCGAATCCTATCCCTTCCCATACCTTGGTACAGTGGTTTTGACAGGCTTCTAGGACATTACAGTGGCGGGACCGTACCGGAATTTCACCGGGTTTCCCTTTTAAGCAATCCTCAAGGGGAATGCACCAATAGCCTTTTTAATTTACCAAATTATATCATGCCCATCAATTGAAGTCAAGGGATTTGCATCCCGCTGGAGTCCCCTTCCAGCCGTTCCATAAAAAACAAATAATACGGTTCCGCCTCCTGCTCCATCAAGGGATTTTTTAAAGTAATGAAGTTAAACTCCCTTTCTATCACAAAGTCCTTCAGGTGAATTTCTGCCACCTCTCCCCTGTTAATCTCCTCCAGGGCAGCATCCCGATACATAAAGCTTAAGCCTGTTCCCGACTTTACCAAATTTTTTATCACGTTGACATTACCAATTTCAACAACCTTTTGGAAATTATCCAGGGTATAATTTTTATCATAAAGGCCCCTCTCCAGTATGGCCCGAGAACCCGACCCCTTTTCTCTGATAATAATGGTCTCATTTTTTAAATCCTCCAAAAATACAGCCTGATTCTTCATAGGATGGTTTAAGGGGGCAATTAAAGTGAAGGGGGCCCGTTTATACAGCCGGGTTGAATAATCGGCCTTATTAAAAAGCCCCTCCACCAGGGCAAAGCTGATTTTCCCCTCTGCAAGCATTTTTAGTACCCTTTCGGTATTATAAACATACATTGTGATATCGTATTGGGCAAATTGTTTAATAAAATCCCCCAGGATCGGGGCCAGGGTAAATTCACCTATGGTCAGGGTGGCGGCAAAGGCCAATGCTTTTCCTTCACCAGCCTCCTCCTTTAATTTCCGAGCCAAAACCTGCTCATTGATCCTTGAATTTTGAGCATATTGGTAAAAAATCTCTCCAGCCCTGGTGAGCCTCAGCTCCTTATTGATGTACTGAAGCAGCTTTAAGCCATATTGCCTTTCCAGGGCCTTGATGTGCTGCGTAACAGCCGGTTGGGTTAGGCAGAGTTCCTCAGCGGCCTTTGTGTAGCTTTTATGCTTCCATAGGGTTAGAAATGAAACCACCTTAATATCCAGCATTTAATCACCTTTTATTAATTTTTATTATAATCATATAAGTAATTATAATTAGATTTTATAACTATTCAATGATAAAATCAAGGGGGACTGACAGAAAGGAGTTGATTATATGACCTTCATTCGAGAATATACCTTCGGAATTCTCTCTACAGCCATTCTGGCCCTGGCAGCGGTCCATGGCAGCGGATTCATCCCCAACCACCTAATTGGGGCGGGGGTTTTGGCACTCTTGATTGGTATGCTACTGAATCCCCTTGTGGCGGGTCGTCAATTATTTGAAAAAGGAATTAATTTTACATCAAAGAAGATTTTACGCCTGGCCATTATTTTAATGGGCGCCACCCTTAGCTTTGCCCAGGTGGTGGAGGTTGGCAAGTTTTCCCTCTTTGTAATGGTCTTTACACTGCTATGTGCCTTTGGGGGCGGTTATTTATTCGGCCGGCTTTTTAAAATGGACTGGCGGCTGTCAAGCTTGATTTCGGCAGGAACGGGAATTTGCGGGGGATCTGCCATTGCGGCCCTGGCCCCGGTGATTGACGCTGAAGATAGCTATATTGCCTATGCCATTTCGGCCACCTTTATTTTTGATATCATCATGGTGGTTCTTTTCCCTATTATGGGCAGCTATTTTCAAATGAGTGATCTGGGCTTCGGGCTTTGGACGGGAACCGCTGTGAATGATACCTCCTCTGTGGTGGCGGCCGGCTATGCCTTTTCTGACATTGCAGGGAGCTATGCTGTCATCGTCAAGCTGACAAGAACCCTGTCGATCATCCCTGTGGTACTGATTTTTTCTTATATCAACCAACGCCTAAAGACCAAGTCAGAGGGCCAAGTGACTCCGGCGGACAAAAGCCCGGCAGGGGAAAGGGTGAATCTTCAAAGGATCTTCCCCTGGTTTATTCTTCTTTTTCTTGCTGCGGTAGCCTTCAAGAGTACAGGACTGATTTCGCCAGATCTAAGCCTTAGGGTTTCGGGCATCAGTAAATTTTTCATGGTGATGGCCCTGGGGGCAATCGGTTTAAAAACCAATTTTAAAAGCCTCAGCAAATCAGGCTTCGCCCCGATGGTTCATGGATTTATTATTTCGTCCCTGGTTGTAATTGTCTCATTTTTAGTTCAGGGTATGATTGGTCAAATCTAAAAGACAAAGGACCATAGAGAAAATATATATCTCTCTATGGTCCTTTTCACGGGAACTAATGCTCTAACACCCTTTTTCCTTCCTCTTCAAGGAATTGATTGGTGTAAAGCCTGTAGTAGTAACCCCTTTTCTTGAGTAATTGCTGGTGGCTTCCCTCTTCAACAATTTCACCCTTTTGAATAACCAATATACGGTCTGCCGAGCGGATTGTGGATAGCCGGTGGGCAATAATAAAGCTGGTTCTTCCCTTTAACACCCTTTGAATGGCGTTTTGAATAATTTGTTCCGTTTCTGTGTCAATAGACGAGGTGGCTTCATCCAATACAAATATTTTAGGATTGGCCAATACTGCCCTGGCAAAGGAAATAAGCTGCTTTTGCCCTGTGGAAAGAAGACTGCCCCCTTCTCCCACCTCTGCATCATAGCCCTTATCAAGCTTCATAATAAATTCATGGGCATTGACCAGCTTGGCGGCACGAATGATTTCCATCTCGCTGGCCTCCAGCCTGCCATAACGAATATTATCCTTTATGGTACCGCTGAAAAGATGGGGATGCTGCAGTACATAACCTAAATTGGAATGGAGCCATAATTGAGACCTTTCCCGATAATCGATTCCATCAATTAATATTTGTCCCTGGGTAGGCTCATAGAACCGACAGGCCAGATTCACAATGGTACTCTTTCCAGATCCGGTTTCACCTACCAGGGCAATGGTTTCACCGGCCTTGATCTTCAAATTCAATTGGTTTAAAATGGGCTCCTCCTCTTTATAATAAAAAGATACATTTTTAAACTCAATATCGCCCTTTAATTTCTCCCAGTTTTCCCTTTTGGGATTGAGCATGTCTCCGTAAATTTTCATGACATCCTTTGTATCCTTGATTTCCGGCTCTGTGTTAATCATTGATATAACCCGCTCTGCCGAAGCATGGGCTGATTGAAACTCAGCAATGACCCGGGCCAGCTCCCTTACCGGCTCGAAAAATTGAATGGTATAGGAGATAAAGGCCACCAGGGTACCATAGGAAATAGTTTCCAACATAACCCCTCTGCCCCCGATGACCAGGGCCAGGGCCGTACCAAGGGCCCCCAAAGTCAACACAATGGGTAGGTAAAGGGAAGAAAAGATGGCTGCCCGAATGGAGGCTATTCTCATTTCCCCTGTCATCCCTTGAAACTCTGCTAAATTTTGCTTCTCCCTGACTAGTACTTTAGTGGTCTTGGCGCCGGTGATCCCTTCGTTAAATCCACCGGTGATTTTAGAGTTTATTTTTCTAACCTTTCTATATTCTCTCAGAATCTTTCTTTGAAAATATAGACTAATACCACCTAAAACAGGTATAACAATTAGGGTGATCAAGGCTATTTTCCAATTGAGATAAAGCATTACTCCCATAATGGCAAGCATTTTGGTAATTCCCCATACCATATCCACAAGCCCCCAGGATATAATCTCACCTAGCCGAGTAATGTCAGAGGTCATTCTGGCCATCAGCCAACCCACTGAACGATTATCAAAATAGGAAAAGGATAGCTCCTGCAGCTTTTTAAAGCCTGCCTGACGTATGTCGTAGCATATGCCGGTTTCGATTTTCCCTGCCAAGGCAATTAACAGCCATACCATTACAGCAATCATAATTACCGCCACTCCATAGATTACAGAAAAGGTTAGTAAGCCCTCAGTCTGTTGGGGAATAATGAATTGATCAATGGCCAGCTTGGTCATGTAGGGAAGCCCTGCCTCTAATACTGCAATTAGCACCATTACAATGCCCAGGCAAATCATATAACCTTTATAGGATTTTCCATAGGCCATTATATTTTTCCAAAGGCCCATATCAAATTTGTCTTGATAATCCTGCTCTTTTAATTCGCTCATTTTGTCACCTTCCTTAATAGGTCATGGGCGATATCGTCCAAAAATTCCTCCTCCAGTGAATTTTGAATCTCCCATATTCTTCGATACATTCCAGGCTGCTTCATTAGTTCCTCATGGTTACCGATTTGCACAATTTTTCCATTATTCAGTACAAAAATTCGGTCTGCCTCTGACAGGGTGGAAACCCGATGGGAAATAATGAAGGTGGTTGCTTTTTTCTTTCTTTCTTGAAGGGCTTTACGGATGTAGGCATCTGTTTCGGTATCAACGGCACTCAGGGAATCATCAAAAATAATGATGGGTGTATTGTTAATTAATGTTCTGGCAATGGCCACCCGTTGTTTTTGTCCCCCAGAGAGGGATACCCCCCGTTCACCCACCAGGGTTTCATAGCCCTTGTCAAATTTTTTAACCACCTCATGAAGGGCTGCAACCTTAGATACTTCATAAACTTCATGATCCTGGGCCTCTATCCTGGCCAGGCGAATATTTTCCTTTAGGCTTTTGGCAAAGAGGAAGGTTTCCTGTAATATAAGGCCTACATTTTTTCTAATCCATCCCTTATCCAGATTCCTTAATTCTATACCATCAATCTTGATAGAGCCCTGCTGATAATCATAGAGCCTCGCCAGCAAATGCATCATGGTGGTTTTGCCTGCCCCGGTGGCCCCCAGTATGGCAATGGTTTCTCCTGCCTTTACATCAAAGGATATATCTGTTAAAACCGGGTCCCCCTTTTCATAGGCAAAGGAAACCCCCGAAAAGCTGACATTCCCTATAATTTCAGGTCTTTCACCGGTTTCATCCAATATTTCAACCGGAACCTTCATAATTTCCTCGATTCGTCCCATGGCTACGGTGGCCTTACCCATATCGGTTAAAACCCTTCCCATCTGTCTGACGGGCCATAAAAGCATCCCTATATAGGTATTAAAAACAACCAGCGTACCCAGCGACATCCTTCCTGAAGCAGTCCAAAAAATCCCCACTAAAAGCACCAGGCCGATCTGTACAAAGCAAAGAAAATCTGAAATAGACCAATACCATGCCAGTAGCCTGATCAGCCGATAGGTTAAATCCCGGTGATTTCGGTTTTTTTCCTCAAATTTTTCCAGCTCGTGGGCCTGTTGTGCAAAGGCCCTAACAACCCTAAGGCCTGATAAATTTTCCTGTAGGCCGCTGGACATGATTCCTTCGGCCTCATCGGATAATTGAAAGGCATTTCTGATTTTGACAAAAAAGATTACAGCAAATAAAAAAATCACCGGCACCACGGCCAGGGCAATAATGGTCATGGTTACATCGAGCCTAACCATAATGTAGCCCGCAATCAACAGCATAAATAGGGCACTGCCAATTTCAACGAATTGTGTTGCAAGAAATTTTCTGATGGTATCTACATCAGAGGTGCATCGCTGAATTAAATCGCCCGTTTCGGCTTTCACGTGGTAATCATAGGGAAGATGCTGCAGGTGATTGTAAACTTTATTTCTCATATTCTCTGCAACTGATTCTGCCGTTACAGCCGACCATTTTCCCTTTAAATACAGAAATATTCCTCGTATGCCGGTCATCATTACAAACAACAGACCGGGAATCCAGATATGGCTTCTTAAGTATGCTACGCCCCCCAGGCTGTCTATCACCCGAAGGAGTCCATCGGGCCCGCTGATGGGCTGTTCACCGATAATGGAATCAATGGTGGTACTAATAATTAAAGGTCCTATCAAACTAAAGAGTGTACCAAGGCCAATGCTCAAAATGGCTCCTAGATAATATAGCCTGTACCCCTTCATATACTTCCAGATTAATTTAATATTTTTCAATGGTGTCACCTGCCTCTTCTAGTATTGAAATTCTAAGTAGTATAAACCCTTTAACTGACAATAGCCTCATGGGTATCATATTCCCTCTCCTTCCTTTCTTTTCTGCCCTAAATCTATACCCATTAATCAATAATCCCTTGCCCTACATCATAAGTGCCTGATTAGGCAATAAAAAAACCCAGAGAAAGCTCATTGCTCCCTGGGAAATGATACAATTACAAAAACAACAATAAACCCAGGCAAGCGGCTCCTTACCTGGGTAATATACGATCCTGAGGGTAAAGATTGTCACTTTCCTTTATTAAAACGGATATTCAATTTTGGGCAGATTTCCCCCTGGGAAGAAATGCCTTTTGGTCCAGATATAAAAATGCCATTCAAGCTGATTCCGTTTAATAAAGTAAAAGCTAACATCTTTTCACCTCCTAACTAAATTTTACAGTAAGATTATACCATATAAAAATGAAAAACACAAAGAGTTTTTTTACAACAATTTTAGTTTCTTGCAATCTTTTTCTATGTGACTTATGATTATTGTAGACTGCTTTTGGTAATAAAAAAATAATAATGCATATAAGGAGGGCTTCCATGATCAAAAAAATTAATTATAATTCCCCTGTAATACTGACCTACACAATTATTTCCTTTATATCCTTATTATTGGGATACTGGACTCAGCTGGGCACAACCCGCTTGTTTTTTTCAGTCTATCGCAGTTCTCCTGTAGACCCTCTGTTTTACCTGCGATTATTGGGACATGCCGTGGGTCATATTAATTTTGAACATTTTCTTTCAAACTTTATGATCATTTTAATCATTGGTCCCATGCTGGAGGAGAAATATGGTTCTAAAAAATTATTATTTATGATGCTCATTACTGCCGTTGTAACAGGTTTAATTAATATCCTTCTATTCCCTACGGCACTGTTGGGGGCCAGCGGTGTGGTTTTTATGTTCATTGTCCTCAGCTCCTACACGAATCAGCTCAAGGGAAGGATCCCATTGACATTGGTGATTGTCATCCTCTTTTTTATCGGCCGGGAAATATACAGTGCTATCTTGATTAATGATAATATTTCACGATTAACCCACATCGTCGGCGGCGTACTGGGAATGGCCTTTGGCTATGGGTTGAGTAACCGAACGAAGGGGGAGTTTTCTCCCAATTACAGATAATATATTTATTCACCGCTTAAATCGGCTATTCAATATTAAGGATTGATATAAAAAAGCCTTAGGTGAGCTAATATCCCTTATAACCGTGGTCCTGCCTTGATTTCTGGAAAATAGGCCGATAGTCCTGCTCAATATGTTAAAATAGGCCTATTGTTTATTTGTCACAATCATGTTATTATTTGGAAAAACAATATGACCTGGTATCTTTGACTATCTTCCTTACTTGGTACATATTGTTTACCAAATTTATAGGAGGAATGATAGTGAATGATAAGGGAATGGTCATTTCAATGGGAGGACAGCACCTACAGCCTGGCCTTGCACAGCTTTGGCTTGATCAAATCTAAAAAGCTGTATTTTCAATCACAGCTTGTAGAGCCCACTGGTATAGACAATCAATATCAGTTTAATTTCAAAGGCCTTAGGGCAGTCTGCAGCGTGAATAAACAGGGGCGGAATTACACCCTGGATCTAACAATTGACGGGCAAGCGGTTCCCCTGGTGCAGGAGGTCAGCTTTAACAGCTTAACCGGTAAGATACAAAGGGAATCCGATGCCATCCAAACCATTAATGATGTTTCAGCTTCCTTCCTGGTTTTTAGCGGGCTATCGGCAGTAGTTTCCATACTTGTATTAAGTAACATATTTGCAATCTTTGATTTTGTATTATTCGCCGCTTTGTCATTGTTGTTAAGAAAATTCAAAAGCTTGATTGCTGCCATTATTTTATCTTTATTTAGCTTAATCAGTGTCGTTAACACCATATTGGTCATGGCTGGTGTTGTTGAAGGAGGGAGAAATATTTATATTGCTCTTCTGCTATTTTGGGGAAGCATTAAGGCCCTGCAGGCTGTACTCTTCCTGAGAAAGCAAAAGAAGCAAGCCACCCAGGCCCAGCAGTTATAACAAAAATATCATCTTTACATTAACAAGCCACCCCGGAAATAAACCCCAGGGTGGCTTTTAACATTATACTCTAAAATTTCTCATCATATCCTTTAGCCTGGCGGCCAATTCCGCCAGACGATTGGTGGAGACGGCAATTTCTTCTATGGAATGGGTCTGATCTCCTGTAGAGGCCGCTACCTGCTGGGAACTGGCTGCATTTTCCTCTGCAGTCAAGGAGAGGTTGTTAAAGGCGTCTATAATTTCAGTACGGTTAGCGCTAATTTGGCCTTCAAGGGCTTTTAATTGCTTTACCCCCTCTCTGGATGCGGCAATTTCCTTTGCCAGAAGGGAAAATACATTCTTCGTATCCTCTACTGAAGCTGTCTGCTCATTAATTAAAGCCTTTACCTTTTTCATGGTTTCCACCGTTTCATCAGATTGAACCTGAAGTTCGGTAATGATATTTTGAATATCTGCAGCAGAGGCTGTAGATTGCTCCGCCAGCTTTCTGATTTCCTCGGCCACAACCCCAAAGCCCCGGCCCGATTCCCCCGCCCGGGCAGACTCAATCGAAGCGTTTAGGGCCAGAAGACTGGTTTGACTGGCTATGTTGTTGATTACTGTAATGATTTCATTTATTTTTTGAGCATTTTCATTGGTTGCTTCAATCATTTTAAACACATTTTCAATGGAGGCATTACTGATTTTTGATTTTTCAGTAACCCCTTCATTTGCCTTAAGTCCTGTATTTTTTAAGGCTTCTATCTTTTCTGATATATTGTTTAGATCCTGGGTCAGGGAGGCCAGCTGCTCAATGTTATCGCCCAAGCTACGGGCTTTATCGGCACCAGCTTTAATATCATCTGCCTGCTTCAAGGAGCTTTGGGCAATCCCCTCCACCACCTTGGCCACCTCCTGGGCGGTATGGGTCAGCTGATTCGAGGTGGCGGTTAATTCTTCACTGCTGGCCGCCACCGTTTCAGCAGATGCCGATACCTCGTCAATTAATCCCTTCATACTGGCAACCGAATGATTAAAGCTGTTAAAAATCATCCCCATTTCATCCTGCCCGGTGGCAGGAATTTGCCTTGTCAAGTCACCGGTACTGACGGCCTCCAGCTCCTTTACAAGTACTTTCATCCTATGGGCGATCAATTTTTTAAATAATATGTATACCCCCAGGATCACCAGCAATAGGCTAATAGCGGCAAAAATCATGGAAAGCCGCTGAACAGACCAGGCCTTGGCCTTTACCTCTTCAATTCCCATGGCTGCCACAATATAAAGACCCATCCTTTTTTCGTAGATTCCATGATAGGCCACACCATTTTCAATAAAATCTATTTCACCCTGTTCATTTTCCACCACTGTTTTTAAAAAATCCTGGTTTTCAATAAAGGTCCGTAGCAGCGTTTCATTGGAATGAACCTTTATATCGCCCTGACTATTAAAGGCCATTACCAGGCCGGTTTCACCAATTTTGGTTTGCCCAATAGAATTTTGCGGGCTTGATTCTTCAAAGACATTTTTCTGGGGAACAGAGCTAAAGCCGATCTGTATTACTCCGCCAGCCCCCTGTCTTGGTAAAAAGCCATACTGTATAAGGTTTGTCCCTAATACCGGTGCTGCCTCCAGCACTACTTCACCTTTAAGGGCCCTTTCAAAATAGTGCTTTTTTTCGCCGGCTCCCAGGTCTGTTCCTATAAAGGAAGCCCCTGAGCTTTCAATAATTACGCCGTTTCCGTCGCTAATATGAATTTCTACGGCTCCCATTTCCTTGGCTATATTCTGCAATTCCTCTGGGGTATAAAACCGGGCCTCCAGTGAATTGGCAATTGCCTTTGCGATAATCATGGTCTGGTCATCCATGGCACTTTGGGCAGCCTGGTTTGTTATACTGGCCGAGGTAAAGGTATCATAGACGGTAGCATGGGCATTTTTCACTTTTTCCAGCTCCATATCATAGACAATATTTTCAACAAAGGAAAATAGGGTTGCCTGAGAAAAAACCGATACGAAAAAGTAAATTATTGTTGTCGCCGCAATCATTTTAGTCAATATACTTCTGTTCTTTAAAAATCTCCCTTGTTTTAGATGTAATTCATTGGTCTGCTGCATCTTTTTCCCTCCACTTTTGCTTGTCTTTTCCTGGGTTTCATTATTTGTCAACATTCTAAAATCTTTTTTATTTTTTCAATCACTAAATCCTCTTGAAAGGGTTTGACAATGAAGTCTTTGGCCCCCGAACGTATGGCTTCCACCACCATGGCTTCCTGGCCCATGGCAGAGCACATCAGCACCTTTGCATTGGGGTTCTTTTTATGAATTTCCCTTAGTGCTTGTATGCCGTCCATTTCTGGCATGGTTATATCCATGGTTACCAGGTCAGGCTTAAGCTCATTATACTTCAAAAGGGCCTCTATTCCGTTTTCTGCTTCCCCCGCCACCTCCAGGCCATGGTTTGTTAATATGTTTTTTAAGATCATCCTCATAAAGGCTGCATCATCTACAATTAAAATTTTTGACCCCATCAGCTCATTCTCCTATCTAACTAAATTACTTCAGTAAAATTTACATGTAAAACCAAAGGCTATCATTATTTGAATTGACTAAGCCTGCCTAACAGGCTTAAATAAATTTGTTGTCGGGGATTATATTACCCACCTCCGTTTACTAGTAACAACTTAAATAAAATTTTACACAAAAAAAGCCAATAATTAGCTCACTAATCATTGGCCGGTTGCACCACTAGCTCTGAATTCTCAAGGTGCCCAGATAAGAGAATTCTTCTTTGCTTCCAATTTTCATTGCATAATTTGTTGTTTTAATTTATTCGCTCCGCTAAGGCAGGGCTCCTGCATAGAAGTCACAACCTATATGATAAAATCATATCAGACTTTGGTACAAATTTCAAACAAACGATAGGTAAAATAAAATAAAAAAGGGGACGGTACTTGATTATTGTTTTTTGAAGTTATATAATAACAATATAAAGGGGGGTGATTGCTCTGCCAAGGTCAGCCAGAATAAAGGATGAATATGGTATTTATTATATTACCCAACGGGGTTCATCAAATAGAAAGCTTTTTGAAAATGAAGGAGATCGAGATAAATTTCTAACCATTTTAATGGAGTCTAAGGAGAAAAACGGATTCAAGCTGTATGGCTATTGTATTGCAAAGGACAATGAATATCATCTCATTATAAATGCCAATGGTTCCGATATTTCAAAAATTATGAAGGGAATTAACATATCCTATGCAATGTATGTTGATAACAGCACCGGTAACTTGTATCGAGATCGATATAAAAGTCTTCTCATACAAGATAAATTTACCCTAATGGAAATTTTATCAAAAATACATGCAGTTGGAAGGCGGAACAATAATAAATACAACAGCTATTGTATTTATCATAAAGAGCCGCTGTTCGACAGTCAGCTGATCGATCAGGAGGATTTGACCCTGCTGGAGGATGAAGAAAACTGTCTTTATCGGAAGGATAACTGCCGATGCTGCCTCAAGACACCCTGGGAAGCCAAAAATAAGCTGCTGCAAATTGCAGAATCCAGAGGAATTACACTGAAGGAGCTTATGAAGGATAAGGACTACCGGAATCAATTAATTCGAGATTTTCGTAAAAACTCTATATTATCGTTAAAGGAACTGGGGGAGGTTTTTGGTGGCCTTTCAGAATCTTCTATCTGTAAAATTTTAAATAATAAATAAAATTATTTCACCCTTTAAGAGGAAAAACCATATGCTATACAAAGACCTGTTTAGAATAAGGGCCTATTGGCTTTCCTCTTTTTTAAACAGCAAATATTCAAGTACCGTCCCCCTTATTAATGGAGGTGTGATATTAATGAATTTAAATCTGGATTTTAATTTGAATTATGATGTTGAAAAAAGTAGCCCTTCCTCCCTGGGTACCGATTCTATTTATGATTTGCTGATCATTGGCGGTGGCCCTGCCGGCCTGAATGCCGCCCTTTATGCTAAAAGAAAGGGGCTTCATGTCGGTATGATTACCACTGGTCTTGGGGGGCAGGTGACCAACACAAGCCTGGTGGAAAATTACCTGGGCTACCCTGAAATTGAAGGGAAAGCCCTGGTTAGCCAGTTCATTTCCCATGTTGAAGGGCTTTCTGTACCCATATTGGGAGAGGCAACTGTCTCATCTATTGTGGCTTCCCCCTATGATGTGATTAAGCAGGTCTTATTGACAAATGGTGATACCTATCGGGCAAAGACCTTTATCATTGCCACCGG
Source organism: uncultured Clostridiaceae bacterium (assembly GCA_965652145.1). Lineage (GTDB taxonomy): Bacteria > Bacillota > Clostridia > Peptostreptococcales > Natronincolaceae > CBFGTV01. The sequence continues at coordinate 85,554 of CBFGTV010000003.1, forward strand.
GAGACAGCCAAAAAAGCTTGGTCTTCCTGGTGAAGGAAAATTTACTGGCAGGGGCATTGCCTATTGTGCCATTTGTGACGGTCCCCTCTTTAAAGACCGTGAGGTGGCTGTGGTCGGCGGCGGTAATGCTGCCCTGGAGGCCGCCATTGATCTTTCTAAAGTAGCCAAAAAAGTCACCTTGATTCACCGCAGTGAATTAAGGGCCGATTCTATTTTAGTCAACCATTTGAAAAACCGTTCAAACGTAACAGTTCTCTTGAAAAATCAATTAACAGAAATACTGGGTAATGAAAGTATGACAGGTATTCGTGTACTTAATTCAATTTCCCAGCAGGAGATTTTTATCTCTATTGAGGGCTTATTCATTGAAATCGGTTCGATCCCCAACAGCGAAGCCTTCAAGGGAATATTAGACCTTAATGAAGGTGGTGAAATTATAGTCGACGGCCACGGCCGCACTAATTTACCCGGGGTCTTTGCAGCGGGTGATGTAACCAATACCCCCTACAAGCAGATTATTGTAGCTGCTGCAGACGGAGCAAAGTGTGCCCTGGCAGCCAATGATTACCTTAATAGTATTCATTAAATAAATCAAATTCAAGTTAAGGAGGCTTTTTATGAAATTACTAAATGAACAAATTACCAGCCAGCTTGTAAATGTCTTTAAGGAAATGAAACGGGATGTTACCATTGCTTTATTCACCAAGGCCGACCCCTGCGAAACCTGTACAGAAACAAGGCTATTCATGGAGGAATTGGAAGCCCTTACCCCTAAACTTCATCTAAAGCATTATGATCTGGAAGCCGATGCAGAAAGAGCCGCCCAATATAAGGTGCAATTGGCCCCCAGTATTGCTCTGCTGAATGAAAAGGAACAATATCTTGGCATCAAATTTAACGGTATTCCGGCGGGCCACGAAATTAATTCTATCATACGGGGTATTTTAGAGGTTTCAGGAGCAGGCAAAAGGCTGCCGGAATCGATTGAAGAAAGAATTCATAATATTCGTAAGCCAGTTAATATCAAAGTCTTTGTAACCTTAGGCTGCCCCCATTGCCCCGGCGCAGTAGAAAAGGCCCACAGGCTTGCCCTGGAAAATCCTCTGATTGAAGCCGAAATGATTGAAGCCCAAACCTTTCACGAATTATCTACCCACTTTAATGTTTCAAGTGTACCTAAGATTGTCATTAATGACCAATATGAGTTTGTTGGCAATCAACCATTGGAGGCCTTTATACAGGCCATAGAAAAAGCCCAGATACATTAAGGAATTAACCAGCAAAAAAGCCCCCCAGGAGTTTTACCAGCTCCATTGGGGGGCCATGCTTAGGATTTTTTGTCTTCAATTATTGTCGCATCTTCAATATCCTTTGAGATTTTATTGGCATGACCTTTAAATTCGCCTATGGCCTGGCCCATGGCCTTTCCGATGGCCGGCAGCTTTGAAGGGCCAAAAATCACCAGGGCTATAATCAAGATTAAAATCAGCTCCATGGCTCCAATTCTTCCAAACATTTTGACAGTCCTCCTTCCCTCCAGGGTCCTTTAATCCTTCCAGCTGGTTAAGGATTTTCAAAACGAAGCACCTCTGTCCACTCAGCAATGGAGGCGGCCTGGGCCTTTTTCATCAGTCTGTCAGAGTAAAGATATATGGCCCCATTGGAAGCCTTTACCTCTTGAATATCCTCATATTCCTGCCTTTTGGCAAGCTCCTTTATTAAGCCTTCGATGGTCTTATGATCAAGGTGAAAGGGCGCCAGGGTAAAGAGCTTTATGGTTGTAGGCCTTGGATAGGTCTTCGATTCATGCCTTACGGTTTCGGCAACCAATTTCAGTAAATCCTTATCCTCAACCATGGCCAGCATTCTGGCATAATTATCAGTAATATCCTGGGAATCATAGTAATACCTTGTTTGAGCCCCTTTAATCTCCTTGATGTCAGCATATTCTTCCCGAGCTAACTCCTCAGGAAGTGCTTCAACCACCTGGGCATCAAAGCTATGAGGTTCCTCTAAAAAGCTGTCCAAACGGGTTAACCTGGCTTCCTTGGAATTTTCTCTGATGACGGCAGCCGCCATTTCCACAGGCTTTAGCTCTTGATGATTTTCTTCTTGACTAACCAATCCAATCACCTCTCTGTAGCGTATGGTCTATGGAAGCAAATTTAAAGCCTCAAGCTCATCTGCAACATCCTTCATGCCTAATTTTTCCAAAGTTTCCCTGGTGGGGGCACCGGTTTTTTCATCCCATCCGTACTCCCGATAAAGCATTGTTAAGCCCAATTGCATATCTTCACGATCCATCTTAATCGTACCGGGTGTAAAGGGTTCTACATCTGGGTCCACATCAAAGAGCCAATCTGGCATCATATCATGTTTGTTCCTCATATCAACAGTATTCATATTCTTTACCGTCAAGGCCCGGTGCAGGGTTGCTATTCTTTCAGCAGCGAGGTCCAGCTCCTCCTCGGTGGTATCCATTCCTGTTGCCATGCTGAAGAATTTTGCCTCCAGGGCGGTGTCTCCCCTGTAATTACGGCTCTTGGAGGGGGATACCACCATAGGCCACATCCAGTTACATAGGGTAATGGAATCGTGCAGGAAGTTTCGATCCAATGACCATTTGGCAAATTTAGCCTTATATTCATTCATTGGTGTGTAGTTTTGCGGTTCATCCAAGGCATCAGGGGAGCCCCATACTTCACCGGCAATCTCTTTTAATATTTCAATGGGCAGACCCGCACCAATAAAGTTCATGTGAGAATGGGACTGGCAGTCTCGATTAAACATACAGTTAATCAAGCTTCCCACCTGAGCCCCTGCTTCATTGCTATGATGTTTTGGGAACCCTAAACCAGACCACAGGGAATAGGATGGATCCTTAGCAAAGTCTTCTTCAAAGTTCCATTTCTTGGCTACCCAGTAGCTTCCCTCTCCCAGTGTAGCAAATTCCCCTTCCTTTAGGGCAATTCTTCTATAAAATTCAATCAGAAATTGAGGTTCACCCTGTTCAATTAACTCCCAGGGAATACTGTTATATTCTTCTTCAGGCAATACCTTTTTCAATATTCCGGTGGTAAAGGCATATTTAAAGTCCTTTGGCAGCTGCATATAGTTGCTCCATACCCCGTAGTCGTCAGCCAATCTTGCTCCCAGACTTTTTGCTACTAAGGCCGTTACTCCATTCTTTTCACCATCAGAGTAGCCCTTCAGCATTACTAGCCCTGGCGAGGAGTAGCCGATACACGTACTGGTGCCGTAGGGGGGCAACCCATATTTTTCAAGCTCCGGTACATACATATTACTTTGACATCGTATAGGACAGGAATGGCAGCCTCCCATTTTAATGGTTCTTGATTCTGCCACGGGCCCCAGGTCAAATACTGCCTTCTGGGTTCGAAGCCCCACCTTGTTGGTTTCCCCTGGAGGACACTCTCCGGTTTCCACCTTAGGGTTGGCAGCTCCCCAGAACAAGCCGTTTTGGGCTGTCCATCGAACTGCTGGATTATGGTACTCCGCCCAGGATTGGGGACTGTTGGGGACGACGTGCTGATTATTGGCCCCTACAATTTCGTCGGTAAAGTACTTATTTAGCTTCAGCCATTCCTGGGCCTTGCCCTCTGCTATGCTAACCGCCTGGGTTCCCATTACACCAATGGCCTTTAAATTTTTAGAGCCTAAAATTCCGCCGTGGCCCCCTGCTGAATGGGAAATACTATTGACAATCAATGACAGGTTAACCATGTTTTCACCAGCCTGGCCTATGGAGGCCACACAGGAGCCCTCACCCAATTCCTCCGTCAAGGTTGCATTGGTTTCAACGGTTCCCTTTCCCCATAAATGTGAAGCGTCTTCAATGCTGACTTGATCATCCTCAATTTTGATCCATACAGGGCTGCTGGCCTTTCCCTCGACGATAATACCATCCCAGCCAGCAAATTTTAATACTGGCCCAAAGTTTCCTCCCATATGGCTATCTGATACAGCATGATAGGGATTTGACGGAAGTAAGGATGTAATATTAGTTCGGCCGCTACAGGGAGCCCCGGTACCGGTAAGGGGCCCAACGGCAAATACAATCTTATTTGCCTCATCATAGGGCTTTGTTCCCTGGGGTACCTCATCAAACATTACCTTGTACCCAATTCCTGCACCACCTATAAAATCTTTATATTTAAGGGTATCCTCCACAGTAATTGCGCTTGTTGTTAAATTAACTCTTAATAATTTTCCTGTCCAACCAGTGATTTTTGCCATCTATCTTCTCCTCCTTTTCTGGTATTAAGCAAAGCTGTATCCGTGCTTCTTCATTACACGGCTTACTTCTTCCCAGGGAATAACTCTCAATGCTCCCGTACAGCAATGCTCGGCGCAGGCACCGCATAAAATACATTTTGTAGACTTTCCTGTTTCTGAATCAACAGTGGGTAAATGCCATGGGCACGCCTCTGTACACATACCGCAGCCTACACATTTTTCAACATTGACTACCCTGGTACCAGTATTTGGGGCAGCTTCAATGGCACCAACAGGACAGGCCTTGCCACAGGCAGGCTCACTACACTGCTTGCAGGTTTCTGGTGTCATTAGGAAGTTTCCAAAGTGTCCATCCTCATAACGATAGTTGCTGCTGGGCTTTTCGGTGGTACCGAAATAAAAGCTTCGGCTTACCTTAACCCTGGCAAGTTTGGCACTGGCCTTTCCATCATTGGCAACGGTACAGGCCATTTCACAGCGCTGACAGCCGGAACAGCGGCTTCTGTCTGCAATTAATAGTCCTGTAGCCAGGGCATAGCCCGTTACATCCTCCTCCTTGGGTGAACAGCCAAACAGGCTAAGGACAGAATAGGATACAGCAATACCCGCCATTCCCTTTCCTGTCATTTTCAAAAACTCTCTTCTTGTGCTGGTTCTCTCCAGAAAGCTCTTTTTTTCGTTTTCTAACATCATATCTCTCCCTCCTATTTATTAAATTCAACCCTGTTCCTGCTGAAGGCAATTTTGTTAATAAAGTATTAACCTTACTGCCCCCTATTTATATAATGCCTATTACGGCATACCCCCGGGGAAGCTATTTATTGTCTTTAGGCCTTTCCAAAGCCGCAGACCGGATAAGTACATGGATTACAGTGGGTACACAGTCCACCATGTCCTAGTCTTGCAATATCTGCTTTTGTAACTGTTTCACCGGCTAATAACCGGGGAAAAATCAAATCGAAAATAGTTGTTTTGTGATACATACCACAGCCAGGTATACCAACAATGGGAATTTCTCCTTGATAGGCCAGCATCAACATGGCACCAGGTAGCACCGGAGCCCCATAGCTTACCACCCTTGCACCGGTTAACCTGATTCCATCAGGTGTGACATCATCTGGGTCCACCGACATGCCTCCAGAGGTAATAACCATTTCACAGCCCGCCTCTATTAATTTATTAATGCCTTCGGCTATCAATCGGGCATCATCTGGTGCATAAATTATTTTTTCAAGGGTTGAACCGTAATGGTTCACCTTTTCTTGAAAAACCTTTGCAAACCGATCTTCGATTCTGCCATAATAGACTTCGTTGCCTGTTACCACTGCTCCCACCCTCATGGCCCTATAGGGTTTTACAGCAATTATTTCCTTCCCATAGCAAAGGTCCTCTACAGCCTCAACCTTGCTTTTATCGGTTACCAAAGGAATGATTCTGGTGCCGGCCACAATCTGATTTTTAGCTACAGGGGTATTATTGTGAAGCACAGCCATGCAAACATCCTCGATATTGTTGATTTTATCCAGCATTTCAACGTCTACCTTTAACAGGCCGTCATATTCTGCAATGAAGTTTACCTTCCCCTCACTGGGGTCCTGAAAACGTATACCTACCCCACCTGCTGACCGGGCCATTCTGACGGCGGCTTGATTTTCATGAATTTGATGATCCCCCAGCTCCAGAAGGTAAATGTACTCCTTGCCCATATCCTTGAGCCTTTCAATGTCTTCATCCTGTATAATGTGGCCCTTTTTAAAGGCAGCACCCTTAAATTCACCTGTAATTTGGGTTAAATCGTGGGCCAAAACCATTCCTACACTTTCTTCCACCTTCACCTTCTTCATTGCCTACCTCCTATTGCTATTTACTCTTTCAGGCAGTTAACCTTTTGGGGAGACTTATTTTAACAATAAAAAAGCCCCTTTATCATTGCATAAAGGAGCAAGCCTGCCTTAATGGCAAACTAACATACTGATCTGGCTCCTTTCCTCAGGGGAGGCATTATCGTTTCCAATAATACCCTATCGGCAAACCAACCATGGAGGTAACTCTACAGGCAGGAGTGCTCGGAGTAATTGATTTTTATTTCAATTGAGAAAAATACTTCTATAATACTTATGTTAATTTATTAACTTTATTTTGTCAATCTTTAATTTAGTGTGGTCTTATAATCCAAGGGGTTCAATGGCCACCTGCATCACACCACCACACACCATCCCTTCATCTTCAGCCATTTGACCTGTCATATCTACGGTTTTAAGCATATATTTTCCCTTATCAATAGCCCCATAGGCTGTTGTAATCACCTCTGCCTCGCTGCAGCCTCCACCAATACTACCCAGTGTTCTGCCATCGGGCCATACAATCATTTTTGCCCCTGCCTTTCTGGGTACCGAGCCCTTGGCAGACAAAATGGTGATCAATGCCCTGGGCTGATCCTTTTTTTCTATTAATTCCCATAGCACCTCTCGGTCATATTCGGGCCAGTTAATTTTTTCTGCCCTTAGGTCCTCTGGCTTTCCACCCCTTCTTCTGTAGCTTATAACCTCTGCAATAATGGCAATGGCAATTTCATCAGGGGTTACGGCACCAATGTCCAACCCAATGGGGGCATTCACCCTACTCACCTGTTCTTTGTCATACCCCTCCTCCAGAAGCAGTTCCTTAACACTCTTTACCCTTTTCTTGGAGCCAATCATCCCCGTATAGGCTGTTTGGTACTTCATTACCTCTTTTAGGCAAACAAGGTCGTGCCGATGGCCTCTGGTAACGATTACAACATAGGTCGACCTATTTAATTGCAATTGTTGGAAGCAGCTTTGAAAGTCCTGGCAAATTACCTGGTCAGCTAAGGGGAATCTTCCCCTGTTGGCAAAGGAAGGACGGTCGTCTACCACTGTTACCACAAAGCCTGCACGATTTCCCAGTTCAGCCAGGGGCTTTGCAATATGTCCCCCACCCAATATAATGAGCCGTGGCTCCGGGTAATAGGGTTCCGCCAGTATGGCCAATTTCTCATCATATTGCAGTTTTCCTGTGGTTAAGGCGGCCTTAGCCATCGCCAAGGGCTCCCCTTCGGCTATTGCCCCTGGATTCAGTATGAAATCCTCCTCAAAAATTACCTTTTGAATGGAATCCCGCTCATTTTTTTCACCTTTTTTTATCTGGGTGACAACGACCGCCTTGCTGCCGTTGTTCAAGGAATCCATCAGAGTTTCATAGATATTTGATGTCATTTCTTTTTCTCCTCCTTCTCTTGATCCTGATTAAAAAAAGAAAGCTGTTCAGGTACAATTTCATCGGTTAAATTTGATACAGCCAATCCAATCAGCCTTATGCCCATTTCAAGGCTGATTCCAGCCAGCAGGGCCAGGGCCACTTGATAAATCTCATTTTTCTGATCGGTATAGGTCATCAATGTTTTACGCTTTGTATGATTCTCAAAGGCGGCAGTTTTGATCTTTAGTGTTATGGTTTTAGCAGAAAGGCAATGATTTTTCAAATAAGTGGAAATTTCCTCAGAAAAGGCCAATAGATGACTTTTAAGCAGTTCCCTGTCCTGGGTATCTTGATCAAGGGTAGTTTCCCGACCAATTGATTTTCTTTCACGGCTGGGCTCTACGGGTCGATGATCAATACCCCTGATTCGATCATATACCTCCTGTCCACTTTTTCCGAGGTAATGAATCAGATAATCCTGTGGCAGCTGCATTAAATCCTCTATTGTAAATATTCCTATTTGATTTAGCTTATTGGCTGTTTTTACTCCAATTCCATGGACCTTCTGAATGGGCAAAGGCAACAGCAATCCTGGAATCATATCCCTTGTAATAACAGTAAAGCCATTGGGCTTGTTCCAGTCGGAGGCCAGCTTAGCTAAAAATTTGTTATAGGATACCCCAACGGAAATCGTTAATCCGGTTCGCCTTAAAACCTCTTTTTTGATCCTTTGACCCAGGGTCTCTGGCTCTAATGACAACCCTGACACGTCTAAATAGGCTTCATCCAACGACAAGGGCTCTACTTGATCGGTTATTTCATAAAATACAGCAAAAACCTTCCGGGAAGCCTCTTTATACCGCCTGTGCCGTGGAGGAATAAAAATGGCATGGGGACACCTTTGCCTGGCTAAATAGGTTGGCATGGCAGAATGTATCCCAAATTTCCTGGCTTCGTAGGAACAGGTGGCCACAACCCCTCTTCCACCAGTTCCCCCCACCACCACGGGCTTACCCAAAAGGGCCGGATTATCCACCTGTTCCACAGAGGCAAAAAAGGCATCTAAATCCACATGTATAATTGATCTCAAGGGGTACTCACCTCTTTAATTTTGATTTGAAAAATTTAAGAAAACCCCCTCTATCCTTCGACTTTGATTCTACTTCTTTTTTCAGTGGCTGTCAAACCTAACCGATTGAAAAGGTACAGCAACTTTATGATCAAATAGTCTCATTTTTTCTTGAAATTTTCTGTAATTTATTGTCGATATTTTTTTATTAGGTCTTTTGTAATATAATAGTATAAAAGGCTTAGCTATCAAGGTGGTGACAAAGGTGAACGAGAAGCTTTACAAGCTAAAAAGCATGGTTTACGGCTTAGAAAGAAACCCCGATGCCGACTCACGAATTAAGCTGCTTCAAGATATTATTAGCTGTGCGGAGGCCTTTCGAGAGGATTTGGTTAAAAAGACCCATCAGAAGGCCACTTCACCAGAACAGCAGCTTAAACTAGAAAAGATTTCTGAGGAAGTTTTTTTATATCGGCCTGTATTAGTAAAAAATTATTATGAGGGAGATTATTTAGAGCGATTTTCCGCCATTAGAACCTCTGATTTGAAAAGCAGCGGTACACTTGATACCCATAATAGGTTTTGGGAGGCCCATGAGGTAATCAACGGTAATATATTTGCTTCGGTTCCTCTAGCCCTCTTAAGTCATGCCCAAGCCCCCAGGCTAATGGGCTTTCATTGGGAAAAGGTCCACGTAGATGTTTATGAGATTGGAAAAGCCGGGCAGTTAAGCATGTCAAAGACTGATATTATTAACTCAGTCAGCAAAATGTTTGAGCATTATTTACTGGTCAGGGAAAAATATGGTGATATTTTCATGGTACTCCATTATAAAATATAGTTAATAAAAGACAGTCTACCTCGCTTCTATCGGTAGACTGTCTTATTAGTTTTTTTATTTTTTAGCCCTCGTAGACCAGCCCTGGTTGTCCATTATCTTTTAAATATTCCCCCCTGGCCTCCCTAACGGCTTCTGTCAGTTCGCTAAAGCTCATATTCATCCCCTTATGATGATTCTCCTTCCAAACCCAGGGCAGCCTTCTTTGAATACTGGCTGCCAAGCTTTCCATTGCCTCTTCTTTATTAGTTCTAAATTGATGATAGCGATTATCTGCGGTTCTGAATATCACCATAGGGTTTTTTACTCTTATAAATAGATTGGTTCGAAGGGTGCTGACCTCAGGAAATACACAAACCACATCCTCTATTTTAATAGCGGTTCTATAAAGGGCCAGCTTTTCTGCAATAATAATCCAGTTTTTTGTCACCTTCAGCTGATCCTTATAATTTAAAATAGGTTCTTCGGCCATTTCTCGATCAAAGGCTTCTGCCTCCCTGGGGCTGGTGACATACTTTTCCACCTGCCTTCTGAATTTTTTAAGATTCTTCATGGTTCCCAGGACTACTATTATGATTAAAGTTAACAGTATAAAAACCAAGGTATAGACCATGGCATTTTCTGCCCCTGGGGAAGCTATAGGCGCTCCGATATCTAATACATAGGGCCAAAGGAGCTCATCTAATTGCTCGCTCGATAAGCTTCTACCCATGCTGTAGTTGATGTATTCATGGGCAAACCCCTTCAGCTCAGAATTAATAGCCATGATTCTGCCTGTGGTATTCATGATATAGGCTTCAGGCAATTTCTCCCCCGTATAATTGATAATTTGCTGAGCTTTTCTTGAATCGTAGGAGGGGATTTTTACCGTCACCAGCTTATCGCCTAAAAAGGTCAGACTGTAGCGGGCTGTTCCGTCTGTATCCTCTGCATAAAAATCTGACAGGATGCCAATGGCCATGGTAAAATATTCACCCTTGGCTCCTGCTATGTCAGACTGTGAATTCAAGTCAATAAACTTAGCTTCTTCAGTAGCTCCAGCGGCAAAAAAAATAATCAATCCAACCAGAATAATAACAATTGGAGACAATCTTTTTACTTGTTTTTTAATAATTCCTCTTTCATAATCCAGTACATAATTCGACATAATGGCCTCCTGTTTTTAATTTAATTATTGCCAATCTAACCTTTAATCCCAATTAAAATTTAAAGATATTCGACTCAAACCAAATATATATTTATTATTAAATGATATATTAGTTTTTTCTCGGATGTCAAGTTTTGTTATAAACTCTATATACGTTGGGTTTTATCCCTGGTTGATGAATACCTCCTCTACCTTGTGCCAAAAAAATTGACTCTGGCCTTATCTTTCAGATGACACAAGATACAAGAAAATACTGTTGGAAAAGCGAATAAACTCAAGGGCAAAACTATTTAATGTCAGGAACGCAGAGCGATAGGATCTAAGGTATAGATGATGCACTATGATAGTCTAGCTGCCAGAAGTCTAAATAAAGGCCTGCCCTTTTTTATATGAGGCAGGCCTTTATCGTAGTTACCGTTTAGGTATCAATACCATGCTTTTGCTATTACTCGTACAAGTTATTTCATAATTATTGAAATAGAATGATCTCTAACAGGCTCAGAAGCACTTTCTAGAGTATATATCAATCTAATTTTTATTTTTTCGTAGAGATAATTATCTATAAGAAGATTCTTTCTTCTATTGCATTCACCCACCACTATATTAGACTCCAAGGGTTTTGATTCTTTAGTGAAAAATATATTTGATACATCAATTTTATTTTCGTAATTATCAGATATAAAGCTCCATTTACCTGCAATAGTTCTATTTTCATGTAAAGAAATAATAAATCTACTTCCTTGTGGTAGTTGGATACTCGTTCCTTCATTTGGCGTATCTAGAATATATTTGCGAACCTCGTAATGTGAATTCTCATCAATTATAATATAGATAATTGTCTCATCATAAGAAATATCATATTCATAATCATTTAGAAATTCTTCCAATGTCTGTTCATCTTTTTTCTTAAAGGTTTCTGATATATACATACTCTTTGTATTACGCGGTAGAAACATCATCAGTAATATCACAGATAACAATAAGAATATTATTAATTTCAGTATATATTTCATTGTTCCACCAATTACCAATATGAAACAGTATAATTATAATACCAAGTATATCCTCCATATGTATATCTTGGTTTGGTAGTATTACGAGTTGACATTAATAAGTAGTTAGATGAATTTGGATCCATAATACTATAGTATATCTTACCACTATCATACGAATAACCTCTAATCACTACTGAATGTCCTAATGTAGCGTCATCTGGATCTGAGGTATCCGTTAGTAATGCATGAATTGGATAATCCGAATCAATACAATTTTTTATATCAGAATAATAAAAATTATAATATAATTCTGGAGTATAACCATAAGTGTCCCATGCATCAAATATATTTTCTATAGAACCGGAAGTGTTCGAATTTCCACCAATAGCGTTTACAACATTATTAGCAGTGAGCGACCTGTCTTCCTTATAGTTTATAATACTAGCTATTGAGGCTGCCCAACACCAAGGTCTACTACCTTGTAAAACAACTGGTACACTTAAATAATTACTTTCCGATAAAGGTAATATCGGGTCTAACTGAAACCTATCAGAAATAACCTTTGATTCTAAATCCACATTTTTAAGGTCAATAGTATTGTTAATTAACTCTAAAGGAGAACTTGACTTACCATCCTTTATATATAGTCCATCACCTTTAATAATAATTTTATATTTATTGCTTTTACTCTCATCTAAAAATCTGTTCATTTCCTCTGAAAAAGAAGTTCCTATCGTAGCTACGGGTTCTTCATCACTAAAATCAATTGTTAAAATTAAATATATTTTACCTTTTAAGGTTACTGGAAAATAATATGTGTCAGTATTAATATACTCGCCATTCACTTCTTTAGTTGCTTGTATTCCATCAAGTAATATAAGTTGATCAATCTCTTTCTCTGTTAAATCGAAAATTTGTTGTTCATTTTTAATAATGTTCTTTATTGACTTAAATTCATCTAAAGCATAATCATCTATACCTTTATTATAGTTAATCTGAATATCCCCTCCATAAACACTCGATCCTAGCAAGGAAAACATCATTATTAAAATGAGTATATGTAAAGTTAATTTCTTCATTTATAAACATCCTTTCATTTATTTTTACTCACCACTTATTGTTTTGGACAGTCAAAGTTCTTAAATCAATTGCTTTTTTTAATCAGGCCCTCTTATGTTCATAATATTCCTCCCTTATTAAAAAACTCTAATAACTTGTACTCCTTTAAGGAATTATTATACAATAATTGAAACATTTAGTGAATCGTTTCGACAAAAACTATCATCAAATCAAATTTTTCTAAAAACAAATAGGATCTCCCCGTATTTCAAAACACTCAGAAAGGAAGATCCTATCATGATTTACCACAAAACTTATGAATGATAATAGGTTTTCTTTTTTTAACATTTCAGTACCCTTTAATAATTCTACTGTATCTATAAAAATAAAATAACTAATGTCCTTTTATGTAATGAATGATTGAGTCTGAATACTAAAGAGGATTTTCCTTTACTTGTAATCGGTCTAAGGGTATATAATACTTGGTATAGCTTATGCCTGTTTTCAAATCTCGAAAGGGGCCCTTTTGGTCTTGTACCATTACCACTGCCCTCTTGTGAATACGATATAGTATTCCTTTCATTTCCTTGCCCTTCAGCTGAAAGCTGACCGAATCCCCCACCTTTAGCTTATATTTTTCAGCGGCAATTTGACGGAAGGTAGGCAATTGATGATATCCGGCAGTATGATTAAATAAATGGAGGGCCATTTCTTTAAAAGGAGCTTTTTTACAATTAGACCGATTAAATAAGATAAATTCAACTACATGACATAGCTCATGCTCAAAGACCAGCTGCAATGCCTCAATATAATCTGAAGCCTTTATTCCGCAAACCAGCTTTTCCCCCTTAATTTCATCAAAATTAGTAAAAAAGTCAATGCCAATTCTAATTTCCATGGTACTAATGGCGGGCTTTGTAGTTTTTTTGCTGATAGAGCAAAGGGTCATGCCGGCACTTCTTGTCATTTTTCCTGAAAGGGAGAACTTTAATTTATCCTGTAGTTGACGACCCAGCTCCCCTTGAAAAAATAAGCTGTCATATAAGGAAAATAGCCGTTGTAAATCTGCTACCGTCAGCTTGTACAGCGTATGACCAATATTGGTGACAAACTCCTTTCGAATCTCTTCTCTCTTTGCTGTAATAACATACTCCGGAGTCTTTTCCCTAATTAAATTAAGAATCGCTTCCTGATTCATAGACAATGGAGTTTACTCGATTTCTGCTGAAGCCAGTATTTCCTTCAGGCGTCTTAATTCTTCAGAATTCAATGTAACCCCTTTTCCCATTTTACTATGATCTGGTGCCCAATCCCTTAGATCGTACTTTGGGTCTTTATCGTTCCAGCTCACTAAATTAAGCTCCTTTTTCCACCCTTTGTTGGATTCAGATAACACGCCAATTGTCTCTAGAATTTTAAATTTAATTTCTGCCATGACAGTTCCTCCCCTATCTTCTTTAAGATAATCTTTTCATTAGCTTTAGACTAAAGCCAATTTCTTCTATTTCCTTTTGATTTAATATGATTCCTTCATCTGGCCTTTGATTAAGCTTAAATGCAATGGCCATTTGTCCTACCTGCTGGGTAAATTGTATACGATTCATCGTAATCGGTTCTTCCAACAGTCTGGCCATAATTATTGCCGTGGCTTCATGGCCAAGGGCTGAAACGAAACCATATTTTTTAATAAGGGCCCTAGCCTCAGATACACTGATATCTTCAATTGAATACAAGCCGTTGGTGGTGGCCACGGTTCCATTAAATAATGCAACGGGCAAATGCTTTTTCTCCATGAAGCTCCCCCTTGTCTTAATCGTTATTTAATTATTTTATCAAATTATGTTTCTTAATTAAAGAATAGTGGAGTAGATGGAAAGCAAAAACAAAAAATCAATATTTTGGCTTGGATAAATCCAACACAAAATATTGACTTCTTAATCGTAATATAATAAAATAAAAATAGTGTCCAAAATAACAAAACGCATACCTCTTCTATTTAATTGTATCACACATCAAGTAAAATGTCAATATTTTTTTGAAGGGTGGGATATTAATTTGTATTTTCTTGACCTAATAAATAAAATGCAGGGAACCCTTACAGATGAATTAGTTTCAGAGATCATAACTACCAATCTTACATCCAGGGAATACGGCCTGAGCCTGACAGTCGAAGCAGCCTTAGAAGTTGTTTCGGCTCGAAATCAAACCCTTAAGGATTATGGTCGTATTGAAATAAATTCTGAAATTACACAAAAAATCATTACAGCATTCTGCTCTTCCCCTTATATACAACAGGATGATTACGCAGCAACAATTATTGAGCTGATTGATCTGTTTCATTATATCAAAAATGAACTGGACGACACAATAGGAGATGAAGCACTTATTAAAAGACTGGCGGATTTATACAATTATAAATGTTTCGGTGAAATGGAGCTTTTAAAGGGCAGAGAGGCAGATAAAATAATTCGGAACTATCGCTTTGGTTATGACGAGGATGAAGATGATTATGATGATGAAGATGAGGAGGATAAAGCTTGGGATCATTAATGACAATTGACCAGAAGCATTTAAACAGAGATCAATATTTTAACACGCTATTAGAGGAAGGTTTACGGTTAGGTACCATTAGCCATGATACCGCCCAGCAAATATCGTGGGAGCTGATGGCTGTCTTCAAGGAACTAATGAGGCAGTACACCAAAGGGGAAAGCGCTACCCTACGGACTGAGACGGCCCAATCCCTAATGGAATCAATTCTCTATGTAGTTGATCAGTTTCTAATGAGTTATCCGTTTCCCCAGGAGGCCTTAAGGGGTATCCAGGAAACCAACATGTCGGCCCTTTATGAAAGGGCCCTTGAGCATATTAAGGGCTTTGTCAGAGAAACAAAGGCTTTATATGATTTAATTGAGGAGAAAAGGATCTCTGTTCCCAATCTTGTTTATGAAGAGACCTTCAGAAAAGCCTTACCTGACTTTTTCCTGAAATATGATATTCGCTTTGCCGCCCACGATACTGTCAGTGACCTGGATTATCCCTTGACCTTTGATGACATGTCTATGAAGGGCATTGCATACATTTATCATTACCTGAAGGCCTTCCAGCTGGAAAATGATTTTTGCAGAAAATTCTCCAACGAAACCATTATCTCAATCCTTAAAGCCAATTGCCGGGCCCGGGGGCTAGATTACCGGGCTACCCCCATTAACCTATTTCAAATGATTTTTCACAATTTTATATTTTCGGCATTATTGGGGAAATATCAGGGGGATCTTTTTATCTCTCCTATTGAACTAGAGATTATCGAATCACAATTAAAGCCCTTAAACCAGGAGAAACTGCAGGAGGTTCTCTTAGAAGCACTGGAAAAGGCCATGGACTATCTAAAGTTTGAAAAGAACCTAGTTGTCCTGGCACGAAGCTACTGCACCTCTATCCTGCCACGACTATCGGAGGCCTTAAAAGCTGGAACGCTGGCCAACATGATGACCCTTGAGGAGCCGCCAGCTTCCGATGGCCATCGGCATTATAGCCCAGGTGCTAAAATGAGCAATCCTGCCTTTCGATTTGTATATAATAAAATCACTAAGGCCACCACTGTATCTGAAAAGCTTCAGATATTAAATAAATTCGTTCAATCCCTTTGGGATTTCCTTGATCTTCTCCGGGCAGACTGTTTCTTTAAGGAAGAGTATCTACAGGTCTTCGATAGCCTGGGAAACACAGAAATTAGTATACTGGCAGCCAAGGGATTAAAAAATTATTTATCCAGAGAAGAGGGATTAATGACCTTCATTGAAAAGAAGCAGGAATACAGTCATGATTGGGAATTGTATTTCGCACAGTGGCTTGGTCAGCTGGATCGAACACGGCTTCAGAAAATAGTGAAATTGGTAGATGAGCATTTTATGAAGGAAATGATCTAAATTTAAAAGTGGCAGCCGGTAAAGGACTGCCGCTTTTTTATCCCATTAAATTCTAAAACGATTGACCTGCTCCAGCATATTTCCAACCAGGGTATTCATTTCACCAGCTGAAGCTGATACCTCTTCTGACGAAGCTGCCATCTGCTCCGTAGCGGCCGATATTTCCTCAGATGAAGCAGAAACCTCCTGGGCAACGGCAGAGGCATCCTCTACTCTGGCTAAAATTGTGGATTTTTCATTATTGATATCAATAGATGCCCGGTTGGCAGATTGTATTTTGGCTCCAATCTCCTGAATGGCCTTGACAATCTTTCCATAGGATTCAATGGCACCATTGATCACATTGGCCTGGGTATTAAGCTCCTGATTTAACCCGTCTGTATTTTGAATAATCATCTCGGCATCACCGGTAATATTGACTATTAAATCATTGATTTTATGGGAGGAATGCTTCGACTGCTCTGCCAGATTTCTAATTTCATCAGCAACAACGGCAAAGCCCTTGCCGGCTTCCCCTGCCCGGGCTGCCTCTATGGCAGCGTTAAGTGCCAATAGGTTGGTTTGCTCAGCAATGCTGTTAATTAAGTTGGTAATTTCAGTAACCTGGTTAATATTTTGGCTGAGGCCACCGATTTTATCAGTGAAGTCCCTGAAGGCTGCCCCCATTAGATTAACAGATTCAATTAATAGCTGCATGTCTTCGTTCCCTCTATTAGACATGTCGTTAATTTCCTGGGAGCTTGCATCAATATCCTGTATATCCTTTACAATGGAATCTAGCCTTTCACCAAAGGTATACAGGGTCTCGTTAATGCTGGCGAGGGCCTCAGCCTGAGAGCTAACCCCCTGGGCCGTATCCTGAATGGCCATCGATACACTTTCAGAGGTGGCATACATCTGATTGGAAACATTGTTTAGATTTTCTGAATGCTTATTGACTTCCTCAGAAACATCTTTAATGGAACTAATCATAACCCGTACAGATTCCTGCATTTGAAACATGGAACGATAGGCGTCAGCTATTTCATCCCTCCGACTGCCCAATTCAATTATTTGGTTGGTACCAAAATCTCCCTTGGCGATAACATTCAAATGATCAGCTATGGCTTTAATTTGCCTGGCAAAGAAGCCGGTAATGAAATAAATAATAATCAGGCCAATTAATAGAAATAAAGTAGAGGAGATCAGTACACCCCCCTTTAAAGTAGTTAGGCTTGACAGAATTTCCTCCTTTGGTACTTCAATGGTCAAAACCCAATTGGTGTGATCAACAGGGGCGTAGGCAATGTATTTATCTATACCTTCATCATGATATTCACCAAAGCCTGCTTCCCCCGTTACCACCCTTTTAAAAATCCCTTCATGGTCAGTCAGGCTTGTATCATCGGCGGCCATATCAAGAATATTTTCACCCCTTCGAACAGCCCCCTGATCATAATGGGCAACGGTCAACCCCTCCCGATTGACCATAAAGGCCCTGCCTGTCAATCCCAGCTGAATATCATTGGTGATCGAACTAAGCTCATCACCATGTCTGGCACCAACCAATACCCCTGTAACCTTTCCACTATCATCTGTGATGGGAACGGCATAATTAACAATTAACGACACATTATCTTCTCTGCTGATAATAGGGTCTGTTACGGCAGGATTCCCCTTGAGGGCCTCCTGATAATAGGGCCGCTCCTTTAAATCAATCCACACGCCTGCCATGGTAACGGCGGCTCCGTTAACATCCCCCAAGGCAATTGAAAGGTAATCGCCCCTTTCAACCTCTTTCTTTATGTACTCCATTTTTTCCTCCATCGAAATATCAGGATTAGCAATAATATCTGTATTGGCAATGGTTAATAGCTCTCCAAAACGAGCCTGAATACGTTCCTCCACCACCTTGGCCGATTCAGTGGCTGTTTTTATTGATAATTCCTCTGCAACTGTGGAAAGGGCCCTTGTAGACGTAACATAGGCAACAGAGCTCAGCCCCAGACAAACGACAAAGAGAAGTATTCCCAGAATGAGTGCAAATTTTGTTTTAATGCTTTTCATATCATTTCTCCTTCTTATTAATATTTTATCTAATTCTACCTTGGTTTTTCTATGCTTCTAATTAGATTTTAAATTATATTAATTGCTTGATTACACCTCATTAATCCCTCCATATCACACTAAAGCCTTACTAGTAGTATACTACAAAATAAAGGCTTTTTATAGTTTTACTGTTATATTTTGTAATATATTGTATACTTTTTCAAATGTTTTAACCCCTTTATAAGGTTATAATGGGCTGAACAGAGGCCCCTTGTTTAAAAATTTTCCAATTTAAAAAAGGACTTAAGTGCTAGTTTGTTTTGATGGCCCTTTCTATAATTAATTTGAAATTTTGTTATTAACCCACTTTCCTGTATAATAATATTAAATATAATTCAATTAAAATAAAGGAGATGAAAAAATGTCAACCGCTAACGGATTTTACAAAATCACACCGGAACAACTGAATAAAAGCCCTTTTCAATTAATTGGAAAGGAATGGATGCTGGTGACAGCCCAAAAAGAAGGTCGAGTTAATGCCATGACTGCATCATGGGGAGGCTTTGGGGTAATGTGGAATAAAAATGTCGCCTATATTGTCATTCGCCCCCAACGCTTTACGAAGGAATTTGTTGATCATGCCGATACCTTCTCTCTGACCTTCTTTGACAGCTCCTTTAAAAAGGAACTAGGCTACTTTGGTACCGTTTCCGGCAGGGACGAGGATAAAATCAAAAAAACCGGCCTAACCGTGGCCCATTCCAATGAAACGCCCTACTTTACCGAGGCAAATCTGGTTGTCATCTGTAAAAAAATCTTCGCACAGCCCTATGAGCCAAGTGCTTTTATTGATGAGTCAATCCATCAATGCTATCCCGATCAGGATTATCATACCCTATACATAGGAGAAATCACAGAAATTTTAGCCCGTAAGTAGAAGGATCCCTGACTGATGTAATCAGTTCAGGGATCTAATTTCTTTCAGATATTCCGTTGAAGGCGGCTGCAAATCGCCTAATCTCCATAATGCGATTCTTGGAAAGCCCAGCTCAATAGCGGTATTAATCCAATAGTCCAGGGTTTTTTCATCGGCATACCAAACTGTGCGCCTAATACCCCGTTCATCTAAATATTCAAAATATACGCTGCCACTGGCTTCATCCCGTTGGGGCTCATCAAGGCTTCTATCAGATAGCGCCCGGGCCTCTCCCTCTGTTAAGGCTGTAACTTTTCCATCCTCTCCCCAGGCAAAGCCACCGGTGGCCAGGGCCATATAATTATCTCCGGGTACTGACTCCATTTTATCAGCTAATTTTTTAATCAGACTGTAATCTGCCTTTGGTCCAGGCCCACTGTGGTATCCATATAGATTATAGGCCATCATCACATAGACGGGCCCTGCGGGCAGCTCCATTTCATCAACGGGGGCTCCCGGTTCCAGAATGATTCTCAGGGACTTATTTTCCTCCTTCAACCGACCATAGAGGGCCATATAAAAGGAAATATAATTTTTCCAGACAGCAGGCTCAATTTTTTCATAATCCAGCTCAACCCCCTGGAAGTCTCCCTGGCCTACCAATTCCATAATTTCATTAATATGCCTTTCTCGGC
Organism: uncultured Clostridiaceae bacterium; assembly: GCA_965652145.1. Lineage (GTDB taxonomy): Bacteria > Bacillota > Clostridia > Peptostreptococcales > Natronincolaceae > CBFGTV01. The sequence continues at coordinate 105,706 of CBFGTV010000003.1, forward strand.
TCATTTCGTTGGCCATCAGCCTTGAAACCAACGAGGTATCTTTTTGTACTGCCCTTCCCGCTTCATCGAATCGATCGTTTACAATGGTGAGATAAAGCTCCTCAACCATGCCTCTATCCTTTAGCTCCATCAAATGAGGCAGCCCCTTGATTATCTCCTCGCTAAGCTTAAGGTTGTCGTTATGGTCAAAGTTGGCGCCAAATACCTGAACACTAGATAAGCCCCCCGCCATCTCAATGGCATTTTCTATTCCCGATTGCCAGTGCCAATCTACAAGCCATGCCGACAGCTTCACCGAATCAGTCCCTTTTTCCACCCATGGGGGTCGGATCATTAAATAAAGCAATATTACCAGGAGGGCAAGGATCAATAGAATGATAAATTGATAGGCTTTTCTAATACCCTTAGGGTTTTTTCTCTTTCTCATTTAATCTCCCCACTTTTAAAAGGTATCGATGGCCCAATCAATAAGGGAGCTCACCAGTCCTTTTATTTTACTAATAAGTCCTTCAAGCCCTTGATAATCATTGGTAAACAGCAGCTCTTCCTTCCCCTGCTTTACAGCAAATACCTTTAATCCTTCAAAAACCCCGTCATAAATATCATCCTTTTCATTTAGAGGACTATAGGCTGCTTCCAGGGCGATTCCACCGACCTTAATTTTACTGTCTATTGATAGGTTATTGATCAATTCTATTTGATCTACCTTCACCGACAGTCGGTCACCTATAACCTGAAGCTCCAACTGATAGTCTCCCTGCATGTTTACGGGGTAAGCTCTGCCTTGGGCCTCCCTGTCAGGGTTTTCCTGATCAACCACATTAACGGCATCTCCCTGAAAAACAGGATCATATTCCAAATCAAGATGCCCTAGTTCCTCGCTGTAAATGATTTCCTTTGCCTGATTAGGGGCCTTCTGTTCTACAATTAGCTGATTATTGTCAATGGTAATGCTTACAAAGGAATTCATATGCTCATCAGCACGAAGATATACCCTTTGTTTACCAACAACGTTTCCCAAAAGCCTGGTACTTAAACTAATATCACCATAGTGATGGCTATTTTTTAAATAGAGTCGACCGGCCTGGGCAGGAGGTGACGTCAAGGCAATGATATTTTCTGTAAATTCTGCGGCGCCACTGATCAGCTGCCACTTTTCTGCCCGTTTTTCATCCCCCACCAGAAATGTCATGGG
>CBFGTV010000004.1:0-88295 GCA_965652145.1 uncultured Clostridiaceae bacterium
TAAAGAAATTGGTGAAATAGCCAGGGCTAATAAAATTACCTTTCATACCGATGCGGTTCAAGCCTATGGAAATGTAGCCATCGATGTAAATGAGCTGGGAATTGATTTAATGTCACTTTCTGCCCATAAAATATACGGGCCAAAGGGGATTGGTCTGCTTTATATTCGAAAGGGTACTAAAATACACCCGTTGATCCACGGCGGTGCCCAGGAAAGAAAGAGAAGGGCCGGAACAGAAAATGTACCCGCCATTGTGGGCTTTGGGAAAGCGGCAGAATTGGCCTTTGAAAATTTTGAAGCCCATATTGAGCGCCTTACAGGATTAAGAGATCGGCTAGAGGCTGGGTTGATGGAAAAAATACCCTATACCCATTTGAATGGTCATCCCACAAAACGCTTACCCGGTAATTTGAATTTATCTGTACAATACATTGAGGGGGAAGCACTGCTATTAAGTCTTGATATGGTAGGAATTGCCTGCTCAAGTGGGTCAGCTTGTACCTCGGGGTCTTTAGATCCTTCCCATGTATTAATGTCTATAGGATTAACCCATGAGGTAGCCCATGGTTCACTGAGATTTACTTTAGGTGACTTTACAACTAAAGAAGATGTTGATTATGTAATCCAGCAATTACCGCCTATTGTTGATAGATTAAGACAAATGTCACCCCTATATGAGTCAATTAAAGGAGGAATTTAATATGTACAGTGATAAAGTAATGGATCATTTTATGAATCCTAGAAATGTAGGGGAGATTGAAGATGCCAATGCAGTTGGGCAGGTAGGAAACCCCAAATGTGGTGACATTATGAAAATGTACCTTAAAATTGAAAACGACAAAATTGTTGATGTAAAATTTAAAACCTTTGGATGTGGATCTGCCATTGCCACCTCCAGTATGGCAACAGAAATGATAAAGGGAAAGACAGTGAAGGAGGCATTACAATTAAGTAATCGGGCTGTGGCCGATGCCTTGGATGGACTTCCTCCTGTAAAAATGCACTGCTCAGTTTTGGCGGAACAGGCGGTTAAATCAGCCATCTACCATTATGCAAAGGAAAATAATTTGTATTTTGAAGAATTAGAGGGCTTCGACCCGGATGAAGATCATGATCACCATGATGATTTCGCTGAAGAGCATTAGAAAAATGAAAATGCTAGTTTAAAATGCAAGGATTCCCTTGCATTTTTTTTATAATATAAATTAAAAATAAAATAAGGGTTAGAAAAGAGGGATTAAGGTGAAAATTACAGGACAGCTTATCGGTTTACCAATTTTAAACGAGGAAATAGAAGCTCAATATTTAATAAAGGAGCCAATTTATTTTACCAGTCCGTTAAAGCTATGGGGTTTTTTGATCCAGGGCGCCGAGGGGGGAAAGAAAAAATGGGCTGTCAATATAAACCATATTAAAAAGATCACAAAGGACGGCATATGGATTCAGCATAGAGATGATATTATTAATGTAAAGGGGTACCCCGAAATATTGGCAGCCTGTAATAACAACCATGGAATCATTGGATATGATATAAGGGATCAGTATGGTGAGCTGGTGGGGCTGGTTAAGGATACCATTATAGATGAGGAAAATGGCGTGATAAAGGCCTTTATTATCAGTCAGGGTATCATTTCCGATTTATCGGAGGGATATTCTATTCTGCCCTTGGTGCCGGAAATCAAATTAGAAGATAGTTATGTTCAAATAGAAGCCTTTACCCTAGAGGAACTGCTTTTAAACCAAGAGGGAGGCTTGAAAAAAATGCTTGGTATATATCATAAAAACTGACAAAGAATAAAGTCAATAAGAAAAAGGAGGGGATACAGTGAATCGAGGAACAGTAGTTGGTTTTATAACAGGTGGAATTCTTGGAGCCACAGCAGCCATGTATGCGACTTCGAATATGAGCCCTAGAGAAAGAAAGAAGGCCATGCGACAAACAAGAAGGATGCTGATGAAGGCAACGGGCTTAATGGGGATGAACTTATTCTAGTTAAAAGCAGCTGAAGGGCTGCTTTTAAAATATTTACAATTACCTTTCCAGATTGTAGTAATAGGCAGAATATGCTATGATGGTAATAAGTGCTATCTTTGTAGGCGGGGAGGGATTTTAATGAATGAATCTGCTTTAGAAGCGATATCAAAGGGCGTTAAGGAAATAACGGGAAGCAGTTATTTTGTAAATTTGATAGAGTTAATTACTCAGATTGCTATGTTAATTTTGCTATTGGCCGGAATTTACTACTTAGTTCACATAGGAAACCGCTACGTAGAGAGCAAGCAAAGAATAATACTAAAGCGTAAACAGCTCCTGTCTTTTATGCTAACCCTAGCAGGGATATTTGCCCTATTAATGATCATTAGCATGAGAAGTCTGCTGTTCAATTTATTAACTCCCTTTATCGTTGCCATTGTACTGGCTTACATACTAAATCCCCTGGTTAAATATTTAAATCAATATGGAATAAAGCGATTTTGGGGAGTATTAATTGTTTATTTGGCTATTTCTGTTTTATTATTAACCTTATCCCTTACAATTTTTCCAAAAATGGGAGCAGAGCTAAGAGGCCTTTTGGAAATGCTTCCTGAATTCAGCCATCAAGCCTATGAGTACTTCAATCGTTTTTACCAGAGCCTGAATAGAAACCTTCAAAGTCTACCTCCAGAATTTGGAATACGGGATCTACAGCCTATCAATGCCGATTGGATTCAACAGGTTGTATTAAATGCCTTAACCAGTATAACAAATTCACTTTTGTCGATTTTTTCAAGTATTTTCAGCCTGGTTTTAATTCCGGTATTAACCTTCTATTTCCTGAAGGATGCTGAAATGTTTAAAAAAACAGCAATTCTTATGATTCCAATAAAAAGACGTAAAGGCGTATTGGCAATTTTTAGGGAATTTGATGAGGTGCTGGGGGGATTTATTCGAGGCCAGCTGATTATTGCCTCCTTCGTCGGCATTATGACTACCATTGCACTGTTTGCCTTAAGGGTTAACTTTGCAGTAATTGTAGGAATTATTGTGGCCATTGCCAATGTCATTCCCTATTTTGGTCCAGTGATCGGCATTATTCCAGGCGTATTTTTTGCCCTGCTGGATGGCCCCATGAAGGCCCTTTGGGTAATTGTTATCTTTACAATTATACAACAGATTGAAAGCGGTATACTTTCCCCTAAAATCGTTGGGGCAAGTGTGGGAATCCATCCAGTTTGGGTAATCCTTGCCCTGGTGGTGGGCGGCAAATTCTTTGGTCTTTTGGGGTTGATTTTCGCTGTTCCGGCAGCGGGTGTCATTAAGGTTTTGGGAAAGCATACGATTAATTATATCGTAAGCTTTAAGTAGCTTTGATAAAAAAACTTTGACAAAATTTCATAAGTTTATTATAATTCAAATAAACTAAATATGCCATCGGCAATGACGAGAAGGAGTAATATGGTCATCTTTCTTTTAGAGAGGGGGTTCTGGGCTGAAAAACCCCTAGAAAAGCCATATGAAGCAGTCTCAGAGCTATAATCTTGAAGATAAGTAAAGATTATCGGTAATTCCGTTAACATGTAAATGAAGTCGACCTTTTCAGGTAATTAGGGTGGTACCGCGGGCAATGCTCGTCCCTATATTATTAAATGATAAGGCGGCTTTTTATTTTGCAATTTTTATTAAGGAGGAAAAAAACCATGGAAAAGATGAGCTTGAATGAAATTAGAAAATCCTTTCTGGAATTTTTTGAAGCAAAGGGACACCTGGTAGCCGATAGCTATCCACTAGTACCAATCAATGACAACAGTCTGTTGTTGATTAATGCCGGTATGGCTCCCCTTAAGCCCTATTTTTCTGGGGCGGAGGTCCCTCCCCGGAAGCGAATGGCTACCTGTCAGAAGTGTATCCGTACAGGGGACATAGAAAACGTTGGAAAAACCGCTCGACATGCTACTTTTTTTGAAATGCTGGGTAACTTTTCCTTTGGTGATTATTTCAAAAGAGAGTCAATTCAATGGGGCTGGGAGTTTGTTAGAGATTATTTAAAGCTGCCCCTTGACAGACTTTGGGTAAGTGTCTATTTAGAGGATGATGAGGCCTATCGAATCTGGATCGAGGAGGTAGGAATACCTGCTGAGCGGGTTGTTAAGCTGGGAAAAGAGGATAATTTCTGGGAAATTGACCTGGGACCCTGTGGCCCCTGTTCTGAAATTTACTATGACCGTGGCGAAAAGTATGGCTGCGGACATGACGATTGTAAGCCCGGCTGTGAATGTGACCGATACATCGAGTTTTGGAATCATGTTTTCACCCAATATAATAAGGATGCTGAAGGCAATTATAATCCACTGCCCAATCCCAACATCGATACGGGAATGGGACTTGAGCGAATAGCCTGTATTATGCAACAGGTGGATTCTATTTTCGATATCGATACAATGAAGCACATTTTAGAGAGGGTCTGTGAAGCAACAGGAAGTCAATATCTTGTTAATGGAAAGGATGATACCTCCCTTAGAATTATTACCGACCATATACGGTCCATTACCTTTATGGTGGGAGATGGGATTATTCCCAGTAATGAAGGTAGAGGATACGTTCTGAGAAGAATTATCAGAAGGGCTGCCCGTCATGGAAAGCTATTGGGTAGAAATGAAGCCTTCCTGTATAATCTGGTGGATGCCGTAATCGAAATGTACGGTGAAACCTATCGAGAGCTGGTTGAAAAAAGGGATTATATTCAAAAAGTGTTAAGGATTGAAGAAGAGCGTTTTCAAGAAACCATTCATCAGGGAGTAGATATATTAAATCAATATATTGAAGACCTGGAGAAATCAGGGGGTTCTGTATTAAATGGAGAGGAAGCCTTTAAGCTGTACGACACCTTTGGATTCCCATTGGATTTAACCAAGGAGATCCTAGAAGAAAAGGGAATGACTGTTGACGAGGCAGGCTTTAGTGAAGAAATGGATAAGCAGCGCCATCGGGCCAGAACCGCCCGGCTAGGCAACGATATAGAGGGCTGGAAAAAAGAAAGCTTTGAAGGCTTAGATAAATCCATTGAAACCTCCTTTGTGGGTTATCATCAGCTTTCAATTCCAGGGAGCGTATTGGCCATCCTTAAAAATCAAGAAGCAGTCAATTCGGTAGCTGCGGGAGAGGAAGCCCTGGTAATACTTGATAAGACCTCCTTCTATGGTGAAAGTGGCGGACAGGTTGGCGATAGGGGATATCTTGCAAATGACACCTTTAAAGGAAGGGTTATGGATACCAAAAAGGGGCCCAATAATCGAATTCATCTTATGGTCGCCGTCGAAACAGGAAATCTGGCGGTGGGGGATGAGGTGAAGGGCTCTGTAGACGAGGCCTTAAGACGAAATACAAGTAAAAATCATACAGCAACCCATTTACTCCATCGAATTTTAAAGGATGTAGTGGGCGATCACGTACAGCAGGCGGGTTCCCTGGTGACTCCAGAGCGTCTGCGATTTGACTTTACCCATTTTGAAGGATTAAGCCAGGAGCAGTTGAAGGAAATTGAAGCCTTAATGAACGAGAAAATTATGGCAGCCTTAAAAGTAGATATTTTTGAGACCTCAATTAAAGAGGCAAAGAATATGGGAGCTGAAGCCCTCTTCGGAGAAAAATATGGCGAATTCGTGAGGGTCGTTAAGACAGGGGATTTTAGTATTGAGCTATGCGGCGGCTGCCATGTAAAAAATACAAGTGAAATCGGCATGTTTATTCTTTTAAGCGAGGCGGGAATTGCATCTGGTACAAGGAGAATTGAGGCCCTAACTGGTGATGAGGCCTACCGATATGTAAGAAATCAAAGGGAGGTACTATCAAGGGCCGCTGAAATTGTTAAAACCCAGGAAAACGCCCTGTTAAACCGTTTGGAAGCAATGGTTAATGAACTGAAGGAAAAGGATCGGGAAATTGAGAAGCTAAAGAGTCAATTGGCCAGTGGGGCAACGGATGAACTGCTTCAGCAGGCAGAAGAAATCCAGGGAGCTAAGCTAATTATAAACAACATCGACGGCGCCTCCATGGACGATCTGAGAAAAATTATTGATAAGCTCAAGGAAAAAATCACCTCGGGAGTTATTGTGCTCGGGGCGGAGAATGATGGCAAAGCCAGCTTTGTGGCTGCTGTTACAGCAGATTTGACAAAAAGAGGCCTCCATGCTGGGAATCTGGTGAAGGAGGCAGCCAAAATCACTGGCGGAGGCGGTGGTGGAAGACCTGATATGGCCCAGGCCGGCGGGAAACAGCCAGAAAAAATCCGAGAGGCCCTGGCTGCAGTGAAGGAAATATTAATAAACCAACTATAACTTTTTAGGGGGGACTAATGCCCCCCTTTTTTAGAAATAAAAATTCAACGCTGCCAGGTTAAAGAAATATCTTATTTTCAGGGGATTTTATTCAATTCATTGAGTATATCTGTAATCATGTGGTAAAATAATAGTATTGAATGAAGGGAGTGTTTTAATATGTCTGACAAAATGAATTTCACCATGAAGTTTAATCTTGATAAAGAAAAGGAAGACAAGGCTCGGGAGATCATTACAACGGTCTACAGGGCCCTGGAGGAAAAGGGCTATAATCCTATTAATCAATTTATTGGATACATATTATCCGGCGATCCTACATATATTACAAATCATAATGATGCCAGAAGTATTATCCGTAAAATTGAAAGAGATGAACTATTGGAGGAGCTACTCAAAACATATCTGGAAAAATAGGAGCGATTTTTCTTGAGAAATAAACAAGCCGCCATTTTTATTTTGATTTTCCTGTTACAATTCTTTAATACTGTCAGTCCCGGTGAGGCAATTTCTGAGGATTCAATTGACAAGCAGGTTATTATTGTGATTGTCAACCGGGCAGGCTACAATGATTTTTTGGAAATGGAACAGGTCAGCAAAATAATGGACAAGGGCTACTTAGGCCTTATGAATATTCGAGCTTCGGGAAGCTACAGTGAATTTAAATCCTATGCCACCATAGGATGGGGAACAAGGGCCGAAGCCAGCTCAGAAACATCAATATTCTATAATGCTGATGAAGAAAATACCTCAGTTTATCAACGCAGAACGGGCCATGCAGCGGTAGAGGACAGTATCATTACCTTAACTCTGAATAAATTGGTACAACAAAATCTTAAGGGTGAATATGGTGCGGTTCCCGGTATTTTAGGCGAAGCCTTGACAGAGGCGGGGCTTAAGGCATCGGTATTGGGAAACAGTGATGGAGACGACTATCAAAATCGAGCTGCAGCCCTTATCACTATGAATCAGGCAGGCCTTACCGCCCTTGGGGATGTCAGCGGCAGAATGCTAATAGAGGATGATGATTGGCCCTTTGGACTGCGAACCAATTATCAATTGCTATATCAGGAAATGAGCCGTCTTTATCAGAAAAGTAGTCTTGTCGTGGTGGAAACAGGGGATTTTTCCAGGCTTGAGGCATATAAAAACAATCTCAACTCGGAAATGTATGAGCGACATCGTAAAAGGATTTTAACGGAAATTGACCAGTTCGTCGGGTCGGTTGTTAAAGAAATGAATGATCAGACGCTATTGATGATTTTATCACCATATCCTTCGGGACAGGCCATTGAAAAGGGTGATCGATTAACTCCCGTCGTATTATTTGAAAAAAATCAGACCGAGGGAGGGCTGGTAACCTCTGGTACCACAAGGCGTCTTGGAATAATAGGTAATGTCGATATTGCTCCAACCATATTAAGCTATTTAGACTTACCTATTCCAGCTGAAATGGCCGGTAGAGTTATTAGTTCGGTGGCCCATCAGAACCAGCTGGAGTACATCAGCACCATGGGCAGTGCTGTGCTGAATACTTCTCAACAAAGGTATCGGGTGTTATACAGCTTTGCAGTATACGAAATGCTGGCAACGATTTTGGCACTTTTCTTGATTATATTTAGAAAAAAACTAAGCGCTCGAGGTCGGCGCTGGGGGTCTAGGCTGGTATTGGCCACCATGATCGGGCCCATGGGCCTGTTGGTATTACCTATTTTTGGCGAAGTGAGCCTGTTACTGACCTATACTTTACTGATTGGCATTACCCTGCTTTTAACATTGCTGATAGACGTCCTGGCAAGGGAGCCCCTCCAGGCGATTTTATATGCTACAGGTATACTGGTGTTGAGCCTTTCTGTAGATTTATTACTGGGCCAAAGGCTGATCAGCAATTCCATACTGGGCTACGACCCCATCATTGGGGCCCGTTATTATGGAATAGGCAATGAATTTGCTGGGGTGCTGCTGGGCAGCAGCCTGGTTTTTAGTGGTGCCATGATTGAAAAATTTAAAATTTCAAAGTCTGTCATAGTATTTTTTTATGGTTTTCTGATTATTCTTATTGGGTTTCCTGCCCTGGGGGCCAATGTAGGGGCCACCATTACATCCATTTTTGCCTATCTCTTTACCTATTTAAGGCTTAAAGGAACCAAAGTGAGCTTGAAGACACTGGTCTATATTGTATCAGCCATCATAGCAGGGGTTTTCCTGTTGGCTGTCGCTGACATACTATTCCTTAGCAATGAGTCTCATTTAGCCGGAGCCGTTAAGCAGCTCTATTATAGTGGACCTCAGGTGCTTCCCCAGATTATCACACGAAAAATCGCCATGAATATACGTGTAATGGGAGTTACCATATGGAGCCGTGTACTGCTTTTGGCCCTGGCAGTGGTAGGCATACTTTTTTATAAGCCGATCGGAATTTTAAAGAGGCTTGCCGCCGCCTATCCCAGCCTGGCCATAGGCTGGACGGGAATTGTGGCGGCCTGTATTGTAGGCTTTGCTGTGAACGACAGCGGGGTTGTGCTGGCAGCTACGGCCGCCATCTTTTTATCAGCATCAATGCTATATCTGGTGCTACAGGATATACATCAATTATTTAGTGAATCACAAAAATAAGGGGGAGATTTAACTGAAAAGGCAAAGGCTTGGGAACACCAGCCTTCTGGTTTCGCAGCTATGCTTCGGAACCTTGACCATGGGGCCTCTGCAGGCCAATCTTTCTCCAAGGGAAGGGGCTGAGCTTTTGGTGTATGGTTATGAAAAGGGAATTAATTTCCTTGATACAGCAGAGCTGTATGATAACTATGCCCATATTGGCGAGGCCTTGAAAATCATAGGACGGGACAATATGATTATTGCAACCAAGTCCTATGCCTATTCCAGAGAAACAGCAGAAGCCAGCCTGAGCAAGGCCATGACGGAATTGAAGGTTGATGTTCTGGATATTTTCTTGCTTCATGAACAGGAAAGCCAGCATACCCTTAAGGGCCATTATGAAGCGTTGGAATATTTTATAGAAATGAAAAACAAAGGGTATATAAAAGCTCTGGGCATCTCTACCCATCACATTGCTGCAATCAAGGCGAGTTTGTCCTATGACGAAATTGAGGTGCTGCACCCGATTGTTAACAAAAGCGGATTGGGAATTCAGGACGGCACCATTGATGAAATGCTTTACAGCCTGGAATTGGCGGCTGAGAAAGGAAAGGGAATCTACGGTATGAAGCCCCTGGGAGGGGGTAATCTTCTGAGAAGCTTTAAGGAATCCATGGATTTTGTTTTAAAAATCCCGCTTCTTCATTCCATTGCCACAGGCATGCAAAGCAAGGAAGAAATTGATATTAATACCGCCATATTCAATGGGAATCCTATGGACGAAGCCCTTTTAGGGAAGGTGAGCTTAAAAAATAAAAAACTACAGATTGCCGATTGGTGTCAGGCCTGCGGTAGTTGTATTACTGGCTGCAGCCATGGGGCCCTTGCCATGAAGGCAGGTAAATTGGCAGTTGACCATGAAAGGTGTGTTCTTTGCGGATACTGCAGCAAGCGCTGTCCGCATTTTTGTATTAAGGTTGTGTAAGGAGGGCTCATAATGCCAAGAACATTAGGACTCGATGTGGGGGATAAGACCATAGGCGTTGCGGCCAGCGATTTAATGGGCTGGACAGCCCAGGGAATTGAAACCATCCGTCGGGTGGGAATTAAAAAAGACCTGCAGCGGCTGGAAGAGATCATTAAGCAGTATGAAATAAATAAGATCGTGGTAGGCTTACCTAAAAATATGAATGGAACCATTGGCCCCCAGGGGGAAAAGGTATTGGAATTTATTGAAAGGCTGAAAAGGAGATTTCAAATAGAGGTCATTCAATGGGATGAAAGACTTTCAACGGTTTCTGCCGAACGGGCTTTGATTCAGGCCGATGTCAGTCGGAAAAAACGCAAGGAGGTCATTGATAAAATGGCTGCCGTTTATATATTGCAGGGCTATTTGGATAGCCAAAGGTAAAACGAATTTGGGTACCGATTAGAATCGTCTTAAAAAATTATTGTACCTAAAGGAGAAGGCCGGAATAATAATAAGTGAATAGTTATTAATTAAACATTTGTTTAAAAACCTAGTGATATATTTTGTAGAATGGTATATAATACAAATATGGCATGGACCATAAGGAAAGGAGAATAAATTCATGGAAGAAAAAGACAATATAATTACACTAGTTGATGAAGAGGGAAAAGAAGAGGATTTTGAAGTATTAATGACATTAGAGGTTGAAGACAAGGAGTATGCTATCTTGGTTTCCCTTGAAGCTGATGAAGAGGAAGATGCATATATTTTCAGAATTGCTAATGAAAATGATGATGAATATACATTAGTTGCCATCGAAGATGACAATGAATATGAAACAGTAGTAGCTGCCTATGAGGCGATTTTGGAGGAAGAAGGCCAAGAGGAGTAAAAAAAGAGATGGACGCTACCAGGTCCATCTCTTCTTTTTATTAATGGAATGGCTTGATATAAAGGCCGCCACAAAGGTTAATGACAGAATAAAGGCTAAGATATAGGTGCTTAGTTGGGTATTCATTCCCGCTAAACCAAAGCCTTCTTTAAAAACAATGGGTGGCAGGGCCAGTAATCTGTCAAAGCCAATTAAAAAATAAAGTACAGAAATCGAAATAATGGGTAAAAGTATAGTACCTGGGGTAGAAAATAAAGGGAAAAGTAAACCAGAAAGATTGTTATAACCCTTTATCAACCCCAATAGCCCGAAAAATACCACCAGTGCCGGTATCAGATACACTAGTAAAGGGGAATTTTTAAGCTCGGTAATTAATTCGCTTCCCCCAATGGCCAGGGTAAGTCCAAGAACAAGGCCAATAAAAATCCCATGTAAGGTATTTAAAAAAAGTAGTGTTGATGGTTTCATTTGGTACCCCCTTCTTCCACAGCGCATGACATTATTAATACTAGTATAGCATAAGTAGGTGAGAATTATGAAAATATTTATTGAAGGGGAAAAGACCCTGGCAACCTTCAGGCGCCGATTAAATCGTTTTGTGGCAGAAATTGAAATAGATGGAAAAGTACATCTATCCCATGTACCCAATACAGGCAGAATGGCAGAACTATTGGTGCCCGGAGCAAAGGTCATCGTACGCAGGATTGACGGCCCCCTGCGGAAAACTTCCTTTGATTTACTTTTTGTTTATTATAAGAAGCTGCTGGTTGCAATTGATTCAAAGCTCCCTAATCAGCTGCTGAGGGTAGCCTTTGAAAACAAGGAAATACCGTATTTTAAAGCCTATGACCAAATAAAAAGAGAGGTAAATTATCGAAAAAGCAGATTTGATTTTTCTTTGAATAACCTGACGGAAAATGTTTTAATTGAAGCCAAGTGTGTGACTTTGGTGAAGGAGGGAGGAATTGCCTCTTTCCCCGATGCCCCAACAGAACGGGGGACAAGGCATGTATTAGAGCTAATTCAAGGGGTACAAGAAGGAATTAGGGGAGCTGTTATTTTTATTATACAAAGGAGCGATGCTACCTGCTTTACCCCTAATCAAGCAATGGATCCGCTCTTTGCCGATGCCGTGAAAAGGGCCAGTGCTGCCGGAATTGAATTTTACGCCTACAGCTGTACAGTTACAGAAAATTATGTTTCAATTGATCGGGAATTGGAAATAATTATATAAAATGGGCATTGACAAAAAATATAAAATTCATTATACTATTAATTGAAAAGTGTTATTATTTGAGAAGAAGTGGGTGAAGCCGATGGAAAGTTTAATGGAGAATCTAAAGGAAAGGTTAAAGGATTTGGGGTTAAAGCTAACCCCCCAAAGAAGAGCTACCCTAGAGGTAATTTTTAATAATCAGGGGGAGCATCTTAATACAGAAGAAATCTATGACCTGGTAAAGGAAAAATGTCCTGAAATTGGCCTTGCTACAGTCTATCGTACACTGCAGCTCCTTGATGAAATGGGGTTAATTTCAAAAATTAATTTGGATGATGGCTGTAGCCGATATGAATTTAACCATCATGAAGACGATCATCAGCATCACCATTTAATTTGCCAAAACTGTGGTGCCATCATCGAAGTGAAAATTGACCTGCTTGATCAGTTAGAGGAAGAAATCGAAAAGGTTTATCACTTTAAAATTAAAGATCATAAGGTAAAGTTTTTCGGAACCTGTTCTCAATGTAACTAGCCTTGCGAGCTGTGTAAGGCTAGTTTTCTTTTAGATGTCGTAAGCATTAGCAGCAATAAAGATAAGATTTCTAGGAAGAACTTTAAACATTTAATTTAATAATTTATAAAGTGAGAACCTTTCTAATAGATTATAAAAATTATCCATTGGGTTAAAATACAAATAGGCACAATTCTTTAAAATTTGTTTCAGGTGTTAAAAACCAAATTCATTACATTTTCAAAATATGTTTTTATAAAGATGATAAATGTGGTAAAATAACTTAGGTATATTTGTTCGGCGGGTCATTTATATAAATATAAGATAACAAGGGCGGAATTTTTTAATAATTAAAGGAGTGAAACGTATTGGGGAGAAAACCTTCAAAATTAAAAGTTATTCCTCTTGGAGGATTGAGCGAGATTGGCAAAAATATGACTGCCATTGAATATCGAGATGAGATTATTATCATCGATTGCGGCTTGAGCTTTCCAGAGGACGAAATGTTGGGTATTGATATTGTTATACCTGATATTTCTTATATACTCAAAAATAAGGATAAGGTAAAGGCCATTGTCCTAACCCATGGTCATGAGGATCATATCGGTGCCTTACCCTATGTTTTGAAAAAGATTAATATTCCAGTGTATGGAACCAGCCTTACATTGGGGTTAGTTGAAAATAAACTAAAGGAGCACAAATTAAGCAGTGTCCATTTACAGCGGGTAAATGCAGGAGATAGCATTAAATTGGGTATATTCACCGTTGAATTTATTCAATCCTGCCACAGTATTCCTGATGCCTGCGCCATTGCCATTCATACCCCTGTGGGGATCGTTTTCCATACAGGCGACTTTAAAATTGATTATACCCCTATTGATGGTCAATTGATGGACCTTCATAAAATTGCAGAGCTGGGGCAAAAAGGTGTCCTGGTGATGTTAGCCGACAGTACCAATGCCGAAAGAAGAGGAGCCACCATGTCTGAAAAAAATGTGGGAGCTACCTTTGAAAACATCTTTAGAAATACTGATAAACGAATTATTGTTGCCACATTTTCCTCTAATGTCCATCGAGTACAACAGGTTATGGAAGCCGCCCAAAAATATAACCGTAAAGTTGTGATTTCAGGACGCAGTATGGTTAATGTAGTAGGAGTAGCCGTGGATTTGGGCATACTGACCCTACCTGAAAACTTGATTATTGATATTGATGAAATGGATCGATATAACGATAATGAGATTGTGATAATTACCACAGGAAGCCAAGGAGAACCCATGTCGGCCCTTTCAAGGATGGCCAGCAACGAACATAAAAAGGTGGAAATACGCCAAGGTGATTTGGTGGTATTTTCCTCATCGCCTATACCAGGAAATGAAAAGCTCATCAGCAGGGTGATTAATCAGCTTTTTGAAAAGGGTGCTGAGGTCATCTATGAAAGCCTGGCGGAGGTCCATGTTTCAGGACATGCCTGCCAGGAGGAATTAAAGCTGATGCATCGTCTGGTAAAGCCTAAATATTTTATACCCGTTCATGGAGAATACAGACACCTGATGAAGCATGCAAATCTTGCAGAGGATTTGGGAATGCCAAAGGAGAATATCTTTACCATTAATAATGGTACTATTGTGGAATTCACTAAGGATTATGCTAAAATCAATGGTTCTGTACCTGCAGGCAGGGTCTTGGTAGATGGATTAGGTGTCGGAGACGTTGGAAATATTGTCCTGAGAGACCGAAAGCATTTAGCTGAGGACGGCCTTATGGTAGTAGTGGTATCCTTATCAAGGGAGACAGGTAAAATTGTTGCTGGGCCTGATATTATTTCCCGTGGATTTGTTTATGTAAGAGAGTCAGAGGTTTTAATGGTTGAAGCCAGGGAGGTTGTAAAGAATGCCCTGGTGGCTTGCGAAAATCAAAACGTAAGGGAATGGGCCGCCCTTAAAAATGCCATCAGAGACGGTCTAAAGGATTTCCTATACGAAAAAACGAAACGAAGACCGATGATACTTCCCGTAATTATGGAAGTATAAAATGTAAAATGCACCCGGGTAGCCGGGTGCATTTTTTATGGGGCTTTAATGAAGATAGCTGTTATTTAACAGTTAAATATAGTATAATGGGTTGGAATGGAGGTTGGAGGATGAATATTTTATTCTATTTAATTATTTTAATGATTGGTGCCATGATAGGAAGTAAAATAAAGTCGAATAAGCAGGAGGGCTTTGTAAAGCATATTGGCCTAATTCAAAATCTAGCCCTTTATTTTTTACTTTTTATGATGGGAACAAAGATTGGTTTAGATAAGGAAATACTCAGGTCCTTTGGTACAATTGGTTTACAAGGTTTTCTTTTAGCCTTGGCCACCGTTATCTTTAGTATTATTGGCGTTCGCATGGTTTCTAAGGGACTTTTAACAGAATCGGCAGAGGAGCAGATAGAGCATGACCTTTAAAATTTTAGTTTCGGTTATTTTAGGTATCGGTTTTGGTCTGTGGTTTTTTCCAGAGGCCCTGGTGGGACATACGGATATTTTAATTAATATAGGTCTTTGTGTACTTTTATTCTTTGTAGGAATTGATATTGGCAGGCAGGGTGAAATATTCCAACAAATCAAGAAGATGGGTCTGAAGGTATTGCTGGTTCCTATTATGATTGCCTTGGGAAGCATCGTGGGGGCCATTGGCATGGGGCTTTTGATGAAAATGCCCCTTCAGGAGGCCGGAGCCATCGGAGCAGGCTTTGGTTGGTATTCATTGTCGGCTATTGAGCTTTCAAAGCATAGTGCCCAATTGGGGGCATTGGCCTTTATTACCAACGTTTGGCGAGAAGTCATTGCTTTAGTTAGCATTCCGCTGATCGCAAAATATATTGGCAAGCTCGAAGCAATTGCCCCTGCCGGTGCCACTTCCATGGATACGACACTTCCTGTTATTTCTAAATCCACCGATGGAACCGTGGCCGTAGTTTCCTTTGTTTCAGGAGTGGTTTTATCTTCGATGGTACCAATTCTTGTGCCTTTAATCATGTCTTTATAGATTAGGGTGTCTGAATACTCCGAAGGGTGCAGATTTTACTGAATTTTTGTTCCAAGCAAGGCGCTTTTTTGAAGGCATACCAGGAGTACGTCAAGGAAAAGCAACGCTGCGTGGGACAAAAAAGCGGTGAAAGATGCCCTTGAGTGGGTTTTCAGACACGCCCTAGTACTCGAGCACATAAGTTTAAGGGATTACTGGTTAAATTTTCAAATAGCTTCGTTGCCATCAGTGACCATATTGGCCCAAGTGGCTTCCTCCTCCGCCTTGCTCTTGGAAAATTTGTCTTAGGTCTTATTTGTTATTTAAATGATGATAGGTACTAGGATTGATTTTTTCTCTTTAATTATATACAATATAAATGATAGTTTGCATGGACAAACTTTATTTCACCATATTAAGGGGGCTTTATAATGAATGTATATGATCAAGCACATCAATTGGCCAAGGCCCTGAAGGAAAGTGAAGAATATAAAACCTTTAAGGAATTAGATCTTAAGCTTAAAGCCAACCCTGAAATCAAGGGGTTGATGAATGATTTCAGAAAGAGGCAATTTGAGGTGCAAAGCGCACAAATGATGGGCCAAAGGGTAGCGGATGACAAGCTTGAAAGGCTGAAGGAGCTGGATGGGATTTTAATGCAGGACCCTGTTGTTAGTGAATATATGCATGCAGAGCTTCGATTTACCCGAATGATGACAGATGTCTATAAGATTTTAGGGGAGTCCATGGATTTGGATGAGATTTTTGGTCATGATATTGAGGCCTAGTCTATTCAAGACTGTATAAATAATCCTATTGATGTCAAACTATGAATACGTGGCTAATGCCACGTATTCAGCCTGTATAGGGCTTTGTTATCTATTGCTGAAAATTGCTTTTTAAGGAAATGAGTTATTCAATGTACGACTCAGCTTTCTATTTACGGGTTTGCTAGCACGATAGCATAATATTAAATTAAGATTATATTAATTGGGCAAAGAATTGATTTTAAGGAGCTGTATCGATTTGAGCAATATTACGAATGAATTTGTTGAAGAATATATACGAGGGCTGCTGCCTGATGAGGCGGGCCTTTTTAAGGATATGGCAGCGTATGCGGCCGTCCACCATGTTCCTATTGTTCATAAGGAGGTGGCCAGCCTGTTATTGGTATTAACCCAGGCAATGCAGGCAAAACGAATTTTAGAGGTAGGTACCGCCATCGCCTACTCTACCCTTCTATTTTGTAAGGGGATGGGGCCTGAGGGACATATTACCACCATTGAGCGAAATGAAGAGATGATTAGCCTGGCCCGGGCCAATATAAAAAGGGCTGATCGAGACAAGCAGGTCAGGTTGCTTCAGGGGAATGCAGAGGAGATTCTCAAATTTCTTGAAGGAGAATATGATTTAATCTTTTTAGACGGTGCCAAGGGGCAATATAATGAATTTTTAAACGATTGCTTAGTTCGCCTTAGACCAGGAGGACTTCTTATATCAGACAATATACTTTATAAGGGCATGATTGCTGCCGATGAATTGGTGGTGAGAAGAAAGCGAACAATTGTTAATCGTATGCGGCAATATTTAGAGACCATCTGTAATCATCCTCAACTTGATACAAGTATTATTCCCATTGGTGACGGCTTGGCCATAAGCTATAAAAAGCAGGAGGAAAAAGCATGAGAAAAATTGAATTACTGGCCCCCGCAGGGGACCTGGAAAGATTAAAAATTGCAGTTCTTTACGGAGCAGATGCAATCTATGTGGGAGGACAGATTTTTGGCCTGCGGGCAGCGGCTAAAAATTTCACCTTGGAAGAGCTGGCTGAAGGGGTACAATTTGCCCATGAAAGGGGCGTTAAGATATTTGTTACGGCCAACATCATCCCCCATAACGAGGACCTTCAAGGACTGCCTAATTATTTAAGGGAGCTGAAGGGAATTGGTGTTGATGCGGTGATTGTTTCAGACCCTGGTACCTTTATGATTGTAAAGGATACCGTACCCGATATGGAAGTACACATTAGTACCCAGGCAAACAATACCAACTATATGACGGTTAATTTCTGGCACCAACAGGGGGCCAAGCGGGTGGTCATGGCCCGGGAGCTATCGTTGGATGAAATAAAGGAAATACGGGAAAAAACCCCGGCAGATTTGGAGATTGAAGCCTTTGTTCATGGGGCCATGTGTATATCTTATTCCGGCAGATGTCTTCTAAGCAACTATATGGCCAACCGGGATGCCAACCGGGGAGAATGTGCCCAGCCCTGTCGATGGAAATATCATCTGGTCGAGGAAAAACGCCCGGGTGAATATATGCCTGTTTATGAAGATCAAGGGGGTACCTATATTATGAATTCCAAGGATTTATGTATGATTGAATACATTCCCCAATTGATTGAGGCAGGCATCGACAGCTTAAAAATAGAAGGCAGAATGAAGACCACCTATTATGTGGCAACAGTGGTACGGGCCTACCGAATGGCCCTTGACAGCTATCTAAAAGACCCTGAGGATTGGCATTGTAAAGAAGAATGGCTGGAGGAAATCAGAAAGGCCAGCCACCGGGACTTTACTACAGGCTTTTATCATCAACGGCCTGATCATAACGAGCATCTTTATTCTAATAAATCCTATGTAAGGAATTATGATTTTATTGCCCTGGTGAAGGAATATGATGAAGAAACGGGCATAACCACCGTAGAACAGCGAAACCGCTTCTTTAAAGGAGATCAGGTTGAAATCATCGGCCCCCATCGGGAGGTTATTCAAGCAATTATTGAAGAGATGTGGGATGAGGAAGGAAATCTCATCGAGGTGGCACCCCATCCCAAGCAGATTATCAAATTAAAGCTCAATCACCCTACAGCCCCTTTTTACCTAATTCGAAAGGAAAGGGCTGAAGAGTAGATGCGTTTACATCCCTATGTATTTGGAGATACTAATAAAAAAATACATAGGGGTTTTTTTATGAGGAGAGAAAATAAGTTAGATCAAGAAAAAATAAAAACAAGCCGGATTTTGATTCTGGGGGTTGTATCCAGCCTTATCATCATGGCCCTGGGGGTGAGGCTTTTTTACATACAATTTTTTAAGCACGAGCTCTATACAACCGAAGTCAATAAGCAACGCAGCCTGACGATTCCCCTTTCCAGCGGCAGGGGCTTAATTTATGATCGAAATTTAATCCCATTGACAGATCGAACCGAGGAAACTGTTATTATTGTTTTTCCACAGCTATTTACCGAAAGTGAAGAAAATATGAGCTTTCTTTCGGAAATTACGGGTATTTCCATTGCCAATTTGAAGCTTAGACTGCCTCAAGGGGGATATCCGGTGGAGTTTACCCCTAGGGAGGCGCTTGATTGGCAGGATCAGAGGATTGTTAACACCAGAGGACTCTTTATTATTAATAAACGAAAACGCTACGATCAGCATCATGTATTGAGCCATGTGATCGGTTATATCAGCGGAGTTGACAGAAGAGGAATCTCGGGGCTGGAAAAATCAATGGAAGAAATCTTACAAGGCCAGGAAAGCCGGGCCGTTGCAGCCATACTTGATGGAAGAAAACGCCTGCTCCCCGGTGAGGGCTATCGATTAATAGATGCTTCAACAAAGGAGCAGCACGTCAAACTAACAGTCGATTACCATATTCAAAAAATTATTGAGTCAGCCCTTGATCAAAAGCATTACCAGGGGGCCATTGTGGTATCGGAGGTAGCAACGGGTAAAATCTTGGCCATGGCCAGTCGACCTAATTTTGATCCCAACCAAATTAATCAGCATCTAAACAGCCAGGGGGATGAGCTCTACAATAAGGCCGTACAAATGACCTTTCCTCCGGGGTCAATCTTTAAAATTATTGTGGCTGCTGCTGCCCTGGAAGATCATCAGGTGACACTGGAGGAGGAGTTCACCTGCACTGGAATGGAAACCGTTGGTAATATTGAAATCAGATGTAATTCCTTCGAAAAGGGGGGAAATGGTACTTTGAGCTTCCAAGAGGCTTTTGCGAAATCCTGCAACTCCACCTTTATTCAGGTAGGCCAAAGACTGGGGGCCAACCGGATCATGGAAATGGCCAGGGCCTTTGGACTTGGTCAGCGGGTCGACATTAACCTGGTAGAGGAGGAAGCAGGGTATTTACCCCAAGGCGACCAATTAATCGGGCCGGCCATTGGAAATATTTCCATTGGTCAGGGTGAAATAGAGGTAACGCCCCTGCAGATAAACCAGCTTACCCAAATAATTGCCAACGATGGTGTCAAAAAGCCTCTGACCATTGTAGAGGGAATTATTGATGGACAATATCGCACCCTTCAATCCTTTGACAGAGAGGAAGAGGCCCCATTTTTAAGGGCAGCTACGATTAAACAGCTACAGCATTTAATGGGTCAGGTGATGGAGTATGGAACAGGTAAGGGAGTGGGAAGTCAGCTAGGGGCCATTACAGCAGGAAAAACTGGCACGGCCCAGTCCAGCTCCAGAGGAAAAACTGTGCTTCATGCCTGGTTTTCAGGGTATTACCCTAAAGAAAACCCCCAATATGCCATTACGATTTTCATTCAAGACGGACAATCCGGAGGAGGAATAGCCGTTCCTCTCTTTAAAGAAATTGTTGAAGCGATAGGGGAGCTAGGTTTATAAAATTGATTTAAAAGAGCTATATCAGGGGCCTGTACCCCGGTATAGCTCTTTTATTCATCTAAAAAGTTTCAAAATATTATAAGAATTTGGGCTAAAACAATTCAAAATGTGGTATAATGTTTCACAAATCATCTAATTCATTGACACTAAATTTCATGATGATAAAATTAAAGTAGAAAAGGGGTTCATTGATGAAAATAGCCACGATAAGATTGAAGGAGTATTTTAATCAGGCCAGTGACACCGAAAAGGGAATTATTAAATTCATACTAAGTCATCCAGAGGAAACCGCCAGGATGACAATTCACAGCCTTGCTGAAAAAACGTTTTCCTCCGCCTCCTCCATTATTAGAATGTGCAAGAAAAATGGATTTGATGGCTACAAGGACTTCACAAAGGCACTGATTTACGAACTGGCAGCAAGAAAAAATCATCAGGCCAAGGTGAAAGGGGTCATCAACAAGGCCGACAGCATTCGTGATATTGTCGACAAGGTAACCAACATGAATATTCTTTCCTTAGAGGATACTAGAAATTTAATAGATTTTGAGGTGCTGAATGAATGCTTGAGGCTAATTGATGAAAGTGAAAACCTATGTTTATTTGGCATCGGTTCTTCTCTACTGGTGGCAAGGGATGCCCAGCTAAAATTTCTGAGGGTTAAAAAAAAGAGTTATGTTAGCGATGACTGGCATTCACAGCTTTTAACGGCTAAAAACATGACACCCAGGGATGTTGGAATTGTCATTTCCTACTCAGGGCAAACCCATGAAATGATTGAATGTTCCAAGGCCATGAAGGAATCAGGGGCCAACACCATTTCCATTACACGATATGCTGCCAATCCCATCAAGGCCCTTTGCGATTATAATCTCTATGTAGCGGCCAATGAGGCTTTGTTTCGAAGCGGAGCCATGTCTTCAAGAATGTCACAGTTAAATATAATTGATATTTTATATACTGCCTACACCAACCGACAGTATGACGAATCCTTGGAGCTGCTGGTTAAGACCCACATTAGAAAGGAGACTAAAGGTGATTAATTTAAAAAATATGTCAACAGAGCAACAGAATATAAAAAGTATTAATTTAGACAGCATGTCCTATTTAGAGGCCTTAAAGCTGATGAATGAGGAGGATGCTAAGGTGGCTTCGGCCATTTCAGAGGTGATCGAGCCCATTGAAAGAACCGTTAGGGTTACTGTTGAGGCCCTGAAGCAGGGAGGAAGGCTGATTTACGTAGGGGCTGGCACCAGTGGCAGGCTTGGTGTGCTGGATGCGGCAGAGTGTCCTCCTACCTTTGGCACACCGCCTGATATGGTATTGGGCCTGATTGCCGGTGGAGAAGAGGCTTTCATAAAGGCCGTTGAGGGGGCTGAAGATAGTATTGCTATGGGAATTGAGGATTTAAAAAGGATCAACCTCAATCAGCGGGATGTGGTGATTGGTATTGCCGCCAGCGGACGAACCCCCTATGTGGTGGGTGCACTGAAATATGCCAAGGAAGTGGGGGCGGCCACAGCAGCCATCGCCTGTAACAGACCCTCTGAGGTGGGAAAGGTTGCTGACATTGCCATTGAAATTGTCGTAGGGCCTGAAATATTAACCGGTTCGACCCGACTAAAGGCAGGCACCGCCCAAAAAATGGTTTTAAATATGATCTCTACCATTTCCATGGTGGGAATTGGTAAGGTTTATAAAAATTTAATGGTGGATGTACAGCAAACCAATCTAAAGCTGGAATCAAGGGCCCTTAACATTGTTATGAGTGCCACCGGGGTGGATTATGATACTGCTAAAAATAGGCTGACAGAAGCTGAAGGCAGTGTTAAGCTGGCCATTACTATGATTTTATTAGGCTGTGATCTTAAAGGCGCCCGGGAAAGGCTAGATGCAGCAGGGGGGCATATACGTAAAACCGTTGAAGGCCGTTAAAGTCAAATGTTACACCTACCAAGTCAACAGGATGGAAGGCTTAAGCCTCCATTTTGAAGAACTCATATATATCATTTTTAAATTTATAAGAGAAAGAGGTGCTTAAAAATGGCTAGTAATCAAGAATTAGCTAGAAAAATTGTTGAACTGGTTGGCGGTAAGGGAAACATCAAATCTGCAACCAATTGTATGACAAGGCTACGGCTGCAAATTAAAGATATGGCCAGGGTTCAGATGAAGGAGCTGAAGGAAACAGAAGGTGTAATGGGTGTAGTGGAGGCCGAAACCCTTCAGGTAGTTGTCGGACCCGGTAAGGCTAAAAAAATGGCTGATATACTGGTAGATGAGCTGGGAATTGCCCCAAATTCAGCCGTAACCGAGGACTGGAAGAGCAATAAGGAGAATATTAAAAAGGGCCAAAAGCAAAGCAATCTAAAGCGGGCCTTGGAAACCATTTCTGGTATATTTATTCCAATGATTCCTGCCATCATTGCAGCAGGGATATTCAATGGTTTGGCCAGCTTGATCGGAACACTGATACTGGAGGGCAACCTGGGCGGTCAATTATGGGAAGCCATCAGACTGCTGTTCTCCCTCATTGGAACAGGATTTTTAGGTTATTTTGCCATCTTTACAGGGGTTAATGCCGCCAAACGCTTCGGTGCCACAGAGGCCCTGGGAGGTATGGTGGGGGCCATGTCAATTGCTGCACCCATTGTTGAAATATCACAGCTCTTTGGTCTATATGATGCAGAGGTACCGTTAAACTCAATTTTGACCACCGGTAAGGGAGGAATTATTGGTGTCATCATTGGTGTTTATCTACTGTCAAAGATCGAGAAGGCCGTTAGAAAAAGAGTACCTGATGTATTAGATTTAATCCTGACACCCATTTTGACACTGTTAATTACAGCTGTTGCCTTTGTATTTATTATCATGCCAGCTTCCGGGTTAATCTCTGACTGGTTGGTTAGCGGTTTAAGCGTTATTATTGGTTCAGATAATACAATTGTCAGCATTATTTCCGGCTATATTTTATCGGCACTGTTCCTGCCAATGGTACTGTTGGGGCTGCATCACGGATTAATTCCGATCTATGCTATTCAATTGGAGGCCCTGGGCGGTGTATCATTGTTCCCTGTGCTGGCCATGGCCGGAGCCGGTCAGGTGGGAGCAGCCATCGCCATTTATATGATCAGTAAAAAGGTTAAAAATGATCGAATGAGGCAAGTAATTGCCGGTGCTTTGCCAGCGGGAATTTTAGGGATTGGTGAGCCATTGATTTACGGTGTAACCCTTCCCCTGGGAAAACCCTTTGTTACAGCAGGCTTAGGAGCAGGCTTTGGTGGAGCCTATGTAATGGCCACAAAGGTAATGGCCAATGCCTGGGGGCCCTCTGGTCTTGTGGCGGTTCCCTTAATGCAGCCTGAAACGATGATTCATTACGTAATAGGGATTTTCATCTCCTATTTGGCAGGGTTCATTATTACCAGATTATTTATAAAGGATGCGGATGTGGCCAATGCTTAATTATTTAGGTGTTTCGGTATATTTATCCACCTTTGAAAAGCAAAAACCGATGCTTAATACCTTAAAAAATTCAGGGGCCTTTGTCTTTACCTCCTTTCACATACAGGAGGAAATGGAGGGAGATTATTGTTTACGGGCCAGGGAGATGTGCCGTTGGTTAAAGCAGTACGATTTTAAAATTATTGGTGATGTTTCGCCAAGAACCTTACAGTTCTTTGGCGAGGAAAGCCTGTTGGCCTTTGGGGAATCCTTGAAATTAGATGTATTAAGGCTGGATTACGGTTTTACTGATACAGAGACTGCTGAAATATCTAATCATATGCCCATTGCCTACAATGCTTCCACCATAGATGAGAAGCTAATTAATCAAATGCTGTTAAGTAAAAGGCCTATCTATGCCATGCATAACTTTTACCCCAGACCAGAAACGGGTTTAGATGAGGAATTCTTTAGGAGGGTGAATCAAAGGCTTACCGCCAATAGCATTGGGGTATGGGCCTTTATTCCAGGGGATGAGCTTACAAGGGGGCCCATTTATGAGGGCCTCCCTACCCTGGAGAGTCATCGAAGGCTCCCCCCCTATGTAGCCTTCCTTGACCATTTGATCAATTATGGCGTTCAGGGGGTCTTTGTGGGGGATGTAAGCCTGTCTCAGCAACAATTAAAGCTGATTACAGCCTATTTAAAAAGTAAAATCATCGAAATCCCTGCGGTCCTTCTGGGCCAACATGAAGGTCTGTATGGCCAGGTCTTTACCATCCGGGCCGACTCTCCCAGAAGGCTGATGCGGCTTCAAGAATCCAGAGAGTATGCAACCATGGGCCCGGGCCAGGAGCCCGACAATTGTATTCACAGATTAAGGGGGCATATTACAATGGATAACATTGGCTATCAACGGTATTCCGGAGAAATTCAAATACTGAGGGAAAATTTGCCTCAGGATGATCGGGTGAATGTAATCGGTTCGGTAGTGCCAGATTATTTACCCATTCTGGATTGTATCAACAATACGCAGCAAATTAGATTGATTTATCCATTATAAGGAAGTCAGCATATATTTTTCTAATTTGATATAGATTATTAAAGCAAAGGAAAAAATCAGAGCTGGTACCCCGTCACAGTTAAAACTAAAGTGGTTCCCTGGTGACATTTTCAGATTTATGCGATGAAAGGATAACGTAGCTATATGGAAATGTAACCAGGGAAAACCTGAAATTTAATTGTCATGGGGTACGATAGCTATGAGGGAAGCGATAATCTATTGTAGAGGAGGAAGAATATGCTTAAGGTGTTATTAGTTTGCTCGGGAGGGATGTCAAGCGCCATTGTAGTAAAAGCAATCGAAGGGGAATGTGAAAAACAAGGGATAAAGGCCCAGGTTCGGGCTGTGGGTACAGGTGAATTTGAAGAATTAATTCAGGAAGGCCCATGGGATATAGCCCTTGTCGCCCCCCAGGTAAGACATCGTATGGCAGTTTTTGAAGCAGCAGCAAAGGAGGCAAAGGTACCGATTACTCTAATTATTCCCCAGGCATATACTCCATTAGGTGGGCCCATGCTGTTACGTCAAATTCAAGATTTGATCAGGTAAGGGGGAAAAAAATTGAATCGATTTTTTGAAGTGGTAGAGAAATATCTAATGCCTCCAATGACAAAGCTTTCTGAGCAAAGACACCTAAGGGCCATTCGGGATGGAATCATTTCCACCATGGCTTTGATTATTATTGGCAGCTTCTTTATGGTAATTGCCTTTCCACCTATTCCAGCCCTGGCTGAAAAGGTAAGCCCCCATGTAGGAAAAATATTAATTCCCTTCAGACTGACTGTAGGCCTGATGGCTTTGTATGCCTCCTATGGTATTGGCTATAGCCTGGCTAAATCCTATAAGCTAGACGGAGTATCAGGGGGAGTATTGTCTCTTGCGGCCTTCATATTAACCATGGTTCCTGAAAATATAGAGGGCCATGGGTTTATGCTTCCCATGGCCAATACAGGGGGAGCCGGCATGTTTGTAGCAATTATTATGGCGATTTTTGCAGTTGAGGTTTTGAGGTTTTTGCAGAAACGGAAAATTATGTTTAAGATGCCCCAAGGGGTACCCGATTCAGTGGCCAGATCCTTTGAGGCCTTGATTCCTGCCACAGTGATTATTACAATTATTTGGGTTGTAAGGCATATGCTGGGCTTTGATATTCAAAGCTTTATTATGACCCTTTTTGCCCCCCTGGTCAGGGCAGGGAATTCACCATTGGGCATATTAATACCGATCATTCTGATTACCCTTTTATGGTCTGCCGGTATCCATGGAGTTTCTGTGGTGGGGGCTGTGGCCAGACCCATTTGGTTAACTCTTTTTGATCAAAACCTACAGGCTGTGGCCAATGGAGCGGCCATTCCCAATATTGCACCTGAGCCATTTTTTCAGTGGTTTATATGGATTGGAGGTTCGGGAGCAACCCTATCACTGGTGTTTTTAATGCTGTTTTCACGGTCTGCCTATCTAAAAAAGATCGGCAGGGCATCCTTAATACCAGGTATTTGTAATATTAATGAGCCAGTTATTTTTGGCGCTCCGATTATGCTTAATCCCATTTTGGCCATTCCCTTTATTATAGGCCCCATCTTAACAGGGCTACTAACCTATGGAGCTATGGCCCTGAATCTGGTGACTCGACCCTATATACAGCCTCCTTGGACCCTGCCGGCCCCCATTGGAGCCTATTTGGCCACAGGAGGAGATTGGAAGGCGCCGGTATTGGTTTTAATTAATATCATCATTACCATGGTAATCTATTATCCATTCTTTAAATCCTATGAAAAGAAAATGCTGATTGAGGAAAGGAATGAAACTGTTAAAATAGGTTCATAGCCATACCCAGGGAAGCACCAGCTGATACTGGTGCTTCATTCTAATGGGAGGCAGCCTTAGCTTTCTGAAAAAACATGATATTGAGATAAGGAGACCACTTTGATAGAATGGGTAGGGGAAGCAAAAAAAGGGGGATTGGGAGATGGTTAATGAGGAGGTCATTTTTGAAATTATTTTACATGGTGGTAATGCTAGGGCAGATGCCTATGAGGCTTTAAAGGCGGCTCAAGAAGGAGACTTTGAAAGGGCAAAAACACTTTTGAAACGGTCAGAGAAGGAAATTGGCATTGCTCACCGGGCCCAAAGTGAATTGATTCAACAGGAGGCCAAGGGACCGGGTACTACCATGACCATGTTAATGGTTCATGCCCAGGATCACCTAATGACAGCCATTGCAGAGAAGGGTTTGATTGAAAATATGATTGATTTATATCAACGGATTAACCGGCTGGAACAAAAGGTGTAATGCAAGGGGGATTAGACTTAACAAATCATATAATGATTTTAAAATAAACACAGGAAAAGGATGGGATGAGGATGAGAATCTACATTGAAGAAAACTATGAGAAGATGAGTAAAAAGGCGGCCTTAATTGTAGCCAGTCAAATTATTTTGAATCCTAAGAGTGTTCTTGGCCTGGCTACGGGCACCACCACCATCGGTATGTATCAGGAGCTGGTGGAAATGTACCAAAGGGGAGAGCTTGATTTCTCAGAGGTAACCACCTTTAATTTGGATGAATACTATGGCCTGGGCCAGGATAATCAGCAAAGCTATTACGCATACATGATTGAAAATTTGTTCCGACATATTAATGTGTCGAGGGAACATATTCATATACCCAATGGAATGGCTGCCAATGTTGTTCAGGAGTGCTTGGCCTATGAAGAAAAAATAAGGATGGCCGGAGGAATTGATTTGCAGGTTTTGGGAATTGGGGCCAATGGTCATATCGGCTTTAATGAACCGGCGGATAAGCTCAACGTCAGAACCCACCTGGTGGATCTTTCAGAAAAGACTATTCAAGACAACAGCCGATTCTTTGATACTCCTGATCAGGTTCCAAGACAGGCCCTTTCTGTGGGGATAGCCACAATTATGAAGGCTAAGCAAATTGTTCTATTGGCCAGCGGGAAAAACAAGGCAGAGGCCATCAGGGAAATGACCAGCGGCTATGTCAATACCCAGGTACCTGCCTCAATTTTACAGACCCACTCCAATGTAAGCCTCATTATTGATGAAGAAGCGGCTTCATTAATTAAATAGGGGTCTTAAGGAGAACGGAATCTTCATTTGAAGTCTTAAAATGGTCTGTAGGGAGGGAAATAACATGATTGCGATCAAAAATGGAAAGATTATATTGGAGGATGGAATTGTTGACAATCAAGTACTGCTGTTTAATGAAAAGGTTGTTGACTTGATTGATTATAAGGAGCTAAAAAGCTATGGGCCTTGGCAGGTGGTTGATGCGGGGGGGCAATATGTCTCTCCCGGCTTTATTGATATTCACCTGCATGGTTCCGGGGGCTGCGATACCATGGACGGTAGCCTGGAAGCCCTGCAAACCATCAGTGAAACCATCATTAGAAATGGAACAACAGGCTTTTTACCCACCACCATGACCATGGAACTGGAATTAATTCATAGGGCTTTAGCTGTAATTAGGGAGGCCATGAACACAGAGATGAGGGGGGCCCAGGTACTGGGGGCCCATATGGAGGGCCCCTTTATTAACAAAGCCTATAAGGGGGCCCAAAATCCAGGGCATATCATTTCACCAAATAAAGACTATCTACAGGATTACTTGGATGTGATCAGGGTGATCACCCTGGCTCCCGAAGTGGAGGGAGGAAGAAGGTTTTTAGAGGAAATGAGCCAAAATCCAGAAATTATTCTGTCGATTGGTCATAGTAAAGCCACCTATACAGAAGCGATGGAGGCTATTGAAAAGGGAATTCGTCATGCCACTCATCTTTTTAACGCCATGACCCCCCTACACCATCGAGATCCTGGTGTGGTTGGGGCTGTCTTTAATAGTCAGATCACCTGCGAGCTAATTGCCGATCAAATCCATGTACATCCTGACCTGTTCAGACTGATTTACCAAATTAAGGGGAAAGAAAATCTAATCTTAATAACTGATGCCATACGGGCCGGTTGTATGAAGGATGGCATCTATGACTTAGGCGGTCAGGAGGTTACCGTTAGAGAGGGAAGTGCCAGGCTAGCCGACGGCAGCCTAGCCGGCAGTTTATTGACCTTAAATCAGGCAGTAAGGAATTTTGCCCAGGCAACGGAACTTCCCCTTCATGAGGTGATCCGGTTGGTATCCTTAAATCCCGCCAGGCTTATTGGCCTTTCCGATCAAAAAGGCTCAATTAAGAAGGGAAAGGATGCAGACCTGATTATATTCAATGATAAGATAGAAATTAATAGGGTTTTTGTAGGCGGAGTTGAAAGATTTTCGTTAAACTAGATCTTCAAGGGTCACTGGATAAAATTTATGCCGGTGGCCCTTTATCTTTTGGCAAACAGTAATTTACATCCTATATAATCTTTGGTAGCATGTATATATGAGAAATGTAAGCAATAATAAATGACGGAGGAAATGAATATGAAAATATATTTAACAAGACACGGAGAAACGGAATGGAATCAAGCTAAAAAAATGCAGGGATGGAAAAATTCTAATCTGACAGAAAAGGGGATTAACAATGCCAGGAGGCTTGGTGAGCATCTGAAGGAAGTTCACTTTGATCACATTTATAGCAGTCCCCTGGAAAGAACCCTAGAAACGGCCAAATATATACGAGGCTCTCGACCAATGGAAATTGAAGTGATAGAGGAACTGAAGGAAATGGGCTTTGGTGTTTGGGAAGGAATGGAGCGTTCTGTGATTGAGGAGAAGTACCCGGAGGAATACGATCATTTTTGGAATCATCCGGAACAATATACCCCCATAAACGGCGAGACCTTTGAATCGCTGTTTCAGCGGGTTAAAAAGGGCCTGAATAAGATTGTAGACAGAGGCGGAGACCAAGTATTGGTAGTGGCCCATGCCGTTGTCATTAAGGCAGTGTTTACTATTGTAAAGGAGCTTCCCCTGGAGGAATTCTGGCATCCCCCTTATATGCATGATACATGCTTATCGATTATTGAAGCGGCAAATGATGATTTGAGGTTTATATTAGAGGCCGATATATCTCATTTAGATTAACTACTCTACTATCTGGGAGGGATCCATTTGATCATCTGGATTAATGGAGCCTTTGGAGCAGGAAAAACCCAAAGCGCCTATGGGCTCCATAAAAGATTACCCAATTCTTGTGTTTTTGACCCTGAAAATGCCGGCTTTTATCTACGCAAAAATCTTCCATCCAAAATCCAGGAAGGAGATTTTCAAAATTATAGAATGTGGCGGGAAATCAACTATAAAATGCTAAGCTATATTGAGTCCCAATATGATGGTGTTGTCATTGTTCCCATGACACTGGTTAATCCTCAATATTTTAGTGAAATAGTAGGAAATTTAAGACAAAATGGTATTCCAGTCCATCACTTTACCCTTGCCGCCTCAAGGGAAACCCTTTTGAAAAGATTGAGAAGCAGGGGGGAAGGGGGCAATTCCTGGGCCGCCAAACAGATCGACCGATGCATAGAAGGACTTTCCGATGAACGGTTTAAGCAGCATATTAAAACCGACGATATGACCCTTAATGAGGTAATAGAAGAAATTGCCGCCCAATCGGGGCTAAAGCTGCTGCCAGATACCAGGGGGCCTATAGGAAGGCTGTACGATC
Source organism: uncultured Clostridiaceae bacterium (assembly GCA_965652145.1). GTDB lineage: Bacteria > Bacillota > Clostridia > Peptostreptococcales > Natronincolaceae > CBFGTV01. The sequence goes on from CBFGTV010000004.1 coordinate 30,306, forward strand.
GAATTAGCACCCAAATCAGACATATTCGTTTTTTTAACTGAAGGTAAGCTAGAAAGGTTCTTTGAAAAAGATAAGGGTTTTTAAAAAAAGTGAGGTTTCCCAAGGGGACAAATATTAATTAATAAGAATGGAGTGTAAGCAAGCATGATTGTAGAAAAGGCCATCGAAGAAATGAAGTCTGTTTTTAAAGAGATTCCCTATGGTATAGATCACACCCTCAAGGTTCTGGAAAATGCAAGGCTAATTATGGCTGATGAATTAATTGATCAAGATCAGAGGCAGATCGTTGAATTAGCGGCGGTGCTCCATGATATTGGTGCTGTTGAAGCGCAGCGAAAATATGGTTCCCTTGAAGGAAAATTTCAGGAGCAGGAGGGGCCTGGGGTGGCTAGGGAAATTTTGAATAAAATAGCATGTCCTCGGCGCCACTGGGAGCGAATCTGCTTTATTATTGGTCATCATCATACCCCAGCCAAAATTGACGGTATTGATTTTCAAATATTATGGGAGGCTGATTTGCTGGAAAACCTAGCTGCTATGGATCTATACCAGGAGCAGGAGAAAATAAAGGAAATCATAGACAACAGCTTTCAAACCCAAAGGGGGACCTTACTTGCCAAGGAGCGGCTTCTGGTGAATTCGAATAAATGAGGGAAGGGTGGTATGATTGTGACAAACATTCAAGGTCTTTCTCCCATTATCGGTGAAGGGGCCAGGGTGCTTATTTTGGGCTCCATGCCAAGCGCTGAATCCCTGCGATTAAATCAATATTATGGAAATCGTCGAAATCATTTCTGGTCAATCATCTATTCTCTTTTCGATTTACCCCTGGAGAAAAGCTATGAAAAGCGTATTCAGTTCATTAAAGATAAGGAAATTGCCCTTTGGGATGTCATTCATTCCTGTGAAAGGGTAGGCAGCTTGGATTCCAATATTAAAAATGCCATACCCAATGATTTTAAGCAGCTATTGACGAATAGAGGCATTAAGGCAGTATTTTTTAATGGAACAAAGGCTAAGCAGGTTTTTTTTAAGCACTTTAATCAAGACATGTTTCCAGGGATTCATTTTTTTCTGCTTCCCTCCTCTAGCCCCGTACCCGGAAAAAACATCAAGTCCCTTCAGGAAAAAATAGAAATTTGGAGACAAATTAGAAATTATGTATAGTCAAAACTTAAAGACCAGTAAGGAGGGCGTTAAAATGTATACAGGAAACAGAGTAAGGCTAAGGGAATATAGAAAGGAGGATGCCCAAAGGGCTAAGTCTTACATTAATGATCCCGAGGTGAAAAGGCTTTTGGATAGCAGCGTGCCTTCTTTGAAAACCCTTCATGATGAGGAAAGATGGATTGCAGATATTTCTGAAAGCAAAGATCAATATCATTTTGCCATTGAAACCCTGGCAGAGGAAAAATATATTGGGGGCTGCGGCATCAATAGCATTGACTGGAAAAACAGTGTGGCCCTGGTGGGAATTTTTATTGGTGATAGAAACTATTGGGGAAAGGGCTATGGCACCGATGCCATGGGCATATTAGTCAGGTTTATTTTTGAACAGATGAACCTGCATAAAATTAAGCTCACTGTATTTTCCTTTAATGAAAGGGCGATTAAAAGCTACGAAAAGCTAGGCTTTCAAAGGGAAGGTGCGTTAAGGCAGGAGCTTTTTCGAGATGGTCAATACCATGATATTCATATTATGGGTCTTTTAAGGGAGGAATATTACCAGGGAAAGGGTATTTAAAAGGTGCGCCATGATCTTATAATGATTTGCCTAGATAGAGCCTATGTCCTTTGATATAATAAAACTATTATAATTTTTGAAAAGGAGTCGCTGTCTATGGAGCTGAATTATTTATTCATTACAATGGTCATTGGCTACGGCTTTGGCTGTCTACAATTCTCATACCTTCTTGGGAAGGCCTTAAAGGGAATTGACATTCGGCTTTTGGGCAATGGTAATGCCGGGGCATCCAATACCGTAATTGTTTTAGGCTGGAGGTTTGGTGTAATTGTAGGGTTATTGGATATTCTAAAGGCTGTGGCTTCATTAATGGTCATCAAAGGAATGTTTTATCCTATCACATCTCTACGAGGCCTTTCCTTTCTGTTATTTCTCAATGGGCTATTTGTCATAATAGGTCACAATTATCCCTTTTATATGGGCTTTAAGGGAGGTAAGGGTACAGCATCCCTAATTGGCATGCTGTTGATTCTTGATTATCGAATGGCTTTATTGGGGCTCTTAACCATTCTGGTGGTGACAGCATTAACAGATTATATTGCCCTGGGTACCATCTGCCTGGTACTGATGGTGGTGGCCCTAAGCATCTATTTTCGTTATAGTACGGGAAGCATTGGGATTGCCTCGGCCATTGCTGCCATGAGCATTTATAAGCACCTGCCCAACATAGAAAGAATAAAAAAGGGCCGTGAAACAGGGTTAAGGGGTTCCTTGAAGAAAAAACTATAAAAGGAGAAATATACTGTGCTATGGCATATAAAGACCTTTAAAGAATTAACCTTGGAAGAACTATATAAAATTATTCAGCAGCGCATTAATGTTTTTGTTGTGGAACAAAATTGCCCCTATCCTGAGTGTGATGGTAAAGACTTAACGGCCTATCATCTCTATGCTACAGAGCAGGGGGAAATAGCAGCCTATGTCAGAATTTTACCTCCAGGGGTATCCTATCAGGAGGCCTCCATCGGAAGGGTAATTGTTCATCGGGATTATAGAAGGGGCGGCCTGGGGCTGAAACTGATGAAAAGGGCAATGGACTTTGTAACCCTTGAAATGAAGGAATCAGCCATTAGAATCTCTGCCCAGGCTCATCTTCAGGGCTTTTATGGTCAGCTTGGCTTTAAGCCAGCTTCAGAAATATATCAAGAGGATGGTATTCCCCATATTGAAATGGTTTTTATTAACGGCTAAGGAGAGGGGGGGTTATACATATGAGTGATAGGTTATATGGAATTCAATATACGCTTTTATTGATTATACTGGGTATACTGGCCTTTTCTACTGGCGAAATTGTTACCTTTACTATGCTGGGCTTTGTTATTCTAATATTAACTAATATCTTTAATGTATTAAAGGACATCAGCAGACAATTGTCGCTTTTGGACATCAAAAAGGAGCCAATGGAATGTACCCGAAAGGAAGAGGAATAAAGGGAATGTTGTGCTGATAAGTCTAATATTTTTTGATTCCTTAGTCATAATACCTATGTTATGGCCGATGGTCTGAAGGATGATCTTCAGAAGGTTGATTTAGGTATAGTATTGGGAAATTTACTCAATGATCAGGGAATTTGTTGGGTTTTATGTATATTGGGTAAGATATTAAGACAAAAGCAAATGGAGGAAGACGATGGATATTAAGCTAAAGCGTATTGATACAGTTTTTTTGAGGGTGCAAAATTTAGAAAAATCCGTTAAATGGTATACAGATGTTTTAGGTTTGAAGCTTCGATGGGAGGATTTAACGAATCGATATGCCGCCTTTGATGTAGGTGAAACAGCCCTGACCCTTTATGAGACACCAGGAACGGCCATTATACCTAATAATGATCATTTATTTAATTTCTTTGTTGAGGATATTGAACATACCCATGCCCTACTAATGGAATCAGGGGTCGATATAGGGCCTTTGGAGGATGGCGGTGGAGGCTTGAAATGGTGTTTTTTTAAGGATATTGATGGTAATCGGCTAGATTTATGCTCTTTCTAATAAGGAAGAAAGGATGATAAAATATGCCATGGTGCCCAGCTTGCAAGGCTGAATATCGGGAAGGCTTTCGTTACTGTCATGAATGTAAAAAGGAGCTTGTTGACGAAATGCTTGAAGGCCCTGCCTTTGAATTTGAAGATATGGTTTATTTAGGGAGCTTCGGTGATGAGGCAGAAACTAAACTGCTTGAAGCATTTTTAAATTCCCATGGAATTCCTGTGTTGAAAAAATACCAGGGGATTGGGGGCTATTTGAAAATCACCATGGCAGTTTCAAAATTCGGTGTCGATTTTTATGTTCCTTCTGGTGCCCTGGAGGAGGCCCAGAGGCTGGTTAATGAAATGGCCTTAGAACCGCCTGTAAAGGTAGGGGAGGTGGCTACAGAGGAGCTAGCCTCATCTCTTCGGTGGAGGAAACGAATGATCGTAGTTATAATTTCCCTGTTATTTATTATTCCGTGTATTGCAGGAGTTCTATACAGTATTGTATCGATTTTACTAAAATAGCTATCTACTGTAATTGGTTGGCACCACTTTTAAATAAAAAACATGACTAAAGTCTTGGTAGGATATTTGACTCCTTTATTGAATTCTATTAATAATAGAAGCGTAAGGGGGGAGCAGATGTGAAATTGATGCTAGAGAAGCTTATTAGAGATTTTGTTATTACCTATTCGGCATTAAATTCCACTGAGACTATGTGGCTTGAGCCCCTCGTTGCCTATGGAGACGCTTTTGATCCTTTGTTTCATCCAAAGCCATCTAATTTTTTACCCGAGGCCAGAACCGTCATATGCTATTTTATCCCCCTTGATAACGATATCATAGCCTCTAATCTTTTAAGTATAGAGACCTCCAGGGCATGGGGGATAAGCTATATCGAAACAAATCAGCTGATAGAGGCTTTAAATTCTCATCTAAAGGATCACCTTGAAGCATGGGGCTATCGTACATATATTTTGCCGGGGGCTTCGCCTGTTAATTATGAAAAACCACATAAAGGCTGGTCCCACTCCCATGGAGCCTTTGTGGCAGGCCTTGGAAGGCTGGGTCTACACAATATGCTGATTACAGAAAAAGGCTGTTGCGGCAGGCTCGGAAGTCTAATTACTGCCTTGGCATTAGAGCCTACTCCCCGAATGTTTGAGGAATATTGTCTCTATTATCATAATGGAAGCTGTAAGCAATGTATTTTGCGCTGTGTCAATGAAGCAATATCAGAAGAAGGCCTTCATTTCGGCAGGTGTAAAGAAATGTGTTATCAAAACGGTCATAACTTTGCAGATATAGGCTTGCCCAAGGTATGCGGCAAATGTATGGTGGGGGTTTTATGTTCCCAAAATAACCCCATAAAAAATATTTAAGGATAAAGTAGTGTCATTGTTTTAGTTAAACAAAGACGAGGTTTACATAATATAATTACGTAAACTTTAACCTTGTCTCGCTAAACTTCAATAGTAGCACCATCAATTATTTTTATATCATTTCTGCTTTTTAGATCTGCCATTAATTGAAAAAGGGCCAGATCTTTCTGTTTTGCTTCTATCATAACGTCGAAATCTCTTTTTAAAGGGCTGGCAATTTGTATAAAATCCATTAAAAAGTTTACATCTATATAATCGGCGTGGGCACGAATTTGTTTTTCACATTTTGGGCTTGAAAGATGAATTTTAGGAGGATGAATCTCATTATTCCAGGTATTAAATATTTCATTGAGAAATTCCTTTAAATTTTCCCCTTGATGATTGCAAAAATGATGATGAATGTCAAGCACCATAGGGATATTAAGACATTGGCAGATATGAAGTACTTCCTTGGCAGTAAAGGATTTATCGTCATTTTCCAGAATGATTCGTTCTTGAAACCTGGAATCCATTCGACGGAACTGTTCGATAAACCGTTCAATAGATTTCTGCTTACTGCCATAGGTTCCTCCCACGTGAATGACCAGCTTAGCTTCCTGGGAGGATAGGCCCATGGCCTCAAACAGCTTAATGTGGTAGTCAAGATCCATTAAGGCAGTATATAAAACCTCGTCATTGGGAGTATTGATCACTGTGAAATGATCGGGATGGGCACTGACCCTGAGTTGATGTGACTTGATAAAGGCTCCGATTTTTTGATATAGGGGCAGAAAAGGTGTAATGTAATCCCAGTGGAATACGTCCTTATGGGTTGTTAATGGGACAAGCTTAGAGGTTAAGCGGTATAGCTTAATATCATGGGCCTGATTATAAAGCAGTATTCTTCGAGTAATGTCTAGGTTATCCTTTACTATGGAATGAAGCTTATGTCGTCTAATTTCGTCGTCAGGTAATTGACAAAATTTCTTGTAGGTAAGGGTTTTGTTGGGGGAGCCATTATCGAGGCCAAGGGCAATGGCAACATACCCGAAACGTATTTTCATGAATAATCACCTCTAGTTTCAAGTTGTTTGCTTGAATTACTGACACCATATTTAATGTGTCCATAAATATGACAATTATAACAGGGCAGGGGAATGAATGAAATTACAGGGGTTTGGGCTACGCCAAGGAGCGTGTCGTTGCTGGGCGGACACGAGATTCATTGACCTGATGTTATTATATGATAATGATTATCAACAAAACTCAGATTAAAAGATAGTCTTATAAAGGCAATTTTGTAACTTGGTCGACACAAGTCGGCACGAATAGTCTTACTATTTAATTATGTCATTAATAGAATTGATTACACCGGATGTATCCGTACACAAGGGTTACTTAAAGAATATTTTGGGCTTCAAAAAGCCGTTAACTTAATGGCTCTTAAAAACATGCCTTATTAAGCAAGCTAAGAATATTGTGGGTTAATAATATTAAGATAGCCATAAATGATTAATTAAATGGCTATAGTGATTTAACCAGTTATTTATTTGAACGAATTAAATTGAATCCTTGAGATCAATTTTGATTTTTTAATTCCGTAAATGTGTTTATTAATATGATATAAAAATGTACTGGGAGATACAAATTTTGAGTTAACAGGTTCAACTCAATGAATTATTGTAATTTAGTCGGTTAGAAAGGAGCTGCTTTCACTCAATCCAACTATTCTTTAAATGTATATTTAGGGAATAGTTGGATTGAGTAATAATGATAATCAATATCATTATAAAGAAAAGTCCTTTTAACTCCTTTTCCTTAGTTAGATTTAGATATTGATATATTTTATAATGATAATTATTAGTGCTATTAAAATTATGGCTTTGTTTTTGAGCTATCAAAACTATGTTAGCAATCAAAAATCAATTGTAGTTTATGGAAATATATTAATCCTATCATGTTACCCTATGAATTTTACTATATCTCTTGAATACTGGTTTGTTTTAAGGGCTCTGCTCTACTCAAACAGAGCCCCTAGGGCTGACAAAGAATCAATCATCTCTTCCTTTTCATCGGCCAGAATTACCTGTATTGAAGTACCAAACAGTGTTCCCAGCATCATTCTGGACAATACATTGGAACAAATGTGTTTATATTTATCCTGATTGGCAAATTCTTTTATAATGTGCTTTTCTATCAGGCTAGCGATATTGTTGAATAGATCATGCTGCAGCTCCTTTAAAGCCGGTGACCATAATGACATGCTGGTTAGGTCAAAAAGTAGCTTAAAGATATCTGGTTTATTTCTCAAAATCTCTTGAAAGTATTCAATTAAAAAGGAAATTCTCTCCCTTGGGGATTTGCCCTTCATTAACCTCAGCTCTACCTCATTTAGATACTGATCTCCTACAGTCTTTACTATTTCCTTTAATAATCCTTCCTTGTTTTTATAGTAATAGTTCAGTTGGCTCAATACAACCCCTGCTTCATCTGCAATATCCCGCAGAGATACATTGGCATAGCCCTTTACGGCCATACATTTGAAGGCAGCATGAAGTATCCTTTGAGGTTGATTCATATTTTCCGATTCCATTGATAGATCCCTCCCAACAAGATTACCTTTGATTACTTTTTAATTGAACCTGCCTCTGAGCTTTCCCTTGATTTTATCCATTCTGTGGCTTAATATACTTTTAATTTCTCGATTTCTAATGTTAGCATTTAAAATTAACAACCTGGGAAAGGCATTAAAAAATCTTTTGTATTGGATAATCTTTTCAAAGTAATGATGATCAGAGACATTGGTATTTAAAATAACACTTCTAAGATCTAAGGAATCGATAACTGATTTAAAGGTATCGGATAGAAAATATATTACAATAAGGACAATTAAATATCCCTTTACCGAGGGTACGAAGGAAGAAATCATTTTGGAAACACTGGGATGAATCACTTTCAGCAGTAATAATGCAAGGCCCCCCCATAATAGGGAATAAGACAGACAAATATAGCCTCTAAGATTGAATTTTTCATGGCTGTAATCCCACCATTTACAATTAAAGAATTTCTCCAGAAGAAACCCTGTAATGTATTCCAAAAGGGTTACCAATATCACACCGGTCAACAGGCTCAATATTAGTATACCTAAGGAATTTTCAATTATAGTTTCTATCCATCCTGATGAAATCAAGATTAAAACAGCTCCAAATCCGTAGATGGGGCAAAAAAATCCTGTCAAAAATCCCCTGTTAATCAATCTTCCTTCCTTTATGCTGGCGAAAATGGTTTCCATTACCCATCCTAAAAAAGAGTAAAAGGTAAAATAGAGTATAACATCATATAAATTCATCTTTACCATCCTCCTGTCACATGGAAAATTAACAATATCGGCCCATTAACCTATAACATAAATATGATTTAAAAAAAGTTCGGACGTATGACCTAAATATAGCACATGAATTGATTTTAGTCAATTATGTCCTTCTTTTAGTTGGAAAAGTGATTAATAAACCTTACAGATGGGTGGTTTTCGATGGTAAAAATGAGACTATAGTCCTATATTGTCGAAAATTGGAATTGTATGTTGACACCACTATTACAGTATAGTAACTTTTATTTATCAAGACTTTTATATGATCAGTTAAATTATTACCATTTTATGATAGTAATTTAACTTTATAAAACAAATTAATTAAAATTTTAAGGGGGAACAAAAAATGAAAAAGTATGAATTTCAGTTGGATCATGGAAAAAAGCTAATGTTAATCAAGAGCGGCGGAATGTTTTCGTTGGACGATGCCAAGAATTTTATGGCAGAATATAAAAAACAGGTTGGTCAGATTGATGTAAAAAATTATAGTCTGATTATTGATGCAAAAGATATTAAGGTAAATGGTCCTGAAATTGTTCCTTTATTAGAGGAAATGATTCAGTTATATGCTTCAACTCCCTTTAAAAAGCGTTTTAGCGTAATCTTTGAGTCTAGCATTGCACAATCTCAAGTTAAAAGGGTTGGTAAGGATAACTTTACCTCTGCCTTTACCTTTGTACCCTCTCTAGAAGATGCTTTAAAACAACTATAGAAATCCTTCTCTGTTTAATACCTATCACCTAAAGAGGACTATTCAACAATAGTCCTCTTTAGGTGATATGCTTTTATAGCTGTTTTAGTTATCTGTTAAAATTCATAAAGCACAGCAGAAATATTATATCCTGAACCAACAGAAATGAAAATTACCCTTGACCCAGCGCCTATCTTTTTATTCTCTAAAGCATGCCTTAAGGCGATTATAGGACTTGTACAGCCGGTATAGCCGTATTGATCGCCAACGAAGGTGATTTTGTCCTGGCTTAGGTTCATTTTTTCGCAGGCACCAAGAATAGCAGTCTTGGAAAACTGAGAAAAGATAAAATGATCAATATCCTCTATTTTCAATTGGTTTTTAGATAAAAGCAACTGAATGGTTCTTGTCCATTCATCGGCTAAAAAGCTAAAATCAAAAGGGACATTCCCTGCCATTTTCATTTCAGGCTCTACGTCATCACGATGAATTTTAGAAAGGCCGCACATTGGATTTTGTACAGTATGATGGAATTCGGAATTGGTAATATATTGAGAATCAACAAAGCCCCGGGGCTGGTTTTCCACTTTGTTTTCCAAAATAACAGCGGCACTGGCGTCTCCAAAGGTACCATAAAACATGGGGTCCCTTTCAGAGGCGAGGGGTGTAATTAAAATGGCCCCTACCACAAGGGCATACTTAATTTCTGGATTTGTTTTCATATTTCTAGACACCTGATCAATGGCCGTAATCATACCGGTACAGCAGCCATTCATATCATATGTAATATGGGCATTTTTTGCCTTCAAAAAATGATGAAGCTTTAGTGCATTGGTTGGAATCGTATATTCGGGAGTTTCAGAAACAAATATAATCATATCCAGCATATCTGTGGTAATGCCTGCCTTTTCGATGGCTTTTTTTGAGGCTTCCACAGCCATTTCAATGGCATCTGTATCTGGATCGGCCAGTTGCCTGGTTTCTCTGCCCAGATGATCGAACATTTTGGCAATATCAATGTTTTGCTTTTTAAAATGTTCAATATAGTAGTCATTTTTAACGACCTTGGTGGGATGATAGGTACCGACACCGATAATGTTAACATTTCTATGTTCCATTCCACATACTCCCTTTCCTTGTCTAATTTTAATAGTTTGTGCAGCAGTTAGTCGTATTTTGTAAATTATAATATAAATTTTACATAATTTTAAATATATTGTCAAATTATTACTTAAAAATAGTACATTAGACCTATCCATTGCTTTGGGGTTTATCGATAAAGATGCTTCTATCCCCTTGAATTTCTATGTCATAGAGGATAAAATAGCTTTAGGAGTGATGTAAATGAAGAAAAAAAAGCAGATACAGGTACATAATAAAACAGATCGCCCCGATAATATTGTACAAAAGGAACACCAAATCATTGAGACCGTTTTAGAAATCGAAGCGCAGCTTCCGGATTTTATGGCAGATTTTTTCCTTTACCTTAAAAATGCTGTGGCCCTTTCTACCCGCCTGGCCTATCTGCAGGATATTCTTTTTTTCTGCCGTTATTTGACAAAGGAAACCAAATTAACTGCTGCAGAGAACCCAAAGGATATTACACCGGATGAATTTAACCAAATTACAGCTAAGGATATTAATCGTTTTATTGGTGATTTTTGTACCCGTTATATGATTAAAAATGATACTGCTGTAAAGATAATGGAAAATCATAATCGAGCCTTGGCCAGAAAGCAATCCTCCCTTTCGGTATTATTTAAGTATTTATATCGTGATGAGATGATAAAAAATAATATCACCGACGGCTTTAATCCCATTCGATTGCCCAAGCCTCAGCCTGACGCCATTAAGAGGCTTGAGATTGATGAGGTGGCAAGATTATTGGATTTAGTAGAAAATGGTGAGGTTTTTACTGAAAAGGAACGTGCCTATTGGCAAAAAACCAAATATCGTGATCGAGCCATTTTAATGCTGTTTGTTACCTATGGACTTCGATTAAGTGAGCTGCAGCAGCTGAATATTTCCTCCTTTAATTTTAGCCGTGGTGAATTTCGTATTTATAGAAAGCGGGGAAAAGAGGTTTTAATGCCAACAAACCGGACCTGTGAAAGGGTGATCAAGGATTACCTGGAATTGGAACGGCCTACCCCTGATCAAGAGGATCAAGACAGCAAGGATGCCCTTTTTTTATCTATGCAGCGAAAACGAATGACGACCAGAGCCATTCGAAATCTTGTGAAGAAATATACGGCCTATGTTTTAGAAACGACTCCAGATAACGGTTACAGCCCCCATAAGCTAAGGGCTACAGCAGCCACTTCCCTTATCCAACAGGGCTTTTCAATTTATGATGTTCAGAATTTGTTAGATCATGATAATGTTACGACTACTCAACTCTATGCCGCCCATAAAAAGAATGTTAAGCGGGAAATCGTCAAGAATTTTGAATGGATTGATGAGTAAGCAAGAAAATTCAACTATTTACGAACAAACGTTTGAGAAAAGCCAGTTGATATGGTATAATATAGGAAATAATTCTTGAAATAAGAGAGGAGCACTTCTATGTATGAAGATCTGAGTAATAAGCAAATAGAAATTTTACGGTATATGAAGGGGCAGATTAGTGAAAAGGGATACCCACCTTCTGTTCGGGAAATTTGTGAAGCCGTGGGCCTTCGCTCTACCTCCACTGTTCATGGTCACCTGGCCAAGCTGGAGGATCGAGGCTACATCAGACGAGATGCCACCAAGCCCCGGGCCATTGAAATTCTATCAAATGACAATGAATATCCCCACATTCAAAAAAATAAAGAAATGATTCATGTTCCCATTATTGGCAAGGTCACTGCGGGGCAACCTATTCTGGCAGTAGAAAATATTGAAGACACCTTCCCTATGCCTATTGATTTTGTTGATGGAGGAAATGCCAATCTATTTATGCTCTCTATCGAGGGAGAAAGTATGATTGAAGCAGGGATTATGGATAAGGATTATGTGGTCGTACGTCAGCAATCGATAGCTAACAATGGCGATATTGTGGTGGCCCTGATTGGTGAAGAAGCCACTGTTAAGCGATTTTACAAGGAAAAGGGGCAATTTAGGCTACAGCCTGAAAATAGCCTAATGGATCCTCTGATCGTTAATGAGGTCACAATCCTTGGAAAGGTTGTTGGCGTTTTTAGAAAAATGTAGTTTCTGGAAGAGCCTCTCTATTATAGCTACAATAAAAAGCCTCAGCACAATGGGTGGTACCATTCGTGCTGGGGCTTTAACTATTAGTGATTTTATAGTTATTCTAAGGACAGTATATTTCTCAAAGCCATCAAGGCCCCCAGCTTTGAATGCTCATAGGTGAGCCCTCCTTGAAAATAGGCTACATAGGGAGGCCTAATGGGAGCATCGGCACTTAGTTCAATGGATGAGCCTTGAACGAAGGCTCCAGCAGCCATTATAACCGGCGCGTCGTAGCCCGGCATGGCCCATGGCTCTGGCTTTACGTAGGAATCCACAGGGGCTGCCGACTGAACCCCACGGCAAAAGGCCACCACCTTTTCTTGGCTTCCCAGCTGAACAGACTGAATGATGTCGCTTCGTTGATCCTCAACTCCAGGTCTGACCTGGTAACCCGCTTCGTGAAACAGCTTGCCGCAAAATACGGCACCCTTCATGGCTTCACAAACGATATGGGGTGCTAAAAATAGTCCCTGAAACATCCTTCGTGATTGATCGAAGGTTAAGCCACATTCCTTACCAATTCCGGGGGAGGTTAAACGGTCAGCAACGGCATTGATCAGGCTCTTGCGGCCAACTATATATCCCCCTGTCAAAGCCAGTCCCCCGCCTGGATTTTTTATTAAGGAGCCTGCAACAATATCTGCCCCCACTTCTGTCGGTTCCTTTTCTTCTAAAAATTCTCCATAGCAATTGTCAACCATACAAATAACATTGGGGTTAATTTCCTTAACCAGTTGGACAATTCTATGGATGACAGAAATGGTTAAGGCGTTGCGAAAGCTGTAGCCGGTAGAACGCTGTATATAAACCAATCTGGTTTGGGGGGTAACAACCCTTAATATTTCTTCAAAATTGATTTCGCCATTCTCTAAAAAATCAACCTGTTGATAAGTAATACCCAGCTTTAAAAGACTATTGTGATAATCACCTCTAATTCCAATCAGTTCATCCAGGGTATCGTAGGGCTTGCCCGTTACTGAAACCATATGATCCCCTGGGCTTAATATACCCGACAGTGACAGGGTCAGGGCATGGGTGCCATTGACAATGATGGGGCGAACCAGGGCATCTTCTGCTGAAAAAACCTTGGCATAGACCTCCTCGAGCTTGTCCCTTCCCAGATCATTGTAACCGTAGCCGGTGGTCCATTGAAAATGCTGGTCGCTTAATCGGCACGACTGCATTGCCTTCAAGACCTTATATTGATTATGGGCCTTAATATCCTCGTATCTTTCAAAAATGGGCTTTAATGACTTCTCTATTTTTTCCGCCCTTTCAACAAGAGCTGGGGGTATCTGAAACAGCTCCGTTAATATATTATTGTTAATGGACATTTATTTTTTTCCTCCTTTGTGATGATGGTACTTATTACAAATAGGGCATTGATTGTGCTGAAAATAATCTATTTTCATTTGAAGGGGAACATAGCTCAAGGCCTTGTTGTATCCTTCCCTGTTGCCCACCCTCCGGCCAAAGCCATAGCCTAGTAATAGAAAAATTAAATTGACAATAATCATGACTCCATATAGCATTATACCCCTCCTAGTACTGGCAATACAAGTAATTTATCATAAAGGCTGCCGGCAGGACGATAAAGGTGTTCATCCAGTTGATGATAAAAACAGTAATAAGCAGTATGATAGAAAAAATCATAACTTCTCCCCTGCCAAAGCGAAGGCAGTAATTGTGATAGCCATAGATCTGATCATATTCCATATCAAATAAGTCATCCACCAACTGGATCAAGAAAATGATCAGCAGGCCATGAAGGAATTGGGTAAAGGGAATTAGAAGCAAAGAAATTCCCAATATCAATAGGTTTTCCTGGTAGGCCTTAAGCTTTAGGGGCAGCATTTGTCCCTTCATAGGAAACATTCCTATGATATAGGCCGAGGCAAAGAGGCTAAAGCTGTAGGAGGAGTCCAACAACATGGCCACGCCAAAGAAAAGCAGGCAATAGGGTAGCTTATAGCGTCTAAGCTCCCTTAACACTTTGAGGGTGGCTGGTGGTTGATCCTGGTCTACTTCATCATCCAACAGCTTTATTACCAGGCCTGTCAAAATCACTGCTAAGTACCGCTTAAATATTTCTGCCCACAAATTGCTTCACCTCTCTAAACCCTAAGGAATTAACATTTGACAGGGGAATGATATAGGTATTGGGATACCGATTCTGGATGATTCTCAGGCCTTCCTGAGCCATGGGCAAATCCATTTTATTGGCTAAAATACAATATCCTCCCCGTAGAATACCATAACGATTGATTTGATCGTCTATTTGGGTCAGGCCCAGCTCCTGCCTTTGGGCCACCAGGGGGGCATCCAGCAGATGAAGCACTGCCTTGGCCCCTTGAATACTTTCAAGGGTTAAGGCCATGGACTTTCTAATATATTCGTCTTCATGGATACCGTCAATGACCCCGCCGGTATCTAAAAGCTTCAGCTCCTTCGTGCCTTTATAGACAGGAAGCTGCAGCTCGATTTCACAAATTTCCTTTGTTTTAAAGGGTGACTGACTAATCAAGTATTTTTGAGCCAGTTCCAGCTGATAAGCTTGTCTTTTTATTTCACCATCTGGACTTTTAAAGGTCAGCAGACATTTGGTAATACCTAAATAACCAGCAAAGCTAAGAAAAAATGAAGTTTTTCCAACATTGGGCTTTCCAATTAAAATACAGCTAGTCATTCCATTCACCATCCGATGGGATTAAGGGTATATGCTAAATCATATGCTGTAAAAAATAAAACCATGACATCAAAGAGGCTTCTCTTCCAATGTAAAGTCTTCCCTTAGGAGGATCATTAAGTCATCAAGGGAACAATGGGTTTTATCCTTTAATCTAACTGCGTGTCGCCGTATAGCCCTTTCAATTAGATTTCGAACCAGCCTGGCATTACCGGAATGAATGCCCTCCTGTATTCTTTTTTGTGATAACAATGAATACAGTTTTGCCCTGGCAGATTTAGACAGGGTATATTCCCTAGATTTTATCATGGTTTCAGCAATTTCCACCAGCTCTTCTATGGTATAATCTTGAAAATCCATATGAATGGGAAAGCGTGATTGTAGACCTGGATTAATTTTTAGAAAATGATCCATTTCCTCCTGATAACCGGCTAAAATTAATATAATTTCATCCTTATGGTCCTCCATAGCCTTCACCAGGGCATCGATGGCCTCTTTTCCAAAATCCTTCTCCCCTCCCCGGGCAAGGGAATAGGCTTCATCTATAAACAATATGCCCCCTAGGGCTTCCTTAACCTGTTCCCGTACTTTTTGAGCTGTATGGCCAATATATTCTCCTACTAGATCAGCCCTTTCAACTTCAATTAAATGGCCCTTTTCCAATACACCCTTGGCCTTAAAAATTCTACCCATTATTCGTGCTACGGTGGTTTTGCCGGTACCGGGATTCCCCTTAAAAATCATATGTAAAACTAAAGCATCGGCATTTAACCCCTGGGCCCTTCTCTTTTCTTGAATATCGGTATAGGCTAAAATCTCTTCCACCAGCTCCTTTACCTTTTTCAGGCCTATTAATGAGTATAGGGAATGAAGGGCCTCCTCAAGGGTCTCCTGGGGTGCCTGCTCCTTTGGTCTGGAGTTGATGATTAATTCATCGAAAAATTCATTGGTAGAGAGATTTCCTGTGGCTAGGGAGTGGTATTTGCCGGTAAAACGACTGACATTATTTTTTTTCATGTCCTCAATCACCTCTAAATAGATGCTATTCTATCTTATTCAAAATGAGGCAAAAAAATATTTAAAAGCCAGCCGATTCCTTACAAAAAACAAAGTCTTCCTTTGGAAGATATAAAGGAAGACCTTTGTTGAAATCTATATAGGATAGATTATAAAAAAATTCCCCATTTTAGGGGAATTTTCACTAGCCTTGGTTTTTAACGGTTTGGGTTAGGTTTACCGTTGTTGAAGGAGAGATAGTTGACACCGCATGCTTATAGATCAGCTGCTGCTTGCCGTCGGTATCCAGTACAATAGTATAATTATCAAAACCCTTAACAAAGCCCTTTAACTGGAATCCATTCACTAAATATATCGTGATAGGAATATTTTCCCTTCTAACTTGATTTAAAAATACATCCTGTAAATTAATTGTATTTTTCATGGGGTGGCCTCCTCAAAATTTAATAGATCTTTATAATTCTATTTATTCGATAAGAAGTTGAAATGTCCTTCAACCTCTTGCATAATCTCTGCAAATAATTTATCTTTATTTTGAAATTCAGAAAGGTTATGCCACTTTATTGTTTCGTATCTTTTAAACCAAGTAAGTTGTCGTTTGGCATAACGTCTGGTATCTCTTTTTAAAATCTCTACTGCCTCCTCAAGGCTCATTCTACCCTTTAAATAGTCTATAATCTCTTTATAGCCCAGCCCCTTAAGGGCCGTCAGGTCCTCTTCATAGCCTCTGTTTAACAGATTTTGAACCTCTTGTACTAATCCCTGTCGGAGCATTAGATCAACCCGCAGGTTAATTCTTTCATATAATTCTGGTCGATCTCTGGTTAGACCGATGATCAGACTGTCATAGGCATCCTCAAGGGGGATATCCCTTCGGAAATCTCCCATTTGTTGTCCCTCAAGATTCACCTCCAATGCACGAATAACACGCTTGATATTATTTGGATGAATCCGTTCCGCAGCCTTGGGGTCCATAGCCCTAAGCCTGTTGTGCAGGTGTTCTGCTCCCTGCTCCCTGGCCTCTGCCTCCAGCTGATGACGAAGCTGCCAATTAGATACACTGCTGGTGAAATCCATCTTATACAAAAGAGAATTAACATAAAGGCCCGTTCCCCCTGCCACAATGGGAAGCTTCCCCCGTTCAGCCAGAGTATGAATCAGGGACTTGGCCCTTCTTTGAAATTCAGCTACTGTAAAGGGCTCATCGGGTTCGATACAATCCATTAAATGATGGGGAATTCCCTGCTGTTCCTCAAGGGTGGGCTTGGCTGTCCCAATGTTCATATAACGATAAATTTGCATTGAATCTGCTGAAATAATTTCTCCATCTAATTTTTTAGCCAGGTAAATTGCCGTATCGGTTTTTCCCACGGCTGTAGGCCCAACCACAAACAGCACCTTTTTTTTCAAGGGCTTCACTCCCCTCTATTGAATTCGTTTAAAGTGTTTTTCTATTTCATGCTTTGTGAGCATTAATACAATGGGTCTGCCATGGGGGCAGGTTAAGGGTGGTTCCAATTGGCTTAAATCCTCTAATAGTGCCATTACTTCCTGATGCTTAAGGGAATCCATGGCCTTTATGGATTCCTTACAGGATTTTTGAATTAGTTTTTCATGAAAGGGCTGATGCTTGTTATAGCCGGTTTTCAATTCGTCTATTGTATCCAATAAAAATTGATAATTGCGGGGGATGCCTAAAATCATTGGTACCCCCCTTATAATAATAGTATTTTGCCCAAAATCTTCTATTTCAAATCCTACAGGTTTAAATTTAGGTAAATAGGCTTTGACAACTTCATAATCTTCAGCAGACAAAGATATCACCTGGGGTGCCAAAAGCTGTTGAGTGACCACGCCGGCAGTTTCAAACTCCCGTTTCAGACGATTGTAATTGAGTCGTTCATGGGCAGCGTGCTGGTCAATTAAATACATTCCGTGGTTCTTTTCCAGTACGATATAGGTTTGAAATAGCTGACCAATTACTCTGGTATCATTTAAAAGATCGGCTAAGAAGTTTTGTTGCTTGATGTTTTCCCTTTCCTTCAGGTCTGATTGATGCTTAGTGTCGGAGATAATTTTTTGCTGCTGCTGTACCAATTCCTTAAATAAAGGCTGTGGCGCCGGCCCTGATTGAACCTTTAAGTTCCTTTCCCCTTCATAGCTGGAGGGCTTCTCAAATACCTTAGGAGCAGTAGGAACAACAGGTTTAATAGAAGGCTCATTGAATGGAATCTGTCGCTCCCTTTCAGTCTTTTCTCCTCTAGAATAGAGGGGGTTAAGACCAATGGGAGGAATCATCATTTCTGACGACAGTGCTTGTTCAATTCGTTGTTCTACATAGCGCCTTAGGCTTTCCTCCTGATGGAACTTTACTTCAGTTTTAGTAGGATGTACATTAACATCAAGGGTGGAAGGGTCCAGATGAATATTGAGAATGCAAAGGGGGTATTTATTGATGGGAAGACGCTCCCGATAGGCATTCTCAATGGCCTGATAAATCACCTTGCTTTTCACATAACGCCCATTAATAAAAATTATTTCATAATTTCTGTTGCCACGAAGATAGGTGGGCTGGCTGATGAAGCCCTCTACCCTGTAGTCTCCCTGTTCCGAATCAAGGTAGATTAGACTCTGGTAAAGCTCACGATCAAAAACCGATAAAATCACTTGCGAAAGATCTCCTGTACCCGGGGTAGTAAACATAATATTATTATTGTTAATATATTTGAAGGAAATATCAGGCCGGCTTAGGGCTAATCTTGTGATGATTTCAGTTATTTTGCCAGTTTCTCCAGAGGTGCTTTTCATAAACTTCATTCGAGCCGGGGTGTTAAAGAAAATGTTCTTCACCATCATGGTGGTGCCTGGCGGGCATCCCACCTGTCTCTGACTAACAGGCATTCCGCCGGATAGCTCAAGGCACATTCCATAAACCTGGTTTTTAGGCCGGGTGATGACCTCTATTTGAGAGATGGAAGCAATACTGGCCAGGGCTTCCCCTCTAAAGCCCAGGGAAAGAATTTTTTCTAAATCCTCCACACCGGAAATTTTAGAGGTGGCATGTCTTAAGAAGGCAGATTCCACCTGATTTTCCGGAATACCAACACCGTTATCGGTAACTCGAATGAGCTTTTTTCCTCCTTCTTTAATTTCCAAAATAATAGAACTGGCCTGGGCGTCAATGGCGTTTTCAACCAGCTCCTTTACTATCGAATAGGGACCTTCCACCACTTCCCCTGCAGCAATTTTGTTGATGGTTTGATCATCCAGTAATCGAATCATATAAGGCCTGCCTCCTTGCATCTATAATTGATTGAGCTTTTTTTGAAGCTGAGCCAACAGGTTGAGGGCCTCAATGGGGGTTGTATTTAAGAGATTGATTCCCTTCAGCTCCTCTAAAACTGACTGCTGATAAAGTACATCAAAGTTCATTTGAAGGGGGGGAGCCTCCTGGGGTTCCTGGGCTGCTGCTACTTCTTCCTCAACAGACTCAAGGTGCCTGGTCTTAACAATATCATTTTCTTCTAGCTGCTGTAGAATCTCATTGGCCCGGTGGATAACCTTAGAAGGGAGTCCTGCCAATTTTGCCACCTGTATACCATAGCTTTTATCAGCGCTGCCCTCAACGACCCTTCTCAAGAAAATAATGTCCTCTCCCTCTTCCTTTACTGCAATTCGATAATTTTTAACCCCCTTAATCTTTCCTTCCAGCTCTGTCAGCTCATGATAATGGGTAGAAAAAAGGGTTTTAGATTTTAAAAGCTTACTGATATGTTCAATAACAGACCAGGCGATACTGAGTCCGTCAAAGGTACTGGTTCCTCGTCCGATCTCGTCTAAAATCAATAGGCTGTTTTCTGTGGCACAATTTAAGATATTAGCCATTTCACTCATTTCAACCATAAAGGTACTTTGGCCTTGAGACAGGTCGTCGCTGGCCCCTACCCTTGTGAAAATTCGATCTACAATACCAATGGTGGCCTCCCTGGCGGGAATGAAGGAGCCTATTTGAGCCATCAATACAATGATGGCCACCTGCCTCATATAGGTAGATTTTCCAGCCATATTGGGCCCGGTAATGACTAAGATTTGGTGCTGGTCGTGATCCATACAGGTATCATTATGGACAAAGTGCTGGCTGCCCAGCATTTTTTCTACCACAGGGTGCCGGCCCTCCTGAATATGTATGCGGCCCTCTGTATTCATCTGGGGCTTAACATATTGGCCTTCTGATGCTACCTCGGCCAGGGAATGTAAAGCATCTAGGGCGGCGATGGAACCTGCTGTGGTCTGAAGCCTTTTTACCTGCCTGGCCACAATTTCTCTGACTTCAGTAAATAGCTGCTGTTCCAGGACGATGATCTTTTCTTCCGCACCCAGTATTTTTGATTCCATTTCCTTAAGCTCCGGTGTAATATAGCGTTCGCAATTGGCCAGGGTTTGCTTCCGAATATAGTCCTCCGGTACCAGCTTTAAGTAAGATTTTGTTACCTCTATGTAATAGCCAAAGACCTTGTTGAAGCTTACTTTTAAATTCTTAATTCCGGTCTTTTCCCTTTCAGTCTGTTCTAAGCCGGCAATCCATTGCTTTCCTTCTTTAGAGGCCAGCTGAAGCTCATCTACCTGGGGGTGATAACCGGCCTTAATCACACCACCCTCCTTCAGGGTAAGGGGTGGTTCGTCGATAATGGCCCGATCTATCAAATCAGTGATATCATCAAGGGGATCAAGCTGATCATACAATGCTTTGATTAGTCCCATACTTGCCTGCAACAACCCTTTGATTTGGGGTACCTGCCTTAAAGAGGTCTTTAAAGCCACCAAATCTCTGGGATTGGCAGAGCCATAGGCCACCTTTGCCGCCAATCGCTCAATATCGTAGACCTGTTTTAAGGAGTCCTTCAGTTCACTTCTTAGTAGTAAATTATCCTTTAAAGCCTCTACGGCATCCAGACGATGATTAATTTTATCAGGATTCAGCAGAGGCTCCTCAATCCATTTCCTGAGCATTCTGCCCCCCATGGCCGTTTGGGTTCGGTCTAAGACCCAAAGCAATGAGCCCTTTTTACTTCTGCTTCGGATGGTTTCAGTCAGTTCTAAATTTGACCGAGTGGTCAAGTCTAAAACCATGGTTTCGCTGATATGATATACCTTGAGCTGATTGATATGACCCAAGGTTCTTTTTTGGGTGGTGCCGAGGTAATCCAGTAGAGCCCCTGTAGCATTGATTCCCAGATGGTTTAAGGTGAGTCCCAGGCCATCCAGGGCCATCAGTTTAAATTGTTTTTTTAGTTGATCACTAGCATAGGACAGCTCATAGCACCAGGGGGGCTGCAAATTGACCATCAGGTCAAACTTCTTGGGGAGCTCTTGAAGTATTGTATTCTTAAAGGGGTCGTCATCTATGTAATAGATAATTTCCTTAGGTTGAATTTTGGAAACTTCATCAATTAATTTCTGTTTTGATTCTGCTCCAATTATTTCAGTGGTCTTTAGCTCTCCTGTGGTTAAATCGCCATAGGCAATCCCCCATCCCTGTGGGCAGCCATAAATTGACATAATATAATTATTTTTTTTCTCATCAATCAATTGGGTATCCATGATGGTACCGGGGGTAACGACCCTAACCACATCTCTTTTAACGATTCCCACAGCCTGGGAGGCATCCTCCACCTGTTCACAAATGGCCACCTTATAGCCCTTGGTGATTAAACGATCAATATAGCTGTCAACTGAGTGGTAGGGTACACCGCACATAGGTGCCCGCTCGGCTTGTCCACAGTCTCTGCCTGTTAAGGTGATTTCCAGTTCCCTTGAGGCTGTTTCAGCATCTTCAAAGAATAATTCATAAAAATCCCCTAACCTGAAAAAAAGCAATGCATCCTGATATTGCTTTTTAATATCAATATATTGCTGCATCATGGGTGTTAGTTTATTCAAGTAATCCCCTCCCTTTCCTGAACATGGTTCTTAAAACCATTATAGCAAATTTGAAAAATCTAAACTATAGAAGTAACAAAATAAAGGACTTTTTAAAAGGCATGGAAGCTAAAAATCCCAGGGTTTTAATGTAGGCCTCCACTGGGATTTTATTTCTTCCATCGCTATTTAATCAGCTCACCGTTTAAGGAGAAGGTTTTTGGGTCAGTTATTTTCACCTGCACTAGCTTTCCAATGAGAGATTCATCACCATTAAAGTTGACCAGCTTGTTTTGACGGGTTCGCCCCATTAAACGGGCGGGGTCGGTTTTACTGGGCCCCTCCACCAAAACCTCTACGGTTTTATTTAAATATCCCTCGTTAATTGTACCACAGATGGCATTTACCCTTTCTACCAGGCGGTTAAAGCGCTCGTGCTTAATAGCATCGGGAACTTGATCTTCAAGCTTGGCAGCAGGGGTTCCTTGCCTGATGGAGTACAGAAAGGTAAAGGCAGCATCAAAGCCAACGGTTTCAACGATATCAAGGGTATGCTGAAAATCTTCTTCCTTTTCACCCGGAAAACCAACAATAATATCGGTGGTAAGGGACACATTGGGAACCTTCGCCTTAAGCCGGTTCACCAGATCTAAGTATTTTTCCTTTGTATAGCTGCGGTTCATGGCCTTTAATATGGTATTACTTCCGGCCTGGAAGGGTAAATGTACATGCTCGCATACCTTTTCACACTGGGCAATGGCATCAATCAGTTCTTGGGAAAGATCCTTAGGATGGGAAGTCATAAAGCGAATCCGTTCAATTCCCTCAATTTTATTTAACTCATATAATAGATCGGAAAAGGTAACATTCCCCTCCAGGGATTTTCCATAGGAATTTACATTTTGGCCCAATAGCGTAATTTCTTTTGTTCCATGCTGAGCCAGATCTGTAACCTCTGCCACAATATCGGCCATATCCCGGCTTCTTTCCCGGCCCCGGGTATAGGGAACAATACAATAGGTGCAAAAATTATTACAGCCAAACATAATATTGACAAAGGTTTTAATATCATATTTCCTGATAACCGGTACACCTTCGACAATTTCCCCCTCCTGCTCCCATATATCCACCAGCATGTTTTCTGAATGCATGGTGTTTACCAAAAGCTCGGGGAACTTATGGAGGTTGTGGGTGCCAAATACCAGGTCCACGTGGCGATATTTATTTTTAATTTCTTCCACCACTTGAGGCTGCTGCATCATACAGCCACAAACAGCAATAATTAATTCTGGACGGCTCTTTTTTAAATTTTTTAAGGCTCCGAGGTTGCCATACACTTTTAATTCGGCATTTTCCCGAACACAGCAGGTATTAAAAATGATTAAATCAGCCCCGGCTTTGTCATCGGTTGCTTCATAGCCCATATTTTGCAGCATGCCTGCCAGCTTTTCAGAATCATGTTCATTCATTTGACAGCCATAGGTAACGATGATATATTTCTTTTTCTCTTTTTCTTGAAGATTTTTTTGCTTCATGGCTTCAATAAACTCTTGCTGCGACTGAAGGTCCAATGAAGTCACTTCATAGGTATTGTCTCTTTTCAACTTTGCTTCCTCCCTAATTTGACAAAATCATGGTTATGTTGTCATGAAGCTGGAAACGAGCTATCATGGATTTTTTTCATTTGGATAACCTCTATTTATTATATAACCTTTTGATTGTATTTATCAATTATAACCTAAAAAAAGCAATAAAAAAAGCCAGTTTTAGCTGGCTTTTAGGCAAATAAATCAGGCTGGGGAATATTTTCGTCATTTCGTCTTTACCCCAGGCAGCTAAAAGCCGCTGGAGGTTGATATTTAACCGGATCGGTCTGATGTCGCCACTCTTTTAAATAGCTTCTTAAATCCTTCACCTTGCCAGAATAAATAAATACCTTCATTTTACCCTACACCTCCAAAATAATACGAGTTAGCTTACTTATATTATATACGAACATTAGTTCGGTGTAAAGTTATTTTTCTATTTTTACTTAAAGCATTTTAGGATTATTCACCCTGTTCGCAGATAGCGGCATTAAACTTCAACTTACCTTATTTTTTCAGCTATGGCCCTTTTAATGGCGCTAATTAGCTGTCAAGCATTTGATACTTTTAAGATAAAGCCCTAGACTGATTAAACCTAAGGCTTGTCCAGTATTAGATAGACTCCCTTAATTTATTTTTATGCTGCTGCATGACTCCCGCCAATATGGCCTCTGCCTCTGCCAAGTTACTGGGCATGGGTAGGTCAAATCCCCTCTTTTTAAGGCGCATAAAGAGCTCAGTAAGAATCGGGGGTTGAAGGTGGGCCACTTTTAAAGCTTCAATTTGAGAAAAAACTTCCTGGGGTGGGCCGCAGGTAATTATTTTTCCATCATGAATCACATAAATCCTGTCTGCTATCTCTGGAACCACATTAATATCATGGGTAGTGGTAATTAATGTCATCTGATGCTTCTGATTTAGATGATTTAGCAAATGGATCATTTCAATTTTTGATTTTGGGTCAAGGGCATCGAAGGGTTCGTCCATAATCAGAATCTTAGGCATCATCACCATGGCTCCTGCCAGGGCTACCTTCTTTTTTTGACCTCCGCTAAGATAATGGGGAATTTTACCCAGCAAATCTTCAATTCCGAGGCTTTTAGATACATTGTTAACCCGTTCTTGAATTTCCTGGGGGCCATAACCGTCATTTTTTAAAGAAAAGGCAATATCGTCATAGACCCTGGGGCCGATTATTTGTTCATCAACGTTTTGAAAGACAACTCCAATGTTTTTACGTATTTTATTAAAATGCTTACTGGGCTTAAGGCCCAGTACCTCTACGGTTCCTTCAAGGGGGGCCAACAGGCCTAAAATATGGAACAGCAAGGTGGTTTTACCCGCCCCATTGGGCCCCAGAATAACGATTCGTTCTCCTTGATTCACTAAGAAATCTAACCCGCAAATATTGACTTCAGTTTTGTCAGGGTAAATGTGCTTTAGGCATTTTACCTTTATAATAGGTTCCATGGTATCACCGTCCCGATTAAAATAATAAGTCCCAGGGCAATAAGGCAGTAATCTAGGGGTTTAAGGGGCCAAAACTCATTGGTAACAGGAATTCCCCCCTGGTAGCCCCGAAGGCTATAGATTCGAAACATCCGTTCAGCCATTTCAAAGGAACGTATAATCAAAATTCCCAGAGCTCCTGCCAGGTTTTTTAGATTAAAAAAAGGATTAAGGGAGCGGTAGCCACCCCTAAGACGCATACTGGTCAGCAGATTTTCAATTTGATCTATTAGAATAAACAGCGAGCGATAGGTAAATAAAAAGATATCTACCAACAGCCCGGGCATAAAAAGAGATAAAAAGCCGAAAATATCAACATAGGGGGTGGTGGTGATTAGAAGCAGCATTGTCAGGGCGGACCCCACTGCCTTCAGCAGCACAATACTGCCTAGAAGCCATGATTGCTGGAATTGCAGAATAGCAAAAAACAGGCTGAAAACGATGGGATAAATCACCAAATGCCCCACCTGCCCCATGGGAACCTTTCCTAAATATATGAGCAGCAAAACTACCCCCATTAATAACCCTAACTTGAGCAGATTGTCAGTAAGGATAATGGAGGCAATCAAAGAGGCAGACAAAATCATTTTTGCAATGACTTTGCTTTGATGAAGGGGACTATTGC
Source organism: uncultured Clostridiaceae bacterium (assembly GCA_965652145.1). Taxonomy (GTDB): domain Bacteria; phylum Bacillota; class Clostridia; order Peptostreptococcales; family Natronincolaceae; genus CBFGTV01. The sequence continues at coordinate 56,021 of CBFGTV010000004.1, forward strand.
CATTTATTGATAGTTGGTCTATTTCAGCGATATGCACATCAATCACCTATACTAATTATATTTTTTACCTGGTCGAAGAAGCCACCAAGTCTGGTCTTACTCGAATAAAGTAACGAACAATTAAGGCTGTGGCCAGAGCCTCCAGTAAGATACCGAGGCCGAAAACGACGATGAGGGCTGTCCAGCCTGTAAAGGTCAGGTATTGAAAATTAGCCAGGACACCATGATGATGGGGAGCAATTTCATTGATCCCAACAGCCGTTGAAACAATACCAATCATGAGGGACAAAGAAAGAATCAATGCCAGGGCAGTGGCAATCATTGTACTGGGCATTTGCTTGATTCGTTTACTGAGGATTCGGTATAGATAGCTTCCTACCAGTACCTCTGTTCCAATTACCAGAGTATTCAGTCCTACAATAGTGATTCCGCCATGACTGATCAGGGCCAGAATAAAATTGACAACAAATACAGCGATAAAGCCCAGACCAGGCCCCACCAATATACCTGAAAGTACGGCAAGACTAATATGTAGGGGCAGAATTCCCAGGGGTACTGACATGGCAATCATCATAATGGCGGCAACAATTCCAGTCATGGGAACTTTTTTTCTGATTTCATCCCCCTTCATTTTTTTTAGTAATAATGCCAGAATTAAAAAGGTGAAAACATACCCAAGTATCCACCAAATGGGGGAAATAACACCGTCGGGTATATGAAGATGGCTCATAAGTAATCCCTCCTAAATTTATTGCATATGATTTGCATTTATGTATAAATAATATTCCCTTTTTTTTAATTTGTCAAACCCCCAAAATGAAAAATTTATGGATTTTACCATAAAAAGAACTGCATCTCATAAGATGCAGTCTATTTTAAACAAGAAATCCTTTATTAGATAGCCTTTACCAATTGAGAGCCAAGCTGACGGCATTTTTCCAAATCCTCATCCTCAGGAGTTAAATTGATAATCAAGCCTTCTACAACTACCTTACTGTCATAAGAATCCATTCTTTCTTCCCAATCCTTCATCCATTCACCATTACCCCAATCATAGGACCCAAATAGTACAGTGGGCTTCCCGGTTACCTTCCCCTGCAACGATTCAATAAAGGGCTCCATTTCTGATTCCTCTAATACCTCTGAACCCATTGACGGGCAACCTAATGCAACGGCATCGGCTTCGGTAACATCCTCCACACTGGCTTGATCAACGCTCATCAGCTTTACTTCAGCGCCTTCTGCCTGGGCCCCTTCTGCTACCGCCTTGGCCATGGCCTCTGTGTTTCCTGTACCGCTCCAATAGATAACTGATACCTTTTTCATTGTATATGTACCTCCTTTGTTTTAATGAGAACGAATTTCAATTTCATTAACATTATATCCTCTTTCAAGTATTTTGTAAATAGGTTTTTTTACTTTTCTATATTGAGCATCCCTTTGAATCAAATGAAAAGGTTAACATGTCGTAATAGAAAAATGATTCTAAATATTTCAACTATTTACCCAATTGAAACATTTTGATGCCAAGGGCAAGAAAATATGTTATGATTAGTTTGGTATTAGTTAATACATATTATTTATTTATAGGAGGTTGAAAAGAATGAATTTTTCAAAAAGAATTGCAGCTATGCAAGAATCTCCCATTAGAAAACTGGTGCCCTATGCCCAGGGAGCAAAGGCCCAGGGAAAAAGAGTGTATCATCTAAACATTGGACAACCGGATATTGAAACACCCGCTGCCTTTATGGAAGCCGTTAGAAATGTGGAGGAAAAGGTTTTAGCCTATTCTCTTTCCCAGGGTATGCCGGAGTTGATTGACGAAATCATACGTTATTATAAAAAATATAATATGGAATTTGATAAGGATGAAATTTTAATCACCAACGGTGGTTCCGAGGCCCTTATGTTTTCGATTATTGCTGTGGCCGACGCCGGCGATGAGATTTTGGTTCCGGAACCCTTCTATACCAATTATAATGGCTTCAGCGCTGCCGTAGATGTGAAGGTAGCTCCCATTACCTGTCGTGCAGAGGATGGCTTCCATTTACCTTCTAAAAAACAAATAGAAGAAGTCATTAATCCCAGAACAAGGGCCATTATGCTTTCTAATCCCGGAAACCCTACAGGGGTTGTTTATACTGCCGATGAGATTGAAATGCTTGCGGATCTGGCTAAGGAGTATAATCTGTTTATAATTGCTGATGAAGTTTATCGGGAGTTTGTATATGATGGCTTAGCTTATACCAGCTTTGGAAACATAAAGGAAATTGAAGATCGTGTAATTATTGTTGACAGTGTTTCCAAGCGCTATAGTGCCTGTGGTGCCCGAATAGGCTCGGTGGCCAGCAAGAATAAGGAGCTAATTAAGCAAATCTTGAAGCTATGTCAGGGAAGGCTATGTGTTCCCACCCTGGAGCAAATTGGCTCTATTGAACTGTATAAAACATCTGACAACTATTTTAAACAAGTCAATGGGGAATATGACAAGAGAAGGAATATCGTATATGAAGGCCTTAAGGCGATCCCCGGGGTGTTATGTAAAAAACCAACGGGAGCCTTTTATGTCATTGCCAAGCTGCCGGTGGATGATGCTGAAAAGTTCTCTATTTGGATGCTGAAGGATTTTGATATGGCAGGTGAAACCGTTATGCTGGCCCCTGCTGAAGGCTTCTACGCTACCCCAGGTCTAGGAAAGGATGAAGTCAGAATTGCTTATATATTAAATGAAGCCGATTTGCAAAGAACCATGGAAATTTTAAAGACTGCCATTAAGGTTTACCCTGGAAAAACCGTATAAATATAGTAAAAGGAGCTGAATCCTTAAGATTGAGCTCCTTTTATGGTGTGCTTCAGACTAGTTTTTGTTTTGATCTTTTATTGGAAAACAGTTTATCAAAGAAAGATACCTTTTGATTTTCTTTCCTTTTCAATTGATCCTTTAAATCGGCTACTTCATAGGATTTTTCCTTCACCTTCATCTTTAGCTTGGCATTTTCACATAATAGAACATCCTTTTCCTGGTTTTCCAAAAGACTTCGAAGGGCCTCAACCTTTTCAGAAAGCTCTTGAATTTCCCGTCGATAATCCAGCTCCTTTAAGGAATCCCGTAGCTCCATTTGCATGTATTGGAAGGCTTCCTTTACCCAGACTTCATTGCTGATATCGGTGGACTTTACTACTGGTTTAGATACGTTGCTGCTTATGGCTGTTTCTTGCTTTCCCCTGCTGTCCAATATCACCTTCGGCGATTTTAGTACCTGTCTGATTTGAGGATTTGTTAGCCCTTTTTCCTGAAGGCTTTTAATAAACTCCAGCTCCTCCAACTCCTTGTATGTAAAATACCGCCTGTTGGATTCATTCCGAGGAATTTTCAATTGAAATTCCGTTTCATAGTAGCGAATGACATGAGGTTGAAAACCTGTTATTTCTGAAGCCTCTTTCATTGTATAAATTTTGTGGTTATTTTTCATATGCTACACCCCCTTTTGACTGTTTCGATATAAAGGGGTACTTTTCCTATTGAAAATTAGTACTTTCGTCATACAAATTCAAGCAAAATCAGCGATAATTAGACCTATGGGAAGGATGTTATGACAAAATCAGCCTGCTTTTTCTATATTATCCTAAAAGCTTCAAAGCTCCAGTTCCCTTTCTGTAGAAAAAACAGAAAGGCAGGAGCTTTGAAGGGAGACTAAATTATTTCGTTTTCAATCAATTTTATGGTTAGTTCCACTGAATGTACAATATCTGATAGATAGGTCATTTCGCAGGAGCTGTGAATGTATCGGCTGGGTATGGAAAGAACCCCCGAAGGAACCCCTGACCTGGTTAAATGAATCGCTCCGGAATCGGTTCCACCAAATTCCAATACCTCCAGCTGATAAGGGATATTATGTTTTTTCGCCTGTTCGATCATATACCCTTTCACCTTAGGATGACAAAGGACAGAGTTATCCTTTATTTTAATGGCAGGACCAGCCCCTAGCTTGACGGCCATTGTTTTAGCCTTGGGGGTATCGCCAGTGGCAGTTACATCAAAGGCAATGCCAAAATCAGGATCAACGGCATAGGCGGCGGTTTTTGCTCCCCGAATGCCTAACTCCTCCTGGGTAGTGAAGACAAAATATAAATCATGTTTATTTTCCTTCATATGCTTTAATGCTTCAATCATAATGAAGCATCCAATTCGATCGTCCAGGGCTGGGGTGATGACCTTTTTACCATCTACAATAAAATCACTATAATAGACTGCAACATCACCGATTGACACCATCTTTTCAGCCTCTTCCCGGGATGCAGCACCAATGTCGATATATAGCTTATCAAGCTTTAAATCCTTTAGACTTTCCAGATGTTCACTGCCGATAACACCAACGATTCCGTTTTCAAATATAACCCGTTGTGACAAGGAGATGGAAGGAGAAATACCGCCAACATTGGTGAAGCGTAAAAAGCCCTTTTCATCAATGAAGGTAACCATCAGCCCAATTTGATCCATGTGGCCTGCCAGCATTAGCTTTTTGCCATTCCCCTTTTTTCTGGCGATCAGGTTTCCGAGGGAATCGGTATAAATTTCATCAACTAAATCCTTAATTTCATCTTCAATAAGCTCTCTTACCCGAGTTTCATTGCCTGAGGGAGAATAGATGCTGCACAATTCCTTAAGTAGTTCACTATCGACTGAATACATTACAGTAATCCTCCTTTACTCAATTTTTCAATATATTTAATTAATAATTGTTTTGTATAATTAACATCACCTTTACTTAAAACCGATACCGGTGAATGGATATACCGGCAGGGAACAGCTACAGAAACACAAGGAGTACCGGCCTTTGCCTGATGAAATTTCCCTGCATCGTTGCCACCAAAGGCTGTTTTTCTGTACTGCCAGGGAATTTGATTCTCTGTTGCAGTTTCAATCATAGCGTCTAACCACTTTCGATGATAAATGGAGGTTCGATCCATAATGGAAATGGCAGGCCCCCTATCTAATTCAGTTACCTGAAGATGGGGCTCCACCTCGGGAACATCAGAGCAGGTGGTACCTTCGATGACAATGGCTAAATCGACGTCAATCTGATTGGCCGCCACCTCGGCTCCCCGAAGGCCGATTTCCTCCTGTACCGTAAAAACAGCAGTAAGATTAATGGGCTGCTTATGTTTTAGCAGTTCAATCAGCAGGTAACAACCCACTCTGTCGTCCAGGGCCTTGGCCTTCACTCGATTTTTCCCAAACTCCCGGTAGGTACTGTCGAAGGCAATGTAGTCACCAATGGCTACATACTTTTCTGTTTCACCTTGATCACGACAGCCTAAATCAATATATAAATTATCTATGGATAGAGCCTTATTTCTTTCATCGGGTTTTTGCAGATGAATGGCCTTAGCGCCAATGACACCGGGAATTTTGTCCTTACCGATTAATACATGCTTTGATACCAGAATTCTGGCATCGATTCCACCAATTGTGGTAAAACGAATTAAACCACTGCTGTCAATTCCCTTTACCATTAGGCCCACTTCATCCATATGGGCTGCAATCGCTACATTTTTAGACTCATTGATTCCTTTTTTAAGGGCGATTATATTCCCCATGCGATCTATTTTTATTTCGTCAACATAATCCTTGATCTCTTCTAAAATAATTTCTCGAACTTCCTTTTCATTGCCAGAAATGCCGATGGCATTGGTCAGCTTTTCTAATAGCATAGAAATTCCTCCATTTCCTTATCATTTAAACCGACAACAAAGGAGGCAAGGAGCTTACCGGTCTTTTCAATATCTGAAAGGCTCAGAGTTTCAACCGAGGTGTGCATATACCGAAGGGGAATTGATAAAACCCCGGTAGCTACCCCTGACTTGGAAACCTGCATAGGCCAGGCGTCGGTGCCGGAACTGCCTGGAGCAACCTCCACCTGATAGTTTATATAATTATTTTTTGCAGCATCCTTAAGCCCTTGAAAAACAGCGGGATGAATATTGGGCCCCAGGGTAATGGCTGGTCCCTTTTCCAGTTCAATGGTATCATACTGATTTAATTCTGGAGTTCTGCCAAAACCCACATCAATGGCTAAACCAATGTCAGGCTCGATATCATAGGTAGCGGTGGTGGCACCACGGGTCCCCACCTCTTCTTGAACGGTGGCGGTGAAATAGACGGTGGCTTGGTGGTATAAATGCTTTAGCTCCTTCATACAAATATAAAGGGCTGCAATACCTGCCCGATCATCCAGTGCTTTTCCAGAAATTCGATCATTTTTTAAAGCTATAAGGCTTCGTTCAATGGTAATAACATCGCCGATTGAAATTCTATCCTTCAGCTCCTCCTTAGTGAAACCGGTATCAATCATTAGCTCTTCAATTTTTAAGGCTTTGCTTCTTTCGGCTGCATCAGTCAGATGAGGCGGCTTTACTCCAATAATGCCATAGACCTTTTCCCTTCCATGGATTACAACCTCCTGGCAGGGCAGGGTTCTTTGATCTACACCACCAATATTGGTAATCCGAACAAAGCCCTCTTCGTCGATTTCCTTAACCATCAGCCCAATTTCATCCATATGGGCCGCCAGCATAATTTTACTTCCCGTTGAATGACCCTTTTTGATTCCGGTTACGTTTCCCAGGGAATCTACTTTGACTTCGTCACAAAATTCGCCAAAGGCCCTTTGAATTAATTTTGAAACCTCCGCTTCATGGCCTGAAACTCCTGCTGTTTCTGACAACAGCTGAATAAATTCTTTGTTTTCCACTATATAGCCTCCCTTCAAAATTCTAGGATCCCATTTTTTTATAAAAAAAGGTCTTTACGGGCGTTAGTTTATATCGGTGGGGTAAAATAATTTGTTCGGTGCTGCCCACAAACAAAATTCCGTTAGGGTCTAGGGCATGGTGAAATTTATGGTACATCATGCCCTTGGTTTCTTCCGTAAAATAGATCATTACATTTCGACAGATGATTAAATCACAGCTATCGGGATAACTGTCTGAAAGTAAATTATGCTTATGGAAGGAAACTTGATTTTTGATAATATCTTTTATTTGATATTGATCATTTACCCTAGTAAAATATTGGTTAACAAAATCCTTGGGAAGGTTTTCAAGGCTCTTTGGGGAATAGATACCTGTCTTGGCCTTGGAAATGGCTCCCATGTCAATATCTGTAGCGTAGATTTGAATATCCCGCAGGGGAAAAAACTTCGTCAACAGCATTGTCAGGGAATAGGGCTCTTCACCTGTAGAACAGGCAGCACTCCATATTTTTAACCTTGATTTCCTCTTTAATAGTTCTGGGATAATTTCCTTTTCTAGGGCTTCCCATTGCTGAGGATTCCGGTAAAATTCCGACACATTAATAGTTAAGTAGTTGATAAATTCTTCATAAAGGCGGCTGTCCTTGCACAGCGCATCGAAATAGCTTTCGTAGGATTGATGGTTATTTCGGGCAATAAGGGATTCAATCCGTCTTTTCATTTGTCTTTCTTTATAGCTGGCCAGGTCAATTCCTGTTTTTTTATAGACCCTACTGATAAAGTTTTCATAGCCTTCCATTCTATTAGTGTCACCCCTTTTTTGCAAAAAAATTAGTTGATCTCTGGCTTTGCTGCATAAATATGTCAGTTTTTTATGTTGAAAAAATAAAGAGTCTAGGACTCTTTATCTTCTTCATTAACATTACTGATTACATCACCGATAGTCACAGGGGAATCATCACTGGTAAATTCAGTTTCTTCCTCGACCTCAGTCTTGTTTGCAGCAGCGATGCTTAAGCTGATTCTCTTTTGTTCAATATTAATATCGAGTATTTTTGCCTTAACCATTTGACCCAGCTCTAATTCTTGAGATGGCTTAGTAACATATTTTTCGCTGATTTCAGAGATATGTACTAATCCGTCAACACCTGGCTCTAATTCAACAAAAGCACCGTAATCAAGCATTCTAACTACCTTACCCTCGACAACATCACCGACCTGGTATTTTTCGCCGGCCACTTGCCATGGGTGGGGTCTGGTTTGCTTTAAGCCTAACGATATCTTTTCCTTTTCCTTGTCAAGGTCTAAAACCTCCACCTCAACACTATCACCAACCTGTAAAATCTCCCTTGGATGCTTTACTCGATTCCAGGATAAATCGGAAATATGAATCAGACCATCAATACCGCCAATATCAACAAATGCCCCAAAATCAGCAATGTTTTTAACCTCGCCTTTAATTCTTTGACCCTTCTCGAGCTTTGCAAAGATTTCCTTTTTAATTTCTTCCTTTTCCTGCTTAAGGACTATTTTTCTTGAAAGAACAACTTTGTTACGTCTTCTGTCGATTTCAATAATTTTTGTATTAAAGCTCTTTCCTATATACTGAGTAAGATCCTCTACATAGGAATCAGAAATTTGACTTGCTGGTATAAAGCATCTAATTCCTCTGGAAAGGGATATAACGCCTCCCTTAACAACCTCGATGACCTTGGTTTCCAGTAGGGCCTCGGTATCTTTAATTTTCTCCAAGTCATCCCAGCCTTTTTGCAGATCTACTCTTTTTTTAGATAATAGAACATTTCCCTCACCATCATCAACCTTAATAACATAGACTTTAATTTCATCGCCTATGGCTACAAGGCTTTTGGGATTTACAGTATGATCGTTGGTGATTTCCTCCTTCGGAATGATTCCATCGGATTTATAGCCAACATTGACCATGATTTCATTATCGGTTACGTTGATCACCTTTCCTGTAACAATGTCTCCTCTATGTAATCTCACCATAGATTTTTCAATTTCATCCATAAAATTTTGCATCTCATTACTCATTATAATACCTCCCGATATTTATCTTTTATAGTGCAAGGTTGTTTTTTTATTTTGAAGCATATGGAAAATTAAAATTCTCCTAATATTTATAAATCCCTCAAGAGAGATTTTATTCTAAATGGTTTAATCGATTGACCACTTCCTCAATGATCCATGGAGGTGTAGAAGCACCTGCAGTTACACCCACCACATTAAACTGCTTCAGCCGATGAAGGTCTAATTCTTGAGCGGTCTCTACATGGAAGGTGGTATCGGGTTTTTGCTCTTTACAAATGGCAACCAGTTTTTGAGTATTAGAGCTATGATAGCCCCCTACGACAATGATGGCATCGGCTTTTTTTGCCAAACGTTTGACTGCATCCTGTCGCTTTTGGGTGGCGTGGCATATTGTATTAAATATTTTAATTTCCTTTCCCCTGTCCTTTAAAAGCTTAGCCAGCCGATGATAATGGGGAATGGACATAGTGGTTTGAACCACTACACAAAGAGGCATTTCATTGTTGGGAATCCTTTCAATATCTTCCTCAGTTTGAATAATGATCCCTTCATTATTACACCAGCCATTGATACCAATTACTTCTGGATGATTAGGGTTACCGATAATCACAATACAATATCCCTTTTCATGATGCTCCTTTACGATATCTTGTATTCTTTTTACAAAGGGACAGGTAGTATTAATGATCTTTTCGGCCTTTTTACTGGCTGCGTCATAGATTTCCTCCGAAACACCATGACTTCTAATGATAATATTACCCTGATCCCTTATTTCGTCAAGGTTTTCCACCACCTTAACCCCAGATTGCGCCAATTGCTCAACCACCTGAGGATTATGGATAAGGGGGCCTAGGGAGTAAATTGGTTTTCCTTCTTTGTTTAGCTTGATTTCATCAAAGGCCTTATCGATCGCTTTTTTCACACCAAAGCAAAAACCAGAGTGTTCCGCTAATATAACCTTCATAGGTACCTCCTATGATTATTGATTGACAGAATAACACAATAGACGACTTATAAAAATTCGATAAATCATTCTAAAATCCTGCCTCTTCTAAAAATATTTTACCTGTAATAATATAGAAAAAAATTCTATTTCTGTTGTTCCAGATGATCAATTATTAACTGACAAACCTTGTCAATGGTTAGACCTGTAGTGTCTATTTCAATTGCATCAATAGCCTTTACTAGTGGGGAAGCAGTTCGTTCAGAGTCCATTTTATCCCGGTTGATAATCTGATTTTTTATTTCATCCAAAGCTACTTCAGCGTTTTTTCTTTTAAGCTCCATATATCTTCTAAGGGCCCGCTCGTGAACCGAAGCCGTTAAAAAAATCTTTAATGTGGCTTCAGGTAATACATAGGTGCCAATATCCCGGCCGTCCATGACAACATTATCCTGGGCGGCAATTTTTCTTTGCATGGCTACCAACTGTTCCCTCACCTCGGGAATTTGAGCCACATGAGAAACATACTGGTTTACTCTGGCTTCCCTTACAGCTTCATTTACATTAATACCATTTAAAATAATGTTGCCTTCAATAAATAAAATTTCTGTGGTTTGGGCGATTTTAATAATTTCAGAAATCTCGTCGATGGGAATCCCCTTGTTTAGCACCTCCAAGGTAAGGGCTCGATACATGGCACCGGTATCTATGTATGTAAAGCCTAAGGTATTAGCTATTTTTTTCGCGATAGTGCTTTTCCCGGCACCGGCCGGGCCGTCAATGGCAATTTGTACAGCCTTCATCAAATACCTCCTACGAACAATAATAAACCACCAATTTTGGTGGCTTCAGTCTGATAAAAACCCATTTTCTTTGACATAACAGTACAGTCCATAGCTCCCTTTTAAAAGCTTTGGAAGACTATTGTAAAAAACTGAAAATAAAGGTAACTTTAATCAGTCTGGTTATAAAATGTTTAAATTTTGTAATAAGAAATATTGCTATACAAATTATACCCTAGTTTATCGATTTACTCAAGTCATAGAAGACGAATAAGAGCAATTGTTGTTAATTGATCTTGGATAATAGAATTTTGGTATAAATAGGCTTTCTTTATATTATTCCCACCCGAAAGGTTGAGGGAAATAGGCTCTTTACTATTTCCCCTGGCCTGAATCAGATCATGCTCTTTTACAGTGAGATTTACGGTCTCTTGGTCAGAAAGGGTTGCCACGGCTTGCCCGTTTAAATAAATGTCAATTCGGATATTGGGCTTTGAAGAAGCAAGGCCAATGGTGAGGGTATCGGTTTGACTGACGAGGTGTTGGAGATTAAAGGGCTCATCAGGGTTGGAGGAGGCAAGGCGCAGCTGATGATTGTAATAAATATAGCCATTGATTAGGATGACAGCCAAAAAAAGCACCAGTAATAATGCAATTAGTGTTTTTTCCAGCTTTTTAATTACAGTATGGGACATCATTAATCAGCTCCTAGCGGTTAAAGTAATCTTCCTGCCAAATAGCCTGTAGAAAAGGCAATTTGAAGGTTATATCCCCCTGTCAGGGCATCAACATCAATCATTTCGCCAGCGAAATACAGGCCCTTGATCAATTTTGATTCCATGGTTTTAGGGTTAATTTCCTTTACGTGAATGCCTCCGGCTGTAACGATGGCCTCCTTAATATCCCTAAGACCCTTCACCTTAAAGGGCGAATCCTTAAGTCCATTTAGAAGGGTTTCTCTATTGGCCTTACTTAATTGATTAAGGGGCTGTTCACCGTTTAAACTGAGAATTTCAAGAAGCTTATCTGCAAAGCCCCGGGGCAGCAGCTCTGCAAGGTGGCTCTTTAACTGTTTGTTTCCTTTATTTTTTCCGGATTCTATTAAAAAATCCTCTAATTCATTCCTTGTAAGTTCCGGTAAGAAATCAATATGGATGGTAATGGGCTTTTCATCAAGGGCACGGTTAATATACGAGGAAAGCTGTAGTACTGCCGGGCCCGACAGACCAAAATGAGTAAAAATCAGTGGACCAACCATTTCTATGGTTTTTTTCTTCTGAAGATTGACAAAAAGCCGAACCTCCTTCAGAGAAATACCCATTAAATCCCTTATCCAAGGCTCCTTTAATTCAATTGGTACCAGGGCGGCCCTGGGGGGTATAAGGGTGTGGCCTAGTCCTTGTGCCATTTTAAAACCATCTCCGCTGCTGCCTGTGGCAGGATAAGACATTCCTCCGGTGGCTAAAATCACTGCATCTGCTTTTAAGGAGTTCCCTTCGGCCAGTTGAACACCTTTGATTTGTCCCCCCTCCACAATTAGCCTTGAAACAGGGGAGTGATATCGTATTTCAACATTCATCGCCTTTAATTGCCGGTGAAAAACGCTAATAATTTCCTGAGCCTGATTGCTTTCAGGAAAAACTCTGCCCCCTTCTTCTACCTTAAGGGCCACCCCCTGCTGCTTAAATAAATTCATAAGATGTACACTGTTAAAAATACTAAGGGCACTATATAAAAACCGGCTATTGCTGACAGTCTTTTGCAACAACATTTCCGAGCCATTTATATTGGTCAGATTACACCTGCCGCCACCAGTAATACTAAGCTTTTTACCCAGTTGATTATTTTTCTCCATTAAAATGACCTTATTTCCAGATTCCGCAGCAGAAAGGGCTGCCATTAAACCGGCAGCGCCACCTCCTACGATGATAACATTATTATTGCCCATTTTTATCAACCTCTAATCTTATCCTATAGGTTATTTCATTATATTTTATCAATACAGGGCCCCTTTCTTTAAATTCAATTACGTTCAAGGCACAATTATCCTGTTTGAGCTTATAAAATTGAGAGAGATTCATCTCTAAAAAAGCCATCAGGTATAGCTTTATAATGGTACCATGGCTAACGATTAAAAGCGTATCTAATTTAGAATTTTCAATAAGTGTGTTTATATAGTGAAAAATTCTTTGCTGGGCCGCCCTAAGCTCTTCTCCATCAGGAATATTTGCCATATGGGGCTGTTGGTGCCAGGAATCCAATTGACGGGGATATTTTTCTTTAATTTCCTTTAGGGTTAAGCCTTCCCATTTTCCAAAGCCTAATTCCATCAGCTCATCGGTATAATAAATGGGAATTTTCAGCGTTTTACTGATGATTTCACCTGTCAAGGCCGCTCGTTTAAGGCTGCTGCAGTAAATTTCCTGAATTCCTTCTGTTTTTAAGGCCTTGGCCAATTCTTGAGCCTGCATTAGCCCCCTGGGTGTTAATTCAGAATCACTTCTCCCCTGGGTTCTTCCCTCTCGATTCCAATTGGTTTCGCCATGGCGTACCAGATATATCTTTTTCATTCAAGCTCATCCCCTGATTTTTTATAATCTTTTAAAAAGCTTTTAACTTTATGATAATTAAAGAGAACCTTTCGTCTATCAACTTTAACAAACCGTTCTTTAAACCCTCCAAAGAAAGACCTTGCTTTAGTATTTTTCAATCAAAGAAAAATTATTGCGTATTAAAGTATATTAACAAATGAAGCGACCCACTCCTGGGTCGCTTGATCATAAAACCCTATTTTTCTGTTGTTGATTAAAACAGCCGCCTAACGCTATTGAAAAGGTCTCTGCCGGCCCTTTCCCATGCCTAAAACCCAGTAGTCTTTTAGAGGGCTGACAATTTTTATTTGCCAACAACCCCAAGGCTTGGTGTTGTTATGATGAGAAGAAGCAAGCTAATTACGATTGATTTTTATTGTCGTAGACATTATATTTATACCAGATATTTTCTAATTTTTTGAAGAAGCCTCTGATTTCATCCTTTTCCCGCATACCTACGGCAATAATCAAAGCATTGATCAGGCTTAAGGGAGCCACCAGGGAATCAACAAAGGAAACCATGTTGCTCTTAGCCGTTAGACAATAGTCAGAAAGACCGGCGATAGGTGAAAGCAAGCTATCGGTTATGCTAATGATGGGAACCCCTTCTTCCCGGGCATATTTAATTACTTCAATGGTTCTATTGGAATATCGTGGATAGCTGATACCAATTACCAAATCATTTTTTGAAATTCTGAGTATTTGTTCAAAAATATCACTAATACCATAGCTAACCACCTTGACATTGTCTAAAATCAGATTAAGATAAAAGCCGAAATATTCTGCCAGGGCAGTGGAGCTTCTGAGTCCAATTATATAAATTTTATCAGCTTTAAAAATCTGATCTACAACGGACTGAAATAACTCATGGTCTATGTTCTCCAGGGTGGAACGAATATTTTCCATGTCAGACTTCAATACCTTTTTAAGGATCGCTCCCTCGTTGGAATATTCGTTGGCCATTTCTACCCGTTGTACGGTTGTGAGCTTCGTTTTGATGATTTCCTGCAGGGCTTTTTGCAGCTCAGGATAGCCTTCGAAGCCCAGGGCATTGGCAAAACGAACCACCGTTGACTCACTGACTCCCACCATGATTCCCAGCTTTGAGGCAGTCATAAAGGCTGCCTTGTCATAATTGTCGATAATAAACTGGGCGATCAGCTTTTGACCTTTACTTAGCTTTGAAAAGCTCTTTTGAATTTGTACAATTAGATCCTTCTTCTCGTCAATCATATACACCATCCTAATAACTTAATGATTTCTTTTTCATTGCTTGTTCATACCCTGCCTGTAGTGCTTTTTTATTTAATTCCTCTGTTCCCCTGGGTACTCGGTTTAAAACGGCCGATTCCAAAGATTCTTTTGTGACAACCTGAGTCAGCTCCTGAATTACACCAAGGGCAACAATATTGGCCACCATGCTCTTACCGATTTCTTCTGCGGCCGTGGCCAGGATTGGTACCTGGATGACCTGATAGGGGGTTTCTTCTTCCTCGGGAACGACTACATGGGAATCTGCCAACAAAATTCCATCCTCCCTTATGCTGTGGATATATTTTCGATAGGCAATATCCGTAAGGGTTAAAAGCAGGGTTGGTTTTTCAACCTTTGGATATAAAATTTCCTGCTGGCTGATGATTACTTCCGATTTACTGGCTCCTCCTCTGGCCTCGGGGCCATAGGATTGAGATTGAATTGCGTTGTTACCATCTAGTATGGCAGCTTCGGCTAATATGATTCCACCAAGAATTAACCCCTGACCTCCAGAGCCGCTTAAACGTATTTCATGCTGGTTTATCATATTATCTCTCCTTTTTAAATCGATTTATAATCTTTAAATATTCCTCAGTGTATTCCGGCTCCTGGATATTTTTGAATTCTCCAATGATAATTTTTCCTTCTTTTTCTTCAGGAGATAGCTTTGCAGCTGCCTTTACATCAATGGACTGTTCCTTTAAGTCATTCATCATATCTACAGCCGAGCCCTTTCGATTTTTTCTACCGTAATACGTCGGGCAAATACTGACCGCATCAACCAATGAGAAGCCCTTATTGGACAGTGCCCTTTCAATCAGTTTAATTAAGGGAGCAGTATGATAAACCGTTCCTCGGGCCACATAGGTAGCCCCTGCCCCATCCACCAGCTTGCAAATGTCAAAGACCTTGTCGATGTTGCCAAAGGGAGCAGTGGTACCGTATTGTGCCGTAGGGGTGGTGGGAGAATATTGACCTCCGGTCATCCCATAGATATTATTATTAAATACAATGGTTGTAATGTCAATATTTCTTCTGGCAGTGTGGATCAAATGATTTCCTCCTATGGCAGAGCAATCACCGTCCCCAGTCACAACAATGACCTTTAGTTCAGGATTAGCCAGCTTTACACCGGTGGCAAAGGCCAAGGCTCTACCATGGGTGGTATGAAGGGTGTTAAAATCCATATAGCCGGGGGCCCGGGAGGAGCAGCCAATTCCCGATACAATACAGACCTTTTTTTTATCATACCCTAGGTTTTCAATTGCTTGGGCCAGGGCCCTCATTACAATACCATGACCACATCCCGGACACCAGATATGGGGTAGTCGATCCATTCTAAAGTTATTTTGTATTAATTCGCTACTCATCCTAACGATACCTCCCTGATTTTCGATAATATTTCCCTGGGAGACATGGCTTCTCCATTGACCTTACCAAGGGGAAAGACCTGGGCCCTTCCGGCAGCAATCCGCTCAACCTCTTGGGCATATTGGCCTAAATTTAATTCAGGGACAATAATTCTGTCTGTCTTTTCAATCAAGGTGCGTATTATCTTTTCAGGGGAAGGCCAAAGGGTGATAGCTTTAAATAACCCAACCTTGATCCCTTCAGATCGGGCCTGGATGACTGCACTTTTTGCAGAACGATAGGTTCCTCCGTAGGCCAATACAAAGAACGCTGCATCCTCCATATAGTCTATTTCATAGCGAAGAATGTCTTCAACATTATCACTGATTTTGTTCATGATACGTCTAAGTAATTGATCGGCAATTTTAGGATCATTAGATGGAAAACCAAATTCATCATGCATGAGGCCCGTCACATGGAAGTGAAAGCCTTCACCAAAGGCTGCCATAGGGGCCACAAGCTCACCCTCCCTTACTCGGTAGGCCATATAATCAGTATCTGTAATAGACGGCTTAATTCTATCGAATATTTCAATTTCATCTTCTGTCGGAATCTCAATTTTTTCCCGCATATGTCCTACGATTTCATCAAGCATTAAAAATACCGGGGTACGATATTTTTCGGAAAAATTAAAGGCTGTAATGGTTAAGTCAAAGGTTTCTCGAACGGAGGTGGGAGAAAGGGCAATAACTGGATGATCCCCATGGGTTCCCCATTTTGCCTGCATAATATCTCCCTGGGAAGGTGCTGTAGGTAAGCCGGTACTGGGACCTGCCCGTTGAACATCCACCACTACACAGGGTACCTCTGCCAAGGCAGCGTAACCAATGTTTTCCTGCTTTAAGGAGAAGCCGGGTCCACTGGTGGCGGTCATGGATTTTAATCCAGCCAGGGAACTTCCGATGATTGCAGCCATTCCGGCAATTTCATCTTCCATTTGAATAAATTTTCCCCCTATGACAGGCAGTTTTTGGGCGCATAGCTCGGCGATTTCAGTTGAAGGGGTTATTGGATAGCCAGCGTAAAATTTTAGGCCTGCCGCAATGGCTCCCTCTACACAGGCTTCATTTCCCTGCATTAATTTCACTACTCTTTTATTCATCTTTCTTACCCTCCAAGTAAATTGCATAGTCTGGACAGCGCAGCTCACAAAGTCCGCATTTGATACACTGCTCGATATTTACAATGGCAACCTTCTCATTCTTTAGCATTAATACCTGCTTGGGGCAAAATGCAACGCAGATGCCACAGCCCTTACACCATTCCTCCTTCAGTCTTAAGGTCTTTTCAGCCTTTTTGATGCCCAACATTAACATCCCCCTTCAGAAGTTAGTATGATATCTCCTTAACAAAATCATAACAGATTTGGAGAAGTTATGCAATTTTTATTTCATAATTCTGAATATATTTTTAAATTTTGCAAGATCACCTTCAATTATTTTCAAATTTCATAGAATCCCCCACAATATTATCGCTGAAATGAGTTAAGGGTTGATTGTCCAAGTTTGCAGCTCTTGAAAGGCCTTATAATTGGTCAAGTCAAAATGTATGGGTGTAATTGAGACATATTTGGCCTCAATGGCGGCAATATCACTGGTTTTACATTGTTCCAGCTCTAAGGGTGTACCTGAAATCCAATAATGGGTATCTCCTGCGGGGTTCCTTTCCTCTGTAAAGACATTATCATACCTTCTTATGCCCAGGGTGGTCATTTTTACACCTCTAATTGACTCCCTTCGACAGGTTGGATAATTTATATTAAAGATTCTGGGGCAGGAACCGCTGATTTGAAGTATACTGCTTGAAATCCTGCAGATAAAATCAGCTGCATCATCAAAGGTATTAATTTTTGTCGAAGCCATCGAAACCGCTATGGCAGGAATGCCTAATATTGCCGCCTCTACCGCTGCTGAAACAGTACCGGAATAGATTACATCGGTACCCAAATTAGGTCCATTATTAATACCTGAAATAACCAGATCTGGTTTTCGGTCCTTTAGTATTACATCAACTCCCAGTTTAACACAGTCAGCAGGGGTTCCATCGATCTCGTAGGCCTCAAGGGCAGTATGATGGAAGTTTACCGGCTTTATCTTCAGAGGCTTATGGAGGGTAATGGAATGACCCTTGGCACTTTGCTCCTGACTGGGAGCTGCCACAATGACCTGACCTGCCTCCTGTAATTTTATTGCCAGACGCTGTATTCCCTCTGCAAAAATTCCGTCATCATTGGTAACTAATATCCGCATTTTTTTTACTCCTTTCCTAAACTAATTCATAGAAGCGCTAAGTAAGGTCAATAATATGTGTTAGTAAAATGATTATAATGGGGTGATAATTTGATTCAAATAGATGATGCAGGAAGCGGCAGTCTTCTGGGAGGCACCATTATCGGTGCCTATCGGGTTGAAACTGATGAATATTATTATGATGTGATTCCCCTTCGGTTTTATCAGGGAGAGCCCTTTCAAAAAAAGGAGTACATCAATTATGTAGTTGAAATTGTAAAAAAACTCTTTGATCAGCTGAGGGTGACCAAGGATGAAAAAATAGAGGTTTGCAGGGGCTATATGTTTGAGGCCCTTAATAAATGGCTTAAGGAAGAGCAGTATCATTTTATCAATACAAAAATTGGTGATCCCCTTCAATCGGCCATTGAAAAGAGCTTTGATGACTATGCCATCGGACTGGGACTCCCTAAGGAATTTATTTCCTATACCAAATATCCCTTCCACTTTCACCGTATTTTAAAATGGGTCTATGCTGACTATCAACAGCGAAGCTGTCTTTGCAAAACCGGTTGGAAAAGCTGGAAAAAGTATAATGACCTACCCATTACCATAGGTGAAGAACATATTAAAAATAAAGATTGGATTTGTTTAAAATGCAATCAGCCAATTCCACGCCACAGTAAGGCAGCTGTTAAAAGCTATGTAACAAATCGGGTTTATAAAATTTATGTTCACCCTTATTGTACATAATAAACATAGCAGCTAAGGAATGAATTTCCTTTTAGAAAGCCCCTAATTCTTCCGGTTTTAGGCAGTCAGTTCGCTACTCCTATGCGAAACTTCCGGATTTAGGGGCTTTGGATAGGTTATATTTTACACAGGATGGGTTTGATCCTGCTCATTGTAAAGGGTTCCCTCTATTTTATATTTTTTTTCCCAACGCTTTCTAAAAAAAGCCATGGCAACCTGAGGGAAAAGGGCATAGGACAGTATATCCTCTTCCTGCTCAAGGTATTCCTTCATTTCTTCTCTAAAGGTTTCCAACTGGGGAGGAATTAAATCTGCTGGTCTAGTTGTAATCACTGGCTCCTTACCGATTATTTTTTCCTTGATTTCATTGGATATAGGAGCTGAGGGGCTGCCATAGAGACCACGTACATAATCCTTTATTTCCTTCGGTACCATTTTGTATCTTTCACCGATAATCACATTAAAGACAGCCTGAGTACCTACCATTTGGCTCATAGGAGTCACCAGGGGCGGATATCCCAAATCTTCACGAACTCTAGGAACCTCAGCCATGACAGCATCTAGACTATCGAGCTTGTTTTGTTGTTTAAGCTGAGAAATTAAATTTGATAGCATACCACCAGGTATTTGATTAACCAGGGTATTAATGTCTACCCCCAGTACCTTGGGATTAATAAGGCCCTTTTCAAGGTATTGATCCTTTAAAGGCTTGAAATATTCAGTAATTTCGTTTAGGTTGGTCAATTGAATACCTGTATCATATTCAGTGTCCTTAAGGGTGGCAACTAGAGCTTCGGTTGGAGGTTGAGAGGTACCCATGGACAGGGGCGAAATGGCAGTATCAATGATATCGACCCCGGCCTCAATGGCCTTCAGGTAGGTCATTGAAGCAACACCGCTGCTATAGTGGGTATGGAGCTGAATCGGTAACTTAACGGCTTTTTTTAATTCCTTTACTAGATCATAGGCTACAAAGGGAGTTAAAATTCCTGACATATCCTTAATACAGATGGAGTCAGCCCCCAGCCCTTCCATTTCCTTAGCCTTGGCAACATAATAGGGTATGTTATGAATGGGGCTAATGGTATAGGATAAAGCACATTGGGCGTGACCACCAGCCTCTTTAATAGCCTTCAGTGCAACCTCCAGATTCCTTACATCATTGAGGGCATCGAATATTCGTATGATATCTATTCCATTGGCAACAGATTTTTTAATAAACTCGATTACCACATCATCGGCATAATGCTTATAGCCCAGTAGATTTTGCCCCCTCAGCAGCATTTGAAGCTTTGTATTTTTAATGTGCTTCCTTAACTTCCTGAGTCTTTCCCAGGGGTCCTCGTCAAGATACCTTAAGCAGGCATCAAAGGTGGCACCTCCCCAAACCTCCATGGAATGATACCCTACCGTGTCCATTTTTTCAGCTATGGGCAGCATTTCCTCTGTGCTCATGCGTGTTGCCAAAAGGGACTGATGTGCATCTCTGAATACTGTTTCTGTAATCTTAATTTTTGGCATCATATTACCTCCTATTTTTTGCCATAGATTTTCAAGGCTTTTCTTTTACACCCTATCGAGGCCGATCATTTCTACTTCTTTTCAACCATGACGATCATGGGGGGATGATTATTTTGATTATAATATACTGTTTTAGTTACAATATAGGTTTTAGCAGGCAAGGCCGATAAACAGCTTAAAAGGGCGGTCTTTTCCTCCTGACCACCCCGATGGCCGTAATAGATCATCAGGGAAAGGATGCCACCAGGCTTTAATAGGTCCAGGGTTCCTTCAAGGGCCAGTATACTGGTTTCCGGCCTGGTAATAATAGTGTGATCCCCTCCGGGCAGATACCCGAAATTAAACATGGCAGCATCAATTGGCTCCTGGATATATGTAAGTACATTTTCGTGGCCGTCATGGATTAGTATAATCTCTTTCCTGGTTTCTAATCCTTCCTCTATCAGCAGCCTTTGGGTTGCTTTAACAGCGGCCTCCTGAATATCAAAGCTGTAAACTTTTCCCTCTGGCCCCACCAAACGGGCTAAAAATAAAGTATCATGACCATTACCCATGGTACCGTCCATTACGACAGAGCCAGGAGCTAATTTCCTTTCCAGCAGCGCCTGTACAAAATTTGTTCCCCAGGTAATTGAATTGTGCATTTGATTCACTCCTGTCTGCTGCCTTTACATTTTCTACTGAAAAATTCCTTTACATCGCAATAAAAAAGCTGCTGTGCTTCAGATCGAGGCTTCAGTCCTTCATGGGCTAAAAACGCTGTAAGGGTGCTATGACCTTCAATAAATACCTCTGAAATACCCATTAAATCCAGCAGATTCAAGGTGGCCCTTAAAAGACCATCGCCCAGGCCAAGGCCCCGTTCTGATTTTTTTATATACAGGTACTTGATTGTGGCCCTCTCGGCTGGGTCAGCCTCTACTATGGCAAAGCCCAGCAGTGCATTGCCATCCTTTATTATCATAAAAAAAGCCGAATCTGTTGTTTTTTCTTGTGGTGCTAATCCCTCTTCCTGACAAAATAAATCAATTAAAGAATACTCCTGGGATGATGCCCTTTTCATTTCTATCAACAAATCACAACCTTTCGTCTTTCCACCTACATTATACACATTTTCCATTTTTAATTCAAAACTGATATAAATTTAAAATGTGGGTTTTACAAGGGCTTTGTAATTGTTACAATTTTTTTAGATATTGAATTTCCTCTCGATTAAGCAGTCGCCACTGGCCTTCCCTTAAGCTACCCAGGGTTAATTTTCCTAGCTTCACCCGTTTTAGTTCAATTACAGGGTGTCCAATGGCATCACACATTTTACGGACTTGACGATTTCGACCTTCCCGAAGGGTAATTTCCACAAGACAGTTTCCTTCCCTTTTAGAAAGAATATTGATTTTAGCGGGGGAGGTAATATAATTTTCTATTTTAAGTCCCCTTTCGAAGGCTCGTAATGCCTCAGCAGAAGGTTGTCCCTTTACCAATGCCCGGTATACCTTTTCCACCTTAAATTTTGGATGGGTTAACCGATAGGTTAATTCACCGTCATTGGTAAGCAAAAGAAGACCTGAGGTATGATAATCCAATCTTCCCACTGGAAAAATTCGTTGAGGTACCTCGACCAGATCTGTGACCTTTCTTCGATTAAATTGATCCTGAACGGTGGTTACATATCCCTTGGGTTTATTCATTAGAACATAAATCAGTGTTTCCTCAATTTTGACAATATGATTATTATAGGTGACCGTGTCTTGCTCTGGATCAATCTGAAAGCCCATTTCGGTAATTACCTTGCCGTTGACCAAAACCTTACCTTCGGCTATAAGGGCTTCAGCACCCCGTCTTGAGGCAACGCCTCCCAGGGCTAAAAATTTTTGTAATCTCAATTGCTTCACCTCACTATTTTATCGGGCAATATTTCTCCATTGCTCAAGGATTATTCTAGCAAATAACGGGCCTTATAAAAAGGATTTTCAGTTATAGATGGGAAATTATTAAAATAATTTCCTTGGAAATACTCAAATTTCAACATTTTTATTACTTTCGACAACAAAAGTCGTACAATCTTTTAAAAATTAAGTTGTTGAATATTTTATTTTTCCCCCTTTGTTTGATCAATACACAAATTTATGATGGTATTTTTACCTTGTCGGTAGTACGCCTTAAAAACTAAAAATTTAGCAAATTATGGACAAATTTTACTTGGAGCGGCTATAATAATAGGTAAGTGTTAAGAAGGGAGTGTTTATGAATGGCAAAGGATAGTTCCTTTGATATTGTTTCAAAAATTGATTTAATGGAGGTTGATAATGCAGTCAATCAAACTGCAAAGGAAATTTCCCAGCGTTTTGACCTGAAAAATACCAATACCCAGATTGAAAGAAGAGATGATGAAATTGTCATTAACGCTGAAGATGATTTTAAGTTAAAGAATGTTGTAGACATTTTTCAGACAAAAATGACAAAACGAAATCTTTCGCTTAAGGCCTTGGAATATGGAAAAATTGAACATGCCCTTGGCGGAAGGGCCAAGCAGGTGATCAAGCTCATGCAGGGAATCAGTAAGGACCAGGCTAAGCTGATAATTGCCACCATCAAGGATTCTAAGCTAAAGGTTCAGGCCTCCATTCAGGGTGATACGGTACGGGTAACAGGAAAAAACAAGGATGATTTGCAGGCGGTTATTCAGCTTCTGAAGACAGCAGACCTGCCCATCAATCTACAATTTACCAATTATCGTTAGATTCATACATTGAAAAGCACCGGTCAGACATAAGGCCGGTGCTTTTCAATGCTAAATAAGACCCAACTGCTTGGTCATAAATATCCACAAAAATACAGTTACACTGGAAAGGGCCGAACCCCATACAACCAATTGGCCTGCCAGCTCAAAATCTGCATTCATCTGTTGGGCCATGGTAAAGGAAGAAACCGCTGCAGGGGCTCCTAACAAAATAATAATGGAAAGAAGCTCGACATTTCTTAGGCCCAGCATGATGGCCAGGGTGATCCCTACCAGAGGGACAATAACCAGCTTGCCGCAAATTCCGATTGCCAACTGCTTAAAGTATTGTGGTGCCGAACGAAAGGTAAAGGAGCCGCCCAGTACAATTAATGAAAAGGGAGTTGCAATTTGTGCTACATCGGATATGGTTTTTTCTAAAAATCCCGGCAGTGAAATACCAATAAGCATGGCCGCACCACCGGTTAAAACCCCCCATATGAGCGGGTTTTTGGCAATCCCCTTTACAATTTTGCCTAGATCAGCCTTTTCACCACAATATACTTCCAGTATGATGACAGCTAGAATATTAAATAAGGGAATGACAATGGCTGTTAAAAGAGATACGGTTCCTGCCCCCTCTTCTCCGTATAGGGAAATGGCAATGGGTAAACCGAATATAATAAAATTGCTGCGGAAGATAGACTGAATTAGAACACCTATTTTTTTGCGATCTGCTTCCATATGGGGAATCAGTAGGCAAAGCAGTAAAAAGATGGTGCCGATAATCAAGGTTGTAAAGACGATTAGCCTTAAATCAAATATATTGCCCACATTGATCTGATAAATGTTTTTAAAGAGCAGAATCGGTAAAAATACCTTAAAGCACAAATCATTTAATTTTTTTAAATCCTTCTCTTTAAAATTAAAAATTCGTTTAATACCATACCCCATTCCGATCATCAGGGTTAGCGGTAATACTGCGTTAAGTGATAGAATGAAATTTTCCATGGAACTGCTTTCCTTCCCTTTTACTTTACGACCATTTAATCAAAGGTTCTTTTTTTATGGTACCATGGTCTATCGCTATATGCAATTCCCAAGTTTTAATCAAAAAGAGGGTTAAAATAAAATTAGATGTAATACGGCTCTAAAAAGAATACCCACTAAGGCGGCTTGTATGGCTGGCTTTGCCACCGATACGGTTTTTGGTCCCGCTGAAAGCAGCAGGGCTAAGCCAACGGGGTCTAGCGTATTGATTGTCATGCCGGCCATACGGTTCAGCTCCAAGGGAGTTAGCCCTCCCTCTTGAATCAATTCCAATGTTACCGCCATCATAGAGGTTCCACCTGCCAGATATTTGGTAACCATGGGAAGCACAGCAATTCCAGGAATGCCAATTTGGGTTAATAGCGGAGAAAGCAGCCTTTCCATTAATGTAATGACGCCTGTTTCCCTGAATATATTCACAAGAAAGACAGCTAATATCAAGGGAACAATGGATTTTACAACAATTTGAAGTCCCTCTTCGCCGCCGGCAAACATAGATTGAATTAAGCTTCGTTTGGATCGATTAAGGGAGTGGCCCTGATAGGTGGCAGACACACCCCTTTCAGCCCCCGTCAGGCGATAGGCAATGAAGCCCGATAAGAGTCCCCCCAGAAGGGAGCTCATTAGAACTACTGGAATATTTAAGCCCACAACGGCTAAAGGAAAGGTGGCATTGGCCTGAGACATAACCAAAATAGCTGCCAGGGTGGCAGAGCGCATGCTATCTGTTATATTTTCATCATGCTCCATTATTTTCAGGGTAGCAATGGGAGCAGCAAAGTTGATTAGTAATATTTGCAAGATGGCAAAGACACCTAACCCCGGTAATCCAAACAGGATTAAGACAGGGGACACCAGTACGGCAAGCCTTTGAAGCAGGCCACGGTCCTCCAGGGTTCTCATCAGAGCCATCATAATTACCATAATAGGCAATAATGTATATAGGGTAAGGTTTATGCCGGTTTCTCCTGATCTGATCATTAAATTGAGTACATCGGTCATTGATTCTCCTCCTCAGTCTGATACTTCGTGGTTTAAGTAAAAGATTATTATACCATATTAAAATGAATTTAAGTAATTGTTTTTAAATCAAAAGGGGAAACACATTTTTGTATCTCCCCTTCCCTTATATCATCTGGATCAATTTTCCTCACCGGCTTAGTATCAATATCTTTATAGCCCATGGGAGAATAATTTAAAAACCATAGCCCTTTGGACAGACTGCAATGATAAATGATATCCTTCAGGCTTCATTTCATTTGACAGCCTATATTTTATAGAGATACCACTTAGAGGTATTAATTTCATGTCTAAGCTCAAATAGCTTTATTTCTCCCTGAATACAGGTTTCACAGGTATATTTGATCATGGTGTTTCCTGCGAATTTGTCCAGTTCCCGCTTAATCACCCGGTCTACCTTAATGATGGTATATTCATCATCTTCATTTAAAAATCGAAACCGAACTGGCCTGCCATTTCCTTCGGGATCAAATTTCGTTAATATCTCGATTGGTTTTCTGAGAAGCTTCACCCAATTCACCTCCTAAAGTAAGCTGGTCATCATAGGATATTCCTCTTCCCCTACCCCTCCTAAAAGAGGCCGAATTTCACCATCAACAAAAATTCCCCTGACAACAGAGTCCTTTCCGTATTTTTTCCGGATGGAATCAACTGCTTGATCCAGGGCCCGATTTTTTTCTTCACCCTGATTCATGAAAAAGGAAAGCTGCCTGCTGGTTTCCACTGTCAGTTCTCCCAGATGAACCCCTAGATGCCGCAATGCTTCCCCCTGCCAGGCTTCATCAAATAGATCCTTGACAGCTTGATAAATTTCATTGGTAATGTCGGTGGGTGAAAATAGCCGCCTTTGATGGGAATAGCTTAAAAATGCCGTATTTCTAAGGGATACAGCCACAACACGGCAATGAAAACCACTGGCCCTTAGCCTTAAAACCACAGATTCTGTTAAAGAAAGTAAAATTTTATGGGCTGTTTCCCTGTCTGTAACGTCAAATTTGATGGTACTGCTATGGCCCATCCCCTTCATTGGGGTATAGGCTCCGTCGTAAACAGGGGAAGCCTCAATTCCGTTGGCATAGGACCAGATAAGCTGACCAAAGGATTTCAGCTTTCCCGTCAGTAGTGAAAGGTCTGCCGTGGCCAGGTCTCCGATGGTGTTAATATTTAGGTCCTTTAGCTTTTTGGTGGTTTTACGGCCCACCATATATAGCTCATCAACCGGCAAGGGCCACATTTTTTCCTTTATTTCATGGGGCCAAAGGGTGTGAACCTGGTCGGGCTTTTTAAGCTCCCCTGCCATTTTAGCCAAAAGCTTATTTTCAGCAATACCAATATTAACAGTAAAGCCCAGCTCTTTTTTTATTTTTTCCTTAATCTGGTGGGCCAGCACCACAGGGTTTCCATAGTCCCCTGTCATCCCGGTATAGTCTAGAAAAAATTCATCCACCGAGAACCTTTGAATAGTAGGAAAATATCCCTTCAATAGCTCCCAAAGGGCGTTACTGCACTGCATATAAAGCTGATAGTTGGGTGGAACCACCTTTAAATTAGGACACTTTTTCCTTGCCTGCCATAAAACCTCCCCCGTTTGAATACCAAAGGCCTTGGCAGGAATGCTTTTGGCCAGAACAATCCCCCGTCTGTCTGCCAGGGAGCCTCCGATAACAGAAGGAATCTTTCTTAAATCCAGCCGGCTTCCCTGCTGTAGCTGATAGGCTGCTTGCCAGGAAAGATAGGCTGAATTGACATCAATATGCATAATGACCTTTTTCATAATGTCACCACCCTCCATCAGAACATATGTTCTTATTTATTATATCACCGAGGCTGCCTAAATAGAACAAATATTCTCTTTGTAAATGTTGCCAAATTTCCATAATTTATAAAAAAAAGAATCCTTGTTAAGGATTCTAAATATGACGATTTACTTGTTATGATTAATTTCATCCATCAGCTCCGTTAGCTCCATCCACCGCTCCATGGTCTCTTCCAGTTTTTGCTGCAATACTTCCTGTTGTTCCAGTAGGTCTTGAAGCTCTTGATAGTTACTTCCGGCCTGATCAATGGCATTTTGTACCGATTCCAGCTGAAGCTCCAGGTCTGCAATGACTCCCTCAATTTGATCATAATCTCTTTGATCTCGATAGGAAAGCTTTTTCAGTTTTTCTTTGGCGGGTTGCTGGCGCTCTTCCTTTGGCCCTTTTTTAGAGGCTTCCCTGGGCTCCTGAGGCAGATTTTCCCTGCGCCATTGAATATATTCCGAATAGCTGCCATGGTAGTCTTGAATTTTTCCATTGTCTTCAAATATAAAAAGATGATCTGCAACCCGATCTAAAAAATATCGATCATGGGAAACCACCACTACCGTTCCAGGGAAATACTCCAAATAATCCTCCAGAATGGTCAGGGTATGAATATCCAGGTCATTGGTTGGTTCGTCCAACAAAAGTACATTAGGGGCTTCCATCAGCTTTCTTAAAAGGTATAGTCTTCTTTTTTCTCCTCCGGAAAGGGCTGCAATGGGGGTCCATTGGGCTCCCGGCTGAAATAGGAAGCGTTCCAGCATTTGAGCAGCGGTAATTTTTGTACCATCGGCGGTTTCAATGTATTCTGCCGCTTCTTTAATGTATTCAATCACCCTAAGGTTAGGGTCCAGCTCAAGGCTTTCTTGATCATAATAGGAAATTTTAACGGTTTGACCAACCTCAATTTCTCCACTTGTGGGCGAAAGCTTTCCAGCCAGGATGTTCAGCAGGGTTGACTTCCCTGCCCCGTTTTTTCCCACAATACCTACTCGTTCTCCCGGCGTAAAGACATGGGTAAAGTCTTGAATAATCATCTGATCGTTATAGGCCTTACTAATATTTTTAAGCTCAATGACCTTTTTGCCTAATCGCTGAGAGCCTACGGATATTTCCAGCTTCGCCGATTCCTGGGGAAGCGTCGCCCCTTGAAGGCTTTCAAAACGTTGGATTCGAGCTTTTTGTTTGGTGCTTCTGGCCCTGGCACCTCTTCTGATCCAGGCCAGCTCCTTTTTAAAGAGGGCGGCGTGCCTTCGCTGAAGGGCCCTTAGGCTTTCCTCCCGTTCTGCTTTTCCTTCTAAAAAGGCCTCGTAATTACCCTGGTAGCTATAGAGGGCTCCTTCGTCCAGTTCAATGATTCGATTTACCACTCGATTTAAAAAATAGCGGTCATGGGTAATTAATAAAAGGGCACCCTTCCTTCTTTTTAAGTAGTCTTCAAGCCACTCGATTGTTTCATTGTCGATGTGATTGGTGGGCTCGTCCAAAATCAACAGCTCTGATGGTTGAATCAGGGCTCTGGCCATGGCAATTCGCTTTCGCTGTCCTCCGGAAAGGGTTTTAATAATGGCGGAAAAATTGGTAATTCCAAGCTTCGTTAATACAGCCTTTGCATTGGCTTCAAGCTCCCATCCTCCCTGTAGATCCATTTGATGGGCCAGTTCGGCCAATTTCTTTTGCAGACTGGGCTTCTGCGGAAGGGCAGACAGGTCATTGACCACCTGTTGGTATTGAAAAACCAGCTCCATTAGGGGATTATCACTATGGAAAACCTGCTCAAGAACTGTGGAATCAGGGTCAAATTCAGGATTTTGAGGTAAATATTCAATTCTTACCTGATGATTTAGAATTCGACGACCCTCATCAGGCTCCAGTGGGCCTGCAATAATTTTAAGCAGTGTGGATTTTCCAGTTCCATTAATACCAATTAGTCCGATACGATCCGATTCCTGTATGCCAAGGGTAATATTTTTAAACAAAGGCTTTTCACCGTAGGCCTTACTTATATTTTCAACAGTTAATAAATTCATCTTCTTAACCTGCCTATCTTATTTTTTCTCACTACATCATTATACTGGATTATGACACAATTTAAAATACCTGACAGACCAAAAGGTTTATCAGGTATTTTAAACGACTATATTAGCTTTTCATCATAGATCTTAAGCAGATTTAAGCGGTCAATTTTATTTTTAAGGGCCTTTGTGTCGGTGGTATAGAGGTTCAGCTCCTGCATACGTTTGAAATAATCTGAGCCTGCAAAGGTATATCGTTTCTTTAAGCCTGCTTCCTCTTGAATTTCTTCGTTGGCGCAGGCGATTAAATCACCTGAAGCAATGGTTCTGGGGAGCTCCAAAAGAGGCATGCCCAGTCCCAGACGAATGCTATTATGACCCGCCAAGCTGCCTGTTACAATGGCTTCAGTATGGCCAACAAAAAGCCCTGCCTTTTCACCGGCACATAACAGGTTATCTAATTGATTTACCTTCATGGCATTGTTACGGGGAGCAATCGATAGATATCGGATGGAATTGCCGATTCCACCGGCATAGGGGTCTACATATTTTGCATTTTCCAGCCCCTTAATGCTTCTTAATTTTTCGAGGGGATAAAAGGGAGCCATCAGCTTTGCATGGCCCGTATCCAATAAAATAAGATTTTCGGCGTAATCCTTCAAAGCATATTGCTGGCATACCTTCATATCTAATTTATCAAGATTAATATCTTTCTTAGGAAGCGGGATAATGTATACACCCTTCTCGTTCAATTCCTTTACAATTTCCTTTGACAGAGAATCCTTACTTAGCTTGCAGGATCCACTGAAGGCGCCATAGGAACCACTTGCCCGTTGACCTAAAATGTCTTCAACGCCTGCCCGCTGACTGATGCTGACCCTGGGGCCAAAGGAGGGGCAGCGAAGAACACACATGGCGCACCCATTCCCATATTTCAAGCAGTTTCCCATGGGACCCGTTGAACCTGTGGTTTCAATAAAGGTATCCCCCTCAACAACCTCATCGTTTTGCAGCTTGATTGCGGTGATCCGCTGATCCTTTTTAACAATATCAGTAACCCTGTGTTGCAGGTATAGATGAATTCCCATGGAAAGGAGGAGCTTTCTGACCTGTGGTTCAATGATGGTTACGTCATAAAGGCTGGCATGTTTATGTCCTGGAAAATCAAGCTTTTTATGGCGGGCACATTGGTCTGTAATGGCAAACAGTTCACCGGCACCTAATAAAATAGATTCCTCGGCGGCAGTATAGCGACCATTGTTTCTCATGATACCGCCTACATTACCCAGTCCCAAGAGCATATCGGTTCTTTCGTACAGATGAACCTCTCCCCCTGCTTTTTTGGCTGTGATTGCAGCGGCACATCCAGCCCAACCTCCGCCTATGATTATAATTTTAGACACCTTAATCCTCCTCCTTATTTATTATGCGTTATTTGGGTTTTACAGGATCGTATTGGAATTCCATCAGCATCGTAGACAATACAGGCCCCGCATATTCCTTCCCCACAACAGATTTCTTTATTGTTTGTCAAGGCCATTTTGACATCAAATTCGTTTAAAATGGGGAAGAGACTTTCTTGTAAATAATCAGACCCCCCCAGCATGACCAATTGATAATTTCCATTATATAGGTGGCTGTGGAGCAGGGCTCTACCTTCAGGACTATATAGATTACAATTTTCTTCTAATACGTTGGCCTTTGTATAGACTTTAATCAGGTTGGTGTTGGAAGTGCCTTTATCAATTATAACGTCTACCTGATTTTGATTACGCAATAAATAATTGATGGTCAGAACCGCTGGTGCCTGGGCAATTCCCCGTGTGATAACAAGACATTTGCTTTTACTGGTTTTTTTCAGATGCTCTAACCCAAAGAGGCCATTCCAATAAGGGCCGCGAATTAAAAGCTGATCGGTAACATCTTTAATGGATTGAGTTTTTACACCATGAATTTCAACAGCAATTTTTATTTGATCCCGTTGGTCATCCACGTCCATGATGGAGATAGGTATATCAAAATAATGTTCCAAATTTTTGTTTCGAATAAAAATATAAGAACCTGGCTGTTTTAACTGCCTTGCCAGGGTATGGTGGGTCTTTAGGGTAAATAGTAGTACATTTTTTCCCACCTCTTCCCGCTCAATAATGGTAGTCTCTTGAAATGTTCTTGAATCTTTCTTTTTATAATTTAAAAAATGAAATTCCTGATATATACAAACACCTCGCCAGTTGCAATCACAGTAGGATTTTCCCTTCAAGCGGGAGCAAGTAATACAATTATTCATTTCGGCCAAATAACAAGGACAATATTCACTGCCTGCGTCAATACACTGATCCCCTTCAATCCCCATACTTTCACTCCTTTCTTTGAATCCCTCACATAATAGCATATTTTTTTCTGCTTCATATTGTTACTGTCATTTTAATTGCAAATATTCTTCTATTTATAACTTTCTTAAAACTTCTATTCACCACTTTTTATAATTAATAATATGATGAAGTAGACTCTAGTGTGAGGTGATTATATGTATTATTCTTTTAGACCGTGTCCTCCGGGTACGATACCTTATATCATCAAACCGGGAGATACTTTTTATCGTATTGCCATGCAGTATAACATCACTGTGTCGGCGTTAATTGCGGCAAACCCCACAGTGAACCCTAATTATCTAGTTGTTGGACAGCAAATATGTATACCAATGAGCCATCCGCATCCAGCTTGCCCAGGAGGAAACTACTATACCATACGTCCTGGCGACACACTCTACAGTATTGCAAGACTATTTAATGTGTCGGTGGATAGTTTAGTTGAGGCGAATCCTGGAATTAACCCGTACATGTTATATCCAGGTCAGGTAATTTGTATTCCAGGTAGACCAACACCGCCACCGCCAAGCACCTGTCCGGCGGGAACAACGGCCTATACCATCCGCCCAGGGGATACCTTCTTTAGCTTGGCTCAACGCTTCAATACAACCGTTGAGGCCATTCAAAGGGCAAATCCCGGTGTAGACCCAAATAATTTGCAAGTTGGTCAAAGAATTTGTATTCCGGGTACACCAACACCGCCACCGCCAAGCACCTGTCCGGCGGGAACAACTGCCTATATTATCCGTGCCGGAGATACCTTCTTTAGCCTAGCTCAACGCTTCAACACAACCGTTGAGGCCATTCAAAGGGCGAACCCTGGGGTAGACCCCAATAATCTGCAAATTGGTCAAAGAATTTGTATTCCAGGTACACCAACACCGCCGCCGCCAGGACCCTGTCCAGCGGGAACAACGGCCTATACCATCCGTTCAGGAGATACCTTCTTTAGCTTGGCTCAACGCTTCAACACAACCGTTGAGGCCATTCAAAGGGCGAACCCTGGGGTAG
>CBFGTV010000005.1:0-84391 GCA_965652145.1 uncultured Clostridiaceae bacterium
TTCCCAAATATCTGGCCTCTCCTATGATGTTAATTTGGGAAATTACAGCCAAGTGTCCGCAAAATTGTATTTACTGCTATAACAATTCACCCAGGCAGGTCGATGAGTTAAGCTCCAGACAGTTGTTTGATGTGGCAGATCAATTAATTGAATCTAAGCTGTTTAATATTTGTGTCACCGGCGGGGAACCCACCATGAGGCCTGAGTACTTTGATTTAATCAGGTATTTAAGATTGGCAGGCATCAATGTAGGAACAGTGGTTAGCGGAGCCAATTTAAACAAACAAAAAGCACAGAAGATTGCAGCCAGTGTCAATACCGTTCAGGTGAGTCTTGATGGCTCCACAGCAGAAATTCATGATTCCATTAGAAGGAGAAAAGGCTCTTATGATGAGGCGATTAATGCCATTAAGCTATTTGTTGATTTAGGCATGTACGTGCATGTTGCCTTTGCAGCCAATCGTCATAATGCAGACGACTTTGAACGGGTCTATGAGCTTTGCTATGAATTAGGGGCAGCGGCATTGAGAACGCAAAAGCTTGGTATTTCTGGCAGGGCTAAGGAGGATACAGACCAGGTGAGGCCCACAGACGAGCAATACAATAGAATACTAGACTTAATTAAGCATAATGATAATAAAAAATTAAAGATAGAGTACGGAGATCCCACAGTACATATTAAATCGGGTCGGGAGCTGGATATAACTACAATGGCCAGAATTACCGCAGAAGGCAATTTAGGCTTATCTCCATATTTAGAAATTTATTTTGGAAACTTGAAAACAGAGTCTTATCAGGATATTTGGAAACGGATGAGAAATGGATGGGTACACCCTACTGTTGTTGATATTTTAAATCGTGATGTGGTCATTAAGGATGGAGAAATACTTGATAATACTGAAGGAAAAATTTTCATTAAGGAGGTTATTTGAATATGGAAGGCAGCTTGTATCCTAAAGTTTTGGGAATCAGATGGCGATGGGATGGTGATACGGGAGACTATATTACCTACTTAAACCCTAAACTAGGAAATATCAATATATTAAATCCTGTAGCCGCTACCATTTTCAAGCTGTGTGACGGCAAAACATCTGTGAATGATATCGTAGAGAAATTATATCAAGAATACGACGCCCCCAGTGTCGATATTATTCGAAAAGATGTAGAGGATTTTCTGAATTTTATGAGTAAAAATCAAATTATCAAGCTCCTGGCAGATAGCTGATTGAATGGGGGGCTTACGATGAATCTATTTGCTTCGCCCGCCCTTGTGGAGTGGGAAATCACCAGGGCTTGTACCCGCTCCTGCGAATTCTGCTATAATTGTTCCTCCAATCATTTAACACCGAAATTAGAGGAAAGGGAAGTCCTTTATATTGCAGAAAAAATTGCGGATTGCAACCCATTAATTGTGAATATTACCGGGGGAGAGCCCCTGATGTATGGCGATACCCTGGTCAAGGCAATGGAAGTATTTAAACGTAAAAATATATTTGTAAAATTAAGTACCAATTGCGATTTAATCAGAGAAGCTGCCGGAATGAAAGCAGCAGCCTTAAGCAGCAGTTTGGTGCTGCCCATAACCGATAAATTGAACCAGCTAATTGGAGAGAAGTCTTATAAAAATATCCTTCATACCCTTACTGCCTTTCGGGACAAGCCCGTAGAAATTAATTTACTTCTCAATGGTAAGAGCAAGGAGCAACTGCCTGAAATACTTCAAAGTCTCAAAGACTATTCTAATATTGAACAAATTACCTTAATACCGATTATGAATGTTAATGAAAAGGCCCTTGAAGCCCTTCAGCTTTCAAAATCAGATTTAAATGACGTTATGGTTGATACTTCAGAGTATAAGAAAAAATACCAACAGAATTTTAGAATATTTGTAAGGGATGATAATACCGATGTAAAAAATCTAATCAATAAGAAGCAACCCTATTACTCAGTGTATGTTAAAGAAAAGGGCAATACAATTCTCAATCAATGGCTGCAGATTTCTGGCGGTAACATTTTAGACCATGACCTGAAGGAAATCTGGAATAACCACATGAAAAACTTTTGGTTTCACGGGGATATCAGACAAAAATTCAGAGAATTTAAGTATTATGGTCAACAGGAATTTCTTTACCTTACCAATTATGAAATAGAAGTAAGCATGGATGAATTTATTAAGAAAGCCATATAGAAGAAGGCGGGGGGAACAATGAAGATCTTAATTACATTTCCTACAGTAACCATAGGTGGCAGCTTCACTAAAGGAATTAATAATCAAACATCGACTGCAATTTATCTATTGGGAGAAATTTTGAAACAGCACGGATAT
Organism: uncultured Clostridiaceae bacterium; assembly: GCA_965652145.1. GTDB lineage: Bacteria > Bacillota > Clostridia > Peptostreptococcales > Natronincolaceae > CBFGTV01. Next base: position 2,327 of record CBFGTV010000005.1, read on the forward strand.
GAGGTAAAAATAGTAGACCCTTATTACTATCATCAATTCGATATGTTAGAGGATATTGAACGACTGGCAATGGACCTGCTGCACGATGTCGATCTGGTCGCTCTTTCCTCTAATTCCTTCAACTGGTATTCAACCGCAATGGTTATTGAGGCAATTCGCAGCGTCAGCAAGGATATTCCCATTATTCTGGGTGGCGTTCATCCTTCCGAGCTGGATTCCTACGTATTGAAAAAGACTGGTGCGAACATTGTTATACGAGGCGAAGGTGAAAAGAAATTGCCCGAAGTGATCAATACCATTAAAGATCAAGGTCTGAGGGGTTTGGAGAAAATACGGGGAATTACGTTTAAAGACAAGATGGGTAATGTTGTTAGAAATCCTGATGAGGCACCAATGACAGAAGCAGAATATAACGAGGTGGTGTTTCCTAATTTTGAAGCTTTACCCGATAAGGTATATATCGGAATTCCCTGTGAAACCTCAAGGGGATGTCTGTATAATTGTGCCTTTTGTGGAATTCCCCACAAAAAAAGCTGGAAGAGCCTAACTGCAGAGAAGGCCTTTAAAAAGATGAAGGAGACCGTAGCATGGGCTGAAAAAAAATGCGTTAAGCCAATTATTTTTATTGCTGATGATTGCTTTTCTGCCAATAAGTCCAGAATGTTAAGCATTTTTGAAGGTATGAGAGAGGATCAAGACAGCTATAGCTGTTTTTTTGAAGGCAGGCTAGGAGATTTAGCAGATCAGGAAATTATGGAGGCTTTACCGGCCAATAAGATATTCAGATTTCTATTGGGAATTGAATCGGGCTATAATGAAGGGCTAAGGCTGGTACGAAAGGGCTATACAACCGATGTCATAGAGAACATACTTAAAAAATACAAGTATCATGATATCGTTGATTCCCTATTCTGTACCTATATTGTAGGTTTGCCGTGGGAAACAGAAAAGGAGTGTATTAAAACCGTTCAATTTGCAGCAAATCTCTATGAAGAATATGGAATTAAAAGTAATATAAGCTGGTGGAGCCCCATACCCTCTGATTTATGGAGACGAAGGAGGGATTTTAATATTCAGGTTGATGAATCCCTTTATGATCAGGCTAAATGGTATGGTCTGGACTTACAGGCCAACAGCTTTTTTCAAAAGACACATCCTAATTTGGGAAATGATGGATATGACAAGGTCAATAATCTAATCAACCTGTATTATTCCAGGGGCATCATGATTTTAGACCGATAGCTTAATTTTGATTGGATAAGGGGGGGGTTACATGTTTCGCTTAAAGGAGGATCGTAGGATTATTAAATGGCTGCTTTCACTATTTAAGCCATATAGCCGTAAACTGATTATTGTGATTGCATGTGTAATGGCCTCGGCAGGCATTAATATATTACTTCCCTTGGTCAGCAGAGAATTAATGGACAACGGTTTATTGAAGTCAGATATTGTTGCTGTAATTCAACTTGCAGCACTCACTATATCTTTAGTGGTGATTGATCAAGGAATTGGACTGTTAGAGACAAAATACAGGGCTTATATTAGCAGCATGCTGCCGTATAATCTAAGGAATCAGGCCTTTAAGCATTTGCTCAAATTAAAAATATCATATTTTAATCAAAAGAACTTTGCAGAAACCTTAAATACCATTGAAGCAGATGTGGCAAATATTTCTAAGATTTCAGACAGAAGCATGTTCTTTGTCGTCACCAGTATTTTTAAAATGCTGGGTGGCGTTATTGGCTTGACAATCATTGATTGGAGGCTAACCCTATTAATTCTATTGATTATTCCCTTTCGTTTTTTCATTGTTAAATACCTTTCAAAGAAAAGACGGGCACTATATATTCAATATATGCAGTCTAACCGTGAATACTCAGCCTGGTTTGGTGATACGGTGGGCGGCATAAAGGAAATAAAGCTATGGGGTATCGATGGAATTAAAATAGGTGAGTTTGTGAAGAAGCAAAGAAATATCGTAAAGCTCAATATTAAAATGGCCTTTATGGATAAAATGAATGAACTGTCTGAAATGCTGATTCACCAGATTATTATTAATACATTAACGGTAATGGGGGCGTTATTGGCCTTCAATTATGATCTTACCATAGGGGGCGTGTTCGCCTTCATTACCTTTAGTGTATATGTAACACAACCTATATCGGCCATCTTAAATGTGGCCTATAGCTTTTCCAGTATATTGCCCTCTGCAAAAAGACATCTGGCCTTTTTAACAATAGAACAAGAATCGTCACAGGCAGAATATAAGGAAATTGGTGCAGAAATAGGAGGCAATATAAAATTTGAAAATGTCAGTTTTGCCTATGATCAAGGGGAGACTGTTCTGAAGGATATCAGCTTTGAAATAAAAGGGGGAGAAAAAGTAGCGATTATTGGTGCCAATGGATCTGGCAAGACAACCATTATCAACCTGCTGCTGAGGTTTTATCAGCCTTTAGAGGGGCGAATTTTGCTGGATGGACTGGATATTAAAGAAATTAACCTTAAAGACTACCGAAAAATGATTGGCGTTGTCAATCAAGAGGTTTATTTATTTAATACCAGTATCAAAAAAAATATTGCGTTGTTTTCTTCATTAGATGCTTCAAAAATAGAAAGGGCTGCCCGGGAAAGTGGAGCAGAGGGATTCATTGACTTACTACCCCATGGCTACGAGAGTATAACCGGCAGAAATGGAGCACAGCTTTCCGGTGGAGAAAGGCAAAAGATTGCAGTTGCCAGGGCCCTGGCCCGGAATTCTAAAATTTTAATTTTTGATGAAGCCACGTCTAACTATGACCTGGAATCGGAAAATTATTTAAACAATATTCTGGCCACTGGAATAAAAAATAAGACGATGATTCTGATCACCCATAAAACTGAGGTACTAAAACACGTGGATCGGATACTACTGATAGAGGCGGGTACTGTTATAGAGGTTGGAAGCTATGATGCCCTAAAGAAAAATTATAAAAAATATATGGAAAGCCTCAATCAAATTACCGGAAAAGTAAATAAGGTAATATCGTAGAACACTAAATTTTAAATGAAAAAGGTGGTAAATTTGAATAAGAACAATAAAAAGGTATATCTGTTTCACTGCAGTAGGTACAACGATATTACTCCCATTATCACCATGGGACTTTGGGGACTTGCAGATTACCTGACCAAAAATGATTTTGATACAAAAATTATTCATACCAAGGTTGAGGAGGATATAAAGGGTACCTTTGATTTGGCGGAATACCTACAGGATTCCCCACTGGCAATAGGGTTTTCTGCCCACTGGTTTCCAATGTTGAAGGAATGTCTGGATATTGCCAGGGAAATCAAGAAAATAAATCCCCAGATATATATTTTTATGGGTGGGTACACAGCCAGCTTTTATGCCCAGGAGCTTATTGAAACGTATTGCTATATTGATGCAGTAATAAAGGGGGATGGCGAGATCCCGACTTTGATGCTGCTCAAGGCCATTGAAGAAAATAAACCTACCCTAGACAAAATACCAAATCTAATATGGCGAAATAATGGCATCTGCACTGTAAATGATGTTTATTATGTAAGCTGTTATCAAGACCTTAAAGGGATAGAGTACGGAAACTTCAGCCGATACCTATATCAATACGAGGCAGCTAAAAACAGTCAATATTTTGCCCTTAATATGGGCTTTATCGGCAGTTTTCCAATATCAGACTTCAAGATGGGAAAGACCTTTTTTTTGCTTACGGGTAAGGGGTGCAGTGTAGACTGTCTCTTTTGTGGTGGCGGAAAAAAGGCGCAAAAAATACTAAATTATCGAGACGAATGTATGTATATGGATGATGATCATATTATCAAAACGATTAAGCAAGCAATGGCCCATGGCTACAGGGATTTCTACGTATGCTTTGATCCGAATCCGACAAAGCCAAGGTATACTGGCTGGCTAAGGAAAATTCAAGAAGAAAAGCTTGATATCAATATCATTTATGGTTTTTGGGGCTTGCCCTCACAGGAAGTGATTACCAAATTTAAGCGAACGACTGCCAACCTTATTTTTGAAATTTCGCCTGAAACGATTTCTGAAAAAGTTAGAAGAAAGGTCAGGGGCTTTTATTTTTCAAATGAAGAGCTCTATCAAACCATTGAAAGGCTCCAGCAGGAAGAAATCTATACCTGGGTGTATTTTTCTTATCCCTTGCCCTATGAAACAGAGGCTGATGTAGAGGAAAACAGAAAGGCCTTCTGGAAGCTGAACAGCGAATATGCCCATTATATTGAAGCCTTTTATTTGAGGCTTTCATCAGATCCAGCTTCACCATTATTCTGTCAGCCTGAACAATATGATTCCTCCCTTACCATCGACAGTTTGTCAAGCTATTTAGAAAAGAGTCTGACTGAAAAGGATGGCAATATCACGGTACATCGTATCCATTCCATACCGGAGGAAAAACAAAAAATTCTATTTAAAAAGGTGTTTTTAGATAATGAGCTAAAGAACATATTCAAATACGCTCTGAAATACTTGGTAATGGCCTTTGGTACAGTGACGGAATTTATGCAATTTATAGATGGATTTTATGAATATAGTGGCTTAATGAATTCACCCCAGCGGATTGCCCATAATGAAAGATTTGTTTTAAAGCTACTCAAAGAATATGCCGGGGTTTATCAAAGGAAGGGCTTTGGAGTAAAGGAATTTCTTTCTGAGTTGCTGGATTATCTGCTGGTACAGTTTGAAATGCTGGAGGAGGTAAGGGAAGAGGCTGCTGAAAAGGGTACTGTAGTCAATATTTTACACAATAGACCCTTTTTAAAGCCTAATTATCGAGTCATCAAGCTCCAATATGATTTTGTCAGCCTGCATAAAAGCTTGATTTTAGAAAAAAAGCTGGAAGAACCCAAGAAATTAGAGAAAGAAAAAATGTATCTATATGCCAAGGTAGACGGCGAAACAAGCCTACTTGAAATCAATGAAACCCTATATGCTATTTTAAATTTATCCTTTGGAAATGAATTACTGAACACGAAGGAAGTGGCAGAACTAATTTCTCGGGAATATACCGATGATTATACTGAAAAGGCCTATATCGTCAATGATCTAATTACTTCAATGAAACAGCTTTATCAAAAAGGGGTTATTGATTTTAAACAGGCAAACTAATAAAAGGTAAGGGGGTAATTTAAATGGAAGTTCGAGTGTACCAGGCTGATGAGGAAATGGCAGAGGAAATAAGTCAACTGATTGCTTCTGCCGCTGGGGAAGAAATACCTCAAGCAGCTGCAATGATGTATGGTAGAGGAGATATAGTAAGGGAGCGTCTGAAAAGAGGGGTGGAAATTATCTTTTATGCTGCCTCCCAGGAAGGAATGGTAGGCATAATCGGGGCCCTGGCCAATAAAATGACCGATCCAGAAAATGATAGTCTTTCTGTGACAACCTTTTATGTAAAGCCCCAGGATGGAAGGGCAGAAATAGAGTCCCAGCTCCTTACCCAATTAATTGAATACGGAAAAGACAAGGGCATGATAAAAATTTCTGTTGCAGTACCTGGTGAAAATATTGATAGGCAGGTGCTAATGATTAGACATTTATTTAAACAAGAGGGCTACCTGCGTCATGCCAGAAGGAAAAACCATGATCTTGTTTTATATGGAATGATATTTGAATAGAAGGACTATATCGAAGGAATGGTGAAAATGAATAAGGTTGAAGCAGCAGAAGGGATGAAAAAAATATACGCTGTAAATGGAATCGATGTGTTTCATATGTACAGCACCAGGTTTAAAACCAACTCAGTTAATTTATTTATGCTGGATAATTTGGATCGACAGCGGGTTTTTAAAAATGCCATTGTATCTGGAATTTTAACTAAGGGAAGCCATATGTATCCTTCCGCAGGGGCAGTTGAAGAATTGAAGGAGGACTTGATGATAACAGGCCTGGGGAGTAAAATCACAAGGAAGGGAGAATATCAAATCATACAGTTTTATGCTGAATATATTTCAGATCAATATATGGGAACCAATAGCTTTGAAGACGTGTTTTCCTTCCTGTATCAATTTTTACAAGGGCCTTTGCTTGAAAATAACATGCTGCCGGAAGGAGATTTGCTTCAGGAAATTAATAACCTGAAACACTTTGCTGAGGGTAAAATGCAAAAAAAATCAGCCTATGCCATTAGCCGATGTCTGGAGGAAATGTGTAAGGAGGAGGCCTTCAGCCTTGGGGAATATAATCATATAGCGGACTTAAATCATTTGAATAGGCCAATCATTCATCGGCATTATGAGGATATGATGACCTCATTACCAATCTGTATAATAGTCATTGGTGATATGGAGGAGGAAGCAGTCATAAGGGCCATGGATGTTTTTAAAAGTCACCCAGAAAAAAAACCAGTGGTTTTGAATAAAACCAACAAGGAAATTAAGTTTCCTAAAAAAATCATTGAAAGAACAAGCTTAAGCCAGGAACGACTGGCTCTGGGTTATCGAACCAATATTATCAGAAGTGATTCCGACCACTATGCTATGCTGGTATATAACAGTATTCTTGGGGGCGGTCTATATTCCAGGCTCTTTGAAAATCTAAGGCAAAAAATGGGTTTGGTGTATGATGCCTTTTCCTTTTATGAGGAATTTAAAGGTCTTCAGGTGATTAGCAGTGGCACAGATATTGGCAGGGCAGACGAGGTGACAGAAGCAATTTTGAAGCAGGTTGAGCAGATTAAGGAAGGAAGCATTACTGATGAGGAGCTGAACATAAGCCTACAAAGCCTGACAGCGGATTTTAATTCCTTTAAAGATAAACAGTTTACGATTATTGACTATTATTTAAAGCAGTATTTGGCAGGTACACTGGACGATATCGATACTTATATTGAGAAAATAAACAGCGTAACCAAGGAAGCGGTGGTGAGGGCTTCCCAGAAAATTAAGCTGGACACTATTTATCAGCTAAGGGCTGAAGTCTAGTACCTTGTATCACCTGAAAATAAGATGTTAAGCATTCAAAGAGATAAGCAGTCATTTTAGGTGATACAGGGACTGGGCCTTTGGAGGGATTTTAAATGAAGATCAGTAAACTTTATTACCCGGAAATTAAAGAGGAGCTTTACGTCATCGACAACGATGCTTTAAAGATCCATGTGATTCCTCAAAAAGGTTATGGTACGTGCCACTTTACCTGGAGCATCCGCTACGGCTCGGTATACGATTCCCTTACCATAGGGGATGCTCCCAATGGTACTGCTCATTTTTTGGAGCATATTCTATTTAAGGGTAAAAATAGAAACCTAATTTCAAGATTTGCAGAAATGGGCTGCTTTGCCAACGCCCTGACGGATTTCAGTCATACCAGCTTTTTTTTGAAGTGTACTAAATTTCAGTTAAAACAATGTATTGAGGCCTTCATAGACCATATTTTCAACCCAGACTTCAGCAACGAAGCCATTGTTACAGAAAGAAAAATAATAGAGCACGAGATTATGTTGTATCATGATAAGGCAGAGCGCAGGGTCTTTTATAATTTATTGAAGGGGCTATATAGAAATCACCCGATTAATTCAGATATACTGGGGTCAAAGGACAGCATTGCCAGGATTAATTCGCAGGAGCTTGAAAGGGTCTATAAGCGCTTTTATCAGCCCGCAAATATGATGTTGCTGATTATTGGCGATATTGATATAAATGAAATAATCAATTTAATAGATAGAAGATTTCAATTCAATGACACTGCCATTTGCAATCCATTGACAGGCCTTTCCTGGGAAAAGGAAATTAATCTAAATAGGATAGAGGTTACTATGGAAATTTCTGAGCCGATAATTAATTTAGGCTTTAAGATTGATGTTGAAAAAATACAGTTAAAATCAATGATACAGGAGGAAACGATAGTAATATTTATACTTGAAATGCTGACGGGAGAAAAGTCGCCCTTGCAACAGGCTTTAATAAATAATAATATAATAAGTAAGAAATTGGATTTTAATGTTCTAATGGATGAAGGCTATGGGCTTTCGTATATTGAAGCAAAATCAAAGTTTACCAATCAATTAATTGAAAAATTCCTTGAAAAAGTTGCGGAATTTGATAAAGCTGAGCTAGATGAAAATCGTCTTGAAAGGATTAAGCGTCTATACGCCAGGGATTTTTTTAAAGCAGTCAATTCTACGGATTGGCTATGTCAGATTTTTCCCTATACCTGCTTTAAGGGTGTAACAGTATTTGATTTTTTTCAAATATATCGAAGTATTTCCATAGATGACATTCGTCGTGGATTTAATCAGTATTTTAATTTAGATTATTTTGCAGCATCTATTATTAGTTCTCATTGATTGGTTTAGCTTAAAGGGACATAGTAGGACAGAGTACAACAAAGGGGTGTAAATTATGTTGGTTGTTAAAAATGTATCAAAAGTCTACGCTAATAACAAAAAAGCCGTAGATAACTTGGATTTAGAAATACAAAAAGGAGAAATCATCGGCTTTATTGGGCCAAACGGGGCGGGCAAAACTACAACCATTAGAATGATTACTGGAATTATTGCTCCAACAGAGGGAACAATTGAAATAAGCGGTAAAGATATAGCCAGGGAGCCCGTTGAGGCAAAAAAGAACTTTACCTTTGTTCCAGATCATCCTACTATTTTTGATGCCATAAAGGGAATTGATTATTTAAACTTTATCGCCGATATGTATGAGGTAGACCTTAAGCAAAGAAAAGAGCAAATCGAAAAATATACAAGGGCCTTCCATATCTATGATGCCCTTGGTCAAACCATTAATTCCTATTCCCACGGTATGAAGCAAAAGCTGTTAATATCAGGGGCCCTGTTGCCCAATCCCAACCTTTTTATTCTTGACGAGCCCATGGTAGGGCTAGATCCCCATTCAGCTAAAATATTAAAGGACATTATGCGGGAACACTGTGAAAGGGGCGGAACGGTGTTTTTCTCATCCCATGTACTTGAAGTAGTTGAAAATCTTTGCCATCGGGTGGCAATTATACATCGGGGCAAGCTCATTGCCTGTGATACGCTGGAAAATATTAAAAAGAGCAGCAGTGCTACCTTAGAAGAAATTTTTCTGGAGATGACGAAGGATGAATAAATTTATATCGTTGACTAAAATACAGGTTTTAGATTTTTTTAGTAAATATACGCAACAGTTAAATGTAAAAAACAAGTACTTGGGTATATTGGTTATGTTTATACCGGTTCTTTTGCTTCTACCAGCCGCTCAATTGGTTTTAGAGCTGTATCATACTTTTTTAATGGTGGGGTTTCCAGAGCTGACGATTACTTACATGTACATAGCCAACACCATTCTAATTGTTTTTACCAGTATTCCCCTTATTATTTCGATATTCTTTTATGCTAAGGATTTAAGACTCATTGCAACCCTGCCGATTAGGGAGGATACCATTGTTTTTTCCAAGCTGGCATCGATTTATATTTATCTTTTGGTTATTTCCTGCTTTTTTTTAGGTACCTCAATTGTATTGTACGGAACCATAGGAGGCCTTAAGGTTGTAAGCTTGTTAGTGGGGATCTTAGCCCTGTTGATTTCTCCCTTAGTACCCATGATCATTGCTACAATTGTTCTGCTACCCTTTATGTCTGTAATAGGCAGCGGAAAGCGAAGAAATTTAATGGTTGTGGTGGGAAATTTAATTTTGATCGGGGCTATTATTTTAATACAGATGATGTCTAGCAATATACAAATGAGGCCTGAGGAGCTTAATCATTTGCTGCTTCAGCAAGATGGCCCGTTAATGGCCATTGGCCGTCGTTTTCCTCCAAGTATTTGGCTAACCAAAACGATAGAGGGATCAATGCTTCATGGACTGTTGTTTATCGTCTTCAATTTAGTGTTGCTATGGATTTTAAGGGGCCTTGCCAAGATGTTGTATAATCGGGCATTGATGAAATTCAATCAGGAGGGGGCTCCTGCTGTCAGAGGAAAGCTGTATTATAAAAGCAAAAGTAAGGGATTCCAAATGGTAAGAAGACATATCAATATTATCCTGGGCAATCCTATATTTTTCTTAAATACGGTGCTGACCATATTTGTACCCATATTAATGTTTGTCATTGTACTGTTTACCGGCGAGGTTGGAATGGATATTTTCAAATCTGAGGCCCTGGCCCCCTATCGACTCTTTATTTATACGGCGGTAATCACAACTCCGGCTATTTTAGGAAGTCTGTCGGCCACTGTCATTACAAGGGAGGGAAAGGCATTTTGGGAAACCAAGGTGCTACCCGTCAGTGCCAAAGACAATATTAGGTATCGAATCTACTCTACCTTAGTGATAAAGCTGATGGGTTCTTTAATTCTGGGTATATTGGTATTATTCGTTATACCGATAGATTTAACTTCAATTTTAATTGCAATAGCCTTTTGCATTACGGCAACGCTGTTCTTTTCAAGCATCGACATGATTATTAATATCGAAAGGCCATTTTTAAATTGGACTAATCCTACAGCGGCAGTCAAGAATAATCTGAATATCTTACTTTCTCTTTTAATTAGAATGATTGTAGGTTTTTTCGGCTACGGATTAGTAAAACTCTTGGGGGGGTGGCAGGTCAGCAGCATCATATTAATTTTAAGTGGGTTACTGTTTGTATTTTATATCATAACACGCTATGTAATTTATGAAATGTATGTAGAAAAATTCATTGATATAGCCCCTTAATACTTGGGCGTGTCTGAAAACCCACTCAAGGGCATCTTTCACCGCTTTTTTGTCCCACGCAGCGTTGCTTTTCCTTGACGTACTCCTGGTATGCCTTCAAAAAAGCGCCTTGCTTGGAATAAAAATTCAGTAAAATTTGCACCCTTCGGAGTATTCAGACACACCCTAAAGACTTTGTTGAGGCACATGACGGAAATTATGACTTATTTCAAATTATCAAAGTACATAATTTCCCATGTGTCATAAAATGTCATAAAAAAATAGGGAATAGGAGAGATGATCAATGTTAAAAAGCTCTAATGGTAAAAATAATTTATCCAAGGTCAAGATGATTGTTTCTATTGTAGTTGTGTTGGGCTTGGCAGTAGTCTTTTTTTTAGGTACTCGGGAAAGTCAAGTTACGCATGAGAATAATGTCTTAGAAATAGGCGGCATGTATGGCATAACCATTCAAACCGATTCGATAGAAGCGGTGACATTAAGGGAAGAGATACCCACCGTAAGAAATAAGATCAATGCTCTATCAATGTTCAGCCTTAAAAAAGGTACCTTTAGAATGGATGAAATTGAAAGGGCAAGGCTGTTTTTACACTCAGGAAATGGGCCCTATATACAAATTACCACCGACGAAGAAATTATCATTATTAACTATAAAAATCCTGAAAAAACACGATCGGTTTATGAAGAGATTAAAGATTTAAATTAACGGGTATGTAGAGTGAAAAATAGCTGGTGTATATTTTTGAAAAGCCGCAGGCTTAATTAAGCATATTTTGTAGACCTTCAGTGAAGGGTTCAATAACCATTTACTGAAGGTTATTTCTTTAGATGAGGAGCATGACGGCGGCTGCGTGCTCTTTAGTAAGGAAGATGAGATAAAGAAGCTAAGGGAGCCGATTTAATGGTTCACCAATCTATTATTGGCAAGAATCCTGTCGTGTACTTTCATTTGTCATAGCAGAATTTATATGCTAATATAGTGGCATATACCATATTAAAGAAAAAGAAGGTTGCAAATAATGATGAAGGAAGATATTTTACGACAAATCAGAGAAATTGCAATTAAATATAAGGTGGAGAAAATTCTGTTGTTTGGCTCCCGGGCAAGAGGAGACCATTCTTCCGACAGCGATTATGATATTGCCGTCTTTGGGGCTAATCTATCAGATATTGACAGGGCGCTGTTCTGTGCTGATATAGAGGAAATTAATACATTGAAAAAAATAGATGTTGTATTTATAAGAGAGCATACAGATAAATTATTGGTAAGAAGTATTCAGGAAGAGGGTGTGACGATCTATGAATAAGTTAGACAATAAATTGTTTAATTTTAAGAACGCATTGGCAAGATTAAAGGAAGCCGTCGACCAATATAAGCTCCATAACAGCAGCATTATTCGTGACGGGCTTATACAAAGATTTGAATTTACCTATGAGCTTTCCTGGAAAACCACTAAGGTATATCTTGAAAATTTAGGGATTGCAGATAAAAATTCACCCAAAGCAGTTATTAAAGAGGCCTACGCCCAGGGGCTCATTAGTAATGAAGAAAACTGGCTCCTTATGTTAAATGATAGAAATATGACCTCCCATATTTATCAAGAAACCATGGCTGTGGAAATCGCTGAAAGAATCGTAGATATCTATGTTAGTGAATTTCAAATGCTTTTAAGTAAAATTCAATAGAAATTACAAAACAACCTTTGGTGAATTCTTTAAAGAAATTTTTCTAGGGGTTGTTTTTGATTAGAATAAACATTTTCTAAATGATTATTTACCCTAAATTCTCTCATCTAAAATATGAATAAGTCTAAAATCATAATAAAAATTTTTCAAAAATTGGTTGATTTGGAAAAAAGAGCATGATATCCTAATGTTGAAAGATATGGTAGAATCTTTACGGATTTTATAAAGCAAAATATAACGAAATAAAAAGCATGTAGAAATAAAATAACTAATTATGTCTGAAGTAAATAATACTAAAGAAGATAGATGGGAGGAGGTAGTATATTTAGTTAATTAGTTTAGCAGTATTACAAAATATTATGGAAAGGAGAATAAAAAAATGACTAAAAGGATAGCCATAATGTTGTTAGCAGGTGCAATAGCTTTATCTGGAATAACCTATGCAAGTTCAAGTGAACAGGGACTTACCATCGACATTGATAAAATAGATATTATTAAGCTAAGTGAAGAAAATATTTATCGTGATGGAGAGGAACCTAAAGTGCAAATTATTGTATCAGAACAAAAAGTACAAAAAGCAGAATCAGATATATCGAAAATAACCTTCATGCTGGAACAAGAAATTAAAGCCAATAAAAAAATGAGTACATTAGGTATTAATGTAAATGTTGTAGTGCATTTTGATTATTCTTCGGAAGATTTTGAAAAAGCTTTTAAAGAAATTTTTGGTGATTCTTTAACTATAATAAAAGAAAAGCACGGTCTATATCTCGTTGAAAATATTACGAGTGAGCAATTAAGTAAGCTAGAAAAAATGGATGAAGTTCTGTATATTGCCTCAACTAATAATTTTTCTCTTCCAGATGAACCAGCTTCATGGAATGAGAATGAAGATAATGAGATCGGTATTAACCTTAATGCAGCAACGGATATGATAGGTGTAAAAAAAGCTAGGAAGGATTTTAAAGTTACTGGTGATTTAGATGGAAGAGAGAATTCTTACTCTAAGAATGATGTTGTAATTGCTGTTATGGACACAGGAATTGATGCTGAACACGTTGACTTAGATGGAGGCAAAGTAATTGGTTGGTATGATGCTGTTAACGGTGAACTTGATCCTTATGATGATCATGGACATGGTACCCACGTTGCTAGTATTGCAGCTGGCACTGGAGAAGGAGATCCAGGAATTCAGGAAGGAGTTGCCCCGGGGGCAGCCCTTGTAGGAATAAAAACTTTGCCTGAGGCTGGGAAGAAGGGAAATCCTGCAGATACATTAAGAGGATTAAGATGGATTCTTCAAAATTTAGATACATATGGTATTAATGTTGTTAATATGAGTATTGGGACTAGTGCTTCCTACGAAGCGAGAAAAGAGATAATTGAGGTGATTAATGAAATTGATGCCCAAGGAGTTCCAGTCTTTGTTTCAGCAGGTAATGATGGTAATAAAACACCATATTATGACACTTTATCGACTTACGCTAAATATACTTCTACTTCTGTGGGGAATATTAAAGACCCTTATGAAGGGGGATGGGGATTATCAGAAGGTTCCTCCCGTGGGACTGATAGAAATGTATCCTATAACAACGGTCCTTACGTTGTACTTCCAGGGTATAATATAAGGGCGGCAGCAGCTAACACAGGTAGTGAGTATACAGTAAAATCAGGTACTTCAATGTCTGCGCCTATGCTTTCAGGCGTTTATGCACTTATGTATGATGCAGCATATTCTCTGGGACAATCAACTACAATAAGGTTTAGTGGAACAGATATGGGTGAAATAGGTTACGATAAGAACTATGGCAATTGAAGAATACTGGCATATGATTCCATTAAGAATGCAGCCCAAGGCTCAGGCTCTTTCAATACTTATCGAACATATATATGTATACCTGATGGATACGTTTCGTACGGAAAGGTAGTTTTGTACCCTATAGGTGTTAATTCTGGAGAAGCAGATTTGAATGTCACCATGATAGTATTAGATGAAAATGAAGAAAATCTTGACATAGTTATATGGGCACCAGGCGATGACCCTTATCAAGGGGCGCCATCAACCTATTGGATAAAAGAAAATAAAGCTATACCCCAAGAACACTTTAGCCTATCTAATCCACCTATCGGTACTTATTATATAGGCGTTTATGGAGCAGATGATTCAGCAATTACTCACTAGAAATTACAGGGCATCAATTATCAATTAATTAGTAATAAAATATAAACTTAACTTAGTTTATATTTTTATAATGAAAAGAAGCTATCTCTATCTCTCTGAAAAAGCCTTAGTTAATTCCTAAGAAAGAATTAATCTAAGGCTTTTTTATTTTTATTGACTGTATTAAAGAATAGCCCTTAAAAGGAAATTTTTACATGACAAGTCATATTTTATAAGATATAATGTATGTGAAAACTGAATAGCTGAAACAGGTGCCAATTATGGTTTTTTATGGGAAGTAATTATTAATTGGTGAAAAGGGAAGTTGGGTGAAAATCCCACGTGGTCCCGCCGCTGTAAAAGAGGAGTCCTTACAGAATACCACTGGTAACATGGGAAGGTTGTAAGGATGATGACGCTTGAGCCAGAAGACCTGCCTGTTTTGTATGCACCATTTTACTCTACGGTCGATGGGGGGTGTTTTAAGATGCATGCTGCAATGTATGGTTTACATATTGACAGGCATGACATAAGGATTAAAAATGCTAAAAAACCTCTTAATGATTCAAGTTGAGAGGTTTTATTTTGTTAAAATTTAATAGGATTCGATCAATAAAGCAATTTTATTTGCCCCTGAAGGATACAAAATTCTTATGTGAGGTGGTTAATAATGAGAAGATCGATTAAAAAATTATCAATTATAGTAACCCTAGTGATGATTATATCTATGATGTTTTCAGCTACAGCCTTTGCAGCTTCTAAAACTGTCACAATTAGAATACAAGGCTATCATGACGGGAACGGAGAAATTTTAGATGAATATGAGGTTGTGCTAACTGATACAACAGGATTCACAGTAATGGATGCCTTTGAAGAAGCAGCCACAGACAATTCAATCAGCTATACGGAATCCGGTGGCTATGTAAGCGCCGTTGCAGGACAAACTGATCAGGATTATCCCAGTTCATTCTTCGGAGGCTGGATGTATAGAGTATGGGATACAAATGATCAACCGGCTTCTCCTACATTAGATGAGTTGCCAAGTGTTGGGGCAGCAAGCTATACCCTAAATGATGGGGATAAAATAAGTTGGTATTATGCCCTGCCTGAGTATACCTATTATACCTGCTTAAGCAATTACAGCAGCATTAACTCAACCTATAACGAAAACAGCTCATTTGATGTTACTGTAAAGGGACAAATCTTTACTGACCTATGGAATTGGACAATAAGCCCCTTTGAAGAATTAGGCAGTGCCACCGTTGTGGTTGAGCGGGTATCCGATGGAGCAATCCTTGCTTCAAGCACAACAGCCACAAGCGGAGCCAATAAAGGGAAGGCAACAATTACCCTGCCCAGCGTTACGGCAGATACGGAATGCTACGTATATGTACAGGACAGCTATTATACCTCAGGCAGTGAAGCCGATGGAATACAACATGTCAAATCATGGAGAAAGCCAATCACAATATTAAATAATTAAAGTCGTTTTAATTCAGTTGTAAAGTAACAAAATTCAGGGGCAAATAAATTTGCTCATATTATAAATAAGCTAGGAGATGAGTTTGTAATGAGAATAAGGCATAAAAGAACGATTTCCTTTTTAATCATGTTGGCCATGGTGTTGGGAAATCTATTTATACCCCAGGGCTTGAATATCTTTGGCAATGGCCCTCTGACAGCCTACGCCGATACTGCCTTCAGCAATGTAACCCTTGAACTAAGCACAGTGACAGTCTATCCTGGGGATACCGTAACGGCCAGTGTTTACGGAAACCCCAATGAGGATTACGGATTAGGAATTTTCCTCCCCGACACCAGTGATATTTATGAAACTCCATCAGATCGCTGGATAGACATTCCCGTAACAACCGATCTGGAGGGAAAGGTCGATCATGAAATATCGATTCCCGAGGATATGGCTCCCGGAGAATACGATCTAGGGATTTATGACACAAATGACCCCCAAACCCCCAGGTTTCAGACGGTTAGATTTACAGTAGAGGCCAAGCCCCTGGAAAATTTGAGGGAAAGGGTAGCGTCTGCCATAGAAGGGGCCAGCAATGTTGTTGTTACCAACCATTACAGTATGGACTGGGCGGCAATTGGTCTGGCAAGGGCAGGTAAAGGCCAGCTGATTCCAGCAGATTACCTTAAGGAAATAGAGGCTAATTTAAAAAATCCTGATAATAATAATACTTATTATAATAAACCCACAGAATTTCAGCGAATGACCTTAGGAATACTGGCTGCAGGGGGAGACCCCACCAATATTGCAGGGTATAATTTAATCAAACAAATCTACACTGCTGATTTAGAGAGTCAAGGATTAAATGCTATCGTTTTCGGCTTGCTTGCCTACGATTCAGGGGAATATCAAATTCCTGCCGATGCAAGATGGACCAGAGAAAAGCTGATTAACCGTCTGGTGGATGCCCAATGCACCGAAGGCGGAGGATGGAATTTAAGTGGGGATGGCTTAGGTAATGCAGACCCCGATATGACAGGAATGGCAATGACGGCCCTTGCCCCATACAATAACTCCGATTATCCAGCGGTACAGGCGGCTATTTCAAAGGCTGCAGATCGGCTTTCAGAGATACAGGAGCCTGGGGGAGGATATAATTCCTGGGGTACAATCAATTCAGAAAGCTGTGCCCAGGTAATTATGGGGCTGGCTTCCAATGGGATTGACCCCACAGGCGAAAGGTTTAGCAAGGATGGGAAAAATGTTGTTGATGCCCTATTAACCTTTGAGGTTCCCGGCGGAGGCTTTGCCCATGCTGAGTTTAGAGGGAACCTAACCCTCAATGGGATGGCCACTGAGCAGGCCCTCTATGCCCTGGATCAATATATTTACTTTTTAGAGGGAAAGGGCTCTATCTATCATTGGGGAAAACAAGCACCCATAGAAAATGGACAGGCCATTGTAAGGATTGAAGGCAAGGATCAGGTGATTTTAACTGATGCTGTCGTTCCCCTTAAAAAAGGAAAGCACACCGTTAAGGACGTTGTCAAGGAAGCCCTGGACGCAAAAGGAATCAGCTATACTGAAAATGCCAGGGGCTTTAGTATGATTAATCAAGAGATGGCAGATCCAGCTAAGGAAGAGGCCTGGCTATCCTCTGTAGAAAACGGACGAACCATCAGGGATTTATCTTCAAGATATGTAAGCAATGGGGAATCCATTATTATCTACTTAGGAAAAGATACTGGGGACTTTTACTATACCTGGCTGGGAATTCCCTTTAGCTCTAGGGGAACGAATCCCTCTATCTTCACGCCACAGGAGATCACCATCTATTCGGGGGCAGACCTCACCCTGACTGCCCAGGGATATAGCCTTGGTGAAGAGGATGAAATCAACACAGTTGCCAATGCCGCCGTATATGTTAATGGTAAGTCCGATCAGGGACTATTAACTGACGAATCGGGGGAAGTAACCGTTAATTTCAGTCAGGCGGGAAGCTATGAGGTGACCATAAAAGGGGATAATATTCGATCGGCCCATTTTCTCATAAAGACCGTGGCCGATACAGAGCCTCCAACAGCAAATATAACAAATCAGGTTAAGGATGTCATTACCACCGATGTGATTCCTGTCTTCTATATTACTCCTGCAGACAATAAGGATGAGGCTGTAGACATTACAATGGTTGTTAAGCTTAATGGAAAGGTGCTAACAGCTAAATCTGTCAACACCAGAGGGCGACATGAGTTTAGGGACACCAGCTTTGACAAGCATATTAATATATTAGAGGTAATCGTAACCGATACCGCAGGAAACACCGCAACCATAAGACGAGAAGTAACTAATTCCAATAAACCTGTTGATCCGGAGCCTGAACCAGAGCCGGAGCCGGAGATCATAGATATTCCTGTTAATGAAGATTTCAAATATAAGATACCGGTAGATGATAGCAATAAGGTCTTCTTGCTTCAGATTCCTGAGAATAATAGTGCCAGGGTGATGGTTGAGCTGCCCCACAACAGCAGCTTACCTGAAATTAAGGCAGAAAAGGGCATTATCTCTGCTGTGATTCCCAAAGGGGCCATGGTCACCAGTGGGGATTCCTCAGCTATAGAATTGATGACCACAAAGGATACTGGAGATACAGCTATAAAAGCTAAGGTTAATACAGTGGTGCCAGCCGGTAGAAAGCTTGATAAAATCCATTCTGTTTCCACCATGGGGGGCAATGGCAGAGTAGAATTTAGTGATTACGTTACGATCGACTTTGCTGGAATGAAGGGAATGGAAGCGGCTTATATTGAAAATGGCAAGCTGTATCCTATTCAAAAATATGCCAGTGATTCCGAAGGAAAAAATGGTGGAAAAACAGATTATTTATATTACAATGGCAACAATCTGATTATTAAAACCAAACACTTTACTGATTTTGTAATCTACTCCACAAGCACAGAGGGTACCCCCGGAGGTGGAACAGATCCTGATACCAAGGAGTATGTCACCTTATCTGTAGATAAAAAGACCATTAATAAGGGCTATGTTATTTCTTCTAGAAAAGTAGAATTAGAGGAGGGAGACAACGCCTGGACAGTATTGAAAAGGGTATTGGACGATGAAGGAATAGATTGTGATTATAAGTATTACAAAGAATTTGACAGTATTTATGTACAATCCATCGATGGGGATGGTGAATTCGACCACGGTAGCGGCAGCGGCTGGATGTATAATGTAAATGGCTGGTATCCTAACTATGGAGCAAGTAAATATGAGCTGGAGGATGGGGACAGGCTTGAATGGCGGTATACCACTAATTTAGGAAAGGATCTGGGAGAAGATCTTAGTGAATGGGATCCCGATGATAAGGATGATTCCTCCAAGGGCCATGTGGTTAATTCAGAGGATGGCAAATCTGTGGTGGAGGTTCCTAAGGATATTGATAAGGATTTCATCATAAGGATTTCAAAGAATATAGCGAAAGATCAAGACATAACAATTAATGTTCCTAAGGTTCAGTCAAAGGTAGTTCTTGATGTAAACGAAGTAAAATCCAATATTCCTAAAACGATCATTAACAAAGAAAACTTATCATTTGTTATTGAAAAGGGAACAAAGCTGAAATTTGGGTCCAGTCAAATAGAGCTCTTTACAGAGATTGGCTCAGAAGATGAAAAAATTCAAATGCTGGTAGAAGCAGGTTTGGGTAATAGCATTAATAAAAATTCAATTGATATCTTCTTTATGGGTCATAGGCAGTATCCACAAATATTTGACAAGCCGGTAACCTTCATCATTGAAGGAGGAAAAGAACGATTAGCAGGCTTTATTGAAGAGGATGGCTATAAAGCGATTCAGCTCTATAAGACTGAGGAAGCAGGGGCACAAGCAACTCAAGATCAGGAATTGAAGGTCTACGGTTACCTCAAGGGAGAGGATTTGATCGTCAAGACAAATTACCTTACTACCTTTGCACTATATAGTATTGAGAAGGAACCCCAGGGTAGTCAGAAGGGGCTAGAGAAATACTACAAGGATGCAAATACCATTTCATCTTGGGCCTACGAAGCGATTGATGAGGCAACCCAAAAAGGTTTGATCCAGGGAAACAATGGACAATTCAGTCCCAAGGCCGATATTACCAGAGCGGAATTTGCTAAACTAATGGTCTCTGCCCTAGGACTTGAGGTTAATGTAGACAAGGCCATTGATTTTTCCGATGTTGGAGTAAATGATTGGTTCTATTCCTATATCAATGCCGCCTATGGGGCGGGAATTGTATCGGGAGACGGCAACCGCTTCTATCCCCATCAAAATATCACCCGTGAAGAGATGGCAGTGATCCTGGTAAGGGCCTTGAATATGGAGGCAGCCAAGCCGGATACAGCTATTAAGGATATGAATCGGGTATCAAGCTGGGCTAAGGATGCAGTGGAATCCATTGTTGCCCAGGGTTTAATGGTGGGTCATAATGATGAATTTAATCCTAAGGATTTTGCCACAAGGGAAATGGCCACGGTTGTCGCCATGAGGGCCCACAGCTTTCAAGGGGCAGAAAAACCCGCAGCTGTCGAAGAAATTCAGGCCATAAAGGAAGAAAAGCCAGAGAACAATGAGGTTAAGCAATACATTGAGGAAACAGGGGCATTAATGCAGCGGACCATCACCAATCCAGTTGTGGCAAGCGTTGGGGGAGAATGGACAGTTCTTTCCCTGGCCCGTTCCCATGTTGAGGTGCCCGAGGGCTATTTTGTAAAATACTATACAAATGTAGAGAAAAAGCTTAAGGAGACCGACGGAAAGCTGCACCGCATTAAATATACTGAGTATGACAGGGTGATTCTGGCCCTGACCTCCATCGACAAAGGGGTTACCGATGTAGCAGGCTATGACCTGACCAAGCCCCTGGCGGATTTCAACACCTTAATTAAGCAGGGCTTAAATGGACCTATCTGGGCCTTGATCGCCCTGGACAGTAAGGGCTATGAAATTCCCATTGATCCAGAGGTTGAAGTGCAAACCACAAGACAGATGTTAATTGATTACATTTTAGCTAAGGAAATTCCAGGTGGAGGATGGTCCTTAACCTCAGAGGCTCCGGCAGATACAGACATTACTGCCATGGCACTGCAGGCTCTATCTAAATATCAGGACCAGGAAAAGGTAAGGGCTGCCACCGGTCGGGCTTTACATTTTCTATCCACCACACAGCAGGACGATGGCAGCTTTATGAGCAGCTGGGGAGATGAAGAAAGCAGTGAAAGTATTGCCCAGGTAATCGTTGCCCTTACTTCCTTGAATATTGACCCCAAAAAGGACAAGCGGTTTATCAAAAATGGAAGAGACGCCATAACAGCCCTGCTGGAGTTTTATGTAGAGGGTGGGGGCTTTAAACATATTTTATCAGGAGAGCTGGACCCCATGGCTACGGATCAGGGAATGTATGCCCTTATTGCCTATGACAGATTTATCAATGGTGAAAATCAGCTTTATGATATGGGCAGTGAAAGGGATTAATGTATTACGCCATATCTGAAACAATTATCTGAAAAAGCTAAGCAAGGGTAGCGTTATTACCCTTGCTTAGAAATTTGAGGTGAAAAATAGCGATATGAAGAAGAAAAAATGGTTGGTAGGAATTTTAATCATTAGTCTATTGTCCCTTGCCTACTTTTGGGACGAAATCCATTTAAAAAGAGGAGAAGATTCAGGGGAAAGTATTTCGGCGGCCCAAGCAGCTGGTGACCTGGATGCTAATAAATCCTTGAAAACAGAGGAAGAAATAGATCAACAGAACGAAGGGGAGAAGTCTGTAGAGGAGCCTGAGGAGCCTGAGGTACAGGCTAATGAAAGGGCAAAGGCTCATCTGGAATCCCAGGAAGGGCTTCCCCTGGAAAAAGAGCAGAAAAAGGAAAAAGAAACAACGGAAAGGCCAAGGTCTGCCCCTGAAGAGGTAAAGGAAGCTGACTCTAATCCTGAGGGAGGAAAGGACCAATATCTTACTGACCCTGTACCCGAGGGAAAGCCTAAACCTGTGGAATGGCAGAATACTGTCGTTAACAAAGAAGAGAAATTAACCGTTACCCTATCCGTAACCTGCAAAACCATTTTAGACAATTTAGACATATTTGATAAGGATAAGCTTGAGGTGCTGCCCCAGGACGGTGTAATTTATCCTGCCCAATCTGTAACCTTCTATGAGGGAGAATCTGTCTTTGATGTTTTGTTGAGGGAGATGCAGAATAATAAAATCCACATGGAATTTGTCATGACACCAATTTATAACAGTAACTACGTGGAGGGGATTAATAATCTCTATGAATTTGACTGCGGAGAGCTTAGCGGCTGGATGTATAAAGTAAATGGCTGGTTCCCTAACTATGGCAGCAGTCGATACCTGCTACAGGATGGAGATGTGGTGGAATGGATATATACCTGTGATTTAGGCCGTGATATCGGCGGCTGGACGGCAGTGGGAGGGACGGAATAATGAAGGACACCTTTTCTACCTATCATCCCATTGTCAATTTTACCTATTTCACAGCCGTCATCATTTTCGCCATGTTTTTTATGCATCCAGTATTACAGGGAATTGCCTTTTTCAGTGCCTTTCTCTATTCATTGATGTTAAAAGGGGTAAAGGCATTGAAATTCAATGTATTATATCTGCTGCCTATGCTGTTATTGATGGCATTATTTAATCCAGCCTTTAATCATCGGGGAGTAACAATTCTGTTCTATTTAAAGGACGGTAATCCCATCACCCTAGAATCCATTGTCTATGGGGGGGCGGCTGCGGTCATGCTGGTTACCGTAATATTATGGTTTTCCTGCTATAATGCGGTGATGACCTCTGACAAATTTATTTATTTGTTTGGAAAAATCATTCCCGGTCTATCATTGATTTTTTCTATGGTTCTTCGCTTTGTCCCTAGGTACAAGGCTCAAATTAAGGTGATTTCCCATGCTCAAAAATGTATCGGCAGAGATGCTTCCCAGGGGAATATTTTCAAAAGGGCCCAGAACGGAATTAAAATTCTATCGATTATGACCACCTGGGCCTTGGAAAATGCCATTGAAACAGCAGATTCCATGAAGGCAAGGGGCTACGGCTTACCTAATCGAAGCAGCTTTTCCCTGTTTCGATTTGATCATCGGGATTGGATTGTCTTTACAGCAATGATGCTATTAATTGCCGTTGTACTGACTGGGGCTGCCATGGGTCAAACCACCATAAGATTTTTTCCCTCTATTAGGTGGAGCAGAGTTACTCCCCTTAGTGTCATATTTTATGCAGCATACTTCTTGCTTACAATGATGCCAACCTTGATCAATATTTTGGAGGAAATAAAATGGAAATCTATCGAATCGAAGGCTTAAGCTTTGCCTATCCACAAAAAGAAAAAAGCGCTGTGTCTAATATGAACTTAACTGTTGAAGCCGGGGATTTCATTACAATTTGTGGGAAGTCTGGCTGCGGAAAAACTACCCTGCTAAGGCATTTGAAAACCGTTCTGACGCCCCATGGGAAAAGGGAAGGGGAAATCTATTTTTGTGGCCAGGCCCTGGAACAGGTGGACCAGCTTACCCAAGCTGCTGAAATTGGCTATGTGCTCCAAAGTCCGGATAATCAAATTGTTACAGACAAGGTATGGCATGAGCTGGCCTTCGGTTTGGAAAGCCTTGGACATTCTAATCAAACCATCCGCCTACGAGTAGCTGAAATGGCCAGTTTTTTTGGAATTCAATCCTGGTTCCATCGGGATGTGGCTGCCCTTTCCGGGGGACAAAAGCAGCTGTTGAATCTGGCTTCCATTATGGCCATGCAGCCTTCGGTGCTGATTCTGGATGAACCTACTTCCCAATTGGACCCTATTGCAGCCTCGGAATTTATTCAAACCGTGAAAAAAATTAATCAAGAGCTGGGAACAACCATCATTACCACGGCCCATCGCCTGGAGGAGATTCTTCCCCTGTCAGATCGGGTGATTGTGTTGGAAGAAGGACGTATCATAGCTGATGACTCGCCTAAAAATATAGGGGCAAGGCTGCGGGAGATAAATCATCCCATGTTTGACGCAATGACTACGCCCATAAGAATTCATTCGGCAGTAAATAGCAGTTTGCCCTGTCCTGTCACAGTAAAGGAGGGACGAAAATGGCTTGATACTTTCCTTGGGAAAGGGGTCCTAAAGCAATGGGAAAAAGAGGTTGAAAATAACTTCGTTTCTAAGGAACCCATAATCGAGCTTAAGGATGTATGGTTTCGATACGAAAAAAACATGCCCGATGTAATTAAGGATTTGTCATTGAAGGTTAGAAGAGGAGAATTTTACTGCATTGTAGGGGGAAATGGAACAGGTAAAACCACTACCCTTTCCTTGATTGGCGGGATATACAGGCCCTATCGTGGGAAGGTGCTGATTGCCGGACAAAACCTTACAGAAATTAAAGCAAAGGAAAGGTTCAGGAATAATTTAGGGGTGCTGCCTCAAAATCCTCAAAGCCTGTTCGTGAAAAAAACTGTAGAGCTGGACTTATACGAAATGCTCTCTGATACTAAGATGACCAGGGAAGAGAAGGATAGAAAAATAGAAGCGGTCATTGAGCTTGCAGAACTTCGACAGCTGCTTTCCATGCATCCCTATGATCTGAGTGGCGGAGAGCAGCAGCGGGTGGCCCTGGCAAAGGTACTGCTGCTGGAGCCTCAAATATTGCTTCTCGATGAGCCCACAAAGGGACTGGATGAAATGTTCAAGGGAAGGCTTGCCCAGCTCCTTAAAAGACTGACAGCAGAAGGAGTAACGGTAGTTATGGTATCCCATGATATCGAGTTTTGTGCAAGGCATGGGGAAATATGCTCGTTATTTTTCGATGGGGGTATCATTACCACCAATAGAACCAGGGAATTCTTTTCTGGAAACAGCTTTTATACCACTGCAGCCAACCGAATGGTACGGCATCTATATCCTGGAGCAATAACTGTAGAGGAAGTGATCGATCTATGTCAGAAAAAGGCTTAGTTAAGAATGCTGTCAGCAGGCGTACATTATTGGCAGCCCTATTGATTGTAGTGGTCATCCCTGCCACCATACTTTTTGGTGTTTTTTTCTTAAAAGACCGTAAATACTATTTTATCAGTCTTTTAATTATTTTCTATACCTTAATTCCCTTTGCCCTGGTGTTTGAAAGAAGAGGGCCCCAGGTAAGGGAGCTGATGGTCATTGCAGTATTGGCCGCCATTGCGGTGGCGGGGCGGGCTGCCTTTTTCATGCTGCCCCAGTTTAAGCCAGTTGTAGCCATAGTCATTATAGCGGGGGTATGCTTTGGGCCAGAGTCAGGGTTTTTGGTGGGGGCAGTGGCAGGGTTTGTTTCTAACTTTTTCTTTGGTCAAGGACCCTGGACCCCCTGGCAGATGTTTTGCTTTGGCATTATTGGCTTTTTAGCAGGAATTCTGTACCAAAGGGGGGATTTGAAAAAAACGAGACTGTCTCTATGTATCTTCGGTGGACTTACTACCTTCTTTATCTATGGTGGTATCATTAATCTGGGCTCCCTGCTCATCTTTACCGCTCATTTTTCCTGGAAAGCCCTGCTAGCCACCTATATTTCAGGATTTTGGTTTGATATGGTCCATGGAATCGCCACGGTATTTTTTCTATATTTTACTTCTCAGCCAATGATTGAAAAACTAGATCGTATTAAAATTAAGTATGGATTGATTGAATAAATATAAAAAAGCAATAGGTTAAGGAGTATATCCTTATCCCATTGCTTTTTTTCATATAATTATTGAATCCACTCGTTAACCTTATCTTGATTGTTATCTACCCATTGCCTGGCAGCGGCCTCGGGAGCCATACCGTCGGCAATCATCACCATGACCTCGGCCATATCGTCGGGGCTCCAATAGAATTTATCCAGCACAGTGTAGACCTCCGGCATGTCTTCTTCAAGGCCGGTTCTTACCAGGGTATGAATATCTTCGTCACCACCATAGACATTTAATGGGTCCTCAAGGAATTTTAAATCCCATCGTGCAAACTTCCAGTGGGGGGTCCAGCCTGTAACAATAATTTCTTCTTCATTATCAATGGCATCGGCCAGGGCCGCAGCCATGGTAGGGTCACTGCCCTCTAATAATTGATAGTTAAGGTTATATTCTTCAATTGCTGCTTCAGTGGTCATCATAATTCCCGCACCAGGGTCAATTCCTGTAATGGTGGCTCCGGCATGTTCACCAGCGACAAGGTCTTCGATGGAGTCGATGTTCATATAATCCGGAACGACCAGACCAATTCGGGTACCATTTAGGTTAGGACCTAAATCCACCAGCTGATCGCCATGCTGGTTCATGTAATCAGCATGGGTTGTAGGCAGCCAGGCCGCCACGGTGGCATCAAAATCCCCCTGGGCTACCCCTTGAAAGAGCAGGGAAGCACTGACATCTACAATGTCTACATCATAGCCTAAATCCTCTAAAACTACCTTTAAAACGTTAGTGCTGGCCACTTCTGAATCCCAGGCAACATAACCGAGCTTTACGGCATCTCCCTTTGATGAACTGCCGCCTGTCCCTGTGCAGGCAACTGAAAAGACCATGATAGCTAATAATAGTAAAAGAAGGCTCTTCTTTTTCATAGTTGGTCAACTCCTTATATCTTTTTATTTTGTTTAGCAATGTTTTGGGTAATTCTGTCCAGAATAATCGCCAGAATTACCACTGCAATACCAGCTTCAAAGGCTGAACCAAGCTGTAGTCTTTGAATCCCATACCATACATTTCGTCCCAGACCGCCGGCACCAATCATAGCTGATATAACCACCATTGATAGGGCTAGCATAATGGTTTGGTTTACCCCCGCCATAATGGTAGAAAGGGCCAGGGGCAGCTGAACCTTAATCAGCTTTTGCATGGTGGTTGATCCGAAGGCGTCAGAGGCCTCAATCAACTCACTGGGTACCTGGCGAATTCCCAAGCTGGTTAAACGAATAGAAGGTGGGATGGAGAATATAACGGTGGCAAAAACCCCGGGTACTCTACCGATATTAAATAATGAAACTGCCGGAATCAAATAGACAAAGGCAGGCATCGTCTGCATTAAATCCATTAAAGGCATGACAATCTTATGCAATACTGTATTTCTGGCAGTAAGTATTCCCAGAGGAATACCGATTAAAATGGATATTAGTGTGGAAATAAGGACCAAAATAGTAGTTGAGATTGTCGGTTCCCAAAGCTGAAGATTATAAATTATATATAGACCTAAAAAGGATAAAATCCCAACAGATTTTTTTCTGCCTGCAAGCCAATAGCCTAATAGTGCTACGATCACCATCAATACAATCGGTGGAAACCATAGCAATTTCGATTCTAAAAAGGTTAGAATTGAATCCATACGGTCTGAAATAGTTCTGAAAAAACCACGGAAGTTGGTGGTTAGAAAATTAATAAAGGCTTCTATTGCTTCGCCAATGGGCAGCTTTCTGTTTAGCAGGCCATATAGATAGAAATTAATTGTCTCCATTTTCTGTTTCCTCCCCTCTGGCAAGGGCAGCCAAAACGGCTCCCCGAATAATAACACCCTTTAGACGCTGCTGCTCATCAATGACAGCCACAGGGGTTTTGGCCTCGGCCATAATAGAAAATAAATTTACTAATTTTGTGTCTGTTGTTACAGTTGGAATATCAGTCTCCAGAGCCGATTCAAAGGAGCTTTTATTTTCCTTAGCCAATTGCAGAATAGTATCGGCATTAACATATCCCTTTAAAATACGTTGCTTGTCAACAACAAATACCCCCGAAACCTCTTCCTTTTCCATTAATCTTAGGGCGACCCGGGGGCCATCCTTTTGATGGTCAATGGAAACGGGTTTGATCATAATTTCTCCGGCGGTTAAGACCTTTGTTTTATCGACATCCTCTACAAATTTGGCGACATAATCATTGGCAGGATTAATTAAGATATCCTCTGGAGTGCCGATCTGCACGATTTGCCCGTCCTTCATCAGGGCAATTCGATCGCCAATTTTCAAGGCTTCATCCAGGTCGTGGGTAATGAAGATGATGGTTTTATTCATGGCATTTTGAAGCTCCAGCAGCTCGTCCTGCATTTCCTTACGGATTAAGGGGTCGAGGGCACTGAAAGCCTCGTCCATTAATAATATATCGGGCTCAATGGCTAAGGCTCTGGCCAGGCCAACTCTTTGCTGCATTCCCCCACTTAGCTGATTTGGATAGCTGTCTGCCCAGCCTTCCAAGCCAACCAGCTTTAAAGCCTCCAAGGCTTTTTGATTCCGTTGATCCTTTTCAATGCCCTGAACCTCTAAGCCATATTCAACATTTTCCACCACAGTTCTGTGGGGAAATAAAGCAAAGCGTTGGAAGACCATTCCCAGTTTTTTTCTTCTTACCTCCATCAGCTGCTCTTTATTCATCTGTGTAATATCTTCCCCATCTAGAAAGATATGGCCGGAAGTTGAATTAATTAGCCGATTCAGACAACGAATTAGGGTGGATTTACCGCTGCCGGACAGACCCATAACAACAAAGATCTCACCTTCTTCAACGGTAAAGGAAACATCGCCTACACCCACTGCCTGCCTCGTTTCTTTCAGAATTTTATCTTTAGGCACGCCTTTTTTAAGAAGCTCCAAGGCTCTCTCTGGTTTGTTTCCAAAAATCTTGACTAAATTTTCTACTCTAATTTTAGACATACTTTGTACCTCTTTTCTATTTCCAAATTTAGGAAAAATGTAAACCCCCACTATAGTTAATTATCGTAACATATAATTTACAAATTTGCAAAAAAACATTGGTATAAAGTGAGTCGCAAATTCTGGGCAAGGCTAATGTTTTCAAGGGGTATAAAAAAATATAATTTTTTATTATTTCTATATATTTGGAAGCAAAATTGCAATTAATTTTCTAATTTAATATATAACCAAATAAAGTGCTGTAAAACACAAATCGACACATTTCACAATTGCAAGACAATTTATTTCAAAATACAAATTTCTTACAAACCATTAGTTTCCACAGGTAAACCTTGCAAAAAAGATGTTAAAGTCAAAGTGACAAAAATTATATTTTAATCACCCTTTAATACTTACCTGCTTATAATATAATGACATTTTTAATTGAAGATTATACTCTTATAAGGAAGGGAGGTACAAAAATATGGAGGATATTTTAATTAAAAGTGTAAAAAGTCATCTTTCTGAAAAGAAAGCAGATTCCATTACCATTGATTATGACAATGTGTGTAACTGCTGCAGCTCTTATAAAACTCCCAGGGCTAAATTAGGAAAACCCGAGTATGATAATAATTTTAATACTTATGTTTACGAGGATATTCTATTTTATGTGAATAAGCAGCTGCTCTTTAATAAAGAGCTGGTTACAAGTCAGTTGAGTAGTCTACTGGATGAAGTATAAGCCAAGGGCTGTAGCAAATAATCCCCTCTCAGGTCAATATAGGACTTAAGAGGGGATTATTTTTTTCATAAAAAAAGGAAGTGAATGACAATAGGAAAAATGCTGAATGGTAAATGTACCCAAAATTTAGAAAATTACAAAGATATGAAAATACCTTGCTTTTATTAGGCTACATGTTATAATTATCGCGAAAGGTTAAAAATTTAACGGAATTATTTTCGGTTCAGGTGAAAATCATTATTTATCGTGAAAAAAGATGATTCATATAACAATGAGGCATTACCCGTAAGCAACTTTAAATATTAAATTTAAAGGTTATACGGTTACGGGTGCTGGTGTGCCTGATCACAGATTGTTTTGTTAATTTAGTAACAATATTTTTCTTTGTCTTTAGAATAAAGCTGGTTCAGCTAAAAGAAAAAAGGAGGATGGTTTGTATGTTAGAGAACACAAAAAATTATCTGCTGAAGCATAGGCTGTTTAAGTCTAATTATCCAATGCGGCTTAAACGTATCAAGTCCCTTCGTACCGTCCCACAGTTTAACAAGACCAGGGTGGAATCTGATTCCCTGGGAAGTTTAGAAATACCGGCCAATGCCTATTACGGCATTCAATCTAAAAGAGCTAAGCAAAACTTTTCCTTATCGGGTCTTAGAATACATAAGCAATTGGTGCGAGCAATGGGATTAGTTAAGTATGCTTGTATCGAAGCTAACCTTCGTACCGAAGTCATGCCACAGCAAATTGGTCAGGCCATCAAAATAGCCTGTACAGAATTTATCGCTGGTCAGTATGACGACCAGATCATTGTGGAACCCATTCAAGGAGGTGCAGGCACCTCTATTAATATGAATGTAAACGAAATTTTAGCTAATCGTGCCATAGAAATCCTTGGGGGTGAAAAAGGTCATTATGATATTGTATCTCCCAATACCCATGTGAATATGGCCCAATCCACCAACGACGTAGTGCCAACAGCCTTTAAGGTAGCAGTTCTTATGATGAAAGAAAAACTAATAGACAGCTTAGAAAAGCTACACAAAGCCCTTGTAGAAAAAGAACTGGAGTTTGACGAAATAGTTACCATAGGAAGAACCCATTTACAAGATGCGATTCCCATTCGATTGGGTCAGGAATTCGGAGCCTATGCCCGGTTAATTAATCGAGATATCAATCGTATAAATGAAGCAATGGAAGCCTTATATACCGTTAACCTGGGGGCAACTGCCGTGGGAACAGGCCTTAATGCTGACCCTGCCTATATTCAGGCGGCCATTGAAGAATTGAAAAAGATTACCCACTTAAATATTCGCTTGGCGGAGCACTTAGTAGATGCCACACAAAATACAGATTGCTACGTTCACGTATCGGGTGCGATTCGAACCTGTGCCTTAAATCTGTCTAAGATGTGCAATGACCTAAGGCTGCTGGCCTCAGGGCCCAAATGTGGCTTAATGGAAATTAAGCTGCCTGCGGTACAGCCTGGGTCCTCTATTATGCCAGGCAAGGTTAACCCCGTTATGGTAGAGATGATGAACCAGATCTGCTTTCAAATTCAAGGTAATGATCATGCCATCGCTATGGCTTCAGAAGCAGGACAGTTTCAATTAAATGTGATGGCCCCGGTAATATTTAAAAATTTATTTGAAGCCATTGAAATTTTAACCAATGGGGTTAATGCCCTGACAGAACGTTGTATTCGTGGCATTGAAGTCAATCGAGAGCACTGTAATGAGCTGGTTAATAGCAGTGTTGGAGTAGTAACTGCTTTAAATCCTTACATTGGTTATGAAAAAAGCTCGGAAATTGCCAAAGAAGTATTATCCACCAGACAAACTGTCC
Source organism: uncultured Clostridiaceae bacterium (assembly GCA_965652145.1). Classification (GTDB taxonomy): domain Bacteria; phylum Bacillota; class Clostridia; order Peptostreptococcales; family Natronincolaceae; genus CBFGTV01. Next base: position 33,606 of record CBFGTV010000005.1, read on the forward strand.
GGGAAGTTGTCTTGAAAAAAGGCCTATTAACCGAGGAACAGCTAGATGCTATCCTGAAGCCTAAAGAAATGACAGAACCAGGTATTCCAGGGGCCAAAAAGAAAATCGGTTCCTGAGTATGATGTAATTACCACTACGACTACTTAAAGGGGGTAATCAGGTGACAAAGGATCGTATATTGGAAGTCGAAAAAGAAAGCCCTGTTCAAGGGCGTGAAATGGTAGATATCTATATTATGGGCAAGCGGTATACCGTACCCGGCTCCCTGACCATTATGAAGGGCTTTGAATATGCCGGCTACACGCTGCTAAGGGGTTGTGGCTGCAGAGCAGGCTTTTGCGGAGCCTGTTCTACGGTTTATCGTATCGGTAGGAATCATGAGCTGAAGGTGGGGCTGGCTTGTCAAACTAAGGTAGAAAATGAAATGTACTTAACTCAAATTCCCTTTTATCCCTATCATAGGGTGCAATATAATGTAGAAGAATTAAAGGCTGATAAAGATCAAGTGGTGGCGATTTATCCTGAAATTACGAAATGTCTTGGATGTAATTCATGTAGCAATGTTTGCCCGCAGAATTTAAAAGTAATGAAATATATCGCCCATGCCATTCGAGGAGAAATCTCTAAAGCGGCGGATGAATCCTTTGACTGCCTGATGTGCGGCCTTTGTTCATCCAGATGTCCGGCTAACATCGTTCACTATAAAGTAGGCCTGCTATGCAGGCGCCTCCACGGAAAGTATCTGGCCCCTAATGCCGGCCATTTGCAGGAAAGAATTGATGAAATTGAAGCCGGGGTCTTTGATCAGCCATTAGAGAAGCTGATAAAGGCCGATAAGGAAACCCTGGCTGAAAAATACAATAAGCGTGAAATTGAATAGGGGGGGCCTAATACCATGAGTTATACTCCTGCAATGAGAGAATCAATTGAAAAGGTGGAAAAAACCAGAGAAGGGCGATTAGGAAACTATTTTCCCAGAATGACTCCCGAAGAAAAGCAAGAGGTGTTGAGGAACCACCATCCCGATTATATTCAAGGTCAATTTCGGGAGGCTAAAATTGGACCCAATAAAGGGGATCGATTCCCCCATGAGCTGTGCGATATACTGGAGGCTTATCCTAAAATAGATTGGAAGCATTTTACCCCTCAAGAAGCTGATTGTCAGGTGGATGTCCTTGTGATTGGCGGTGGCGGTGCGGGAGCTTCGGCTGCCCTGCTGGCCCATGAAAATGGAGCCAAGGTACTTTTAGCTACCAAGCTTCGTTTTGGAGATTCCAATACAGTAATGGCTCAGGGGGGGATTCAGGCGGCGGATCAGCCCCAGGATTCACCCCCTGTCCATTACTTGGATGTAATGGGAGGAGGACACTATTACAATATTCCTGAGCTGGTAAAGGCCCTGGTATCTGATGCCCCTTCAGTAATTAAGTGGCTGGAAAACCTGGGATGTATGTTTGACAAAGATGCTTCAGGCAATATGGTCACCAATCATGGCGGGGGAACCTCACGAAAAAGAATGCACTCTGCCCGGGATTATACTGGAGCAGAAATTATGCGTACCCTAAGGGACGAGGTTTTATGCCGGGGAATAGATGTCGTTGAATTCAGTCCTGCTGTTGAATTGCTTATGGATGAAAAGGGAAGGGCGGCCGGTGCAATACTATATAATATGGAGACCAATGAATACCAGGTTGTACAGGCAAAAACTGTCATTATGGCTACCGGTGGACTGGGAAGACTTCACACCCAGAATTTCCCCACCTCCAACCATTATGGTGCAACGGCTGATGGATTAGTAATGGCCTATCGGGCAGGGGCTAGGCTTATCTTTATGGATACGGTTCAGTACCATCCAACCGGTGCTTCCTTTCCAGAGCAGGTGGAAGGATTATTGATTACCGAAAAGGTGAGGGGGCTTGGGGCTGAGCCTGTTAATATTGATGGAGAGCAATTTGTTTATCCTCTGGAAACCCGTGATGTGGCAGCCTCTGCCATTATTAGGGAATGTGTCCGGGGCAAGGGAATTACTGCGCCTTCAGGAATGAAGGGGGTATGGCTGGACGCTCCAATGATCGAGAGAATCCATGGAGAAGGTACCATTGAAAGGGAATTGCCGGCGATGCTTAGACAGTTTGCTCGCTTTAATGTGGATATACGCAAAGATCCCATTCTTGTGTACCCCACTTTGCACTACCAAAATGGAGGGGTTTTGATCAACCAAAGGGGAGAAACCTCTGTTGAAAACCTCTATGTGGCAGGTGAAGCCGCTGGGGGTATCCACGGAAGAAATCGTCTTATGGGCAACTCTTTATTAGATATTCTGGTGTTTGGGAGAAGGGCAGGGCTTGACGCAGCCCAAAGGGCCTTATCCATGAAGGATTTTAAGCCCCGTTTACATATTAACCATGTAAAAGATTTTGTCAAGGAGTTAGAAAGCCATAGAATTGAAAAAACCTTCACTTCACCTATTTTGATTCCATTTAGGCACCGGCTCAATCCAACCCGATAGAAAGGGTAGAAAACTAAAACCAAAGGGGAGTGGAAGCTATGCTTGGATATTATCCCGGTTGTACTGTTAGAGCACAAAATGATGATGGCTTTGAAAAACAATCAATGGCAATACTACAGGCCTTTGACATCGATGTCCGGGAGCTAGAGGAATGGGAATGCTGCGGTGCCGTATATCCATTAACAACAGACGAATATGTGCCCCTACTATCTTCTGTAAGGGCCTTGCAAAGAACGAAGGAAGAAGGCCGGGAGGGATTGTTGACGCTGTGCAGTGCCTGCTACCATGTATTGAAGCGAGTCAATTATCGAATGAATAATGACCCGGAAGCTAAAGAGCGTGTAGAAAACTACCTTCAATCAGAATATGACGGAAGTACCAAGGTATATCACCTGATTGAAGTATTACGAGATTTTGTCGGATACGAAAAGCTAAAAGAGAAAGCAGTAGTCCCTTTAAAAGGAGAAAAAATTGCCTGTTATTATGGCTGCCTGTTTCTAAGACCAAAGGAAGAAATCAATCTGGTAGATGCAGAAAATCCGAAGCTAATGGAGGAAATTCTGGAGGCCTTGGGAGCCCAAACGGTGGCATTTTCCTACCGTATCGATTGCTGCGGCACTTATCATGCCTATCAAAGCGAAACCATCTGTCACAGCACCAGTAAGCGGATTGTCATGTCAGCCAAAAGGGCAGGGGCCACCCAAATGGTGACGGCCTGCCCCCTGTGTAAACACAATCTGGAGAAGTGTCAAATAGACTGGGAGGAAAGGGATCGGCTGCCCGTTAACTATATTACCGTTCCGGTTTTTCAAGCCCTGGGAGGCCGATAGTCCCTGGAGAAAGGAGAGATCCTATGCGTTTTCCTCAGAAAACAGCCAGCAGGCGTGAAAAGGAAGAATTGTTGTATATTACACAAAAAGAGGTAAAGGACTGCTACCAATGTATGAAATGCAGCTCCGGGTGCCCTTTTATTGAACAAATGGATTATAAGCCTCATCAAATGATGCTGCTGACAAAGCTAGGTTTATTTGATAAGGTGCTTCAAAGTGAAAGCTTATGGGTCTGTGCCTCTTGCATGACCTGTTCAAGCCGTTGTCCCCGTGATATTGAGCCGGCCAGGATTATTGAAGGTTTTCGGGCTATGGTTCTACGGGAAAAGGATCAAAGTAAGATGGAGCTGATTCAAAAAACAGGTTTGCCTCGACAGGCCCTCATTGCTTCAATGCGAAAATTTGAACGCTAAGGCCATCTTACTAAATGGGGGGTAAATAATGAAAATTGGAGTCTTCATATGCTGGTGCGGAAGTAATATTAAAAATACAGTGGACGTGGAACGGGTAGCCCAGGAAATGAGAAAAATTCCTCATGTTGTCTGCTCTAATGATATACAATACCTATGTTCAGAAGTAGGGCAATCTGAAATCGCCAAAAAAATTGATGAATATAATCTTGACAGGGTGGTCATCGGAGCCTGTTCCCCCAGAATGCACGAATCTACATTTCAGCAGCTCATGATTAATAAGGGACTAAACCCTTATTATGTAGAAATTGCTAATATCAGAGAGCATTGCTCCTGGGTTCATACCGATAAAGAAAAGGCAACCGTAAAGGCCATGGATTTAGTCAAAAAGGCCATCGCCAAAGCCATCCATGCCATCCCCCTTCATTCCGACGAGTTAGGTATTACCAAAAGGGCTTTAGTCATTGGCGGGGGAATTGCTGGAATTCAGGCGGCCCTTGATATCGCCGACGCTGGGTATCCAGTAGATGTCGTGGAAAGAGAACCCTCTATCGGCGGGAAAATGGCTCAGTTTGATAAGACCTTTCCAACCCTGGATTGTTCTGCCTGTATCCTGACCCCTAAGATGGTTGAGGCAGCCGCCCATAAAAACATTACCTTATATACCTATTCTGAAATTGAAGGGGTTTCCGGCTATGTTGGGAACTTTTCTGTAACCATCAGAAGTCGGGCAAAAAGCGTAAAGGCCGATCTCTGCAACGGTTGCGGCGATTGTATTGATAAATGCCCTAAAAGGGTAGACAATGAATTTGATCAGGGCCGAAGTAAAAGAAAGGCCATCTATACCTTATTTCCCCAGGCTGTTCCCAATAAACCCGTAATAGATAGAGACAACTGCACCTATTTTAAATCAGAAAAATGCAGACTTTGCAAAAAAGTCTGTACCAGAGGCGCCATTGATTATGAAATGGAAGATGATATCATTCAAAATGAATACGGAGCTATTATTGTGGCTACTGGTTTTGATTTAAAAAAACCCCATCACCTGGGGGAATATAGCTATGGCGCCCATCCAGATGTAGTCACCAGTTTGGACCTGGAAAGAATGCTTAATGCTTCTGGGCCCACCCATGGAAAGATCATTAGACCATCCAATCAAGAGCAGCCGAAGCGTATTGTCTTTATTCAGTGTGTAGGGTCAAGGGACAGACATCAGGGAAATCCATATTGTTCTAAGGTCTGCTGCCTCTATACTGCTAAGCATTCACTATTATTAAGTGAAAAATTTCCGGAGATTGAAAGCTATATTTTTTATATCGACGTTCGAACTGCTGGTAAAAATTATGAGGAATTTTATGAAAAAGCCCGCCAACAGGGTGCCAACTATTTAAGGGGTCAGGTGTCAAAGGTTGAACCCCTGGGCGATGATGACAATCGTTTGTTGGTCAGGGGGTATGACGGATCTCTGGGGGAGCAGGTGGAAATTGAAGCAGATTTAGTGGTCCTGGCCACCAGTATGGAGGCCAAAAAGGATGCTAAAAGAATTGGAAGTATGGTGGGCATATCCTCCGATGCCAATGGATTTTTTAGTGAGGCCCATGCCAAGCTGCGGCCCGTCGAAACCCAAGCCCAGGGAGTTTTTTTGGCAGGAGCCTGCCAGGGGCCTAAGGATATTCCAGATGCAGTAACCCAGGCCAGTGGAGCTTCGGCTAAGGCTATTATTATGTTTAATAAGGGAAAGGTAAAGAGTGTTCCCACCACTGCCATTGTCAACAAAGAGCTGTGCAGTGGATGTATGCAATGTAAACCGGTATGCCCCTATGAAGCCATCGGCAAAGAATATGTTACCGAAAGGGCAGGCATTAAAACCTTTGATAGACCTGTAGCTTCAGTGAATCGGGCCCTTTGCCAGGGCTGTGGTGCCTGTGCCGGGCTATGTCGCAGCGGTGCCATGGATATTGGCGGTTTTACCAGCAGACAACTTCTAGCGGAGGTGGACAGCATATGACACAAGAAGGCTTCGAGCCCAAGATTATCGCCTTTTGCTGTAACTGGTGCAGCTATGCCGGAGCAGATTTGGCTGGAACAGGCCGGTTAAAATACCCTGAAAACATTAGAATCATCAGAGTTCCATGCTCCAGTAGGGTTGATGTGCCTCTGATACTCAGGGCCTTTCAAAATGGTGCTGATGGGGTTATGATAGCAGGATGCCATCCTGGGGACTGCCACTATGATACTGGAAATTATCATACTAGAAAGCGGATGGCTTTACTACGAAGCCTGATGGAGTTCATGGGTCTTTCCCCAGAGCGCCTATTGGTAAAATGGATCTCTGGCAATGAAGCGGAACGATTTAAGAGTACGGTAGAGGACTTCACAGAAAAGCTCAAACAAATGGGAGTTTATGACAAAGTGAGGGATCTAAGATGTTCAAGATAACAGAGAAGCTACAGCAAATCGGGGCCGAGCTGCTGCGGTCGGGAGCAGTAGATATGGTGTTGGGATATACAAAGAACCAGGAAGGGGGTCAAACTATCCCCTATGTGGCCACCACCTGCGATGAGGCAAAGAATCTATTATTTGATGCCTACAGTGAAAAGGCCCTGTCTAAATACCTGCTGCAAGGTGAATTTCGAAATAAAAGGACAGCCATTGTAGTGAAGGGCTGTGATCATAGGGCTATCAAGCTGATGCTGGCGGAGGGCCGTATTCATCGAGATCAAATTTATCTGATAGGGATTCAATGTCCTGGTATAATCAGGAAAGATCAATTTCATAAGGAGGGCTTATCACCCTTCTGCCTTCACTGTAGGCAAGCTGCTCCTCCAGCCCAGGAGGTAGATCTTTTGCTTACGGAACAAACTGTATCGGAAAGAAAGGTTTTGACCCATGAGGAAAGCTTTACAGAGATTAATCAAATTGAACAAATGTCAGAGGCAGAAAGATTTGAATTTTGGAAAAGGCAATTAAATCGTTGCAAGCGGTGCTACAGCTGTCGAAATGCCTGCCCTGTATGTACCTGCCGTGTTTGTATCTTTGATCGGGAAAATCCAGATTATATCGATGCTGCCAAGGATCAGCCGGCACAGCATCAATTTTATCATATCATACGGGCCTTCCATGTTTCTGACCGCTGTGTAGGCTGTGGAGAATGTTCTCGTGTATGTCCGGAGCATATCCCCCTGCACCTTTTAAATCAGAAGCTTCAAAGGGAGCTGAACAAATTCTATGGCAGCTATTTGCCTGGAATTGATCAATTACCCACCCCTTTATCCCATGCCAATGCTAAAGAGCCAGATTTCTTTGGAAAGGGGGATCAGTAATGGAGCTAGTCATCAAAACGGTATCCTTCTCCAATCTGATATTTGCCTGCCATCAGCTGGAAGCCCAATATCGAACTTTTTGCCCTACCCTTGAGGATGGCGTGGAGCACTACAGACCGTTAGATCAAATGAATATCAATGAGCTACAAATAGGTGAGGAAATTACTTTTCGCAATACGCCGCCCTTGGGCTCCATTAAATCCTTTTTATTTCCAGATACAGAGACCTATATAAGGTTTGCAGGGAAAGGGAGCAAAATAGAAGTTGACGAGCTGGAAGCCATGATCCCCCAAATTATTTTAGGGGTAAAGGCCTGCGATTTAAAGAGCGTAGAGTTGATTGACAGGGTGTTTTTATCAGACCCGGTGGATACCCTATACCAGGAAAAAAGAGAAAAGACCCTGATGATTGCTGCCGTATGTTCGGAGATGGGAGAAAACTGCAGCTGTGAGCAATTTGGCATTTGCCCCCTTACACCGGATGCAGATATTGTAATGGCTAAAAATGATAAGGATGAAAAGGAAATATATTTAAAATCTAATAGTGAAAAGGGCCGGCAATTGGCAGAGCATTTACTGACAATGGAAGGCTTTACAACTGCTGAAGCCTTCCCGACACCTCCAGACAAAACACCAGTAAAGAGGTTACCGGCAGAGGAAGTTAAGAACAGGATGGAGGAGTTTTTTGAGTCTTCCCTGTGGCAAAGCCTGGGGATGCTTTGCTTAGGTTGTGGTACCTGTACCTATTATTGTCCTACCTGCCATTGCTATGACGTTCGGGATTTTAATCGTAAGGATCAAGGGGTTCGATATCGTACCTGGGACTCCTGTATGTTTTCAAACTTCACCAACATGGCAGGGGGCCATAATCCAAGACCGGAAAAAAAGGATCGTATTAAAAATCGATTTTTCCATAAGCTCAATTACTTTGTAAAAAAACAGGGAGATTTGGCGTGCGTAGGATGTGGTCGGTGTGGAAAGCTGTGTCCAGTAGGTATATCTATTAATACTGTGCTGAGAAAGATTGGAGTGGAACTATGAAGCATAATCCATTAATCCCCATGCAGGGAAAAGTAGTCAATATCATTACCGAAAGCAGCGATGTCAAAACCTTTCAAGTAGAACCGGAAAAACCACTGAATCATATGCCCGGTCAATGTGCTATGCTGTCTCTGTTGGGAATTGGTGAGGCTCTTTTCTCCATTACCTCGCCGCCCGGCCGTAATTATGTAGAATTTAGTATTAAAAAGGTAGGAAGGTTGACGGAGGCCTTGCATCAGCTGGAAATTGGTGATGAAATTGGTATTAGGGGCCCCTACGGTAATGGCTTTCCGGTGGAAGACTTAAGGAAAAAAAAGCTTCTCTTTATCGGCGGAGGCATCGGCTTGGCGCCCCTGCGATCACTGGTTCAGTATACACTGGACCATAGAAATCAATACCCAGATCAATTTCAACTGGTATATGGAGCCCGTTCTGTGGGAGACCTCATTTTTAAAGGAGATATTTTTGAAAACTGGCCTGGAGAAAAGAATTTTGAAGTAAACCTGGCTGTCGATTCAGCGGAATCCAAGTGGAAGGGATTTGTAGGATATGTACCCCAGTATTTGGAGCAGCTGTGCCCAGACCCTCAAAACACCGTTGCCATTACCTGCGGGCCGCCAATTATGATTAAATATATTCTACAGACCCTTGAAAAGCTGGGTTTTAAACCTGATCAAATTATTACTACGCTGGAATACAAGATGAAATGCGGTATAGGGAAATGTGGGCGTTGTAATTTAGATGAGCACTATCTTTGTAAAGATGGGCCCGTATTTTATCTATATGAACTGAAAAAAATTAAAAATGATTTTTGCTAGCAGCTGCTTTACTCCACCGCCTGATCTGCTGGAATTTTCCTTAGGGAATATGGCAGTTTTAACTGTGGTGGGCGTTGGAATATAAAAATAAAAACACATCGATACAAGGCCTAAAGGCCTTAGATTTCGATGTGTTTTTTATTTCTATTGGAATAGAAAAGAAAAAAGAGTTAGGGGAAAATAAAAACAAATATATGAACACATATTCATATAAAAATGATTGACTTTTATTTTGAAGGGGAATATAATATAAACAAACAAATGAATAACTGTTCATACATTCAATTAAAAAGAGGTGATCATGTTGAGTGATGTAAATAAAGAATATCTTAAATGTGATTGTAATGTAATTCATCAAGAGGTGGTGGAAGCTGTTAAAGAAAACATGCCTGCCGAGGAAAATTTGTATGACCTGGCAGAGCTGTTTAAAGTCTTTGGCGATACCACAAGAATTAAAATCATTTACGCTTTATTTGCTTCGGAAATGTGTGTATGTGATATTGCCGCTCTGTTAAATATGACCCAGTCTGCCATATCTCATCAATTAAGGGTGTTGAAGCAGGCAAGGCTGGTGAAGTTCAGAAAGGAAGGAAAGGTAGTCTATTATTCCCTTGACGACGACCATGTAAAACAAATATTCGATCAAGGACTAAGTCATATCAATGAATAACTCACTTTGAAGGAAGGGAAAAAAATGAAAGCCAGTGTAAAACGAGAGTTGATATTAGAGGGATTGGATTGCGCCAATTGTGCTATGAAAATCGAACAAAAAGTAGGGCTGATAAAGGGCGTGGATGAGGCAACCTTAAATTTTGCTACTAAAAGCCTGAAGATGGACATTGATGAAGATGAGGATCAAGCGAAAATTATCGAGGCTGTAATAGAGATTGTCAATAGACTGGAGCCCCATGTTAAGGTACGGGAAAGGCAAGTTTCCGGTGATGATAATCATAATCATCACCACAATGATCGTCCGGGAGAGAATGGCATCACCCTATTGCTTAAGGGGTTGGATTGTGCCAATTGCGCCGGTAAAATTCAGGAAGAGACCAGAAGGCTTTCTGGAATCAAGGAGGCCCATCTGGATTTAGTGACCCAAAAGCTAAAAATAGAATTGGAGGATTCTACTCTAGGAGAAAGGATTACGAAACAAATTAAAGAGATTGTAAAAAGGCTGGAGCCTGAAGTAGAGGTAATTACCCTGGGTGAAATGGATGGTAACCCCAAGGGAAAGGAAAGGTCGGGCCTTGATGCCGCTATGAAAAAGAAAATCATTCGATTTAGTCTGGCGGCAATACTCTTTGCCGGGGGGATTATTTTGAAGCTTCCCCCATGGGCCAGCTTCTCACTTTTTTTCCTGAGCTATTGCCTTTCTGGGGGCGATGTAATCGTTAGTGCTGCTAAAAATATTACCCGGGGAGAAATATTTGACGAAAACTTTTTAATGACCATTGCCACCATCGGTGCCTTTATCATCGGCGAATTTGCAGAAGGGGTGGCTGTAATGCTCTTCTTTCAAGCCGGTGAGTTTTTCCAAAGCCTTGCAGTCAATCGATCAAGAAATTCTATTGCTGCTTTAATGGATATTCGCCCTGACTATGCCAATTTAAAAACTCCCCAGGGTGAGAGGCGTGTTTCTCCGATGGAAGTAGGAATTAACCAGTTGATTGTGATAAAGCCTGGGGAGAAGGTACCCTTAGATGGCGTAGTGGTGGAGGGCAATTCTATGGTTGATACCACTGCTTTAACGGGAGAATCGGTATTAAGAGAGGTGGAACCGGGCAGCAGTATATTAGGGGGCTTTATTAACAAAGGTGGGCTGTTGGTTGTTCGGGTAACAAAGGAATTTAAAGAATCAACGGTTTCGAGGATATTAGAGCTGGTGGAAAATGCCGGCAGCCGAAAGGCTCCTACGGAAAATTTCATTACTAAATTTGCACGATATTACACCCCAATGGTTACCGGTGTGGCGGCTCTTTTGGCCATTGTACCGCCCTTGATAATCAGTGAAGCAAGCTTTTCAGATTGGTTCTATCGGGCACTGATTTTCTTGGTTATTTCATGCCCCTGCGCCCTGGTGATTTCCATTCCCCTTAGCTTTTTCGGCGGAATTGGTGGGGCTTCAAGAAATGGAATTCTGGTGAAGGGAAGTAATTACCTTGAGGCCTTGAATCAAATCGAAGCGGTTATTTTTGACAAGACCGGTACCCTGACCAAAGGGGTGTTTAAGGTGACAAAAATTAATCCGGCAGATGGGTTTAATGAGGAAAGTTTATTGGAATATGCCGCCTATGCAGAAAGCTACTCGAATCATCCAATTGCGGAATCGATCTTAAGAAGGTATGAAAGGTCAGTCAATAAAGAGCTGATTAAGGGCTATGAGGAGCTGTCAGGAAAAGGCACGAAGGTACAGTATGATGGGAAGGAAATTCTGGCTGGAAATCAAAGGTTGATGGAGCAGGAGGGAATTATCTTTACTGCCCCTCAAGAGACAGGCACCGTTGTTCATGTGGCTGTAGAGGGAAAATATGCGGGTTATATTCTCATAGCAGATGAAGTGAAGCCAGACGCAGCCATGACCATAGCCGGTTTAAAGGAGGCAGGGGTCAATAGGCTTGTCATGCTAACCGGAGACATTCGAGCGGTGGGAGAAAAAACTGCCCGTCAGCTGGGAATCGATGAAGTGTATACTGAGCTTTTACCAGATCAAAAGGTAGAGCAGATGGAGCAGATTGAGAAGCTGCGATCCAACAAAAAGGGAAAAATTGTCTTTGTGGGGGATGGCATCAATGATGCTCCTGTGCTGGCAAGGGCTGATGTGGGAATTGCCATGGGAGGCCTTGGTTCAGACGCCGCCATAGAGGCAGCTGATGTGGTTTTAATGACCGATGAGCCTTCGAAGCTCTTAACAGCCATTAAAATCGCTAAAAAAACACGAAAGATCGTATGGCAAAACATAATTTTGGCCCTGGGAGTCAAGCTAATTGTTTTAGCCCTGGGGGCAGGCGGGGTTGCCACCATGTGGGAGGCGGTCTTTGCTGACGTTGGTGTAGCCCTGCTGGCAGTTTTGAATGCCATACGAGTGATGAAGGTAAATTAAAGAGTCTATTGATCACGATTATTTTATGAATCGGGCTGGTATCTTTCTGGGAAGATGACCAGCCCTTTTTGTGTCTGGATATGAGTGGGTATAATGTAGGAAAAATCAAGAAATTTCTGGATATATATTGCTACTTTCTTTATAATGTAGTAAAGGGGTGTTAAACTCAATAGATACAGGGGGCGAATCGTTATGAGAGGGCTTGAGGAAAGGGAACAGGAAAGACCGATAATTTTGTACCGGGTAAAACAAATTATTTTATGGATTCTTTCGCTGTTTTTTTGGTTATCAGCCTATGGGCATTTGTTTGTTTTAAGGGAGTATGTCGAAATTAGAAGCCGATTAATCCAGACAGGTCTTTTATTTGTCATCATAGGGATACTATTGAATCCTTTATTGAGCCAATACCTAAAGGGCCGTTTTGCTCTATACCCCACGGGAAAAGTAAAGGCTATTTTGCTGGTTATTTTACTCACGATCGTATATTTGCTTCTTCCTGGATCATTAGATATAATATAGCAGATGATTGTTTTAAGGTAGCTACATCATGACAAAAGGAGAAATGACTTTGCTCATAAAGGAAATTAATAAGGAATTGGCCTGGGGCCTTAGACATAAAGTGATGTGGCCCCATAAGCCCTTTGAATATGTTATATTGGAGAATGATGATATTTCAGATCATTATGGGCTGTTTCTGGAAAATACCCTGGCTTCTGTTTTAACCCTTTCACCATCAAGCAATAAAAGGGTACAGATCAGAAAGTTTGCCACCTTAACTGAGCTGCAGGGCCAGGGCTACGGTACAGCTCTGCTAAACTGGGTTTTACTGGAGCTGCATCGTCAAAATTTAGATTTAGCCTTTTTGAATGCCAGAGAAAACAAGGTGAATTTTTACCGAAGATTTGGCTTTGTTGAGACGTCAACAACCTTTGTTAAATCTCAAATGGCCTATGTGGTTATGGAAAAGGAGATTAAGTAAATTTTAAGGGGAAAGATGGTGCATATTCTAGCCTTAATTATATTTTTAATACTGGCCATTGTCATAACCTGGCAGTTGGGAAATCGTAGGACACAACAAAATTGAAGAAAAGGTAGGGTGTCTATCGGTTTGTCTATCAAATCGATGATCAAACTGGAGGGCTGGGTCAGATTTGGCTCATTATTGGGTGCCGATTGGAGACTATAGAACCATTAACGGGGTATGGGCATAGGATGATATTAATATAAGTGGTAGTAAATAAAAAATTGTGAGGGTAATGAAATGAGAGAAAGAGGATTAAGTAAGTTATTCTGGGGTTTTTTCTTTATTATGCTGAGCTTTAGAATTCAAGGATTTGATATTTTACCCGATATTGTTGGCTATGTGTTTTTTGCATTGGGCTTTGCAGATTTGGCCTCTGATAGTGAACATTTCAAAGAAGCATCCAGGTACAATCTGCCAATGATCATACTTTCCTTCTTTGCAATCTATGAAAGGCCGATAGAGGCCGGAGGGATTACCCTTGGGTCATTCGGGATATTTGGTTTTATTTTTGGTATTGTGGCATTTATCTTAAACCTGTTGGTTGTCTATCATTTATTTATGGGAATTAAAGAAATAGCAGACAGGGAAGATCACTCTGAATTGGCCAAAGAGGCCGAAGAAAGATGGAATCAGTATAAAATGCTTCAAATCGCAATAATTGTTATAATGCTCCTAATTCTGATACCACCACTGGCCTTCATAGGTATTATTGTTGTATTTATTGCTTCAATCATACTTACTGTTAAAATTCTTGGCTTTATAAACCGATGTAAGGTGGGTTTAAATCCAAAGAGAGGTCTATAAAGGACTTAAAATGTTTCAACAGAGGAAAATATATACTATTTTCTAAATTTATGCTATAATCTTGATATATTTGAATCAGGTGATGGAGTTCACCTTTAACCACTGGTTTTAATCAGTTAATGACTCCTACAAAGCAGACTTCTGTTTTGTAGGAGTTTTTTGCATTTAGGAAACAAATACTATCTACTAAAACGCATCAATAGGGGGAATTTAAATTGGCGTTAAGTTTGGCATTAATTATTTTACTGGGCCTGTTGTTTAATGCAGCCTTTTCAAAAATGAAGCTGCCTGGTTTGCTGGGAATGCTATTACTGGGTATATTAATGGGACCCTTTGGTTTTGATCTCATTCATCAAAGCCTGCTGGAAATCTCAGGAGATTTAAGGATGATGGCATTGATTGTCATTTTAATCAGGGCAGGGTTTGGTATTAATAGAGAGACCCTGAACAAAGTTGGCATTTCAGCACTGAAGCTGAGCTTGATACCAGGGGTTTTGGAAGGGATATCAATTATGTACGTGGCCAGCGCCCTATTAAACATTCCCAGAATTGAAGCTGGTATGCTAGGCTTTATTTTAGCAGCAGTTTCACCGGCAGTAATTGTACCTTCAATGCTGACCTTGATTGAGCGAAAAAAGGGGGCAGAAAAGGGCATACCTACCCTTATATTGGCTGGGGCTTCTATAGATGATGTTGTGGCAATAACAATATTTTCTGCAATCATTGGAATGTATGGCGGGAAACGGGTTAATCTATTCAGGCAGCTAATCAATATACCTTTATCAATTGTTTTAGGAGTTTTACTGGGTATAATTTTCAGTATTATTTTATTGTATTTATTTGATCATTTCCATATCAGGAATACCAAAAAAACCTTAATGATATTAGGTTCCGCCATCGTACTAAGGTCTCTGGAGGATAAATTACACGATATCTTGCCAATAGCCAGCCTATTGGGGGTAATGGCTATCGGCTTTATTATCCTTGAAAGAAAGCCCAAGATGGCTGAAGCGTTATCTAGTAAGTTCAATAAAATCTGGGTTTTTGCAGAAATATTATTGTTTGTACTGGTGGGTGCCCAGGTTAATGTATATTTGGCCCTTAATGCAGGATGGATCGGCTTATTAATACTAATAATTGGCTTAGCTGGCCGAAGCATAGGCGTATATATATCCTTAATAGGCACCAATTTAAGCTTTAAAGAAAGGGTCTTCTGCATCATCTCATATATTCCCAAGGCAACGGTGCAAGCGGCCATTGGAGCCGTACCCCTATCAGTTGGCGTGCCATCCGGCGAGTTGATTTTAGCCCTGGCGGTATTGGCCATTATCATAACAGCTCCATTGGGGGCAATTGGCATAAAGGTAGCCGGCGAAAAAATATTGGCGGATGATCAATTGAAATAAAAAGAAAACAATTAACATTATTGGTTACAAAACATCCTTTTAATGACATGAAAAATTCCAAATATGCTGCACCACGAGAATAACATTTACGAATAAATCAATTCTGTAGAATCATAATAAGAACAATAGATTGAGGAGGCGGTGAAAAGTGGCAGATCGGAATGAGGAAAACCTGTTATCTAAAAACTTTAGTAAAAATGTTGATTACCTATTAAAGGAGCTGCGGATTGATAAAAATTTTGATGTGGTTCATCGCAAACTGGAATATGGTGGTATCAATTTTGCACTGTTCTTTATAGATGGCTTTGCAAATGCTGAAATAATGCTTGATATTATGAGGGACCTTAAAGGGCTAACTCCTAAGGACCTGTATAAAGATGCCATTAAAAAATTAGTACATCAATATATCCCCCATATTGAAGTAGAAACAAGCAAGGATTTGGAAGAGGTAATTTCTCAGGTTTTATCAGGTCAGGCTGCATTTATAATAGAGGGCTATGACGAAGCCATTTTAATGGATGTACGGGAATATCCAGCCCGTTCCCCTGAGGAGCCTGACATTGAAAGGGTTGTAAGGGGGCCCCGGGATGGTTTTGTAGAAACCATTGTATTTAATGCTGCCTTAATTCGCAGAAAAATTAGGGATCGTTCTTTAATCATGGAGCATTTTTCGGTGGGAAGGCGTTCAAAAACCGATGTGGTTCTGGCTTACCTGGATAGTGTGGTTGATATGACCCTTGTGGAAATCATAAAACAAAAAATAGAAGAAATTCAGGTAGATGGCCTGCCAATGGAGGAAAAATCACTGGAGGAGTTTATTTTTGGACGCTACTATAATCCATACCCTATGGTGAGGTATACCGAAAGGGCCGATACCTGTGGTGTGCATCTTAGGGAAGGTCACGTATTAATTTTGGTGGATGGTTCTCCCAGCGTTATGATTTGCCCCACAACCTTCTGGCATCACCTACAGCATGCAGAGGAATATCGACAAAAACCTATTGTGGGGATTTTTCTGCGATGGGTTCGTTTTGCAGCCGTGTTGGCATCGCTATTTTTACTTCCTTTATGGTATGTGATAGCTGAAAATCCTGAACTATTGCCAGCATCCATAAAATTTATAGGTGTAGAGAAAACCGGAAATATTCCATTGTTTTGGCAGTTTTTTCTGGCAGAAATCGGAATAGAAATCCTTAGAATGGCAGCCATCCATACCCCCAGTGCCTTAGCCACCGCCCTCGGACTGGTGGCGGCCATACTAATAGGTGAGGTTGCCATCAATGTTGGCTTGTTTGCAGAGGAGGTAATTCTTTATCTGGCCATTGCTGCCATGAGTACCTTTGCTACCCCCAGCTATGAGCTAAGTCTGGCTAACCGCATTTTTAGGCTGCTATTTTTGATTGCCGGGGCAATATTCGGAATTTATGGCTTAGTTGGAGCAATTATTCTATGGATTATGATGCTTGCAACGACCAAATCCTTGAATGTTCCCTATCTATGGCCCCTCATACCATTAAATATAAAGGCTTTAATGGACTTTCTATTTAGAATTCCAGTTCCATTGAAGGATAAAAGGCCTAGTATTTTAAATACACAGGATGATACCAAATAATTAACTGATAGTAGAGAGTACGTAAAGTATTACTTACCTAGAAAATTTAATGCCAATAAAAAAATTAGCCCTATCGATTGGGGGCTATTTTTTTACCGTGATAATACCGCTTTAATAATAGTGGCACAGAAATCACTGCCAAATTTATTTTAATTAAGGAATGAAGCAATAGTAAATAACTTAAAAATTGTCTTAAGTATTCGTGTACCAATTATTACAAATGTCTTGAACAGATAGGGAATATGGTAATGAATACCCTCAGGACTGCTTTAGCACATAAGAACAAATCATATCCGTCAGTTCTTGAAGCAGGGCAGCTTCATTACAGGGATGGGCAAATACACGTATACTGTGTATAACCTCCTCAACGCTTTTGAAAATCAGATATGCGGCATGGCTTGAATCAGTAATTTTTGTAAGGGTACGATTTTGATTTAAAAACCCTTCAATTTGCTCGATCATCGCCGACTCATAGTGGTCAATGATACCTTTTATCTCGTTGTCCCAATAGGTCATAGCCAGGATCTCTCGATGAAATTCGGGGGAATAGCTGTGGGCATGAAATACTGCAAGAATATACCTTTCGATCAACACTCGAGGGTTGTCATCCTGTAAGGTTGCTATCGGAACCTGGGCAACAATATTTTGATTATATTCATGTAAAAGCTCAATAAATAACGCCTTTTTATCCTTGAAATAGGAGTAAAAGGCACCGATGGACACCCCGGCTGTCTTTACAATTTCATTTGATGAGGTATTGTGATATCCCTTTTCGGAAAATAGTACTTGAGCTGTTCGTTTAATTTTATTTTTAATTTCAATACTTCGTTTTTGCTGTGGAATCCGAACCTTACCCCCACCCATTGATACTCACCACCATTTCTTTTTTTACCAGTCTACCATAATCAGTGGGTATGGTCAACAAATAAGAGCATAAGCTCTTGTTTGTTGACAAGAAAAATAGACTATGATATTATTCAAACAAGAGCTATAACTCGTATTTTATGAATGGAGGGTCCTTATGAAAAATTATATTCGCTTAAATCTTGGGATTACCAAGGTCTACCTGGTTCCGTGTCACGGCGGCTATCTGCTGATTGATACCGGTTATGAGGCGGATTATGGGAAATTCAGAAAAAAACTGGAGCAGGCAGGTATTTCAATGGGTCAAATTAAGCATCTATTATTGACTCATTACCATGACGACCACTCGGGCTTTGCAATCAAATTGAAATACGATTTTGGAATTCCCCTCATTATACAGCAAAAATCCGTGCCTCTATTGGCTCAGGGAGATAGTGGCAAAGAGGAAGAAGGCTATTACATAACCCGACGTATGAAATTTTTATTCTCCATTTTTGAATTGTTTCACAAAAACTTCCAATATCCTCCGGTGTTGATCAATGATGACGATACCCTTGTAGAGGGGGACGATAGTCAGGTTTTACGACGGTTGGGTATAGATGCCGACATCTTGTATACACCTGGACACTCAGTGGATTCCATGAGTGTACTGTGTGATGATGGTACGGCATTTGTAGGTGATGCCGCTATGAACTTCCTGAAATTCACCGGAACACATTACCGGCCTATCTATTACAACAATCTGGAGGATACCTACAAAAGCATTCAAAAACTGATTTCTGCCGGCGCTAAAACAATCGTTCCGGCCCATGGCAACGCCTTTCCGGTGAAAAAACTTGAAAATATGCTTGTCCATTCCTCATCAATATCAAAGATGCAAAAAAATCGCCAGTAAAAGTGGCGGTTTTGTATTTTTTGTACATATCCATAATCAATGATACAATGAAGAGAAAATATATAATGATTCCATGGGGAACATTACCTATTAATATAATGTAGGTTTTATATAGGTCATGGGAGGTAACGAAATGGAAAGAATCTGCTTGATTGCTCCATATAGTGAGCTGCTACAACTGGCCCAGCAGGTGAAAAGGGAAACTGAATTTGATTTTAAAATAGAACAGGGAAATTTAGAAGACGGAATTACACCTGCAATAGAGGCTGAAAGGCAGGGGGCTCAAATTATTATCAGCCGGGGAGGGACTGCTTCCTTTATAAGGAAGAATGTAGATATCCCCGTTGTTGAAATCAGGGTAACAGGCTATGATATTTTAAAAAGTCTGTACCCCTATAGAAATACCAGCTCTACCATTGGAATTGTAGGCTATAGAAATGTCGTGGATGGCTGCAAGATGGTAAGCAAGGTGTTGAATATACCCATAAAAGAAATCATCATTCCCGGTGAAGAAGAAACCATTGATTGGAACAGAGTACAACAAGAGACCTACGAATTGATTCAGAAGTATAACATTAAAATGCTTGTGGGTGACACTACCGTTATGAGTCGCCTCTCGGCCCTGGATGTTAGGGTAAATCTGATCACCTCTGGTAAGGAGGCTGTTATCCAGGCAATTGATGAAGCCTTGCACATTCTACAGGTAAGGGAGGCAGAAAAAGAGAGAAGTAAACGATTTGAGGCTGTATTGGATTTTGTTAACGATGGAGTGATGGCAACAGATGAATCGGGGATCATCACAGTAATTAATCCTGCAGCAGAGGAGATATTTCAGGTAAAAAGGGAAGAAGTCATTGGCTTTCCAGTTAAGGAGGTCATTCCCAATACTAAAATTATGGAGGTTTTGGAAAGTAAAAGTGCCGATATTCAAAAATTACAGCAGGTCCATGGGGACTATATTATGACCAATCGTATTCCCATTGTGGTAGATGACCTGGTCAAGGGGGTTGTTGCCACCTTTCAGGATGTGACCACCATCCAGGGGGCAGAACAAAAAATTCGTCAAAACCTCTATGCCAAGGGCTTTGTAACCAGATATGGCTTTAAGGATATACTGACTAAAAATCAGCGGATGAAGAGGTTGATTGATATTGCAAGGGGCTTTGCCAAGACCGATGCTACCGTATTGATTGTAGGGGAAAGCGGCACCGGCAAGGAAATGTTTGCCCAGAGTATTCATGCCTTGAGCTCCCGCAGGATGGAGCCCTTTGTGGCGGTGAACTGTGCTGCATTGCCTCCTCAGCTCCTTGAAAGCGAATTGTTTGGCTATGTGGAGGGGGCCTTCACGGGGGCCAAAAAGGGCGGAAAAATTGGACTTTTTGAATTGGCCCATAATGGTACGATTTTTCTTGATGAAATAGGTGAAATGGATAAGAATCTACAGGGAAGGCTTTTGAGGGTTCTGGAAGAAAAAAAAGTGATGCGGCTGGGCTCCGATAAGATGATCCCTGTAGATATCAGGGTGGTGGCGGCCACCAATGCTGACCTTAAGGAAAAAATTAAACAGGATGAATTTCGTATGGATTTATATTATCGCCTTAATGTCTTGAAGCTGCAGACGATTCCCCTAAGGGAGAGAGGAGAAGACATTGAATATCTGGCTAATTCCTTTATTCGTACCATCAATAAAAAGTACGGCCGACAGGTGGAGGGATTTACCCCAGAGGTAATGGAGCTGTTAGGAAAATATTCATGGCCCGGAAACGTAAGGGAATTAAAAAACATTGTAGAAAGATTAATATTGTCCACTACCAAGGATTACGTTTCGATGGCTGAGGCCGAATTTTTACTTGAGGAGCTACAGGAGGATTTTACCCTGGAAGCCCCTGAAAATGATCACGTAATCTATGAAGGAACCATGAAGGAGATAAAACGAAAAGTGATATTAAAGGTGCTGGAACAGGAAGGCTACAATAAAAGCCGTGCTGCAAAACGCCTTGGTATTGATCGGTCCACCATTGAAAAAAATTTAAGGTGATGAAAAAAACCGCAGTTATGCTGTAAAAGTCAGCAGTATCTGTGGTTTGTTTTTTTCGTATCCATGAATAAACAGTTGAAAACAGGAAATCATCAGGTTCATTTAAAGTTGGCACAGATTTTGCGTTATACATTATGTGAAGAAAATTATTTGATTAAGGAGGATGCAGAAATGGCAAAAAATGCTGTTGTCATTAAAAATAATGACAGTGTGGCTACGGCTACCATTGACTTGAAAAAGGGAACAAAAGTAAGCATGTTTATTGGTGAGAAGGAGTTGGATATTGTAGTTAATGACGATATCCCCTTTGGCCATAAATTTGCAATTAAAGAGGCAGCCATAGGAGAGCATGTGCTTAAATATGGTGAATCCATAGGAAAAGCAACAAAGGAAATTAAAATTGGGGATCATGTTCACGTTCATAATGTCGAAAGTGCTAGAGGTCGTGGCGATTTAAACAGCTAAAAATATTATTTGTGGAGGGATAGATTATGAAATTTTATGGTTATAGACGTCCAGATGGTAAAGTTGGAATTCGGAATTATGTATTGTTATTGCCCACCAGTGTCTGTGCAACTCAAGTGGCAACAGAAATTGCCAATAAGGTAGAGGGCTGTACAGTGATTAACAATCAGTTTGGCTGCTGTCAGGTTGCCGGCGATGCGAAGCTAACCTATAAAACCGTTGTTAATGTGGGCAAACACCCTAATGCAGGGGCGGTAATTGTTGTTGGTCTAGGCTGTGAAGGGGTAGAGCCCTATAAAGTGGCGGAGGATTTAAAGGAAACCGGCAAACCGGTTTCAACAGTTGTCATTCAAGAGGAAGGCGGCACCCTGGGGGCCTTTGCCAAAGGATGTGAAATTGCTCGAGAATACGGGCAGCTCCTTTCGCAACAGCCTAAAGAGGAATTCGATGTCAGTGAGCTCATACTGGGAATTGAATGTGGCGGCTCTGATACAACCTCTGGATTGGCATCAAATCCAGCATGTGGTGTGGCATCTGATATTTTGGTGGAAAATGGCGGTACATCAATGTTGTCTGAAACCACTGAATTAATTGGTGCCGAGCATGTTTTGGCCCGTCGAGCCATCAATGAAGCAGTTTCAGAAAAGCTATTGAAGCTTGTCAGGGACTGTGAAGAAAGGGCTAAAGCCCTGGGCGAAGATATCCGCGGAGGACAGCCTACACCAGGTAACATAGCGGGAGGCTTAACCTCTATTGAAGAAAAATCCCTGGGATGTATGCACAAGGCCGGTACTGCACCGGTACAGGATGTACTGGAATATGCAGATATTCCCGTTAAAAAGGGCCTGCACGTAATGGATACTCCGGGCCAAGACATAGAATCTATTTCTGGAATGGTGGCGGGCGGCGCCCAGATCATTATTTTCACCACCGGTCGAGGTACGCCCACTGGCAACCCTCTGGCTCCTGTTATTAAAATAACTGGTAATAGCAACACCTTTGAAAAGATGAAGGCAAATATTGATATTAACGCTGGTGATATTGTCTCAGGTACGAAAACCATTGAGGAGGTAGGAAAGGAAATCTTTAATGAGATTATTCTGGTGGCCAATGGCAAGCGTACAAAGGCAGAGCAGCTTGGTCATAGGGAGTTTTCAATCTATAAAAGTGCACCGACCTTCTAAACCGTTGTTAATAGCCTAGGGCTCAAATTTGAGCCCTCTTCAACAAAACCTATGAATACGATATTCAAAGGGTGATACATTATTTAGGGAGGAGCAAACCAATGAAAATAAAAAAGACGATTGAAAAGATTCCAGGGGGGCTAATGGTAGTACCACTACTCCTGGGAGCATTGATTAATACCCTTTGGCCTGAGGTCCTTGAAATTGGGGGATTCACCACGGCCATCTCTAAGGGCGCCATGCCTATCCTGGGGGTTTTTCTGTTTGTAATGGGCTCTCAAATGAGCTTCGATGCTGCACCAAAGGCTTTAAAGAAGGGGTTTAGTATTACCCTTGGAAAGTTCTTGGCCGGGGTTACTGTTGGCCTTGCGGTTCAACATTTCTTTGGTGAAAAGGGTTTCCTGGGACTTGCCCCCCTGGCAATTATTGCTGCAATGACCAATACCAATAGTGGGCTTTATGTAGCTTTAACAGGAGAATTCGGAGATGAAACAGATGTTGGTGCTATTTCAATCATCTCTGTAAATGATGGGCCTTTCTTTACCCTGGTTGCCCTAGGAGCCGCCGGAGTGGCCCAAATTCCCTTTATGACATTAGTAGCAGTTGTACTTCCCATTATAATCGGTATGATAGTAGGAAACTTAGATAAGGAAATGAAGGAATTCTTAGGGGCTGGGGGAAATATGCTAATCCCGTTCTTTGCCTTTGGGCTGGGAACTGGGATTAACTTCAGCATGGTGGTTCAAGCGGGTATTCCAGGAATTATTTTGGGCTTAATGACAGTTGTCATAACTGGTATTACCTGTATCTTATCCGATAGGCTTGCAGGTGGTACAGGAATTGCCGGGGCGGCAGCAGCCAGTACGGCAGGAAATGCTGTGGCAACACCGGCAGCTTTAGCCCTGGCAGACCCTAATTTACAGTCCCTTGCCGAGATTGCCACTGCACAGGTAGCAGCTTCCACCATTATTACAGCCTTCCTTGTTCCTGTATTAACCACCTATATTGTGAAAAGAGTTAAAAAGAAAAATGGTGATTTGCTTACCCAGAAATAAAGATCTTTTGATGTTATATTTAATGAAGCACTTGTTCATTATTTTCTCATGGGGAATTATGAAGCCTTTCCAAGGAATGTTCTTTGGAAGGGTTTTTTATTTGGACCTGGGTTTTTATTTTGCAGAGGAGTTTTACTTTAAATATGCAATATCGTTTCTTGAGTAGACAGGGTTTGAATTATAAGGTTTTTTCATTGTCAAAATCTACACAATAAAGGCTTTTAGACATACACCCTTAGGTTCTACTATTCATAAAATAATAGAAGCCATAATAGCAACAGTTAAATTTTATTTTAAGGAGGTGTTAAAAAGTGTTTTATCATGTAAAGGAATTACAGTATCATGCAAAGCCAGAAAGACCTGATCCACTATTTGCAAAAAAACTACAGGAAATACTTGGAGGTCAGTTTGGAGAAATATCTGTTGCTCTACAATACTTATTCCAGGGCTGGAATGTCCGTGGAGACGGAAAGTACAGAGACTTACTAATGGATACTGGAACGGAAGAGCTAGCTCATATTGAAATGTTGGCAACGATGATTGCCAGACTTCTTGATGGGGCTCCATTAGGAGATTTGGAGGAAGCTGTAAAAGACCCCGTAATTGGGGCGATAGTAGGGGGGATGAACCCACAGCATGCAATTGTTTCTGGGCTGGGCGCTATGCCAGTAGATTCAGTTGGTAATCGGTGGAGCGCTAATTACATTATTGCAAGTGGCAATCTGCTGGCGGATTTCAGAGCAAATCTAAATGCAGAATCACAGGGCAGGCTGCAGGCAGTAAGACTATATGAGTCTACAACTGATCGAGGTGTAAAAGATATGTTGGCATGGTTGATTGCAAGGGATACCATGCATCAGAATCAGTGGATTGCTGCTATTAAAGAGCTTGAGGCTAAAGAAAACGTAGTTGTTCCAAGTACCTTCCCTCAAAATCTAGAAAAACGTGAAGTGTCTTATGTTTTCTTCAACAATTCGTTAGGGGATGAAAGTGCATCAGGCCGCTGGGCAAATGGCATAAGTATGGATGGAGAAGGTGTATTCCAGTATGTCCCTTGTCCGATACCATATGCCCCAAGACCAAAGTTGATTCCTGCACCACCTAATATTCATAATACCCCGCCTGCAGTAATAAATTGTAGCTGGAACCCCTCATCTACAGATGAAAAGTAGTTGTATTATAAAGTACATTTAAGTATAGGCTTAGAGTGACTCCAAGATAATTTTATTCCATTTATTTATTAATCATTATTTAAGCTTATTGTATTCCCCTTCATTATTGATTTTTTCTCTTTCCTAAAATATTATAAATTTCTTCGATTTATGTCGAAAATCTGGTAAAATTGTAAGAGTCTCTGTATCAATACAGCAAACAAATCAGTTCCTTTATTAACCAGTATAATTGCGCAACAAATAAGAGGAGAGATTGAAATGATGGGAAAAACACACTTCAAGATAGGAATCTTAAGTTACTGCATCCTTATAACAGCACCATTCTTTGCTTTTTTACCCTATATCTATAGAACCAATCGTCTTTCAATGATGAATATTCTCATTGCCGGAATAGCCGCCCTTTTACCGGATGCAGATAGTCAGCACAGTCTTATCAATGTTCACAATCCTGCTGTAGGGGTTACAAATTATGTTTTGGGGTTAATGGAAACAGTGATGGAAAGGCTGGTTCGGCTAGCCTTTTCTCTGTGCTTGGGAGTAATATTGATCAGATACAATAATAGTTTTAATTTTCATAGTTTGGCCCCAACAGTGATTTCAGCTTTGGGAACTGTGTTAATTATCTTGGGGATTATAAGCAGTAATGATAAGTGGATCAAAAGAATTCCCTTTATTGGTCATCTTTATTTCAGTATTTTATCTGGGAATAGAAAACTATTCAATGCAATCAAAAGGGTGGTGATGGCCCTGATCTATGGCGGGGCAGGACTGGGGATTATGATCTATAATTATTATACTTCAGGGGATCTCATCACCTACATCATTGGAATGGTGCTTATTGGCGTTGCCATATTCCCCCACAGGACATTTTTACATTCAATAGAGGGGTTTGTGATGATGAATATTTCGATTGCTTATCTAGGGAAGCAGCTGGGTTATGAGCAAATTTTCGTACCATTTTTTATTGGCTACTTTAGCCATCTTTATTTAGCTGACATATTCACGAAGGAAGGGGTACCCCTTTCTATTATACCCAGGATATTGAGAAAGCTAGGATTACACAAAAAATTACGAAAGAATCGTCTGTACAGAGTAGTATATAAAGCATTAAATATTAATTTAAGGGTGCCTATAATGAGCACAGGTACTAAGGCAGGAAATAAAATTGAAGCAGCCTATACCTTAATATTATTAGGTGTATTTATTGTTGTTTTTCTAAAATTTCCTGGTACTATAGGATTATAGGGTTCATGTTTGCTGAGAGTAATTACTCCATATTGGCCATACTTTATATAGAACTATTGGTTTCTATGATTTTGGCCAATATGGAGCTTGTCACTCTAACGGATGTGTTGATCAGAAATAGATTTAGGAGCAGAGAATATAAGGGTACTGCTCCAACTTTAACTTATATCCAAGGTTAATAAATCTCTTTGGTCATTGAAAATAGTATAGATAATATTTTCACCATCAAAGTCCTTTGTCATAAAAACATCTAAAAACTCACTTATAGGTAATGTAACTTTTTTATTCTTAGGACTATCAATATAAGAGTGAAGATCATAGCATATTTTACTATTATAATGATCATCCTGCCATATGAAAAATAGAGTTATATTTCCTTCTTCAACATATTTTTTAAAGAACTCCATTATTTGCCAACTACTATAATCACCTTTCAAGCCATATAAGTTACATGAACACCCACCAGAAAAGACGGCATAGTAATAAGCTCCTTTTTGTGGATTGTTCATTTTTCTAGTCTTATTATAGAAAGTTATTCCATAATCTTTCTGGTATGAATCTAAATCATCTTTAGATACTTCTTTTTTAGTTATTACTTCCAAAACATAGCACATAATCTTTAGGGAAGAAGTTCTCCCCATTCACCTCCCATTTAATTATATAATTCATAAATAATAAAACCTTTATTATCAACATTATAAACCATTAAAAACCTATATCAAGTTTTTATACCCAATATTACCTTGTTAATACTAGATCTCTCTGCTGATACTTGATGAAAAGCTGATTCTACTAATACTTACGTTTACTATCAGCATAGACTAAATAATGTTCATCTTGATTTCAATATGAGTAAATTAGATTGCTTTGGAGCCCTGACAAAAGGTAGTATCTTTCAGAATATGGTGGAACTACAAAAGCGGTTGCTGCGAATGGTAAAATTTCTTTTATATCATCTTTTTTAGCTGTATTGGGATTTTCTCTTTATGGAGTATTCATGAACTTTTCGAGCAAGTAAAGAGTGTGGAAAAAGGATGGTTTCCAAACAATCCTAAAAGGTTTAAAGGATAAATGTAAAAGCGAAAGTATCACATTATAGAGCCATCTGTTTCAAATTAAGAACAGGTTGGCTTCTTCATCAATAGAATCTGAGGATTCTGATGAGTCATATCTGCATACTTTTCCAAGCTATATTTTTTGTGGAGATGCTCTGATAAGAAAATAAATAGGGGGTATATAGTAACATTTCAAATAAATTATGGTAGAATTAAATTTAAAGGTATATCGGTTAATGCAGGGTGCGGTTGCCACTTGCTTTCTCACAAAAGAAAGGAGGTGGTGCGAATGGAGACCTATCAGGCAATCTATTTAATGATTGCATTCGGTTCGTTTCTCATATCGCTTATCTCCTACTTAGATAGGAATAACAACCGAAAAAAGTAATCACCCTGTACACCACTACAGAGTGATTAATAAAACTTAATCCTAATAGTGGCAACCGCACCATGCGGGGCCGATTACCTTTTTTATATTATATCATATTGATGCTAAAGTTAAACAAAAATTTAAATAATATATTTTGATCCCTTATTTCAGAGAGATTTTTTTATTTTAAATAATGAAGTAAATCCGGCTGCCGAGCAGTAACTAAACCTTTATAACGACTTGGCATTAGGTAATTGGGTGGTGAAGCTGTCAGTATGGTTCTTGCAAATATCAGGGGTCTGCTGCCGATTAAAATACCCAAAGAATCTTAAGCAGTAATCCAATGGAAATTTTGAAGGAAATATGGTAAAACAAATATATAGCGAGATGAAGAAGAATTTCGCCATCAATGTCAAAGAAAATGGAGGCACATAAGATGTTTGTTCAAGGGTCTGGGAATAGAACTGGGAACCTTCTTGTTTTTTTGCACGGTGGAGGGGTTAGTGGCTGGATGTGGGACAAACAGATACGGTATTTTAGCCAGAACTACCATGTTCTGGTGCCGGATTTGCCCGGGCATGGACAAGGTGAGGAGGGTTCTGGGTTCTCTATAAGGGGAAGTGCGCAGGAGCTAACCAAACGAATCGAGAAGGCCAGTGAACAGAGGGTGATCGTTGTGGGTTTTTCGTTAGGTGCACAAATTACGTTGGAAATTCTGAATTTAAGGCCTGATCTGATAGATTATGCTGTTATCAATAGTGCCCTAGTAAGACCTATGCCCTTTGCCAGAAGCCTAATCGCTCCTATTGTCAAATCCACATCCTTCCTGGTGAGAAACAGGTCATTTGCTCGACTGCAAGCAAAGGAACTGTCGATTGGAAATGAATATTTTGAAACGTACTTTTCTGAAACAAAGCGAATAAAGAGTGAAACGTTAATCAACGTTTTAAAGGAAAATATGGCCTATACTTTACCCGAGAATTTTAAGCAGGCCAGAGCCAAGATATTGGTTACCGTAGGTCAAAAGGAAAAAAGGATAATGAAAAACTCTGCCCTAGAAATTGTGCGGGGAAATCAAAACTGCAAAGGAATTATGTTTCCAGGAGTCAAGCACGGTATACCGCTGGCCCAACCCGACCTGTTTAATGAAACGGTTGAGGCCTGGATCAATGAAAGTCCGTTGCCTAGCGGTCTACGGGAGCTCACTTCGTTTGCAAAATAAGTTGCATAATATTTGGCAACTAGTCTTTCTACTTGTGCATAGATAATAGTTATTTCAATTACCTAAGAGACTTTATGCTTAAATAACACGTGCTTTTATATGATTTATAAATTTTACTTTATAATTTATATACATCTTTATGCTTCCGATCATCTGATTCTAATCAAGTAAAAAAGATAAAAAAGAAGCCCTGAAGGCTTTTAGCAAGCTTTTCAGGACTTCTTGTTATTGGTGCCGTGGAAGGGAATCGAACCCCCACGATGTTGCCATCGGCAGATTTTGAGTCTGCTGCGTCTGCCAGTTCCGCCACCACGGCTCGTGAACTTGACGAAATTAATCATAACATATAATTAAAATAGTGTCAACACATAATTAATAGAAAATAATACAACTATAATTTCCCCTGAAGCCTTGTTATAATGTAAAAGAAAAATTAGTTTAAAAAAAGAAAGGGGGAGGGTCCTTGGATCCACTAAGTCATGGATTAATTGGCTTAACCCTGTATGCCAGCCAGAACGTTACAGTCTTTACTGGCCCGGCCTGCCTGGGAGCTGTAATAGGCGCCATGGCCCCTGATTTAGATATTATCGCTAAAATTAAAGGAGATTATGCCTATTACAACCATCATCGGGTGGAAAGCCATTCTATACCCGGGGTTTTAGGACTATCGCTGGCTATTACCCTGGGCTTATCATTGTTTTTTCCATCTATGAATGGGATTCAGGTTTTTCTTTGGTCATTAGTTGGCGGGTTAAGCCATATCCTTTTTGATTTTTTGAATTCCTATGGGGTAGCGCTGCTATATCCATTCAAAAAAACAAAGTATTCGCTGAATTTATTAATGATCTACGACCCGGTGTTAATTGCCATTTGCTGCTACCGGATATTTCGAAGACAAATCCATCCTTTAGAAAACCGATTGCTTGTCTTTCTATTTATCTTGTATCTTTCAGCCAGAGCCTGGGATCAATGGCGTTTGAAGGGGCGGCTCAAGGGGCTACTGGCCAGGGAGGGTATTCTTAGGATTAACGTCATGCCGGCTGCCTTTCACCCGTTGAAATGGGACTTTGTCGTTGAGACAGAAGACTTTTTCCATGTGGGAGAAATTACAAGTCTGGGAAGTCAGACAAATTTCTTAAGATGGTTAAAAAAGATAAGGGATGCCCTTATTCAAAGATCACTAAGGGAAGAGCTTGGAATTTATTTTAGTCGCTTTACACCCCTGATGTATATTGATATGATAGAGCGGGGGAAGGACAGGGTGCTGATACGTATGACCGACTTAAGATATAGAATTAAAAATCAATTTATGCATCATGCCTTGTTCTACTATTGTAAAATTGATGGGCAATTACTTGAAAGTTTCTTTTACCCATTCCGGCCAGAGCAACAGGTGAATTTAGACAAAAATAATCAGTGAATGGAAGCTGATTATTTTTATGTGTACATTTAAAGAGTCGATAAAAAGATTAAAAAATTTATAGGAACTATTTGCTAATTGCCCCGTCTAAATTGATGAAGGGGCAGATGAAAGGAGTGAAGCACTTGAATCAACAGGAAATCTCCTTAATAGAGAAGGTAAAAAAGGGAGATATCTCAAGCTTTGAAGCACTTATAGCGCCTTACCAGAAAAAAGCTTTTAATATCGCCTATCGAATGTTGGGAAATTTAGAGGATGCAAATGATGTTACCCAGGAGGCAATGATAAAGATTTATAAGTCTATAGCAGGCTTCCAGGGGAAAAGCAGCTTTTCCACCTGGGTTTATTCAGTCGTCAGCAATTCGTGTATTGATTATATTCGTAAAAACAGAAAGGCCGTAATTGTTTCCCTGGATCGAGAATACGATACGGGCGAAAGTATGTATAAACTTGAAGTGGCCGATGAAATGAATACTCCGGAGTATTTATTTGAAAAGAATGAAATTAAAAGAATGATACATGATGCCATTAATCAGTTAAACGTAGATCAACGGGAAATTATTATTTTGAGAGATATCAACGGATTTAGCTACCATGAAATAGCAGAGATATTAAAGTGTTCAGAGGGAACGGTGAAATCCAGAATTAGCCGGGCCAGAAGCAGTCTTAAGGTTTTATTAAATAAGAAGCTGCAGCGAGCTTGAAAGGAGGGGTAAAATGGATTGCAGAAAATTTGAAGAATATAGCTCATTATACATTGATCATATGTTGTCTAAGGAAGAATTAACCAGCTTTGAAGCTCATCTTGAAAATTGTGAGGAGTGTAAAATGAAATTAAAGAATCTACAATTGATTGTTGAGTCTATAAACGAAGTAGATGAAATTGAACTGCCAGACAACTTTACTGCTTCCCTCCGTGAAAAGCTTCAGCAGATAGAAGCGAAGCCAAAAAGAAAAAAATGGCTTAACTGGAGTGCTGTGGCGGCGGGATTAGTCATATTAGTTTTTTCAGCTTCATTCCTAAATCGAGGCAATTTTAATATCAGTATGGATCAGGCAGGCCCCCATAGCTTTTCGGCGGAAGACAGCAGGTCATTTGGAATAAGTGGTGGAAAACCAGAGCAAGAGGTAATGCCGCAGGATAGCTTTGTCAATGAAAGCCATGGGGATGTGAATAATCAAGCTTTAGAAAAGGAAAAAAGCAGTCAACAAGAGCTTTCAATGACATTAAATGAAAATATAGATGAAAATGAAATGCAGGAAATGGCAGTTGCGAATGATCAGACCAGAAAGTTAATTGAAAAGGGAAGCCTATGGCTGGAAACCAACAATTTTGACCAGGTTCATGGGCAGGTGCTGGCCCTGGTGGAAAAATATAATGGGTATGTACAGCAATCTGAAAGCTACTATCGATTATTAAATCGAGAAAATCCTGAAGAATCCCTTAGGGCTGCCAACTTAACCCTTCGTATCCCCAAGGATCAGTTCAAAAGTGTTTTCGAAGCCTTAAGGGGGATGGGGACAGTTGTAAATGAAAACATTAATGTTGAAGACGTTACAATCACCTATCGTGACCTGGAGACCGAAACTCGAAATCTTGAGCTTCAAGAGGAGCGTTTAAGGGAAATTTTACAGAGGGCTGAGGCCGTTGAAGATATTTTGCAGATAGAAAAAGAGTTAAATCGAGTGAGAACACGAATAGATAGTGCCAAGACAGCCCTAAGGGGCTATGACCAGCTGATCACGCTGTCTACGATTCAGTTGGAAATCGAAGAGGTAAAGGAAGTCAATGCAAAAATTAAAGCCAGTAACGATGGACTCTGGAATAAGGCTCGTAACAGCTTTATTCAATCCGTCAACGGAATCATATACTTTGGCGAGATTTTGTTTATCAAGCTATTTGGAATGATCCCGGTTATACTGATATTATCGGTTATAGGGCTTCCAATAGGCTTTATAATATATAAAAAAGTAAAGAAAAGGAGGATTTAAAATGAAAAAAACATTGCTTCACAAAGGTATGATGGTTTCGATTTTAACTTTGGCGATGATCAGCTTTTTCTTCATCGGCAGCTTTTCTGCTTCAACAGTTGAAGCAGACACTACAGCAAATGAAATTTCAGTCAATGGCGTTGGAGTTGTAATGGTAAAGCCTGAAATCGCAGTAGTTAACATCGGTGTTGAAACCAGCAATAAAGACTCGAAGGTAGCCCAGGAAGAAAATTCAAAGATCAGCAAACAGTTGATGGAAACATTAAAGGGGCTGAACATCAAAGAAGAGGATATAAAAACAGCATCCTATAATATGTATAGAGAGCGACTTTATAATACTCCTGACGGTAAGCCCACCGATGGTAATTTCAAGGTAGTTAATATTTTTGAAGTGACCATTCGTAAAATCGAAAATGTAGGGTCAATTATAGACACAGCCAGTAAAAATGGAGCGAATCAAATTAACGGCATTCGCTTTACCGTCGCCGATAGCAGCAAATACTATAATCAAGCTCTAAAGAGTGCCATCGGTAATGCCGGCGGCAAGGCAGAAACAGTTGCCAGCACCCTGGGAGTTAAAATTGGAAAGCCTGTAAAGGTAATTGAAAATAGCTATGGCGAACCAGTTTATGGGCACTATCTGGATGTAACTCAAGAATCTTTGGCAAAAGTCGATACAGCTATTTCTTCCGGAGAGCTGGAAATTAGAGCTCAGGTACAGGTAATCTATAATTACTAGTCAACAATAGAGGAGTGGGTAATCACCTACTCCTCTTAGTTGTGCGCCAAGCATGGGCGATAACTTGGCGGTGAAAGCCCGGTGGGCTTGGTGGTGGGAACCACTAGCTAAGGGCAAGGGTGTTATATCAGTAAATTGATGCTATTCGTTGAGGGGATGGTACCGCTAAATGAAGATGCTAAGCTGGCGCAGGAAGAATTATTAGATAAAAACATAGCATACCGTTTGCTTAGTAGCATATCATGGAGGATATCGGTATAGCGAATATAATGTGATTTTTAATAATGTTAACTGAGTTAGTGAATGAAGAAAAAAGGGAAGGAATAGTATATGAAGAGAATAACATTAATAGGGATGATTTTGTGTATGATGCTCGGTAGTAATGGATGTGCTCTACCAATGAATGAATCTGATTTAACCGTAATGGAGGAGGGGTACAAACAAACAGACATAGATGATGTATGCAAAAAAATAGAGTTCAATAAAAAGATTGATTTTGACATTAATCTTGATGGTGAGAAAGATGTAATATCAATCAATGCACCTGAAGGTAATGATGGCGATTATAGAGCAATTTCTATATCGATTAATGATACAATAACAGAAATCGTTGAAGCAGAGTCATATGGAGATGCATATTTATTACAAAAAGAACAAGGTAAGATAGGCCTACTATTTAATGTTTGGTGGAGTAATGATTTTAGCAAAACATATCTATGTCAGATAGATAAGGATATGGATATTATTAATATAGATGAAATTGAAGGTAATATCGCTGCGAATTCCGTTACAACAGATACTTTAACTATCGAAAATTATATAAATCTGTTTGGAAGTTGGTACGGAACTTGTAAATATGAGATTACATCTAATTTGAAGCTAAGTGCCATAGAGGATTTTATGATTAAAAATGATGATGAAAGGTATATCACTTTAAAAAAGGCTTTGGTTGTAGAGGTGAAGAAGGGAGAAGCCTGGACGAATAAGAAATTAAAAGAGAATAAAAAATTCTATCCTATAGCCACAGATAATACAGAGTATATGTATTTTGTAACGGAAGAGGAAGAAATGGTTCGTATTAAATTTACTAGAGTGGATTATCAAGTGTATGTGAATGATACGGCAATTGAAGAATTATTTGATGGAGTAGAAATCGTAGGATAGTCTCAGGAGGAAAACATATTCGGTTATAGAGGTAAAGCTGGAGCAGTATAATAGAAGCGCATACCCTTGACCAAAATAAAGTCAAGGAGATGATGCGAAATGAATACAAAATATTCAAGTGAATTTAAAACAGGAGAATTCTAAAAGTCTACGAATGGGGAACCACGAGAAAAGGCTACTGGCGAATAGCCAACAGCCCAACTCTATCTAATAAATCTTACCAGTGAATATTACAACTCAATAACTTATATGAGCCTATAGGCTAGATATCAGAAAATGCAAGCAACTTAATAAACCGCCAAGTACTGAACGGTATGCTTGATGGTGTGAGAGGTCGGTAGATAAAATAATTATCTCCTCCTACTCGATTAATAAATAGCCCAGTTGTTTTAATATTGAGTCACTACTCTTTACATATTGCAGCATACTGCTATTTTAGGGTCTTTCATGCCACTTTTACTATGTTTTTCAACCTCAGAGGAGTAGGTATCGCCTACTCCTCTAGACATTTTATTATGTAGTTTTTCCTTCTTTTTATCCGGGGTATTGAGACCCGATTAGTTGGAATACAACAACGTATTTCTTTACTTTCTAATTCCAATTCTGATACTCTTTGCTGCTGTGCCAAAAACTTTTCTTCCAATGCCTCAATTCTTTTATAAAGGGACCGATCATATCGTTTAATAACTTCCTCACCTTCCTTTATAAATAAATCCTCCTTTTTACAATCCAAACGGTCATCACAATCAAAACTGTGGTCGTCCTCTTTAGGGTCTTTTCCCTCTAAGCAGCTATCCTGATGAAATGCTTCCTTTTCCTCAGCCTCAAACTCTGAAGTCTCATCATCATAGTCGTCATCATCTACAACAATTAATAAATCTCCTTCCTCCACAATTAGTAAGTCATCATCCTCCTCATCAATCTCTGGATTTTTTGAAAAATAGTCTTCATTGAAACGGTCTTCTTTTATAGGATCACCCCCAAAATCATCTTTAAAGGCATAATTTTGATGACATTGATCAGTATTGATCACGACATCACATAATACCAGCTTAATATTTTTGTTTTTACCTTTAATTCGGCATTTACCATTTTGTATTACAATATCATCGTCAGAGTTAAGCAGAAGTTTGGAGAAGTTGGTATGTTTATCCAGTTCATCTAAAACTCCCTCTTTTAGCTTTTGTGCCATTTTTTCTTTTTCCATAGCCCCCTCCTTCTAATTTATTCATCTCTATATCATATGTAATAGCTTTAAAATGGTGTAAGGCATTATGGGATTTTTTCAGAAATAATTTCATACTGGGCTGAAATCTTTAACACCATTTGCACAATCTCGAGAGATGGTATTTTACTATGGAATGAATACATGTTAAAATATTCGTAATACTGATATGAAGGGATGATTGAGAATGAAGCGGGAACGAATGATTATTATAGACGGAAACAGCTTGATAAATAGAGCTTTTTATGCCCTTCCTCCCCTTGTTACCAAAGCAGGCCAGTATACCAATGCCATTTACGGTTTCACGACAATGCTGTTGAAGGTGATAGATGAATACGATCCCCAGTATATTGGGGTGGCCTTTGATTTGAAGGCGCCAACCTTTAGACATAAGGAATTCAGCGGATACAAGCTTGGAAGAAAGGGTATGCCCGATGAGCTTAGACAGCAGGTTCAGCCACTGAAGGAGCTATTGGATGCCATGAACATCTTTAGAATTGAGCTGGAGGGATTTGAAGCTGATGATTTGATTGGCACCCTGGGTAGGTATTGTGAGCAAAGGGATATTGAAAGCCTGATTGTTACTGGAGACCGGGATGCCCTACAGTTGGCCTCAGATAAGATCAAAATACTGTTCACCAAAAAGGGAATATCCAGTCTTGAAATTTATGACGAGGAGAAAATGCTTGAGGAATATGAGGTAACACCCCTGCAATTCATTGATGTAAAGGCTTTAATGGGAGATAAGTCAGATAATATACCGGGAGTCCCTGGGGTAGGAGAAAAAACTGCCATTAAGCTGGTCAAGGAGTATGGATCTGTAGAAAACCTAATTGAGAATTACGAAGGAATTTCCGCAGCAAAGCTCCGAGAAAAAATTGCCAATCATATTGAAGATATTGTTTTGAGCAAGCGCTTGGCAACCATTATCACAGATATTCCTGTGGAATTTAATTTAGAACAGTTAAAAAGATGTGAGGTAAATTATGAGAAGCTGGTTAAACTATTAAAGCAGTTTGAATTTAATAGCCTTGTTGGTCGTTTTTCAAAGGAGCAAAAGGCAGATTTAGCGGTTCGAGAAGAGCAAGCAATTGTTATTAATGATATGGTAGCCTTAAAGCAAGCCCTTTCAGAAGTAAAGGAAAGGGGAATAATGGCCTTTAAAACCGTCACAACGGAAGAGAACATTATTACGGATCAGATAATTGCTATTGCTTTTGCAGCTGTACCAGAACAGGTTTATGCGCTGTCCTTTGATCAGCTGGGAAGAGAGGAAGCTATGGAGGCCCTTAAAGAAGTACTGGAGGACGAGGAGATTGAAAAATTGGGCCATGATATTAAAAAGGAGATCCTTCATTTCTTAACCCAGGGTATCGAGATTAAAAATATTAGCTTCGATACCATGATCGGTGAATATTTAATTGATTCTGCTAAGTCGACCTATCAATTGAAAGAGCTTGCAGCCTTTTATTTAAATGAGGATATATTGGATGAAGAAGCCCTTTTGGGTAAGGGAAAAAGCAAAATAACCTATGCTGTCCTTGAAGAAGATTCCCTTCATCAATATTTGGGGCAACAGGTTCGGGCAATACTGAGCCTGAAGGAGCCCATAGGTGAAAGACTGAAGGAGCTTAATGTGGAGAGGCTCTATTATGAGGTGGAGCTTCCCCTGGCAGAGGTATTGGCTGTCATGGAATACTACGGCATTAAGGTCGATAAGCATATGCTTAAGAAATTGGAAATAGAATTTAGTAATATCATTAATCAGCTCACTGAAGACATTTACCTGCTGGCCGGTGAACCCTTCAATATTAATTCACCCAAGCAATTGGGGGAAATTCTATTTGAAAGACTGGGTCTGCCCCCTATTAAGAAAACCAAAACAGGCTTTTCGACCAACGCTGAAGTCTTAGAAAAGCTGCAGGAGCGCCACGAAATTATTCCCAAAATATTAGAGTATCGACAGGTGATGAAGCTGAAGAGTACCTATGTAGATGGTCTATTAAATATCATTAATCCTGTGACCGGGCGAATTCATTCCAGCTTTAATCAGACAGTCACCACCACCGGGAGAATATCCAGTACAGAGCCTAACCTTCAAAATATTCCTGTAAGACTTGAAATGGGCCGACAATTAAGAAAGGTATTTATTGCAGAGGAAGGTTATCAATTTATTGATGCAGATTATTCACAAATTGAATTAAGAGTGCTGGCCCATATTTCAGAAGACGAAAATCTGCTGGATGCCTTCGAGAAAAATCAGGATATTCATACCCGTACCGCATCTGAAATATTTGATGTACCCATGGATTCCGTCACCTCCGCCATGAGAAGCAGTGCAAAGGCTGTAAACTTTGGTATTGTATATGGAATCAGCGACTTTGGCCTGGGTGAGAACTTAAAAATATCCCGGGTGGAGGCAAAAAGGTATATAGACAGCTATTTAGAGAAATATTCTTCGGTTAAAAAATATATGAAGGAGATTGTTGTATCGGCCAAAGAGAAGGGTTATGTATTGACGATGCTTCAACGCAGAAGATATTTGCCTGAGCTGCAATCCAGTAATTTTAATATACGAAGCTTTGGCGAAAGAATGGCTATGAATACCCCTATCCAGGGAAGTGCAGCAGATATTATTAAAATTGCTATGGTAGAGGTTTATCGACAGTTAAAGAAAAACAATTATACTGCAAAATTGATTTTACAGGTTCACGATGAGTTGATCGTTGAGGTGCCTAATAAGGAAAGGGATGAGGTTGCTGAAATTGTTAGGAGCGCCATGGAAAAGGCTGTAGACTTGAAGGCAGCCCTTAAGGTAGATTTATCCTTTGGTGATAACTGGTATGAAGCAAAGTAAGGAGATGCACGGCCATGAAAAAGGTAATTGGTTTAACAGGCGGCATTGCCAGTGGAAAAAGTACTGTATCAAGCCTATTATCAGAGCTTGGAGCAGTGATTATAGATGCAGATGATATTGCCAGAAGTATTGTTGGTGTTGGATCCACTGCCCTGGAGGAGATCAGGGCTTACTTTGGTGAAGCATATTTTCTTCCCAATGGAGAGCTTAATCGAAAGAAATTAGGAGAATATGTGTTTAACCATGAGGAAGCCCTGGATAAACTCAATGAAATTACCCATCCAAGGATTGTTGAAAAAATTAAAATTGAAATAAATTGGCATAAGCAAAATTCGGTAAATCCTGTTATAATAGTAGATGCAGCGTTGCTGATTGAAATGGGCCTTGTAAACCTGGTTAATGAGGTTTGGCTTGTGGCAGTGCCCCATGACACCCAGCTAAAGCGGCTGATTGAGCGGGAGGACTTGACAATTGAGGGGGCAGAAAATCGAATTTCCTCTCAAATGTCCCTTGAAGAAAAAAAGCAATTTGCAGATAGGATAATAGATAACTCCGGTAATGTAGAGACGTTAAAAGAACAAGTGAAGAAAATATGGCACGAGATAGCTAGGGAATGACCTTTCGGAGGGATAGTAATTGATTATTAAAATGGGTAGACGGATTCGAATTTTACTTTTTTTGATAGTATTGGTATATGGCATTATTACCAGCGGCAGATGGGTGCTCAATATAGTATATCCATTTCACTATCGTGAGCTAGTGGAAAAATATGCAACGGTCTACGAGGTTGATCCATACCTTGTGGCTGCGATTATAAGAAATGAAAGTAAATTTAATCCCGAGGCTATATCAAAAAGAGAGGCCAGAGGATTGATGCAGATTGCACCCATTACCGGCCAGTGGGCTGCTGAAAAACTTGAAATAGCCGATTATCGTGAAGAACGGCTGTACGAGCCGGACCTTAATATACAAATTGGATGCTGGTATTTAAGTATATTAAAGGATCAATTTAATGGTAAGCTTGAGTTGATGGTATCGGCCTATAATGCAGGGAATGGTAATGTTGCCAAATGGCTTGCTAATCCAGAATACAGCTATGATGGTGTTGGCCTTGACTACATTCCCTTCCCTGAAACCAGGAACTATTTACAAAAGGTAACTCGAGATTACGAAAGATATCAGGTGATTTATCGTGAAGGCCTGATGGGTTTTATCAAGCTGATTATTAGAACGTATTTTTAGTGAATTAAAAATGAAATGTTGACCTTACAAGGGGGGACAAAAATTGAACAGAAAGAAATCGATCATTTTTTTAATGATCTTGATTATGCTGCTGAGTGCTTGCTCTGGAGAGTTATCCCAGGGGGATGAAACCCTACCGGAGGTAACTGTTCATGAGAGTTATGAACCAGCACCAGGGGGCAGCTTTAAACTGTCAGTAACCAGATTTAATACAATTAATCCTCTTTTTAATAATGAGCGAAGCCTCAAGCAGGTCCACAAACTGATTTATGAAGGCCTGGTGGCCTTTGATCCAGAAATGAATGTTGAGCCTGGCCTGGCCCAGAACTGGAGCATCTCAGAGGATGGACAGAGTATTGATTTTGTATTAAGAAATAATGTTAAATGGCATGATGGAGAAGCCTTTACGGCAGAGGATGTAATATTTACATATCAGGTAATTAAGGGAAACCTTCAGCAGATTCAAAACACATCCATTTACCGAATGAGCCTACAGCATATTTCAGATATGAGGGAAGTAAGTGAAGGTGTCATAAGGGTCACCTTTACCCGGCCCTTTAGCAATGGCCTAGAGGTAATGTCATTTCCCATTCTACCCAAGCATCTCTTTGAGGGAGCCAATCGATCTAAGCTGGCGGATGAGAATTTCCCGATTATCGGAACAGGGCCCTATCAATTGGAGGGCCATGTACGGATGAAGGAGCTTAAATTGGTCAGAAATGAACAATATTGGAATCAAAAGCCCTATATTGAATCAATTGAAGTGGTCATTGTACCTGATCGTGAGGCACAAATTTCTTTGTTTGATAATGGTGATATTGATTTTGCTCAACCCCTTTCAATTGACTGGGGTAGGTTTGCTGATAATAAAAATATTGAAGTGTATGAATATGTCAGTAATAACCTGGAGTTTTTAGGCTTTAATTTTAAAAATAAGCTTTTGCAGGAGAATGCTGTAAGAAAAGCCATTGCCTATGGAATAGACAGACATAAAATTGTAAAGAACATTTACTTAAATCATGGAACCGTAACCGACGTGCCCATTAATCCTCATTCATGGCTCTATAACGAGGAAAGTCTGCAATATGGTTACGACCTGGAGGGAGCCAGGGCTTTATTAGAGGAATCGGGCTTTGTTCAGGGGGAAGCCTCGACAGCACGGATCAATGAACAGGGAGAGGCCCTTCGCTTTAGGCTGATTACCAATAGCGATAACTTACTGCGGGAAAAAACAGCCTACTTAATTCAAGAGGAATTAGCCGCCATAGGAATTGAAATAGATGTAGTATTATTAAGCTGGGAGGAATTTAACACTGCCATTGATCAGCGAAATTTTGACATGGTATTAGGGGGCTGGGAGCTTTCCCATGTGCCTGATTTGTCCTTTGCCTTTCATTCTTCCCAAAGAGATCGCACCAATTTTATATCCTATCAAGATGAAAAAATGGATGAGCTGTTGCAGGCGGCCTTCAGTGCTCCTAGCAGAGAAGCCAAATATGAACGCTATCAGGAGCTTCAACAGCATATATCTGATGAGCTGCCCTATTTGAGTATCATGTTTCAAAATGGTGCAATTATGGCAAAGGATAAAATTAAGGGGCAACTGAAGCCCCATCTTCAAAATCACTTTTATAACATTGAAGAGTGGTTTATAAATACTAAATAATATAATTTGGAAGCCAGTCGAAGTTATGACTGGCTTCTGTTCTAAAAGACATAATTGACAATATGAAAAATTGATATTATAATATTATAGTGTGATTAAGCCATGCGGATGTGGTGGAATCGGCAGACACGCTATCTTGAGGGGGTAGTGGGCAACGCCCGTGGGGGTTCAAATCCCCCCATCCGCACCAAGTTATAAGCTACATTTTTGTTGGTAATGAACCAATGAAAATGTAGCTTTTTTCATATCTATAAATCACATTTTTTAACTTACCCTAATGGTGGAATGGGAAGCGGGACCAGCGATCTGTTAAGGCGGCACATGGTATCCCTCAACCACAAGAATCTGCCCCTAGAAGGTCTTGCTCTCATAAAAAACGCCTTCTACTTTATTTCCAAATAGTAATGCT
This sequence comes from uncultured Clostridiaceae bacterium, assembly GCA_965652145.1. GTDB lineage: Bacteria > Bacillota > Clostridia > Peptostreptococcales > Natronincolaceae > CBFGTV01. The sequence continues at coordinate 74,761 of CBFGTV010000005.1, forward strand.
CTATGGCAGGATCAAGGGTAACCGTTGTTACACCGGCTAGAGGATCAAACCCAAAGTTCTGGCGGATGATTTCAATACCCTCTATATTCGTTATCTCCGCAGTCACTGCCTCAAAATACAAATTGCTTCCCAGACGTGTAACCATATCATAGCCCTGAACGCCTACATTTTTAGAGCCTGTGCAAGCAAAGTCAAAGCTCGGTTTTTTGTGCTGGTTTGCTTTAACAGCAACAGACTCCCCGGCAGGGATGGTAACAGGAAATTCCAGATAAAAAACGCGGTCAAGGTTTTTGGTCTCGGATATTATATCCTCAAGCATTCCCAAATGATAGCGGTCACGAACAGAGGCGGAGAGCAGTCCGTACTCCAGCATAAACTCAGACACTGCACCAAGAAACATCTCGTCGGACACGGCAAGCCCTTTACCATCGCCATACACGGAAAGGAAGCTCTTCACAATATCACGGAACACATCGGATAAAATCCGCTCAGTCCGTGTGACGTTTACCGAAACGCCGTCCAGCTCATTGCCCTTTTCGATGGCCCCGTTTTTATAACCCTGCAAGGCGTATTCTCCGATATCGTCGCCAAGCACGATAATATATTTTTCGGAACTCTCTCTGCGAGTTTCATTCGGTACAAAGTAGCTGAACCGTCGCTGCCCATCCTCACCATATTCAACGCCGTTGAAGCCATAGAGCAAAATCGTGGTTTTCTCGGGATTGATTGTAAAGGTGATTGCCTGGGATGCGGCGTCAAACTCATCAAGCGGTGCTTCAAAATCTGTGAAGCTGTACACCGTCACCTGCTGATCGAGGCTTGGGTAATCCACCAAAGCGTTCGCTTGATAGCCGCCGCTTTCCAAAAGCGCTTTGTACCCCTCCCACGAATCGAGATGCAGAATGTTCGAGCTACCCTCAGGGTCGTCTGCGCCTGTGAAGCTGCCCGAATATCCACCCGGATGCAGCGTCGGAGAAACCGGCTCGTCATCCAGCGTAATGGTGGGGATTTGTTCTGCAAGCTCATTGAAACTGCCGGCGAAAGGGTAAAGGAGGCTTACACTGCGCTCGTGTTCCGAATGATTAGAGAGAATATATCTGTCCTGTACCTGTGCGCCCCATACACGCAGCGAATCCTCGCTGGCAAGAGAGAAATCATAAGCAATATGGCGGCTGGCGCTGATTTCATCATCCGCCTCAACCATCGTAAGGGGAAACACCGGACCCGCATAGGACATGAATGCAGAGCTGCCCTCTGCGTGGCCGCTGCCCCCGCTTCCCGCGTTGCCGCCCAAAGGCAAAAAGTTCTGCCAAAGCGCGGCACCGCCGACACCCGCCACGAAAACAATGCAAGCGGCTATCACCGCCCAGGCCTTCCATTTAGGACGGGCGGCTTTTAACTTTGCGTCCTGTGCCTGATCGATAAGGTCATCTCGAATCCCAGTAATGGCATCAAACAGTTTTCTTTCGCGCTCTCGGCTCATATTGTCACCCCTTTCTCCACTAAATAAGACTGAAGGCTTTTGCGCAGGCGGAACATCCGCCCCGCCAGTTTGTTTGGCGTAATGCCGCTGGCCATGGCTAGCCGCCCCAGCTCCTCGCCGTTCCAGTATCGGCGCACGAAGAGGATGCGCTCAGTGGAGGGAAGGCTGTCCAACCAGTCGCTTATGTATCCGGAAAGTGCCTGCGCCTCCAGTATTTCCTCAGTGGTTTCGGTGTCGGGAATACAATCAGAGAGTTCGGAAAGAAGCACTTCCACACCAGCATAACGCTTTTGTGCCCGATTATGATTCCATCGATTGATGGAAAGATTGCGCACAATCCTGCCCAGCCATGCACGAAACGCCAAGGGCCTTTCTGGTGGGATGGTATTCCATGCCTTATGGTAGGTGTCGCTGACGCACTCCTCGGCATCCTCACAAACCGAAAGAATGTTCATGGCAAGGCGGTAGCAAAATCCACCATACTTGTCCGCTGTTTCTTGAACCGCCGTTTTATCCCGGTTCCAATAAAGCGTGATGATTTCATGATCTTCCATTGCGCCCCTCCTCTCTATAAAATAAAGTACCCTTATTTATATAGACAGCAAAAACGATACAATATTTGCCGCTTACAAGAATTTATTTTACCACATGTGTAAACTATCGCCTAAACGCGCCATCCTTTTACAAGGATACTCTGGATGATACTTGGTATGTAACGACAGAGCAGGCCGATTTCTGTCTTGCAAAATCGGCCTGCTACTAAGTCTTTTATTTTGATGATTAAATCATTGAGACTGGACTTTAGACCAGTTCCACCGTAATATCTTTGCGTGTGGTTTCATAAAACACAATGCGCCATTCCACATTCTCCACCGGTTCAAAATGCAGCGCGGAGCAGGCAACCCGGAGCTTGCCCTGATTACCGCCATCGAGAACAATAGCAGTTGGGCCATCCGCCCTGCCGATGATACCGATGCAAACATCATCGGTTGCCTGCGGTGCCTTTGGGTCGGCGTATTTTTGCCGGGGTCGGTCGCCCTGTGCGCAATCTGTTATCATAAAAGATCGGTCAGGAAAACCAGGAGAAATCGTATAACTCATTATGATGTAGTGTGTTGGAAACTCCTGATTGGGGTTGTTGAAATGCTCGGCGGACAACTCCTGCCGTTCGTATTCCTGCACGATCAGGGTGTGCTTTTTACCCGTTGACGGATGTATCAAATCAATCTGATCACCGGGCGACGATACGCGAAAATGCGGCCCCGATATGGCGATAGGCTCTTGCATCTTTTCATGCTCCTGTATGGTAATACGCTCTTTTAGCTGTTCTCTCATGAGGTCAATTTTCTTGTTGAGTTTTTTGGTATATTCTATTTTTCGGTCAAGTGCAGCTTGAAGCTGTTCTACTGTTTTCTTCAGTCTCCCTATATGTGACGATATTTAATTACCGTCAATCTATGATAGCTCGATTTCAAGGAATTGTCCAGTAAAATAAAAAGTAAAAAAAGTTCTTGCAATCAATTTTTAATGGCATTATGCTTTATTTGAGGATATCCTTCATAAAGCAAAGGAGGAAATTATAACATATGAATCATGAGAAAATTAAAATGCTTGAAAAGATAATTAACAATAATTATAACAATATTACTGGCATAGTTATGCGCAAAAACGGTGAAGAGGTATATGAAAAATACTTTAACGGGTATACAGCCAATCATGCTACCCATGTATATTCGGTAACGAAGAGTGTTTTTTCAGCGCTGCTTGGTATTGCCATTCATAGGGGGAATATTAAAAGTGTCAACCAGAAAGTATTAGACTTTTTTCCTGATTATACGATAGCCAAGGGTGAAGAAACGATACAGCGTATCACGATCAAAGATATGCTGACTATGACCGCCCCTTATAAATACGATACGGAGCCGTATGAAAAGTTCTTCACAAGCCAAAACCCGATTCAGGATGCACTTGATTTATTAGGTGGGGACAAACCAATCGGAGATTTCAATTATTCTGCTATCGGTGGTACCCACATTTTGTCTGGCATTCTGGCAAAAGCTACGGGACAATCAATACTTAACTTTGCTACGGAAAATTTATTCTCGCTGTTGAAAATCAATGTTCCTCAAAATATTGTATTGCATAATCAAGAAGAGCATTTCGCCGTTATGAGTGATAAGAACACTCGTGGCTGGGTAGTAGACCCACAGGGAATTAACACGGCAAGCTGGGGACTCTTTCTAACACCCGCAGATATGGCGAAAATGGGGCAGCTATATTTAGATGGCGGCATATGGCAGGGCAAGCAAATTGTACCGCCTGAGTGGATAGATGAAAGCACCAAGGGGCATAGCCACTGGGAAACGTTGTCTTATGGCTACCTATGGTGGGTTATTGATGATAAAGAACATATTTACGCCGCCTTGGGAGACGGTGGAAATGTAATTTACATCAATACGAAGCAAAAAATGGTGATTTCCATCGCTTCTCTTTTTATACCGGATGCTAAGGACAGAATAGAACTTATTAGAGAGCATATTGAACCCATATTTGAGGATTGAATGTAACTAATTTGATTTACGGAAGTTATACCGCTCGATTTTCCATAAGTAAAGCCGCCCTGCTGACTGTAAATCAGCGGGGTGGCTATCTTTTAGACATATATCAAATCGTGCAGTACACATTCGTCGGCAATATCCTGTGCCAGTGTAAACGCCTGTATTCTTGCCAGCGAATCCTCAGCGAATTCTCAAGGGGTGGAGAGTTTTGATCCAAATACTGCCCTCGAATCCGCTTTGCCATATCAAAAGCAGGCATCTTTTCCCACCTCCAAAACCTCCAGCATTAATTGTGCACCCAATTTGAACCCTTCTAAAAATGCCTGTTCCATATGATAAGTCAGCCGGGGATAATTGCTCCGGCTGTTTGTTTTTTTCCTACAAAGGCTTCCTGACTTGTTCATGGGCGAAATCAAAAATTAGCTTAAATTGTAATCATATTATATGGTTGATATAATAAAAGACAGGGCTAATCTTAAGGGTTAACGCTATCATTTATTTGAACCACCAAGGGCAGGGTTAATATGGAATAGACTGGCTTATCAATTTATTGATATAATTGGATTGTCGTTTTTTATAGCCTGAAGGGTTAAACGATAAACGTACAATTTATGAGTAACAAAAATAAGAATTGAAGAGGAATAAAGCAATGAAACAATTAATCACCTTAATAATGATTATGAGCATAGCGGCACTACTGATCAGCTGCAGAATGATTCCTGCCCCCAATTATCATCAAGACCCCTATGGGCCAGAGCCCATGGAAGAGGCGCCGGCAGATAATATTTTGCCCCCAGAGGCTTCAGATACAGTAAAAATAATGTTTTTAGGCGATTCCATGATGACAGGCAGGGTGGCAGAGGTCATAAATCAAAGGGGAATTGATTATCCATTATCTGAATTTATGCCAATTTTAAAGGATAAGGATTTTATTGTGGCCAATTTAGAAACAGCCGTCGGCACCAGTGGAGAACTAATGGAAAAGACCTTTTCCTTTCAAACAGACCCAGCCATGCTAAGGATTTTTGAACCCTTAAAAGAAAAGCTTGTTTTTAGCCTGGCTAATAATCATGGTATGGATGGTCCGCTGCATGAAACCTTGGCCCACTTAAATAGTATCGGCTATAATTATATAGGGATTGGCAACAATGAGGAAGAGGCCTTCCGACCCTATATTTTAGAGAAAAATGATCTATCTATCGCTATTTTTGCTGCGTCAAGGGTTATTCCCGTGGCAGAATGGCGAGCTGATGCCAATCGACCTGGAATGGCTACAGCCTATAGCTTTGAACCCCTAATAAGCCATATTAAGGCTTATAGTGGGCAGGTAGACTACGTGATTGTATTTCTTCATTGGGGAGAAGAATTGGCAGAAGAGCCCAATGAAGATCAAATCAACCTGGAAAAAGGGTTAAGGGAGGCAGGAGCTAACATCATTATAGGGTGTCACCCCCATGTGATTCAAGAATTGAAGTGGTCAGATAAAAGGGAGCTTACTGCTTTTTCGCTGGGCAACTTCTTATTCACCAATAGCAGACGCCCGGAGGCCAATCATATAATGGCTTTAGAGCTTTCCTTGTCGAACAATCAAATCGAAGAAGTTAAGGTTTGGCCTGGTAAAATAGATTTTGGAATTGTCAGGTATTTAGACAAGGGACAGGAGCGTCATCAGATAATGGATCGAATTAAAAGACTTTCTCCAACAATTGATGTTTCAGAAGAAGGAATTGTGCATCCTATGTGGAATAAATGATACAATGGACTCATTTATCAATTAAAGCAAAAATCATACGATATAACTATATAGTTTTGTCGTATTTTGACGAATATGTCTTTTAATTTTGACAAAAGTAAGGATGATTCAGGATGCCCAATTTTTATCATGAAAAATTTAATATATTAGAGAGCTTTAAAACAACAGCCCATCAAGATATTTACATTGCAACAGAAAAAGAAATTGACAGTCATGCTGTGGTACTAAATGTTGTTAAAGATCAGGAGTTAATTCATCTAATGGAGACAGAAGAATTGGCTTCAGCGATGGCGAATTTAATTCATTTAGAAAGGCGAGGGGAAGAGCTGATTATTGCCACTCGAGTATTGGATGCTGAACCGTTGCTGGTTTATTTAGAAGAAAATTACGTTCCCATCAAACAACGTATGGACTTAGCCTTCCAATATTTAAATGCCATTTCAAAATATGATTTCCTGGCTTTGCCCCTTAAAAATATATTAATTGATGAAGCACAGCTGGTGGTCAAGGATGAAAATCTTGCGGTTGATGAACTGATCGTCGTTGAAGAGGGCTATAACCTGGCAGGTAGCTTTAACATAGGAGAAAAGCTTTCTTCTGTATTAAGTAAAATTATTTTCTTTGAATATCGTCAATTAAGGCAGGAAGAGCTTCTTTTGGCAGAAGTACAATTTTTTATAGAGGATTTAAAGGCTAAGCCTGATATAAGCCTTAAAGAAGCCCTGGCAACCTTTCGCAAGCTCTATATTTATCATTATTGTATGGAAGGTATTGATAATAACTTGACTGAAGAAGTTCCGATGAAGGCCTACCGGGAAATAGATGAGCAGCCCCGGCCTGAGAAAAAAACCTTCCGGTGGCCTGTAGTTGCTGCAATCCTTTTATTGCTAACAGTGGGAGCCTATGGTGTATCAAGTCTCATCAAGTGGCTGCCTGAACGGACCCTTCAGGGAGAAGAATATACCCCTGTAGGTGGCCAGGTCAGGGCTTATTTTCGAATTGAGGAAGAACCTCCCTATTGGATACTTGTTAATGAAAGCAGTGGTTCCGGAGAAGAAACAATCGAGGCCTATCTATGGGAAATCAGTTATGAAGGAAAGGTCATTCAAACTTCAGATAACAGAGAGCCTAAATTATCCTTTAATCAAGAGGGGACCTATACCATAAGCTTAAAAATTATGGATCAACAAAACAATGGGGAATGGAGTGAACCCCATATTGAGGCACTGGAGGTAAAATTTGATACAGAGGAGGATGGAAGGGAGGCCAACATTACGCAGAATAACGAATATTTTACGCTGTCCACCCAGGGGCAAAATAATATTATAAAGGATGTTAATCTGTTTAATGAGGGACCCTACTCCTTCAAGCTTGTAAATGATCAGAATCTTTCACCGACCTTTACGCTGAGAAATTTCTACGCAAGGGAATATGAAACGCTTTCAATGCTGATTAAAACCAGTCAGGAGGAAAACTTAAAGCTCCGGCTTATGGTTTATAATCAAGGAAATTTACAGCACCGTGAAGAATTTTCTCAATCTGTTACAGTTCAAGATGATTGGAAGCTGGTTTATTTGGAGTTACCAAAGGTAAGCATGGAAGAAATTAAGTTAGAGATCGTAGGCTTTAGAAATCCAATTTGGGTAGATTCTATAGAATTGCAGCCATATAAATAGAATTTATTGTTGCGAGACTTAAAATAAGTCTCTTTTTTTGACTATTAATTAGACATAAAACGACTGAATGTTTAAATAAATAACAAAAGTATACAAAAAAACCTATACATTTGAACTAATTTACTATATATTATATATGTAGTATATTTTTATGAAATTAAATAAAATTTGGCAAACTTATCGAAAGGTAAGGACGCAAAGCTATGGGTCTAAAGAGGGTTAACTTCCATGATTGCCAGGTTGCTGTAAAATTTATATTTTTTTGTAAATTTAACATATAGCACCTAGGGAAAATGAACTAGGCGCTTTTTTTATTGGTGAACCCATGACTCGATAATAAAATGCAGGGTAAGGGGTACGGTATGGGATTGAAGATAAAATCAAAAATATTATTAACCAATACGTTTCTGCTACTGATTTGCTTTTTAATATTTTTATATTTTAGTAATCGAGTATTGATCTCTTTTTTAATTTCATTTTATACCATATTATTGAGCATAATCATTACTTTATTATTAGACCTTAATAAAATTATCGGCAATCTTGCCGAGGTTGTTACAGGCTTGGTCAGCAAAATGAAAGCAGACAAAGGGGATAACACCCTGAAAATGACAGATAATCGAGGTAATAAGATTGAAATAACCAATCAACATGATAAAACTATTGGTGTAGTCTCGTATCGGGATGAAGAACTACAGGCCTCCTATGAAGACTGGAATTACAGTTTAGAAAGGCTATTTCAGTCCAAAGGGTTCAATCAACTCTTAAATGAGATGATTTTCAGTACGGATGAATTCTTAAGTGTTGATCAAACAGCCATATTTCTTGTAAATAATTCCTTTAAGATAAATGGGTTAAGGAACCTTAAAGGGGAGAAAGCTTTGCCAGTTATAATTAGTCAAGGGGAGCCATGCTATCGGCAAATAATAAATAATCAGGAGCTAAGGATTATTCATAGTTATGATTTTAAACATAGCTCAGGGGCTTTTAATAATCAATTAAGTAAAGAAGCAGGTATTGAAAAGCTGTTGTATTTACCCGCCTTAGAAGAAAAAAGGATAGCAGGGTTTGTTAACTTTTTAGCAGAGGATACTAAAATGGATGCAGTAATAGTGGATAATGAACATCTTATGGAAAGGGAAAGGAAAACCTATTTTGAAATGATAATTTCCTTGGTTATGGCGATGAATATAAAGGACCCCTACACAAAGGGGCATAGTGAACGGGTTATGAAATATAGCTTAAGGCTTGGTCATCACCTAAATCTGACAAAAGCAGAGCTGGATATTCTAAAGTATGGCAGTATACTTCATGATATAGGTAAATTAGCGATACCCAATGATATTTTACTAAAGAAGGGCATGTTGACTCACCAGGAATATAGCATGATTAAAAGTCACTCTGTAAAGGGAAGCGCCATGATTAGCAGCTTAAGTTTTTTACAGCCTGCCCTGCCGATCATTAGAAATCACCATGAACGGTATGACGGTAAGGGGTACCCCGATGGTTTAGCAGGAACAGAAATTCCGTTATTAACGCGAATCGTAACCATAGCCGATTCCTATGATGCCATGACTTCAGAGAGAGAATACCGTAAGAAGTTAACAAAGGGAGAGGGAATAACCGAATTAAAAAGACATCGTGGTACACAATTTGATCCCCTGCTGGTGGATGAATTTATAAAAATTATCTAAAAAATGATCGCAGTAAAAAGCACAGTACTTAAATCCCTAAATTCATAGATCAATGGGTTGGCCAGGCTATCCATGATATGTTTGGTAGTGACCTATGATGCTGAATTAGGGGGTTTTTTTTATTGTATAGAAAAAGAGGCTTCGCTTTGATTATCTTTATAGGTTTTTACCGACAGCCCTTAGCCCATTTAAGAAAAATACCAATAAAGACAAATGCAGGTATAATAACAAAATTCAACAATGAAATATAAGTATAGTAATTTAACAGCTTAAATAATAATAACAGGTTGTTGCGGGCAAAATAAACTGCTACCGCCACCAAGGCAGAAATTAGGTATATTAAATTCTTGTATATAAATAAACACACCTTTAGCCCAGGAGGAATAGGATAGAATGAATTGATTAGTTAAGAGGAGGAGAGGCAATGAAGAAGGGAAGCATTAAACGATTATTCCCCGGTGGCAATA
>CBFGTV010000006.1:0-79467 GCA_965652145.1 uncultured Clostridiaceae bacterium
TTTCGCTATCTAAATTCCCTTCAAAAGTTACCTCTGTAGTCACTTGAGGATCAAAGGTAGTGGATTTAGAAATAATCAGGCCCCCAAGGGTAGATTGTACCACTCCATTCTCATCGGCCATGTAGCCCAGTACCCGGTAGCCCTCGGCGGTGACCAGATTGCCGGCCTCGTCGATGGCAAAGTTACCAGCCCTTGTATAGCTGTGATTTAAGAAATTGGCATCGTCGGCAACAATAAAGAAGCCTTCGCCATTGATCATTAAATCGGTGTTATAGTCGGTTCTTTCAACGGCCCCCCGAATATGGAAGGTATCCATTGAAGAAACATCGATTCCCAGACCAATTTGCTGGGGGTTGGTTCCGCCACGGCCGTCCTGGGGCGAGCCTGCTCCCTTTATGGTTTGGCTGAATACCTCCTGAAAGGTTACCCGGGAGCCCTTAAAGCCTACAGTATTGACATTGGCGATATTGTTACCAATTACATCCATTCGGGTCTGATGGGCCCTTAGGCCAGAGACTGCCGAAAACATTGATCTCATCATAGTTAAATTGACCTCCTTTTATTCTAAACCGGTGCATCCATCCCATCGATCGGTCAGGGATGGTAAGCCTCCTGGATTGGTCCGGCTATACGATTACTGCACCGTCGATATTAGTGAATACATTGTCCTTTAGCTGTTCCTCCAGGGCAGCGGTGATAACTGTTTTATTGTTTACACTGGCCACAAAGATTCTATTATCCATCATGATCAAGGTTTCCTTGATTCCCTTTTGGGAGGCCATTTCTAAGCCTTGATTCAATCGGGCAAGGTCTTGGGGTGTCAGCTGAATGTTTCTTTTTTCTAACCGCTCCATGGCATGCTTGGAAAATTTCAGCGTTTGACTTTGGTTGATTTGCTGCTTTAATAACTGGTCAAAGCTGATATTGGAATGACTCTGATAGTTCTGTTTTGCCTGGGTCCGCTGGGATTGCTGCTGTAAAGGATTGATTTTTATATTAATAGGTTGATACATCCTCGTTCCTCCTAGCACCCGGTTTAAAGCCTCTATTCTTCGGAATCGTCATTTACCGGTGGTGTTTCATTAGAATCATCCACCTCATCGGTTTCTTTCGGTTCTTCAGGAATTTCTATTCCCTGACTTTCAGCCATCAGCTTGAGGATTTTACTCATCTGATCTAGGCTCTTGGAAATGGTGGTTTGACTCTTCACCAGGTTATTGTTCATTTGGGTAATGTGATCCATGATGCCCATTTGAGTGGTGTTTAGATTTTCGTTAAGGTTTTGCATTTGTTCCAATGCACTGAACTGAGCCATTTGAGATATAAATTCCCGGTCATCCATTGGATTTAACGGATCTTGATTTTGCATTTGTGTAACTAACAATTTGATAAAGGTATCTTTATTAATACCTGAGTCAAACTCTTTTTCCTTTGGTTCATAGGTACGATACCCTCCCGGGAGCACCTCGATATCATTGATTGCATTACTGGCCATTACGATAACCTCCTTAGGCTAAGCCATCAAAGTTTGATTCAATTACATAGGGGTTCAAGGGTTGACTTGATTCTTGGTACATTACCCCCATTACCCTTTGATTGATTCGTTCATTGGTTAAGCGCTTCAGCTTGCTCTGATGCTGGTAATAGGTCTGTTGTCTGTGGAAATCATGGGGATCCTGCCCTACAGAGACCTCCAAGCTTGATACGTTGATTCCCTTTTCTCCAAGATTAATTCTTAATTGGTTCAGGTTGTTGTCAATCAATTCCTTTACCTGTAGGTTCTCTGCATAGACCTTGGCTGACATGGAACCCTTTTCCATGGAGATTTTAACAAAGACACTGCCCAAATTTTCCGGCATCAGCTGGAGCTTAATTTCACTCTTGCCTTCCTTAAGGCTGATTTCAGCTCGATTGACAATTTGTTCGATAATCTCCCGGGCTTCAATTTGTACATTTTCACCTTTGATTTCATCAAGGGCCGCTTCTGCCTTGGCACCTAGGTTAACCTGAGCTGTTCCATGAAGGTTCTGGTTTACCTCCTTTAGCTCGGGGGCTTCCTCCAGCATCCCTTTGGCAATGGATTCCTCTGAATTTTTAGCGGTATTTTTTTCAGAGGCTGCTGCTACAGGCTCCTCAACGGGTGCCGTTTCTTGGGTAAAGGTCTGCTCTGGCAGGGCTGAATCGGATTGTACCTTATCAGCAACATCAGCAATCAGATTCTCCTGACCCTTTTGAGTCTGAGCCTCAACAGTAATTCTGGCCTTTTCATCAACAGGAACATTTTCATCCAAGGCAATTTTTAACTCCTTCATGAAGGCCTTAGCCTCCTCTTCCCCCATTACTTCTAGGCCCAGCTGATTTAAAAGCTCCATTGTCTGGATATGCTCCTCAGGTAGGTCTGCTGCCAACAGCTGATTTAAACTTTCCAGCAGCCCTTCCAGGCTTGTTGTCCCTTCAAGATCAGCTGCCAATAGCTGCCCGGTGATTTCTTCTGCCAGGGCCTTTGTCTCTGGGTTTTGAGCCAGCTGCTGCAGCATTTGAATAACTTCCTGGGTCAACAATTGTATTGCTGATTCCGATACAGTCGATTCATCCTGTTTTTCCTCATCGGCTAAAGGTGTTTCTGCTTCAAGCTCCTTAGCTTCTGATGTCTCCTGTTTAGCAGCAGTTTTTTGAGTTGTGGCTTTTTGTTCTTCAACGCTTCTTTCCTGGGGCTGCCCTTGGGTAGCCTTGTTTCCACGGACTTCCTTGAGCTTGTTTCCCATGACCTCGGCAAAGCTTTTTCCTGCTCCAGCATTACCGACTTTTGGTTGTTGCGCCCGATTCTGAAGACTGACCTCTAAATTTTGCATTAATCCTTCTATCATCTTTTCACCTCCTTTCATGGTTCCGTTTAATTAGCCATCATTTTACTGGAAAGCTCCACAGCCCTGGCTGTATCCATTTGCTCCATGACTTTTGCCACCAGGGTTGGTTTCAGTTGTTTAAAGACATCAATCAACAGCTCCTCCTGGGTAAAGATCAGCTCTTGTCCGTCGTCTAGCTGATGACGTTGATAAACCTGATTTCCCTTTAGCATTTGGTCTGCCATGGCCGCCAGCTCCTGAACTGTCATTTTTTGATAGACCTGAGCCAGCTCATCAATATTGCTGTTATATTTTTGATAAATTTGAACCGTCGCTGCTAGATTTTTTGAAAAGCTGTTATTTTCCCGATTAAGCCTTTCAAGCTCGGTTATACTTTCATACAGACTATTAATAAATTCCGGATCATTCACCCGGGCCAATACGCTACCGCCGGTTTTAAGTGACAAATTTCGGTAGATAATGGCTAAATCCTCTTGTGTATACTGCTCATTATTTCCGATTTCTGAAAGAAGCTCGTCAATTTGCTTGTTCTCCAGTATCTGTGCTGTTTCTATCATTTGGTTGGTTCTAAGCCTGATTCCTTCAATTCGCTTGTCTAGTTCGTTTTTAGTGCTGTTTGACAGCCTGAACCTGATTTTTTGCTGAAGATCGTGATCTAAATAGGTTAGATATTTTGCACTGATATCCAGGGGAAGCTTCTCAAAGACCTGAGGCAATTGCTCCAGGGTTAACTCCCCGGCCTGAAAGGTCCTTTCAATTTCTCCAATGGCATTACTAACCTTTAGGGAAGTATAATACCTCACAAGTTCATCAGCAGTGGTCTGAGTTTCAATGTCAATTTCTTCTAATATTCGTTGAAGTGTATTGCTATTTAATTCATTTCTCCTAATGACTTCCCTTACTCTTGCCATTTTAGTGGAATTTTCCCGGTTTAAAAGGATAATCATATCATTGTATAATTGAGTATCCTCATTTTTAATTAGCAGGAGCTTGTCCACCAACCGATCATCATCATAGTTGATATAGTGCTTTGCTATTAAGCGATTAATTTCTTCCTTTTCTTCTTTGGTGGGTTGGCTGGCAAAATAGCTCCCTGCCCTGCCAGGCAAAACGGCAGAAAGAAATTCATTAGCCTTATACCGAAAGCTTTGACTAGAATAATATGTAATGGCTGCGGTAAGCAAGGGAACCATTAAAAAGGCGCTGACTACAATGAGTACTGGCTTTACTATACTTGGTTTTCTTTCCTTGGCAATGGTCATCTTGTCCTCCTTATTTGCAAGCAGTTTTGAAGGAAACAAGTTGATCTACGAAGGCTTCCTCTTCTTTTTGCTGCATGTAGTTATAATTTTCATATTCCTTATCCTTTAGCAGGTCATAGATTTTGGTCTGCTTTTTGGCCTCTATCAACAGCTTTCTGGTATGATCCACTTGATTCTCACACTTACTGACGGCTACCTTCTGTTGATTGATCAGCTGATCAACAAATTGAAGCTTTGTGGCATAAAATTGCAGATCCTTAACCTTCAGCACCCCCTGGGTTTTTTCCTGTATTTGACTGGCTACATCGTGCTTACGGTGATATAGCTCATATAAGGCTGCCTCTTCTTCCTTTAGTCTTTTGGCTGCCATGCCTAATTCAGTTTTTTTAGCCTCTTCTTCCTTTTCCTTGAGATTTAGGATTGGCTCGAAGCGAAATGTGAATTTACTCGCCATACAAATCCCCCTCCATATCGCTAGTTCTCTAATATCCTTTTCAGATATTCCACTGTCGAATCAAAATTGGCCTCTTCGTTGGTTTTTTGCTTTAAAAACTGATTAATTTCTTCTATTTTACTAATGGCATAGTCTACACGAGGATTGGCTCCCTTTACATAGGCTCCGATATTGATCAAATCCTCCGATTCCCGATAAACTGCCAGCAGTTCCTTTAACTGATTAGCCACCGTCAGATGCTGGTCATTGACAATACTTGGCATCACCCGACTGATACTGGCCAGTATATCGATGGCAGGATAATGGTTCTTGTTGGCAAGCTTACGGGAAAGAACAATGTGACCATCAAGAATTCCTCTAACGGCATCGGCAATGGGTTCATTCATATCATCGCCATCTACCAATACTGTATAAAGGCCTGTTATGGCACCTTTATCTGAGGTTCCTGAGCGCTCCAGAAGTCTTGGCAAAACGGCAAAGACCGACGGTGTATAGCCTTTGGTAACCGGCGGCTCACCAATGGCCAGTCCCACCTCTCTTTGGGCCATGGAAAAACGTGTCAGGGAATCCATCAACAGCATTACATTTTTTCCTTGATCCCGAAAATATTCTGCTATGGAGGTGGCCAACAGGGCGCCCTTCATTCTGATTAAGGGTGGTTGATCCGAGGTGGCAACCACCACCACCGAACGCTTTAGGCCTTCCTCCTGCAGATCAGTTTCAATAAATTCCTTAACCTCTCTGCCCCGCTCTCCAATTAGTGCGATTACATTGACATCGGCCTGGGTATTCCGGGCAATCATACCCAACAGTGTACTTTTTCCCACCCCACTGCCGGCAAAGATTCCGATTCTTTGTCCATTTCCACAGGTTAGAAGTCCATCAATGGCTCTAATCCCCAAAGAAAGGGGTTCTCTTATTTTAGTTCGAGTTAAGGGGTTGGGGGGATTCCCCATGACCGGATAGGTCCTTGCTTCATTCAGTGGGCCTTTACCATCAATTGGATTTCCAAGACCATCCAATATTCTCCCCAGCAGACCTTCCCCTACCTTTACCGACAGGGATCTTCCGGTAGCTTCCACTTTGCTGCCGGGCCCAATGCCTTCCATTTCTCCCAGGGGCATCAGAAGGACCTGCTTTTCTTTAAAGCCTACCACCTCTGCCAAAACCGGAGCAGCAGCCTTTAGACCATCAATTTTACATACTTCGCCTATTTTCACTGCCGGCCCCATTGATTCAATGGTCAAGCCGATTACCTGGGTAACCCTTCCGTTATATTTAATTAAGTCAACCTGCTTTAGCACATCAATATACTTATCTAGCTGTATGGTTTTCATAGCCTCACTCACTTTTTAAAAGCTCATCAAAGAGTTTTTCTATGGTTTGAATTTGGGTATCAATGCTTGAATCAATTGTTCCCGAAAGGGTTTCTATCAAGACACTCCCCTTCGATAGGGCCGGGTCGCATTTGATGATCAGGCTTTCTATTCCCTGGGTCATCATATAGATTTTATTTTTGGCACCATTAACAACCTCATAGTCTGCTTCACTTACTTTAATCACAAGGGATTCGGCAAAGGTGCATTTTTCAATTCCTGCCTCGATCAGATTCAGCAGCAGCTCGTGATTTTGATCAATTTCATGGTACAGCACCTTTTTTATGCTTTGCATCACAAGGGAAATCAGGCTTTCTTCCAGATTTTTTGCAACGACCTTTTTTTCTTCAATGGTCTGCTTTTTAATCTCGGCAGATTCCGCTATAATCGCCTCAACCTCCCGATATCCTGCTTCTTTTCCTTCTGTCAGCCCCTCTTGAAAGCCCTTCTGACGAGCCTCCTCAAGTACTTTTTTACTGTCCTCGTAGGCCTCATCTATAATGCTTTGGGCTTCTTCCCTTGCCTGCTGAAGGATTTCATCCCGTTCAGCCTCGGCCCTTTCAATCATTACCCTGGCCTCTTCACGAAGGGCCTCAATGTCAACCTCATGATCTTCCGCTTCTTCCGATTCTACCGTTTCCTCCTGGGCCGAATTCATTTCACCCTTAATAACTTTAACGGGCTCAACCAGCTCAACAACCAATTCCTTTTTTTCTCCTAATACTACATCGGTAGATTTGTACACATTAAGCTTAGACAATGATTTCATCTCCTCCACCACGGGCAATGATTATTTCACCGGCTTCTTCTAATTTACGAATGACATTAACAATTTTTTGCTGTGCTTCTTCTACATCCCTTAAACGTACAGGACCCATGAAGTCCATATCTTCCTTAATCATTTCGGCCATACGCTTAGACATATTACTGTAGATAACACCGGAAACCTCCTCTGTGGCTCCCTTCAATGCAACAGCCAGCTCTTTGTTGTCAATTTCACGGATAAACCGTTGAATAGAGGTACTGTCAAGACTGATAATATCTTCAAAGACAAACATTCTCTTACGAATTTCTTCTGCTAATTCTGCATCATCCACTTCAAGGGTATCCATAATATTTTTCTCTGTTCCTCGGTCTACAGCATTTAAAATATCAACAATGGATTGAATGCCCCCTGCTGAGGTGTAATCCTGACTCACTAAGGATGACAGCTTTCTCTCCAATACCAGCTCCACCTCTTTGATGATTTCCGGCGAGGTCCGATCCATCATGGCAATTCTTTGGGCCACCTCGGATTGCTTTATTTGAGGCAGTGCCGACAAAATTTGAGCTGCCTGATTTGAGGGCAGGTAGGACAGTATTAATGCAATGGTTTGTGGATGTTCATTTTGTATAAAGTTAAGCAATTGACTTGGATCAGCCTTTCTGGCAAAATCGAAGGGCTTCACCTGTAGGGAGGCGGTCAGCTTATTGATAATATCCATAGCCTTTTGGGAGCCCAGAGCCTTCTCCAGTACATCCTTGGCATAATTGATGCCACCCTCTGAAATATATTCCTGAGCAATGCATATTTCATAAAATTCGTCCAGTATCTTTTCCTTTTCAGCAGGAGAAACCTTACGCATATTGGCGATTTCCAGGGTTAACTCTTCAATTTCTTCATCATTCAGATGCTTAAATATCTGAGCAGAGTATTCCGGCCCAAGGCTGATCAAGAGCACCGCTGCCTTTTCCCTGCCTGTCATTTCTCCTTTTCCACTCTTTCTACTCATCCTTTCACCCCTAATCCTCACTTAACCAGTTTCTAAGCAATTGCGCCACAGCCTCTGGTTTTTTATTCACTAATTTTTCGATTTGCTGTTTCACCTGAGAACCAGACAGCTCTAAATCTAATTCTTCCATTTGCTCCTGTGGGATCACCTCTCGTAGGGATGCTGCATTATCACGATTTCGTTTCTTCACCTGGGTATAGGCAAAATAGGCCGCCGCCAGTACAAAGGCTGCTACGATTCCCCATAACCATAGAGGAACACCTCCAGTGACACCTGATGAATCTCCCATAGCTTCCCTCAGCTGATCCTCTAAAGAGTTGCTGAATTCTTGCACGCCGATCTGAACTACCCTTGTATCAAGACCAGCCGCAGCAGATACAATATTTTGTAATTCTCGTTTTTCTTCATCACTTAATTCTCCATTGTTGATGGCCTGGCTATTAATGTAGACTGCTACGGTGATATCCTTTACTTGCCCCTGGGCCTTCACAATCTGTTTTCTTAGTTCATTAATTTCATAATTAATAGTTCGATTTGCCTCTGTATACTGAGAAGCATTTTCATCATATTGAGTATACTGGGTAATGTCTGTCGTATTGGAATCGGTTCCGGGGATTCCGCCGGTACCACCATTGACTACATTTTGATGCAGCTCCTGCATGCTTCGAACAATACCCTCTGTTTCTCCATCTATTGGTGGTGCAAACTCCTTTATTTCTGTTACTTCACTGTCGAAATCCAACCGTACGTTGGCCATGACCACAACATTCCCATAGCCATACACAGTTGAAAGGAAATCGGTGATACTTTTTTCAAGATTTTTTGTGATGGTTTGATTCATATTCAGTTGGTCTGTCAGCCCCACAAGCTCACTTTCCTGATTGGTAGAATTTAAAATTCTCCCATCACTGCCATGGATCGTAACATTCTCAGGCGCCAAATCCTGTACTGCATTGGCTACTAAAACTGCGATGCCGTTAATACTATTTTCATCAAGGACTGCATAGGGTTCTACGTCCAGAAATACAGAGGCCTTTGAGCTTCGATCATCATTGCCAAGAATAAAACCTGTTTTTTCTGGTATTGACAAGTTCACCACAGCCTTGCGAATGCCTGGAATTACTTCTATGGTGCTGGCCAAATAATTTTGCTGAGCATATAAGAACCGTTGTGCTCTTTCTTCGCTGGTCATCATAAAAGAATTTCCTGAAAAGGCATCTTCATAGGAAAACCTGGCTGCCGGCAGCCCCTGGGTTGCCACTACAATTTGAGCCTGTTTTTCATCCTTGGCCGATACTAAAATGGTACCGCTGCTATCGCCTATCTTAGCCTTAATATTATTGCTTTCCAGTATATTCAATACCTCGCCCGCTTGCTTGGCCTCTAAATCATTGTAAAGTGTGACATATTCGGTTCTAGTAAAGTAATAGATGAGTCCAGTCAGTGCGATTAATATGAAAATGCTGGATAAAGCGATTTGTATTTTTTGCTTCTTTTCTAACTTATGTAAAAAATCATTCAACTGTCCTCGTATTTTCTCTAGTGCCTCGGCCATTGGTTCACCTCATTTCTGCTATATTATATCTGCATTCTAGTGATTTCACGATAGGCTTCTAAAACCTTATTTCTGATTTGAATCAAATAATTCAGTGAAATCTCCGCCTTACTGGCAGCCAACGTAGCCTCGTGAATATTGTCCAACTGACCAGAAGCTAGCCTTACTGAATAATCTTCACTAATTTTTTCTAGTTGATCTACATTTGTCATTGCCGCCTGAAGTATTTCCTGAAAGGAGCCTTGTTGCTCTTTTGGTGCTTCAAACAGCCCTAAGCCTTGATTCAGTTTGTCAACTGAATAATTTACATTGATCTTCATTTTTTAACCCCCACTATTTTCCCAATTCTAAGGCCTTCATTGCCATACCTTTTGTTGCATTTAAAGCTGTGATATTGGCTTCATAGCCCCTTGAAGCGGCAATCATATTTGCCATTTCCGTAACGATATCTACGTTTGGCATCAATACATAACCATCTTGGTCTGCATCGGGATGCCCGGGATCGTACACCCTTTTAAATTCGGAATTGTCATTTTGAATTCCCACCACTTCTACCCCAGTGAGCCTTGCACCTGACTTTCCCGCACCCTTTAGGTACTGAGAAAAGGGAGTATTGTCATCCTTGGTTTTAAATACAACCACCTGGCGTCTATAGGGTCCTCCATTGCTTGTTCTTGTGGTTTGAGCATTGGCCATATTCTTTGAAATAGTATCCATTCTAAGTCTTTCTGCGGTTAAGCCCGTTGCACTGACGTTTAAAGCGTTAAATATTGACATAAGCTATCACTTCCCTTCATTTATTGCAAGTCTTAATCTTCTAAAATGGCTATTCATTTGATCTAATAAGGTATAGTATGTAATGGTGTTCTTTGCTTCCTCGGCCATTTCTACATCGACATCCACATTGTTGCCATCTAGGCGGGTACTGTACTTGTCCAGGGTCACAACCTTATGGTTTAATTGATCAATATTAGTAAAGCCAATTGGAATATGATTATCGTGGGTTACGACTCCCGGCAGCTTATCCTTTGTGAGAAAATCCTTCAGAAGTGTTTCAAACTCTACTTCAGACCTTTTAAAATTTGGTGTCTGGGCATTGGCCATGTTATTGGCAATCACTTCATTTCTTTTCCATGATGCATCCAATGCCTTATCAAGTAAGTCAATCTTGTTAAACATCCCCTAACCTCCTTTAGTTATTCACATAGTTTAATATAATGTGTTAAATTGATTTACATTATTTTTTTGTACTCCCTAAATTTTTACAAGGTTTCGTATATATATTCGTCATTTTCTATAATTTGATAAATCTTTTGGATTTCCTCTTTTTTTTTTCATTTTTCTACAACCAGGACCCTCGTACTAGAAAAAAAATTCACATATAAATTTCAAATGTTCGACTAGAGTGTTTTGCTTTTTCGACAGATTTCTTCTTTTCCTTGCATTTCCTTTATAACCCCATTCTCTTACCCTAAACAATTTTATTTTTATATGCTTTTTTGATCATGATCAATCGATTCCTTACTACTTTTCTCATAACACTTTTTTTACAATAAGTTAACAATCAATAATTTTAATGGGTTATTTTCCTTTATACAATTGTCCAAATTTTTACAATCGATTTTAAACAAATTATTTCTTAATAATTAATCTTGTTTTCTCTCCATTTACCCATCCCTTCCAATATTAAGCAATGAAAATTTTGGTATTATTCCCTTTTCTTACGGGTTATGCAATAATATAGTTTATTATAAACTACTTTACATGAACTGACTATAGGACAATTGATATTTTTCAACATATTTAGCGCTTATCCGACTATATTCCTAGGGTTTTATCGACCTAACTAGGAACGCAGAAATAATGTTAACATAATATTAACAAGGGTAATTCTTTTTTGGAGGCAATAAAAAAAGTCATTGACCTTAATATCAATGACTTTCTGATGAAAACAACTTATATCAATACTTACAGCAGTTTTACTTTTTAATCTTTCTTAATTCCTCCAATAATCTATCATTAAGTATTTTAATATGAGTTCCCTTCATACCCAATGATCGAGATTCTATTACACCAGCGCTTTCAAATTTTCTGAGGGCATTAACAATGACAGATCTGGTTATCCCAACTCGGTCAGCAATTTTACTGGCCACCAATAATCCTTCATTTCCATTCAGCTCATTAAAAATATGCTCTACTGCCTCTAGCTCTGAATAGGACAGGGTACCAATTGCCATCTGTACAACCGCCTTTTTTCTTGCCTCTTCTTCGATTTCTTCCGTTTTAGCCCTTAAAATTTCCAGGCCAACCACTGTAGCACTATATTCCACCATAACCAAATCTTCATCAACAAATTGATTATCGTGTCTTGCCAAGACAAGGGTTCCTATTCTTTTCCCGCTTCCATTAATCGGCACAATGGTAACCAATTTGTTGTAGCTGAGAACATCGTATTTAAAAATTTTCAGCAGCTCATCCTCTGTGATATTTGATTTGGTTTCCGTTATCCTTAATAATTGCTCATTATACTCCTCTGGAAAATGCTTTTCTCCAGTCTTTTCATCAATCACAACGGGAACATCAGAAGTATCTGTCAGACTTACCCCCAATACCTTTCCCCTTGAACTGGCTACATAAACATTGGCATCTAATATTTCACTCAATATACGGCATAATTCATTAAAAGAAATGGAATGATCTCCAGACTGTTGTAGTATTCTATTAATCCTTCTGGTTTTTTCCAACAAAGCACTTGACATTTTATTTCCTCCTTTGTATTAAATTATATATTTATCTTCACTGTAGATTTTGATTGTATCCATTAGCCTTTCCTGTACATAGCGTGAATCGATTTGAAAGGACTCCTGGTCAAGCTCCGGTGCTTTAAAGGAAATCTCTTCTAAAACCTGTTCTACAATGCTATGTAATCTTCTAGCTCCAATATTATCTGCAGTCTCATTCATCATATGGGCGTATTTAGCAATCTCATCTATAGCTTCCTCTGTAAAATCAATTTTTATACCTTCCGTAGCCAATAATAGCTTATACTGCGTTAATAGTGCATTTTGAGGCTGGGTCAAAATCGCTTTAAAGTCTTCCATTGTTAGGTTATCTAAGGTTACCCTTATAGGAAATCTACCCTGTAGCTCTGGAATTAAATCACTTACCTTGGCAATATGAAAGGCTCCTGCTGCGATAAACAAGATATGATCAGTCTTGACAGGGCCATGCTTTGTCATGACCGTACTGCCCTCGACAATCGGCAGAATATCTCTTTGAACCCCCTCCCTTGAAACATCGGGGCCCGAAGCACTCTGCTTCCCAGCTATTTTGTCTATTTCATCAATGAAGATGATCCCATTCTGCTCAACATTTTCTATAGCCTGTTGAATCACATCATCCATATCCACCAATTTTTGTGCTTCCTGTTCTACTAAAATACTGCGGGCAGCTGCTACGGTGACCTTTTTTTTCTTGGTTTTTTGAGGTAATATTTCTCCAATCACATCCTGTAAATTAATATTCATCTCTTCATTGCCAGAGAAGAATCCCAGGGTGGAGGGTCGCTGATCAAGCACATCAACCTCTACCATTTCATCCTCCAAAAGCCCCTTTTCCAATTGTTCCTTGATCTGCTGCCTTTTTAGTTTCCTCTCAGACTCACCAGCAGTATCGTTCTTAATATCTGGATCGGTGGGTGATTGAAACAACATTTCAAGGGGATTTTTAAAGGCTGGTCCCTTGGCTGATGATGGGTCTAGCAGGCTCAAAAGTCTTTCACCGGCCAGTTCCTTAGCTTTGGTATAATTTTTTTCTATATAGGTACTCTTTGTAATACGAATAGAATCCTCTACTAAATCACGCACCATGGATTCCACGTCTCTGCCTACATAGCCTACCTCGGTAAATTTTGTTGCTTCAACCTTTACAAAGGGGGCTCCTACCAGCTTTGCCATTCTTCTGGCAATTTCTGTTTTTCCAACTCCAGTGGGTCCAATCATGAGTATATTTTGGGGTTTTATTTCGTCTTGGAATTCAATTGATACTTGTCTTCTTCGATGGCGGTTTCTCAAGGCAATAGCCACTGCCCTTTTTGCCCGATGCTGACCTATAATATATTTGTCTAAGGCTTCAACAATTTCCTTTGGTGTAAAGCTTGACATTTTTCCACCTCACTTTTGAAAGCCCTAAAGTGCTTCAACCGAAATATGATGATTGGTATATACACAGATGTCTGCAGCAATTTTAAGGGACTTTTCTACGATTTCCCTTGCAGAAAGGGTCGAATGCTGACTTAAGGCAAGGGCCGCCGCCAGGGCATAAGAGCCGCCTGACCCTATGGCAATGACGTTTCCATCGGGCTCAATGACCTCACCTGTACCGCTGATTACAAGCATGGCTTCTCGATTCAAGGCAATCAGCATGGCCTCCAGTTTAGTCAAGTACTTATCTCGCCTCCAGCTTTGAGCCAGTTCAACAGCTGCTCGCTTTAGGTTTCCCCCATGCTTTTCCAGATAGGTTTCAAATTTTTCAGCCAGTGTGAAGGCGTCCGCAACAGAGCCGGCAAAGCCTATCAACACCTCATCATTGTATATTCTTCTAATTTTTTTAGCATGGTTTTTGATAACAACCTTTTCTCCCAGGGTTACCTGCCCATCACCGGCTATGGCAGCATCTGAACTACTTAGCCGTGCTGCAACAATTGTTGTGCCCTTTATCATTCCTGCACCCCCAATATTTAATATGTGATTCAACCCAAATGAAATGTTATCATAAGTAATAACGGGTTTCAACACATATTTAAATATATTAAGAAAATTTTTTTAATTTTCAATTTTCTCCTCGAATTTGCATTCCTTATTACTGCAAACAATCCGGTCTCCTTTTTTACCTTTCTTATATACTAAAATCTGTTGGCATTGAGGACATTTTCGGTCTATTGGCCTATTCCATGAAACAAACCGACATTGGGGGAACCTGCTGCAGCCATAAAATAATCTTCCTCGCTTTGATCTTCGTTCAATCACTTCTCCCTCATGACATTCAGGGCATTTTAACCCAATTTTATGCAATATCGGCTCGGTATGGGTACACTCGGGATAATTGGAGCAGGCTAAAAACTTACCATATCGCCCGTGCTTAATCAGCATCTTTGCTCCACAAACCTTACAATCCTCGTCGCTTTCCTCCACCAGATCAATTTCTTCCATATCCTTTTCTGCAATCTTCAACATTTCTTCAAAGGAATCATAAAAGCCCTTAATGAGCCTTTTCCAATCCTTGTCACCCTCTTCCACCTCATCCAGACGCTGCTCCAGGTCGGCAGTAAAGTGAATATCCAGAATTTCGCCAAAATAGTTCTCTAGTATTTCTGTTACAATCGTTCCCAGTTCAGTAGGCTTTAGATATTTACCTTCCTTTTCAACATAGCCTCTGGAAAGGATTGTAGAAATCGTCGGAGAATAGGTACTGGGCCTTCCAATTCCCAGCTCCTCCATGGTCTTAACCAGAGAAGCTTCTGTATATCGTGGCGGTGGTTGGGTAAAGTGTTGTTTGGGCAGGGTTTGACTGACAGTCAAAGTATCGCCTTCTTTAAGGATCGGCAGATTAACCTCCTCTGACACACTGGCATGGGAGTACACCTTTAAAAAACCATCGAATTTCAGACGGGAGCCCGATGCCCGGAAGTTGATATCATTTACCGTCAACTCAATAGAAAGGGTATCATAAACAGCCGGTGCCATCATACTGGCAACAAATCTTTCCCAAATCAGCTTATATAGACCATATTGATCCTTCGTCAAAGAAGATTTTATGGTATTAGGATGCCTTTCCACATCGGTCGGCCGAATGGCTTCATGGGCATCCTGTATGTCTTTTTTGGTTTCTTTCTTTTGGGCTGTCTTTAATAGGTACTTATCGCCATATGCCTTTGCAATATGGGCTACTGTATTTCCCCTGGCCTCTTCAGAGATCCGGGTGGAATCTGTTCTCATATAAGTGATTAAGCCCACTGTTCCTTCCTTCTCAATATCGATTCCCTCGTAGAGCTGCTGGGCGATTGACATGGTTTTTTTAGTAGAAAAGCCCAGCTTATTAGAGGCCTCCTGCTGCAGGGTACTGGTGGTGAAGGGAAGAAAGGGATTTCTTCTCTTTTCACTTTTTTTCACCCCGACAACCATTGCCTGATGCCCCTTAATTGCTTCAAGGAGCTTATCAACTGCTTCCTTTGATTTTAGCTCCTTGTTTCCCAGGGCATCGCTATGAAATTTAGCCTCAAGGGTCTCTTTATTTTGAGTCATTAATTCCAGCGCTAAGCTCCAGTATTCTTCTGGTTCAAAGCTTTGAATTTCAGCCTCTCGATCTTTAATTATTTTCGTTGCCACCGATTGAACTCTGCCGGCGCTGAGTCCCTTTCGGATATTTCTCCACAGTAGGGGACTAATCTTATATCCCACCAGTCGGTCCAGAACACGCCTGGCCTGCTGGGCATCTACCAAGCTCTTGTTAATTTTCCTGGGTTTTTTTACTGCATTTTTAATAGCGTTTTTCGTAATCTCATTAAATTCAATTCGGCAGGGGGTTTCTTCAGAAATATTTAAAGCATTGGCTAAATGCCATGATATTGCCTCACCCTCCCGGTCAGGGTCAGTAGCTAATAGAACTCGTTTGGCTTTTTTGGCCTCTTGACGGATTTCCTTAAGAACAGGCCCCTTTCCTCGAATGGTAATATATTCAGGATTAAAGTTATTCTCTATATCAACGCCCAGCTTACTTTTGGGTAAATCTATAATATGGCCCACAGAAGCCTTCACAACATAATTGTTTCCTAGAAATTTTTTTATTGTCTTTGCTTTAGCAGGTGATTCAACAATTACTAAAGATTTTGCCAATTACCACACCTCCAATGTGTAAGCATTTATTTTGGAAACATTAGACAAATTCATTCCTTCCATTATACCAAGTAATTAATTGACTGTAAATGTTTTACCCGGCAATTGGCTGATGAACCCCTTTAATTCTAATGCTGTCAGTATGCCATTTAACTCTTGAATCTTACCTTTAGTCATATAGGCAAGCATATCGATATGAATCGGCCCCTTCTTAATGATCTCATAAACCTCAGTTTCTCGTTGGCTTAAGGAAGAGGCCCTTTCCTTTGGTTGAGGAGCAAGGGAGCCATATATTTGTTCTAAATCATGCAGTATATCTGCTATTTCCAGCAGTGGCTTTGCACCCTCTCTAATCAACAAATTGGTTCCTCTACTTTGGGGTTGATTAATGTTGCCGGGCAAAGCGTAGACCTCTTTACCCTGTTGAAGGGCAAAGTCTACTGTAATAAGGGCGCCGCTTTTTTCTGCAGCCTCAATGACCACAACCCCATCTGAAAGACCACTGATCATTCTATTTCTGGCAGGAAAATGATGCTTCAAGGGGAGCGTCTCAGGACTATACTCACTGATTAGACAACCTTTTTCAGTAATTTGTTCCCCTAATTCTCGATTTGATGCAGGGTAACATTGATCCAGACCACAGGCCAGTACCCCAAGGGTATAGCCCCCATTTTCCAGCGACCCTCTATGGCCCACAGCATCAATTCCCAAGGCTAGACCACTGACGATTCCCACCCCTCGAAGGGATAATTCCTTGGCAAACTGATATGCCGCCCATCTTCCGTAGCTGCTGGCTTTTCGTGAGCCCACCATGGCCACCATGGGCCTGTTGAGGTCCAAGGTTCCTTTTATATATATTACAATAGGGGGATCGTATATTCCCTTTAGTTTTGAAGGATAATCCGTATCACACAGGGTAATGGCCCGGATATTATTTTTTAACAGCCCCTCCTGAATTGATTCAAGAAAGGCTCCAGTTCTATTTTTCTTCATTCGATCTACAATTATTCGGTGATTCTTGAGGGCTCTTTGCAAATGTTGTTCATCTGCCTCAAAAATTTCACAAAGGCCTCCAAAATAATCCTTCAGCCTCGTCAACATTTGATAGGTCATTCCCCCCAAATGACTTAACCAAATTAAAGTTTCTCGTTCTGATAATCCCATAGCTACCCCTTTCCCGCTTTAGTTGCCGTTAATTAACGCTCCAATTTGTTAAATGTTCTTGAATAAAGGTGACAGCCCGATGGTGGGCATCCCTTCCATTCCCTTCTATCTTAATGGGCTTTCCAAAGGCAAAATGAATTGTTCGATTACGAAAAATCGGCCCTAAATCCTTTAAATATTTACCATTTTCCCAAAAGTCAGTTTTTAAAGCCACAGGCACAATGGCTCCATCAACCCTTTTAGCCAGCTTTACCCCCAGACTGTTAAATTCCTCTGGAATAAACCGAGTTGTTCTGGTACTCTGGGGGAATATAGTGATTGAAGTCCCCTTTTCTAAAAGGGCCTGTCCTTCGGTTAAAACCTTTTGTAAATCATTCCGGGGATTAGCCCGGCCTACTACAATCGGATTTTGAGAACCAATAACTTCTCCAAAAATTGGAGCCCTTAACAGACTCTCCTTAACCACAAAGGTCATTTCCATAAGGGGTGCTATCATACATGGCAATACAACAGTTTCCAAGGTACTCATATGATTGCAGACAAAAACCACAGGCTGTTTTATTTCTAATAAATTGTTTAATCCGGTAATATGAAATCTTCCGCCACAGCCTTCAATCGATTTAAAGATATCAAAGGACGCTGCAGCCCATTGTTCTCGATGGTAAATTCCTGCTCTGACCTTTTTTCTTGAAGCCAGTCCCTGCTTTACAAAACGCCACATTAAATAAACACGGGTATTGAATACCATTTTATCTAATAAAAACCTTGGTGTATCGGCAGGTGTTATATATTCATCGGCAGTAAAATACCTTTCCATCTCTTCTCACCCTCTATTTCATCTATAATATTGCCTCTTTCCCCTGAATGTAGTCTGATATTTAAAAGAACCTCAGCCTTTCTAGGGGATAAAATCGAAGCAAAACCTTTCCTCTGATATTTCTGATTGGGATTGCCCCAACATTACGGCTGTCTCTGCTGTCGTTTCGATTGTCTCCCATTACAAAAATATGATCCTTGGGTACTATGATGGTTTCATAGTGTTCCTCCATGGGTTCATTTAAATATGGCTCATCTACCCTTTCACCATTTAGATAAAGCTCTGAACCTTTAAATTCCAACTGATCACCAGGCATTCCAATGACTCGTTTTATCCACATTTTTTTATTAGAACCACCAAACACTCTTTTAAAAATGGCACTGTCCAACAGGTCATCCCCCAGGCCACGGACAACACTGACATCGCTATCTACAATAACAATGTCTCCATATTGGGGCTGTATGCCTAAAAATCCCGATAGCTTCCAGGTGAAAATTTGATCTCCTTCGTAAAAGGTTGGTACCATGGAGCTTTGCTGAACTCTATAGATTTCTAAAACAAATATATTCAACAGGACGGCTATTACCACGGAAAATATAATCACCTTAACCCATTCCACCAATTCCTTAGAGGCATCTTCCAGCTTCATATCTTTTCCCCTTCATATATATCAGTTTAAATTCACCAGAACCCATGTAGACGGAACATAGGTACGGTCTATTATCTATTATTCTTCAAGGAGTGATGATTTCCTTTTTAAAAAGACTTTTTTCACCAAATTTTTATTTTACAACCCCTAATTTTATTCCATGGAAAAAACCAGTATCCCCACGTATTTTACGCTTTGATAACTGGTTATAAACGATGGCATTAAACCTAGTACCAGGCGTCATTTAAATGACGAGATAAGACCTAAGCAAATTTCCTAGTTCAAGACAGAGGAGAAAACAATATTGAACTATATGGACGTTATACCAGGAATAACCTTGCCTTTATTTGCGAAAGGGTACTAGGCTATTGTATTATACAGGGTTCAATCTGTCTACCGTTCATTTTCTTCCTTTATATAGAATGTACTTTTAATTGATTTTATGAAAGCTCCAGAGAACATCGGGGGGCTTCAATTGTTAAGACTCCCCCGCAATGAGAAATCTGCTGATATTGACATTTCCATCCCATCGCTTCGAGGTCCTTCATGAATGTTTCGGCCACCACATATTCCTCTTGGTGATCCCATTGATCTTTATATTGTGCTCTGCAGGCCTCAAGCTGCTGCCTATTGGTAAAGGAAATATCTGCAATAATGATTTTTCCGTTATCCTTTAAAATTGGTCTTATTAAATTCAACAGCTCTATTTTTTCTTGATTCTTCAAATGATGAAAAGCATAGGAGGAAACAACATAATCAAACCTGTTTTCTGTAACCTCAACGGGCAGTCCCTTACTGAAGTCATGACAATAAAAACAGGCCTTTGGCATTTTTCGTCGGGCCCTTTCCAGCATTTTTTCAGAAAAGTCGATTCCACAAATTCGGCTTCCCCGCTTGTACAGCAGATAGGATAGTAGTCCTGTTCCTACACCGATATCAAGGATTTTCTTTTCTTCAGGACAATCAATCAAGCTATGAACACAGGTCAAGACATCATAGTATCCTCCAAAGGGATATTCATCCCCAGCCTCTGAAATACCTTCATCATAGCTTTGTGCCCAATTATCAAAGCCTTCCTTCGCTAACATAATCCATCCTCCTTTTACTTTATAAAAATTATTATGGTTCACCTTTTTTCACAGCTTAATGAATCCATATTTGCATTTTTAAAAGTCTTTTCCTAAGACCTTCGCAAAGGCTTTAAATTTCATTGTCCTCCTGAAGCCTTCTTTCATAGCCCAGGTATCTTGTTCCCTGGAATTTTAATATTCCTACATCTCCCTCCACCAGCATGCTATATTCCTGGGGCTTGACTAAAAATTCCATACGATCACCGCTTTCCACCTGAAAGGTAACATAGTAGCTGGTATCTGTGCTGGTATGATGAAGATTATTACCTGCATGGTGACTAGAAGAACTGACATTGGTTCTTTTTGTCACCACCTTAGCTGCCACAGAAAGAACCGGCTGCTTGTTGTTATAGCTCCACTGACCGATTCCCTTAATAATCATCACTATTATCGTTCCAAAAACAACCACAGCAATCACCACAAGAAGAACTGGCATTAAAGAAAACATAAAATTTTCAAATGGACTGGAATAAAACATCGTCTCCCTCCTGACATTCAAAATTTTTTCGCTATCCCTAAAGAAAAGAAATGTTCATAATTTATTGTCCCATACTATAATATATGATGCTAGGGAGTCAATGAGAAATTTAATTCAAGAATTCTACCGACCATCATACCTATCTAGCAATATATACAGTATACAATCATTTTACCGCGCTTTAGTTATGCCTGTATTCTATTGTTAGATTGTTGAATATAAAAATCTTTCCATTCAAGCGAGGCCTGGTGGTATGCAAGATAGATTAGTACTCAGCAACTAATTTATTGTTGGAAACTACTTTTGAAAGAAATGAAACATTGAGCAATGTAGGCTGAGCTATCTATTATAGCATATTTTTATACAATACTCTCTATATTCAGCTATTGATGCCCTTCTTATTTTATCATAAAATAGTCGGCAATGTTGGGAAAAAGCGTGGCTGCTTTGGTGCTATATCTTCTTTAAAGGCAAGAAGGTTCTTGTTCTAGGCTATAAGCTTTATCTTTTTTACAATTAGGTAAAATCTGCTATTCTTAAATTTTTATAGTAATATTCCCGATCTTCATCGGTAATTTTTCGTATTACCCTGCATGGATTCCCGACAGCAATAGAATTGGCTTCGATATCTCTGGTGACGACGCTGCCGGCGCCGATTACCACATTATCACCAATGGTTACACCGGGATTAATAATTACGCCTCCTCCAATCCATACATTATTTCCAATGGTAATGGGAAAAGCGTATTCTATCCCCTGATTTCGGGGCTCATGATGTATCGGATGCCCTGCCGTAAACAGGCATACATTGGGTGCAAATAGTACATTGTCTCCAATACTTACCGTGGCACAGTCAAGGATGGTACAATTGTAATTTGAATAAAAATTGTCTCCAACCGAAATATTGTAACCGTAGTCACAGCGAAAGGGAGGTTCAATAAAAAATCCTTTCCCTACGCTGCCAAAGAGCTGCTTGATCATTTCATTACGTTTTTCCAGTTCATTAGGCCTTAGGCTGTTATAGTTAAATAATAATTCCTTTGCATGCTGACGTTCCTGAAATAATTCCTCACCAAAGGACTGATAGGGCCTTCCCGCCAGCATTTTTTCCTTTTCTGTCATACCTGCCGACCTCCTTATTTTTGAATAGTCATTACAAAGCTCCCCGTATATTTCGATATTGAAGGGCCTCTGAAATATGATGGGACTGAATGCCTTCACTGGCCTCTAAATCTGCAATCGTTCGGGAAACCCTTAATATTCGATTATATGCCCTGGCGGTTAGATTCATCCGCCTAAAGGCCTGTTCCATCATCGCCTTTGCCCCTGGTTCAAGACCACAATATTTTTTGATATGGGAGGGGCTTAATTGGGCATTATTATATATTTTAATTTTCTTATACCTTTCCTGCTGTATTTCATTGGCTTTTTCAACTCTTTTTCTGATGGTTTTTGAATCCTCCGCCTGCCTCTTAAGGGTTAAATCCTGATAGGTGACAGCATTGGTTTCCAGTACCAAATCAATACGATCCAAAAGGGGCCCCGACACCTTTCCCATATAGCGCTTGATTTGCTGATGGGTACAGGTACATTCCACACCGGCATTGGTTTGATAATAGCCGCAGGGGCATGGGTTGGCAGCAGCAATCAGCATAAATCTTGAGGGATAGATATAGGAGCCATTTACCCGAGATAAGCTGATAAAACCATCCTCTATGGGCTGTCTTAATACCTCCAGGGTGGTTTTAGAAAACTCCGGCAATTCATCTAAAAATAAAACCCCCAGATGGCTAAGGGATACTTCACCGGGCTTTGGAATTCTACCGCCCCCGGTGATAGCAATAGTTGAGGTGGTATGATGGGGAGCTCGAAAGGGCCTTTTTTGGATGATGCCCTCTCGGTGGTCTAACATGCCGGCGACGCTATAAATTTTTGTTATCTCAATGGCCTCATCAAAGCTCAAGGAGGGAAGAATCGACGGAAGCCGTCTGGCGGCCATGGTTTTGCCTGAGCCGGGAGGTCCTATCATGAATAAATTGTGCCCCCCTGCTGCGGCAATTTCCATTCCACGCTTCAAATTTTCCTGACCGCTGATATCTTTAAAATCCTCCAGATATTCCGGCACCGATTCAAATACCCTTTTATCCCCCTCCACAGCCATCAGGGTAATTTCCCCATTAATAAAGGCTGCAAGCTCCTTTAGGGTGCTTACCCCCAGGCAACTAAGCCCCATGACCAGCCTTGCCTCCTCTAGATTTTCCTTTGGTAAAATTACTTTTGTATAGCCCCTCTGATGCATTGACAAAAGCATCGGCAATACACCGTTCACCCGTTGTATTTTACCATCAAGGGAAAGCTCTCCTAAAATGATTGTCTGACTAAGATCATATTCCTTTATTTGTCCTGAAGCTGTTAGAATACCCAGGGCAATGGGTAAATCAAAGTGAGTACCTTCTTTTTTTGTATCGGCCGGCGCCAAATTAACTGTAATTCTTTTTAAGGGAAAGCTCAATTCACTGTTGTTAATAGCCGCCCTGACCCGTTCCCTAGATTCCTTTACTTCCTGATCAGGCAGCCCCACCAGGTTCATTACAGGCAATCCATTGGACAGGTCAATTTCTACATTGATATCGGTTGCCTCCATACCATTGATACAGCAGGTTTTAATAATAGAAAGCATTTTTTAAACTCCTTTTTAGCCTATAATATTCCATTAATTACAAGATTCGCTGTAAAATAATAATTTCCTTTTTAATTTGATAAAATTCTACCGCTGCTATGGAGGCGGATTATTATTTTTTTGATGTTATTGAAGATAACTAAGAATAGCTTTCATAATACAGGAAAAAATAAAATAGTATATTTATGCTATTTTGACATGGAAATAAAGATATGATATAATTATTCACTACAGAATCCTATCTTTAATAAATCAATCTTTATTTTCCCTTCTTGTGAAGCTTACAGCTTTGCAGCCTTTTAGACATCCAAAATACTACATGTAGAATTAAGCGATTATGATATCAAAAATAGATCTATGTTTGATATCGATTAGAATTTTTTTGTTCTTTTCAAGAGACAGACTTATAAAATTATTTAGGTACGCTAATGGTTTGAAATGCAAAACACCACTGATAAGGAGGAGATGCGATGGAATGTAACAATACAGCAAAAAATAGCCGGGAAATTTCCCTTCAAAGAGCAGCTGAATTAAAGTCCAGAATCGAAGATTACTTAGAGATTAAAAAAACGATACCTTTAGGTTTGTCTCAAGAACAAATTGCCAAACAGGAAGAAAAGAAGAGAAAAATTTTAAGTTTACTGAAGGGAACAGAAGAAGATTGGAAGGATTGGAAATGGCAGCTAAAAAATAGGATTTCTGATGTAGATTTATTGACTCAAATTATTTCCCTTGATGAAAAGGAAATAAAGGCCATTACTCAGGTTCAGAAGAAATTTAGATGGTCAATTTCTCCTTATTACCTATCATTAATTGACGATGAAAATAAATATTGCCCTATTAAACTCATGTCTATTCCTATGAAGCTGGAAATCGAAAAGAAGACCGGAAGCACAGACCCCATGGCTGAGGAATTTACAAATCCTGCCGGGAGTATCACAAGACGTTATCCTGACCGTCTAATCATTAATGTAACCAATGAATGTGCCATGTACTGCCGCCATTGTCAAAGACGCAGAAATATCGGTACGACAGATACCCATACCTCCAGGGAGCTGCTTCAGGAATCAATTGACTATGTAAGGGCTAACCCTGAGATTCGTGATGTACTTATAACCGGCGGTGACCCCTTTACACTGTCGGATCATATGCTGGATTGGCTGCTGGGTGAATTAAGATCGATTCCTTCGGTAGATTATATTCGTTTGGGTACAAGAACCCTGGTGACAATGCCCCAAAGAGTCACAGAAAATCTGCTTGGAATTTTAAAAAAATATCATCCGATCTACATCAACACCCACTTTAATCATCCACTGGAGATTACGCCCGAATCAAAGGCTGCCTGTGAGGCCCTGGCCAATATCGGTATACCCCTTGGAAATCAGGCCGTGCTTTTAAATGGCGTCAATAATAATAAGTATGTCATGCGCTTGATGAATCAAGAGCTTTTAAAGATAAGGGTTCGACCCTATTACATTTTCCATGCCAAGAAGGTTCTTGGTACAACCCACTTCAATACCTCTGTTGAGGAAGGAATTGAAATTATGGAATATTTAAGAGGCTATACCTCTGGCATGGCAATACCAACCTATATTATTAATGCCCCCAAGGGAAAGGGAAAGACCCCCATTTTACCTCAATACTTAATTTCCCAGGGGAAAAATTATGTGAAAATAAGAACCTGGGAGGGAGAGGTAATTGACTACCCCAACTTCCCATCAAAGCCCATAGCAGAGCTGTTAAAATAAAAATGAACAAAGTCTTCCTTTGAAAGGTTTTAAAAAATCGCTTGCTTAAAATATACGGAAAGCTCCCTTTATTAAATGATAAGTGAGAACTTTTCGATAGATTATGGAAAAGGACCTCAGGATTGATAAGTTATAATCCTGAGGTCCTTTTTAAAAAGCATTTTCTATATGCTCGATATTAAATTGATTTCCATTTTTATAGACCTCAATTACATCAAAGCGTACTGATTCATAGCAGCCTGTAAAATATTTAATATAGTGTTCTGCCAGCCTGTAGTAATTTTGCTGTTTTTTATAGTTAACAGCTTCCCTGGGTAAGCCATATTTCATGGATTGCCTGGTTTTTACCTCAGCAAAAACCAGGGTTTTTTCATATAGGGCAACAATATCTATTTCCCCAAAACGGGTACGATAATTGGTATGTAAAATATGATAGCCCTTCTCCCTTAAATATTGTTGACTTAAGCCTTCTCCCTGGGTTCCAATTTTCATGGGACTAGGCTCCACTTTCTGCGGCAGGCAAAAGTATTTTCTTTAAAAAGCTTTTTCGATGCAGCTGGCTGGGGCCGTATTTTAAAAGGGCCTCTTTATGTAGCTTTGTTGCATACCCCTTGTGTTGTTCCAGACCATATTGGGGATATTCCTTGGCCCACTTTAAACACATTCGATCCCTTAATACCTTGGCTACAATTGATGCTGCTGCAATACTGTGACACAAATCATCCCCCTTAATAATGGATTGCTGAGGAATCTTAAGATTAATCTTCTCTGCGTCAATTAAAAGATAATCCGGTATCATCCTTTGCCCCCCGGAATCCTTTAAATTTTTAACAGCCTTCATCATGGCCAATCGGGCAGCATTTTTGATATTTATTTCGTCAATGACCTGGGCCGAAACGGTTCCTACTCCTACTGCCATGGCTTGCTCCATAATTTGTTCATACAGCTGCTCTCTTTTTTTAGCAGCAATTTTTTTAGAATCCCTTACCCCTTCTATTTCAACATTCCTGGGTAAAATCACCGCTGCCGCCAGAACACTGCCGAAAAGGCACCCCCTGCCCACCTCATCGCAGCCGGCAACCAGCTGATAGCCATTGCTCCATAGCTCTCTTTCTATGTCGGATATACCCATGTTAACGCCCCCTTTATTGAATTATCGTTCCTCCTGCCTAATCAAATCCTCCGGTGTTTCCAGGGTGATTTTTCCAATTCTTCCTGAGCGAAACTCATCCAGCAAAATATTAGCGATTCTAGTATAATCCACTTCACCGCCCCGTATAATACAGCCTCGATTTTTAGCCATTTCCTCCATTACCTCTAAAGGCTGAGCTGCTTCATTCTCAAGATGATACCGACTCTTTAGCTTTTCACTGTGATGTTCATTTAGATATGTAATGAGCTTTAATGCCAGGGTTTCTACATCCATAATTTCATCCTTAATGGCCCCGGTAAAGGCCAGGTGCATGGCTACCGTCTGGTCTTCAAATTTAGGCCAGAGTATCCCCGGGGTATCCAGCAGCTCCATATTCCCTTTTAGGCGAATCCATTGCTTTCCTTTGGTAACACCGGGCCTGTCCCCCGTCTGGGCACTTTTTTTCCCAGCCAAACGATTAATAATTGATGATTTTCCTACATTAGGGATTCCTACCATCATAATTCGAATTGCCCTGGCCTTTCTTCCCTTTTCAATCAGTGCCTCCATTTTATCCTTTACGGCCTTCTCTCCTTCA
The DNA here is from genome assembly GCA_965652145.1 of uncultured Clostridiaceae bacterium. Lineage (GTDB taxonomy): Bacteria > Bacillota > Clostridia > Peptostreptococcales > Natronincolaceae > CBFGTV01. Next base: position 26,576 of record CBFGTV010000006.1, read on the forward strand.
GCCATAACCTGCCTTAATCCTGCCCCGGTAAGGGTGTTAATGGGAATTGCAGTTATTCCCTGTTGTCGAAAGTAATCGACCCATTTTACGGTTATGGCCTCGTCGGCCAGGTCTACCTTGTTTAAAACGACTACCTTGGGTTTTTGTCCTATAATCTCGTCAATGTCCGGGTTTCTGCTGCTAAAGGGAATTCTTGCATCCAGCAGCTCAAATACCACATCTACTAATTTCAATTGATCCTTTAAGAGGGCCCGGGTCTTTTTCATATGCCCAGGATACCAGTTGATATTCATATTTTCATCTCCTTTTGCCATAAATTGCTGTCGATCTAGCCTGTTAAAAAACCCCCACCCTCAGCCAGGCTGGTTTGCTTATATCTTTCTACGGGCTTTTGAATAGGCTAGTAATATAAGTAAAGGGACTGTATCCAGTCCCTTTTTTATACTTATTAAGTATATTATTTCTTTGCCTTAATTCTGAAGGCCGCCTTACCAATTCGATCACGAAGATAGTACAGTCTGGCTCTTCTTACCTTACCACGGCTTACAACTTCAATCTTTTCGATTTTAGGAGAGTGGATCGGGAAAGTTCTTTCAACCCCTACGCCATAAGAAATTCTTCTTACGGTAAAGGTTTCAGCAATTCCTCCGCCTTGTCTTTTAATAACAATTCCTTCGAAAATCTGAATTCTTTCTCTGTTTCCCTCTTTGATTCTAACGTGTACCTTTACTGTATCACCAGTGTTAAATGGTACAACTTCCTTTTTCATTTGATCATTGGTCATTGCATTGATTAAATCCATCAGTAGTCCCTCCTTCCTTCGTAGACGTTCATATGAGCCTTTCATAGAGGACCGCCCGTAATTCCTTTGTAATTATATCATACCTACTGTCCCTTGACAATAGAATATTACTCGACTTACCTGTTTTTATTTTTTTCTTCAATAATTAATTTCAAAAGCTTTTGATCGGCCTTAGAGAGTTCAGCCCTTTCCAATAGATCTGGTCTTCTTTCCAGGGTAAGCTCCAAGGATTTTTGCCGCCGCCAAAGTTCAATGTTCTTATGGTTTCCTGAAAGCAGCACCTCGGGCACCTCGCTACCATTGAAATTGGGAGGCCGAGTATATTGAGGATACTCCAATAACCCTGAATAAAAGGATTCCTCTTCATAGGAATCCTCCTGGGAAAGGACTCCGGGTATCAGTCGGGCCAAAGCATCGATGACCACCATGGCTGGAAGCTCACCCCCTGTTAATACATAATCACCGATGGAAATTTCATCAGTAACCAGCTCATCAATGATCCTTTGATCGATCCCTTCATAATGACCACATAAAAAAATCAGATGACCTTCACTGGCCAGCTCTGCTGCCAGATTTTGATCAAAAACCCTACCTTTAGGTGATAAATAAATGGTTCTGGGTCTTTCGGGGGAAAGCTCCTTTAAAATGGATTGATGACAATCATAAATAGGTTGGGGGGTCATCACCATACCCGGTCCCCCTCCGTAGGGATAATCATCTACCTTTTTATGCTTATTATCGGCATAATCACGGATATTCATACAGGCGATGTCTAAGAGTCCACGCTGACGGGCCCTTTGTAATATACTGGTCCCCAGGGGAGCCTCGAACATCTGGGGAAACAGGGTCATGATTCTGATAATCATTCTATCATTCCTTCGATGGGGTCTACAATGACCTTTCTAGCCTCAAGATCAATTAGCGGTACAAATTCCTTAACTGCAGGAATTAATACCTCTTTATCTTCATGCTGAATCACATATACCTCATTAGAGCCTGCCTGTAGTATTTCCTTTATTTTACCAAGATAAACCCCTTCCACGGTATATACCTCGAGGCCAATCAAGTCGGCAATATAATAGGTATCCTCGGGAAGCTCCCGCCGTTGACTGGAATCAATCACCAGATACTTCCCCTTGAAACCCTCTACCTGATTGATGTCATTAAGACCCTTAAAGGTAATTAATACTGTGTTATTCTGATATTGTATTTTTTCAAAGTAATACTTCTCTTGACGGCCCTCAATATAAACCCATTCCAGTTCCTCAAAGCGTTCGGGATAGTCAGTTAGGGGTAATACCTTCAGGGCACCTTTAATTCCATGGGTATTAACAATTTGACCAACACGTAAGTTTTTCATACCTATTTTACCACCTACTTTTGACAACTCTATTTTACTGAAATAGTAAAGAAGGATTAGGGTTACCTAATCCTTTTTAGATGATTTCTACAATTACTCTTTTGTTATCCTTGGTGGCCGCAGCTTTTACAACGGTTCTAATAGCCTTAGCGATTCTACCTTGTTTACCAATGACTTTTCCCATATCCTCTGGGGCTACCTTTAGCTCAACTATAATAGATTGATTTCCTTCAACTTCATTGACTACTACCTGATCAGGAAAATCGACTAGTGCCTTAGCGATTACTTTAACTAATTCGCCCATTTGTAAACCCCCCTAAATTACATTATTATTCAATAATGCCATTCTTCTTAAGCAGATATTTTACAGTGTCAGTTGGTTGCGCGCCAGTTTTCAGCCACTTAGTAGCCTTTTCATCATCTATTTTAATTTCCTTTGGCTCGGAAACCGGATTGTAGTAACCTATTTCCTCAATGAATCTACCATCCCTTGGTGCCCTTGAGTCAGCAACTACGATTCTGTAAAAAGGTCTTTTCTTAGCACCCATTCTTTTTAATCTAATTTTAACAGCCATTCTTTCACCTCCTTTTAAAAGTACAATTTTAAAATTTATTTTCCAAAGAAAGGAAGCTTCATTTTTCCTCCCTTTTTCATGGTCTTTTCCATGTCGGTGAATTGCTTCATCATTTTACGGGTTTGCTCAAACTGCTTGATCAAACGATTTACCTGCTGTACAGAGGTACCGCTACCCAGGGCAATTCGCTTTCTTCTGCCGGCATTCAGTATGGAAGGATTCACCCGTTCTTCCCGGGTCATCGACTGAATAATGGCTTGAATATGCAGAAGCTCCTTTTCATCAACCTCCATACCCTTAAGCTGCTTTCCCGCTCCGGGAATCATCTCAAGCAATTGACTGATGGGGCCCATATTTTTTACCTGCTGAAGCTGATCCAGGAAATCTTCAAAGGTAAAGGTCTGGCTTTTAATTTTATTTTCCAGCTCCTTTGCCTTTTTGGCATCAAAGTTGGCCTGGGCCTTTTCAATCAGGCTGAGTACATCACCCATTCCAAGGATTCTGGAGGCCATTCGATCGGGATGAAAGGGCTCCAGGTCGTCCATTTTTTCACCCAGGGCAGCAAATTTTATGGGCTTATTGGTGACGGCCCTGACAGAAAGGGCAGCCCCTCCCCGGGTATCGCCATCCAGCTTGGTTAGAATCACTCCGTCAATTCCCAGCTTATCGTTGAAATGCTGAGCAACATTAACGGCATCCTGCCCAGTCATGGAATCAATCACCAGTAATATTTCATGGGGTTTAATGGTTTCTTTAATGCTTTGAAGCTCCTCCATTAAATCCTCATCAATATGCAAACGTCCTGCTGTATCAATTATAATCAAATCATTACCATGGTCTAATCCATGATTGACTCCAGCCTTGGCAATTTCTACAGGGCTTATCTTGTCTCCCATGGTAAAGACAGGAACCTCAACCTGCTCTCCCACCACCTGAAGCTGCTTAATGGCGGCAGGCCGATAAATATCACAGGCCACCAGGAGGGGTCTTTTTCCCTGTTTTTTCAATAGCTTTGCCAATTTACCCGTAGTCGTTGTTTTACCTGCTCCCTGAAGACCTGCCATCATAATCACCGTTGGCGGCTTTGAGGCAAAGGTAATTTTACTATTAGTAGAGCCCATTAATGCTGTAAGCTCTTCATTGACAATCTTAATAATCTGCTGCCCAGGGGTAAGGCTTTCTAAAACCGCTGAACCAACGGCCCGTTCCTTAACCCGGTTAATAAAATCCTTCACAACCTTAAAGTTAACATCGGCCTCAAGAAGGGCCAGCTTTACTTCCCTCATGGCTTCGTTGACATCTTTTTCAGATACTTTTCCTTTACCCTTGAGTTTGTTTAAGGTGTTCTGGAGTTTTTCCGCCAATCCCTCAAAGACCATATGAAACCTCCTTAATAAGTTAACTCAACATATCCGATAATAAACCCTTTATTCCCTCAAGGTGCGCCTTTATTTCTTCATTGCCGGCCTTTTCCCGAAGCCTTTGCTCCAGTCGAACCACCTTTGCCAATACTTCTTCTATGGCTTCACTGCGTTTCGTAAACAATTGAACCAGCTTCAACTTTTCTTCGTATTCATACAAAATCTTTTCTGTCCGTTTTAAGGTATCATATACAGCTTGCCTTGAAACAGCAAACACCTCAGCAATTTCTCCCAGGGAAAAATCCTGATTATAGTAAAGGTCTATCATTTCCTGCTGTTTTTCAGTTAGAAGCTGACTGTAAAAGTCGTAAAGCATTGATATTTCGATGGTTTTTTCCAGCATTCTATAAACACATCCCAAATAAACGGCATTAGATGGTGTAAAGGTTGTTTCCTTTACAGAAGTATTTTATAATAAATTACAACCCTTGTCAAATCTTTTTTTACCTTTCTTCTTTATTCTTCCCCAAATAGGGCCTCAACAAAATCCTTTGCATCAAATTCCTGTAGGTCCTCCATTTTTTCTCCAACGCCAATGAGCTTAACGGGAATCTTCAGTTCTCTGCTGATGGCCACCACGACCCCACCTTTGGCTGTACCGTCCAGCTTTGTCAACACCAAACCAGTAATATCAGCCACCTCTTTAAATACCTTAGCCTGCTGAATGGCATTTTGACCTGTGGTAGCATCCAGAACCAGCAGAACCTCCTTGGTGGCATTGCTGTATTCCCGTTCAACAATTTTAAATATTTTGCCCAGCTCATTCATCAGATTTTTCTTGTTGTGGAGCCTACCGGCAGTATCACAAATCAAAACATCAGCCTGCCTTGCCTTGGCAGCCTGTATGCCATCATAAATCACAGCCCCGGGGTCTGCTCCCTCCTGGTGTCTGATTACTTCAACGCCAACACGGTCTCCCCATATTTTAAGCTGGTCTGCCGCAGCAGCCCTGAAGGTATCGCCGGCAGCCAGTACTACCTTTTTCCCTTCTTTTTTTAATCGATGGGCTATTTTCCCGATGGAAGTGGTCTTTCCCACTCCATTTACTCCAACCACCAAAATAATGGCAGGGGCCGGCTCGGTTTTTAATGGACTATTATCTGAGAACTCGTTTAGTAATGCCGTCAGCTTTTCCTTTAACAAGCCCTTTATGGCGGTGGGTTCTGTTATTTTCTCTGTTTTTACCCGATCCTTCAAATCATCAATGATTTCCATGGTGGTTTCCACCCCTAGATCGGCAGTAATTAAAATTTCTTCTATTTCCTCAAAAAGATCCTCATCAATTTTTTGATAGGATTTAATTAAATCCTCTATTTTTCCTGTAATGCCCTGTTTAGTTTTTGAGAGACCATCCTTAAGCCGCTTAAATAGGTTGAATCGGCTTGAGGGGGGTTCTTCCTCAATTGACTCCTCCGGTTCAATATTTTCTTCTTGCTCCATTACTGCTTTTTCAAGGATTTCCTGGGGACGGTCTTCTGTTTGAGTCTCGCTTGGCATTTCAACCAATTCTGCTTCCTCTAAGGGAGCCTTCGGCTCCTGGGGCAGCTCCTTTGGCTCTTCTCCTTCTGTTACACCGGCTTTATTTGGTTCACCTTTTTTTAATTTATCAAATAGCTTTTTAAACATTTTACTCCTCCTAACTGGCGATCACTTCGTTTTTATCTGATAGTTTGACTGAAACCAGCTTTGAAACCCCCTCTTCCTCCATGGTAACTCCATAGAGTACATCGGCTATCTCCATTGTTCCCTTTCGATGGGTAACGACAATAAATTGAGTTGATTGAGAAAGCTCCTTTAAAAAATCTGCAAATCGCTTGACATTGGCGTCATCCAGGGCAGCCTCAATCTCGTCCAGTATACAGAAGGGGCTTGGCTTCACCAGCAATATGGCAAATAACAGTGATATGGCAGTTAAGGCCCTTTCCCCTCCCGATAGAAGCGATAGGTTTTGCAGCTTTTTTCCCGGCGGCTGGGCAATAATATCAATCCCACTGTTTAATATGTTTCCCTCAGCTTCCAAAATTAAATCAGCCCTGCCACCTCCGAATAGCTTTTTAAAGACTTGATTAAAATTTTCCCTAATAATCTGGAATTGTTCCATAAATTGCTTTTCCATGGTTTTTTCCATTTCCTTGATGACCTCTGTCAGGGATTCCTTTGCCTGAATTAAATCCTCCTGCTGCTGCTTGAGGAACTGGTATCGTTCCTTGACCTTTTCATATTCTTCAATGGCCTCCAAATTTACATTCCCAAGGGCCCTCATCTCATCTTTATATTTTTTAATATCCCTGTTGGCCTGGTTAATATCGGCAATTTCCTCCCGGTGGGACTGGGCAGTAGTATAGGTTAGCTCATAGTCTTCCCATAATTTATTGTAATAGCTTTGCTGCTGCATTTCCAGCCGGGTTCGCTTTAATTCAAGCTTATGGGTGCTTTCCTGGAGCCCTGCCATTGTATTTTCATGATTTACCAGCAGCTCCTTTACTTTATTTTCTTCCGCTAATATTTCATTTTTATTTTGTTTTAATAGGTCAAGCTCAGCCCTCAGGCCCTCCAGCTGGCTTTGTAGGGCTGACAGCTCCTTTTCATTGTCGGCCAGCCCCTGGTTCAGATCCCCTTGGGCTTTCCTTGTATGTTCAATTTCATCCTGCTTTTTCAATCGCTGCTGCTGGTTCTGCTTTAGCCTTTGTTGAAGGTGCTGAATCTCTTGAAGCAGGTTTTTTTTGTTACCCTCCACCGAGGCAGCCCTTACCTTTTCCCGGGTAATTTCATCATTCAATGCCTCTAGTTGCAGGCGCTCCTCCTGCAGACTCCTTTGTTCCCGGTTAATCTGGCTTTGCACATCGGCTATTTTTTGATCCAGAACTTCAATTTCGGTCTGCTCCTTTCTTTCCTTTTCAGCAGAGCTTTCCCTTACGTCATGCAGCTGCTTTAATTCGTTGTTTAATTGCCCTTGATGGGTCTTAATCTGATCCAGCTCTCCTGTAATCTGATCAATTCGATTCTTCAAGGTTACCTCTTGTATTCGATGCTCCTGTTGTAGGGTCAGACATTGACTTAGCTTCAATTGAATAGCTTCTCTTTCCCTAAGCATAGCCTGGTGCTGCTGCTGACATGCCTGGGCTTGTCTTTCCAGTTCCTGTAACTGACCCTTCAACTCCTCTAATTCTCGTTTTCTGCCCAAAATACCGGCTGAAGCCTTAACCGAGCTGCCCCCGGTCATGGAACCGCCAATGTTTAATTGATCTCCCTCAAGGGTGACAATTTTCAATCGATATTGTAATTTTCTAGCCACCTGTATACCGATTTCCAGATTGGGTACAATTAATACCCTTGAAAGCAGGTTAGAAAAAACATTGCTAAAGCGTTGATCTGCCTCAATAATATCAAAGGCCCCCTGTACCTCTTTAAAGTCCTTAATTAAATGTTGTTCCTCGAGGGTAATACTTCTCTTTTGAAGGGAGCTAATGGGTAAAATGGTAATTCTGCCCAAATTATGCCGCTTCATATGGTCAATTAGCCGCTTTCCATCGGCTTCGGTTTCACTGACAATGTTCTGGATGGCTGACCCCAGGGCGGTCTCGATGGCGATTTCATAGCCCTTGGGCACCTTAATAAGGTCTGCCACCACGCCATGGATTCCCTTACCAAGGGAAGGATTTTTTTCGCAGGCTGTTAAAATATTTTTAACGCTCTTGTTGAAGCCATCATGCTCCCTTTCCAATTCCTCCAGCAAATTTTTTCGAGAGCTTTTATGATTGAATTCACTTTTAAGCTTCTCCACTTCCCTGGTTTTGGTTAGAAGGTTTGTCTCCAGCAGCTTATCTTGGCCTTGCCCTTCCTCGATGGCTTTCTCATTTTCCTTTATTTGACTATGTAGGGCTTCAAGCTCACCATTCAATTGTCCCAGGCTTTTCTGCTTTTCCTCTGCTCTAAGCCGCTGAGAGGTGATTTCCTCCTGAACCTGTGCGATTCTTTCTTCCATCGTTCTCATCAGGGTTCTTAAACTATTTAATTCACTTTTTTTATCTGAAATCTCATTTAACGTATCAATAATTTGGCCCTTCGAACCTTCTAATTCCCTTTCCCTCTCGCTGTTCATCTGAATTTGAGCTTCCTGATTCTTGAGCTTTTCAGCCAAGTGGCCCTCCATGGCCTCCAGTTCCTTGCAGGTCTCCTCCAGTTCCCTTAGCTTTTTGTCCAAAGTCTGAGAAACCTGAGAATCTTCATCCTCAAGGTTTAGCAATTCTTCTTCTATTCGCTTTAGATTTGTATTACTATTGCTGATTTTCTCTCGGTGCAGGCTGATTTGCCCTTCCTTTTCCTTTATTTCATTTTCTGTTTGGTGAAGGCTTCCCTGGGCCTTTTCACAGGCCGCCTCACACTCATTAAGTCGTTCCTTCACCTCAGCCAATTTTTGTTGATGCTGCTCTTTAATTTCCTGCTGCTGCTTGAGTGATTGACTGATGGATTCAATTTGACCAAGGATTTGCTTCAATTCCTGATCGATTTTGTCAATTTCTCTAATGAATAGGTTAACTTCAAGCTTCAGCAAAGATTCCTTCAGTTCTTTGAATTTCTTAGCCTTTGTACTTTGTCTTTTTAAAGGCTCCAATTGATTTTCCAATTCATGCAGAATATCAGCCACCCGCAATAGATTTTCCTTGGTGGCGTTTAATTTTTTATCTGCCTCATCCCGCCGGGTTTTATATTTGATGATACCCGCCGCCTCTTCAAATATTAATCTTCTTTCCTCGGGCTTACTATTTAATATTTCATCTATCTTCCCTTGTCCAATTATGGAATAACCTTCCTTTCCGATTCCTGTATCCATCAGCAGTTCTCTGATATCCTTCAAGCGGCAGGAGGACTTGTTCAAATAGTATTCACTTTCTCCCGATCGATACACCCTTCTGGTAATGGTTACTTCCCCATAATCTATGGGCAGCATATGGGAGCTGTTGTCCAGGGTTAAAGAAACCTCTGCCATCCCCAGAGGTCTTCTACTGGAAGTACCGGCAAAAATGACATCCTCCATTTTACTTCCCCGCAATGACTTTGGGCTCTGCTCCCCCAGCACCCACCGAATTGAGTCAGAAATGTTGCTCTTTCCACTCCCGTTGGGCCCTACCACACCGGTAATGCCCCCTTCATACTGCATATCTATTTTATCTGCAAAGGATTTAAATCCCTGTACTTCCAATCGTTTTAAATACAAATTCCATCACCCCAAGCTTCCATTGAAATCTTTACTGGTTTATTTTATCATAATCCTTAGAATAACTCTAGTACCCTAATTCCCGGGAAACCTTTGGGGGTTGACTACTGCCAGGACAGGATCAGCTCTCCCTGCTTAAGCCCCTCCTTAGGCTGGATCGTGATGCCTGTCAAGCCGTACCTTGCCATTAAATACCGTTTATTCCCTCGACGATAGCCTGCTACCTTGGAAACATCCCGCAGGTGACAGGCAATTGTAAGGTGTCCTGTGGGTCTTTGGGACTTTCCATCGATCATCTGTTGAAGCCTTTCCCGAAGGATTTCACCCTCCACCAGCTCCCTGAGGGCGGGGTGAAAGGGTCCTGCCACAACACTTTTTCCCGGAGCAATTTCCTCGGTGGTCTGAAGCCCCAGTCGAATTACCGGAATGCCTGCCTGCTGAAAGGAAATCAATATATCTTTACAAAGAACAACACATTCCTCTAGGTCGAGGGGCCGATATTCTCCTTTTCGATAGGATTCCTCAAGGCCCGTATCTTTTATGACCAGCGTGGGATAAACCCGTACAAAATCCGGAGCATATTGAATAAAATCTGCTACAGTCTTTCGAAGGGCTTCTGTAGAATCTCCCGGTAGTCCCACCATCATTTGAAGCCCCAGGGAAAAGCCCATGGATTGAATAGCCTCCACGGCCCGATCCACATCCTCTTTGGTGTGGCCCCTGTGGCTCTGTTCCAATACCTGACGGTTAGTGGACTGTACCCCCAATTCAATTGTAGTTACACCCAGGGCCTTTAATTTTATAAGAATTTCCCTGGTAATATAGTCTGGTCGGGTAGAAAGCCTGATGGCATCTATGAAGCCTGCCTGCCTGGCCTTAAAGGCAGGTCTGAGGAATGCTTCCTGCTGCTGCCAGGGAAGGCCGGTGAAGCTTCCGCCATAGTAGGCCACCTCCCGGTGATATTCCCGATGGGCCGTAAATTGTAGATGCTCCTCAATCTGGCTGGCGACCCTTTTCTCATCCATTTCTAAGATATCACTTGCTATTTTTTTCTGATTACAGAAAATACAATCGTGGGGACAGCCTAAATGGGGAATAAACAGGGGAATAATATACTTTTTCTTATGCATTAGCTCTTCATTACCTTTTCCACTGCCTCCTGGGCTGCCCTTTGCTCTGCCTCTTTTTTACTTTTACCGGCTCCCCTGCCCAGCGGGCGATCACCAAAGCACACTTCTACTTCAAAGACCTTATCATGGTCGGGGCCCGTTTCATTGACAACCCGGTAGCTGATTTTCTCGGTGGATTTACTTTGCAGGAGTTCCTGAAGATAGGTTTTATAATCCTTAAATAGATTGCCTTGACTAGCCAGCTCCACCAAATCCTGTAGATTTGACAATACAAATTCCTTTGCCGGCGCCATCCCTCCGTCAATATAAATAGCTCCGATGAGGGCCTCAAAGGCATCTGCCAATATTGAAACTCTTTGTCTTCCCCCCGACAGCTCTTCTCCTCGTCCCAGCATCATAAAATCTCCCAGCTTTATTGATCTGGCTTTACCGGCCAGGGAGGATTCACATACCACATTGGCCCTAACCTTTGTCAATTCCCCCTCGGGCAACTGGCTATAGCGGTGAAAAATATAATCACTAATAATAATACTTAACACCGAATCACCTAAAAATTCCAGGCGTTCGTTATGACATACCTTTCTATGTTTAATTTCATTGGCATAGGAGCTATGGGTTATGGCTTCTATAATTAATTGGGGATTTTTAAACCGATAATTAATTTGCTTTTGTAATTGGGCAATTTTTTCTTCACTGGCTTTGTTCAATGACATCCTATTTCCTCCTATTACTCAGTTAGCTGAATAAGTATTCTTTCAAATCATAAGTTCTCCAAATATTAACAAAATCCTTCACAGCTTTTAATTATATATTGCCACAGAAAATAATACAATCATTCAAAAAATAATTATAGAGAGTTACCCCTCTATAATTATTTTTACATATTGTTTACTTCCCAATTATTAATACTTTTTCATTATGATCGTTGCGTTATGTCCGCCAAAGCCTAATGAGTTGGACAGGGCATAGTTAACAGCCCTTTTCTTAGGTTGATTGGGTACATAGTCCAGATCACACTGGGGATCTGGATCATTTAAATTAATGGTCGGGGGAATGATCCCCTGTTCAATCGCCTTAATACAAGCAATGGCTTCGATACTGCCTGCTGCCCCCAACAGGTGACCTGTCATGGATTTTGTAGAGCTGACACTCAATTGATAGGCATGCTCTTGAAATACCCCTTTAATTGCCAGGGTCTCAAATAAATCATTATAGGGTGTACTTGTACCATGGGCGTTGATATAATCGATGGCCTCAGGAGAAATACCGGCGTCCTTTAGGGCCTCCTGCATTGACCTGGCTGCCCCTTCACCTTCGGGAGAGGGGGCGGTAATGTGATAGGCATCTGCACTCATACCATAGCCCGCCACCTCTGCGTAAATAGTAGCACCTCGCTTCAAGGCATGCTCCAATTCCTCTAATATTAATATTCCTGCCCCTTCTCCCATTACAAAGCCATCTCGATTTAAATCAAAGGGTCTGCTGGCTCCCTTTGGATCATCGTTATTGGTTGACATTGCCTTCATAGAACAAAAGCCTGCAATGGACAGGGGGGTGATGGAAGCCTCCATTCCTCCCGTCACCATTACCTCAGCTGCCCCCCGTTCTATCACCTTAAAGGCTTCTCCAATGGCATTGGTTGACGACGCACAGGCAGTAACCACTGTGGTGTTGGGTCCCTTAGCCCCTAAGCTCATTGAAACATAACCTGCTCCAATGTTAGAAATCAGCATGGGAATAAAGAAGGGGCTGATTCTTTTAGGCCCCTTTTCCTGCAGCCTTTGGTACTGCTCCTCAAAGGTTCCAATTCCTCCTATGCCTGTTCCCAGGATGACACCAAAGCGTTCAGCCTCAAGGCTTTCTAATTTCAGATTGGCATCCTCCATGGCCATCCTTGAAGCTGCCACGGCCAATTGGGTAAAACGATCCATTTTCTTTAGCTCTTTTTTATCAATATAATCCTCTGGATTAAAATCTTTTATTTCGGCAGCAATTTTAGTAGGATAATCGACTGTATCAAATCTAGTGATGTAATCAATGCCAGATTTTCCTGCCAATAAACTGCTCCAAAATTCTTCCTTTCCAGTACCGATGGGAGTCACGCAGCCTATTCCTGTGACAACAACTCTTCTTCGCATTCCTATAGTCCCCCTCTGATTGAAGCTTCTACCAGCATTTAGCTAATATTATTGATTGGCTTCTACGTATTTTACAATATCACCGATATTTTTAAATTTTTCTGCCTCTTCATCAGGTATTTCTACCCCAAATTCATCTTCAATTGCCATAATAATTTCAACAGCATCCAATGAATCAGCTTCTAAATCTCCCATTAAAGAAGTTGTTGGGGTAATATCCTTTACATCATCAAGTCCTAATTGATCACCAATTATTTTAACTACTTTTTCAAACATGTTAATTCCTCCTATTATTTTTATTGTTATAAATTAATATTATAATGCCATGCCACCATTGACACCTATCACCTGACCGGTAATGTAATTAGCATAATCACTGCTTAAAAACAATACTGTGTCGGCAATATCCTGAGGCCTGCCAAAGCGGCCCATGGGTATACCCTTCAGCATTTCTTCCCTTAGCTGATCAGATAACTGGTCTGTCATGTCTGTTTCAATAAAGCCAGGTGCCACCGCATTTACATTAATCCCCTTTCCTGCCAGCTCTTTGGCCAGGGATTTTGTGAAGCCTATTAAACCGGCCTTGGAAGCACAATAATTGGCTTGACCAGGGTTTCCTGCAACCCCCACCACAGAAGAAATATTGATGATTTTTCCAAATCGCTGCTTGATCATTTTTCTCACTGCGGCTTTGGTGCAAAGAAATGCTCCCTTCAGGTTAACATCCATAACCTGTTCCCAATCCTGTTCCTTCATTCGTATCAGCAAATTGTCTCTGGTAATGCCGGCATTATTAACCAGAATATCTACCCTGTCAAGGCTTGCCTCAATTTCGTCAAACATCCCTTTCACTGCCTGGCCATCAGAAACATCTGCTTTCAAGGCCAATCCCTTCACACCCAGGGCCTCTATTTCATTTACTACTGCCATGGCTGCGGCCTCGTTGCTGGTATAGTTTATGATTACATTGGCTCCTGCCGCCGCCAGGGTCAGGGCAACGGCCCTTCCAATTCCCCGGGAACCACCGGTTACCATGGCATTTTTTCCATTTAGCTTCAATTTTATTCCTCCTTCCTACAGAGTCAATAGCTTTTTCAAGCTGTCTAAATCTTCAACATTGATGGTTTCCACATCTATAGAAGCTTTTTTGGCTGTCTTTTTAATAAAGCCCGTTAAGGCCTTACCCGGGCCAATCTCCACAAAGGCTTCGATTCCCTCTTTGAGCATGTAATCCACTGAATCCTCCCATAAGACCGAATGGCTCACCTGCTTTACCAATGTCGGGATAACCGCCTCTGCCCCTGCCAAGGGCTTTGCATCAACATTGGTGATAACAGGCATTACCGGTTCAGTGATCTTATATTTTTCCAGCTCTACCCGTAATTTTTCTCCTGCCGGCGCTAATAACCCACAATGGAAGGGGGCACTTACCGGTAAGGTCATGGCCCTTTTAGCCCCCTTGGAAAGGGCTTCCTCTACTGCCCTGTTAACAGCCTTAACTTCTCCTGAAATGACGATTTGGCTTGGACAATTAAAGTTTGCCGCCTCCACGACACCATCCTCCCTGGCAGCTTCAAGGCATTCGGTCAGCTTATCCCTATCAAGCCCCAAAATGGCTGCCATGGTACCTACCCCTAAGGGAACGGCCTCTTGCATATATTTCCCTCGATTTCTAACAATTCTTACAGCATCCTTAAATTCCAGGACCTTCGCCAGAACCAAAGAAGCATATTCCCCCAGGCTCAGGCCTGCCGTTATCCTACTGGTTCCCCCCTCCTGCTCAATCACTCTTAGTATGGCGATGCTGGTGGTAAGAATAGCCGGTTGTGTATTTTCGGTTTGTACCAGCAATTCCTCGGGACCCTCAAAGCAAAGCTTTGCCATATCATAGCCTAAGTAATCACTGGCCTCTTCAAAGGTCTCCCTGGCAACTGAAAAATTAGCGGCTATTTCCCTTCCCATTCCGACGTATTGGGCCCCTTGACCCGGAAAGACATATGCGATCCTTTTCATCTCTATTCCCCCTTAAAGCTTTTTACCTGCTCCAGTTGTTCTGATGCCCCTTGAAGTATCTCCTGAATAATTTCCCTGGCTGGTTGAATTCGATCTACCATAGAGGCCACCTGGCCCGCCATAACAGAGCCATTCTCGATGTCTCCCTCCACCACTGCCAATCGGAGTCTTCCTGCACCTAGCTTTTCTATCTCCTCTTGCGATGCTCCCTGCTTTTCCAGGTCGGCAAATTGTCTGGTGAGCTTGTTTTTCAGCGTTCTGACAGGATGTCCTGTGCTGCGGGCCGTCACTACGGCATCCCGGTCCTTAGCCTTAATCACCATTTGCTTATAATGATCATGGGCAGTACACTCTACTGCACAAATAAATCGCGTACCGATCTGCACACCCTTGGCCCCCAGGGAAAGGGCCCCCAGAAATCCTCTGCCGTCCACAATTCCACCGGCAGCAATGACTGGAATATTTACTTCCTTCACCACTTGGGGTACCAGTACCATGGTGGTTAATTCTCCTATGTGGCCGCCGGCCTCGGTACCTTCCACAATAACGGCATCAGCCCCCAGCTTTTCCATACGCTTTGCCAGGGCTACGGAAGGAACCACAGGAATAATCTTGGTGCCGATTTCTTTGAAGCGGTTCATAAACTTCCCTGGGTTTCCTGCACCGGTTGTAATGACCGGTACCCGTTCCCGGTAAACCACCTCTACCACCTCATCTACAAAGGGTGATAACAGCATGATATTGACACCAAAGGGCTTTTGGGTCAATTCCTTTGCCCTTTTTATTTCCTTTTCTACCACGTCGGCAGGTGCATTGCCGGCGGCAATAATTCCCAGGCCTCCAGCCTCTGAAACAGCTGCAGCCAGCTCTGCCGTAGCCACCCAAGCCATTCCGCCTTGTATAATTGGATATTGTATATTTAACATCTGGCAGATTTCAGTTTGAAACATTGTATTCCCTCCTACAACATGGAATTTATTTGGTCCATTTGATTGCCATTGAAGCCCAGGTTAAACCACCGCCAAAGGCCACAAGGATAATATTATCATTCTTTTTAATTCGGCCTTCCCTTACGGCCTCATCCAGGGCAACGGGAATTGAGGCCGCCGACATATTTCCATATCGATGCAAATTGACATAGATTCTGTCAATAGGCAGCTTCAATCGTTTTGAGGCAGCTTCAATAATTCTAATATTGGCCTGATGGGGTACCATAAAGTGTACATCATCCAGGGTGAGCCCAGCCTTTTCCAGCACCTCCAGGGTGGCCTTTCCCATTATTCTGACAGCAAACTTAAAGACTTCACTGCCATCCATTTTAATATAATGAAGCCGGTTGGCAACCGTTTCAGGGGAAGCTGGCATCCTTGAGCCTCCTGCCGGTTGATACAGTGCTTCTCCACTGCTGCCGTCGGCCCCCAAATAGGAGGACAATATCCCGCTGCCCTCGACTGTCCTTTCCAGGATCGCCGCCCCTGCACCGTCTCCAAAGAGTACGCAGGTATTTCGATCCTTCCAATCTACAATTTTACTGAGGGTCTCGGCCCCGATGATCAATGCCCTTTGATAGGTGCCATTCTTAATAAATTGCTCACCGATGGTTAAGGCATACACAAAGCCTGAACAGGCAGCCTCAATATCAAAGGCCACAGCCCCGTGGGCCCCAAGATTTTTTTGTACAAGACAGGCCGTAGAGGGGAATCCCATATCCGGCGTAACGGTGGCAACGATGATTAGATCAATGGCCTCTGGAGAAAGTCCCGCATCTTGAAGGGCCCTTTCCGCCGCCACTGTGGCCAAATCAGAGGTGGCCATCCTGTCGTCGACAATTCTTCTACTACCAATCCCTGTTCTGGTCACAATCCACTCATCGGTGGTTTCAACCATTTTTTCCAGATCGAAATTGGTTAATTCCCTTTCCGGCAAGCAACTGCCGGTTCCGCTGATTCCCACCGAAAAAAATTTATTCAATCTGATCATCTCCTAGCTTGTTAATTTCTTCAGTGATTTCACTAATGACACCACTTTCTATTAATAGCTTTGCCTGCCGGATGGCGTTTTTAACGGCTTTACCATTGGAGCTGCCGTGGGCCTTGATCAGCAGTCCATTAACCCCTAGAAATGGCGCACCACCGTATTCTGTATAGTCAAATCGTTTTTTGAAGCCCCCGAAGCTGGATTTCAACAGCAGGGCCCCCAGCTTATTGATTGGATTACGAGTAAATTCTTCTTTTAATAGCTTGAAGATAGTCGAAGCAACCCCTTCAGTAAGCTTTAAAATTACATTACCAGTAAAGCCGTCACAGAGCACCACATCGGCATAACCGGCTGGAATATCTCTGGCTTCAACATTTCCGCCAAAGAAAAAGGGTGCCTTGGTTAAAGCTTCATAGGCCTGTTTGGTGCTTTCATTTCCCTTCCCTGCTTCAATGCCAATATTAACAAGACAAACCTTGGGTTTTTCAAGCTTAAACAGGCTTTTGGCATAAATACTACCCATCAATCCAAATTCAATGTAATTTCTAGGTTTAATATCTGCATTGGCACCTCCGTCAATTAATACTGAGGCACCCTTTTCATTGGGTATAACAGGGGCCAAAGCCGGGCGATCAATTCCCTTTATCCTTCCCAGCACAAACAGCCCTCCTGCCAGCAAGGCCCCGGTATTGCCTGCTGAAATGACTCCCTGGGCCTTTCCTTCCTTGACTTGATTTATGGCCACTACCATGGAGGAATCCTTTTTTCTTCTAATGGCTTGAACTGGCTTATCTTCATTGTTAATCTCTTCAGTACAGTGGATGACCTCTATTTGATCCTTAGGGTATTCATGACGGCTTAATTCAGCCTGTATTATTTCCTGATTCCCCGTTAAGATAATATGTACGCCATATTCCCTAACAGCCTGAACTGCACCTTCTACCGTAACCTTTGGTCCGTGGTCACCGCCCATGGCATCTACCGCAATCTTCATGATACGCCTCCTTGTCTGCCCTTGATGGCTACTAAAATAAACTTTCCTCTAAAGACCTGCTCCTGGTTAACGTTTATTTTTACATGGAGGTAATGCTGATTCCCCCTAACCCTTACAACCTCTGCCTTTGCAATCAATCGATCCCCTGCATAAACAGGGTTCAAATATTTAATATTAGAAACGCCGGTTAATGCCACGTCGGCATCTATCACTGCCATGGCAAGGGATTCCGCCTGGGAAAAAATATGGTGTCCCTTGACGATATTGGTCTTACTAAAGGCCATTTCACTGTTGGTTTGTAAAATTGAAATACCACTTTCCCCTAATTTTAGGTCGATTAGTTCCCCAACGATCTCTGTTTCAATAATACTTCTTACTTTTTGATAATTTTTTTCTGCCACCTGCTTGATCCGTTCCCTCAGCTCTGGAATACCCAGCTCTAACCGATCAAGACGGATGGTTTGAATACTGACGCCAAATTTTTCAGACAGGTCTTCATCAGTCATAAAGGGGTCTGATTCCATCAATTCAACCAATTTTTTTTGGCGATTTGCCTTACTGAGCTTCCCTGCTTTTTTCACCATTATCACCTCAAGTTTTAGTACTTGTAATTAGTACCTGATACTAATATAGAGTATATATGATCAGATCATAAAAATCAAGTATTATTCTTTTTCATCGATCAATGGTTTTTCTAAGGAAATCCATTAATCCTTTTTTATAACATTCTCATATAAGAGCAAAGCCCTCTTTAATTTAATAATTTAAGTTAGGACTTCCCTATTGATTAGGGCGTGTCTAAAAACCCACTCAAGGGCATCTTTCACCGCTTTTTTGTCCCACCCAGCGTTAACTTTTCCTTGACGTACTCCTGGTATGCCTTCAAAAAAGCGCCTTGCTTGTATCAAAAATTCAGTAAAATCTCCACCCTTCGGAGTATTCAGCCACAACCTAAAAAAAAATAGCAATGATTTCTCATTACTATTTTGTGTGTAAAATTTATTTTGTTTCCATAACCTCTTTGTTTCTATAATAACCACACTCTCCGCAGACACGGTGAGGCAGCTTGGGCTCATGGCATTGAGGACACTTTACCAGTCCTACTGCAACATATTTAGAATTTGCAGCTCTTCTCATGTTTCTTTTTGACTTACCCGTTTTACGCTTTGGTACTGCCATATTTTAACACCTCCTTAATTATCCTTTAACAATTCCTTTAGCTTTGCCAGACGAGGATCAGATACTTCTTCATTTTCCCCATCCTCAATAGCACATTGGCATTGTTCAACATTTAAATCTTTACCGCAATGGGCACAAAGACCTTTGCAGTCTTCGGCACAAAGCATTTGAAAGGGAACATTCATTAAAATGCTCTCTTTAATCACTTCCTTCAGATCAATGGTTTCATTTTGATAGTAGATTAGGTCATCCAGGTCTTGAGCCTCTTCCTCCTCAAAATCCTCCCTAACCAGCTCGGCATTTATCTTTTCGCTGAGTCGATAAGTAGTTGGCTTAAGGCAACGACTGCAATTCATAATTAACTCAGCCTCAAACCGGCAATTAAGATACATTCTTTCATCGATCACATATAACTTACCTGTTACTTCGATGGCCGATGGCAGTTTTATTTGATCTCCATAATAATCAATCGTATCAAGATTGACAGCAAAATTCAAGTCCACCTGACTCTTTTTATCTCTTTTTAATGCCGCTAAATCAATTTTCACAGAATTCACCTCTTAACCATCGCTAAAATTGATTATACAAATCCAAAGAGGCTTTGTCAAGTATTTTATCTTGATACCCGGAAGGAAGCCTTTAAACATAAGCAGAAGGTAGGGATAACCTACCTTCCTTATTTATTATACTAGCTTAACTGTATCTCTAGCAATCATTAATTCTTCGTTTGTAGGAATTAATAATACCTTTGTTCTGGAATCATCAGTAGATACGATGGTTTCCTTTCCCCGTTCATTATTTTTCTTAGGATCAATTTTAATTCCCAGGAATTCCAGTCCGGCACAAATTTCACTGCGGGTATCGGCTGAGTTTTCACCCAGACCTGCTGTAAAGACCACCGCATCTAAACCACCCATTTCAGCAGCATAGGCACCAATATATTTCTTCACACGCTTGTGGAAAATATCTAAAGCCAATTGTGCCCGTTCATTACCTTCTGCAGCAGCAGCTTCAAGGTCTCTGAAATCATTGCTTACACCGGAAATTCCCAAAACTCCGGATTTTTTATTCATAATATTGTTTACTTCTGCGGCACTTAGCTTCACTTTTTCCTGTAAAAAGGTTGTTATGGCAGGATCAATATCTCCGCAGCGAGTTCCCATTACAAGTCCTTCCAATGGTGTAAAGCCCATGGTGGTATCAATGGATTTTCCTCCATCAACGGCAGTAACGCTGGCACCATTTCCTAAATGGCAGGTGACCAGTTTAAGGCTTTCCAAAGGCTTGCCCAAAATTTCCGCCGCCCTCATGGCAACGTATTTATGGGAGGTGCCGTGGAATCCGAATCTTCTAATTTGATGCTTTTCATAAAGCTCATAGGGTAGTGCATACAGGTAAGAGGATTTGGGCATTGTTTGATGGAAGGCTGTGTCAAATACAGCCACCATAGGTACATTGGGCAGAATTTCTTCACATGCAGCAATCCCCATTAGATTTGGAGGATTATGTAATGGGGCTATGTCTGAACATTCCTCAAGGGTAGTCTTTACCTCAGGGGTAATTAAAACAGAATCAGCAAATTTTTCGCCGCCGTGCACGACACGATGACCTACAGCGCCAATTTCGTCCATACTTTTAATGGCACCGTAAACAGGGTCACTGATGGCCTTTAATACAATTTTGATGGCAGCTTTGTGGTTACCCATATTTTCTTCCACAAAAAGCTTGTCCTTTCCAATGGCTTCATGCTTTACAAAGCCATCCTCAATCCCGATTCTTTCTGCAATTCCCTTTGCCAGTACTTCTTCATTTTCCATATTAATCAGCTGGTACTTTAATGAAGAACTGCCGCAGTTTAAAACCAATACTTTCATTTCTTGACCTCCTATTTAATTTATATTGTACAATGCTAGAAAAATAATTGGTCCTTGATGTATTCCAACATATCAATCATAATAAATTTTCAGACATATTTCAAGTTTTTTCACGTCTTTTGTATACAATTTATTATTGAAAATATGAATATATATGTATTGTTTTTCATCATAATTATTGCCATAATGCTACGTTTTTCTTCAAATAATATAGTATAATGGAATCAAATCTAAAAAAACAGGAGTAAAGAATCCATATGAAGGTATTAGGTCTAATAACAGAATACAACCCCTTTCATAACGGTCATTTATATCATTTGCAGGAATCCCTTGCCCGTACCGGAGCTTCCCATTCGGTGGCAGTAATGAGCGGAAATTTTCTTCAGAGGGGTGAACCAGCCCTGCTTCATAAATGGGCACGGGCTAAAATGGCTGTACTGGCGGGGGTTGATTTAGTCATAGAATTGCCCACCGCCTACGCCTGTGCTACAGCAGAACTATTTGCCTTTGGTGCCGTAAAGCTGCTAGATTCCCTCGGTATTGTAGATACCTTGTGCTTCGGCAGTGAGGCCGGCAACCTCAAGGAGCTTCAGCTTCTGGCAAAGATCTTGGTCAGATCGCCCCTTGAATTGGAGGAAAAAATTCAGGCTGGCCTGAAGGCAGGCCTTTCCTATCCTGCTGCCCGGGGGCAAGGCCTGATTGCCTACCTGAACCAAATAGACAGCTTAAATCAAGAAGAAGTAAATAAATTAAAGCGTCTTATCCAGAGTCCCAATAACATTCTTTCCATCGAATATTTAAAGGCCCTTTATAGTATTAAGAGCAAAATAATTCCTGAAACGATTCTTAGAAAAAAGGCCCCTTACCACGGAACCCGCATTGAGGCGGGAATCGTCAGTGCCACTGCCATACGAGAGCACCTAAAGGCAGGAAAACCCCTACTAGCCCTGAAGGATACGGTTCCGGCCACTAGCCTTGAGGTTCTGGAGGAGGCCTTTCATTTGGGCCATGGACCTATTTTTACCGGCCATTTTGATCAGGTGATTCTTGCTTTGTTACGCCGATCCTCTGGAGATGAGCTAAGGGAGGTTTTTGATGTTAAGGAGGGACTGGAAAATAGAATTTTACAGAGAGCCCTTCATCATACCACCTTGGAAGGTCTGTTATTTGCAACAAAAAGCAAACGGTATCCCCTGACGAGGCTTCAACGGATTCTATTCCACTATCTGCTGGGAATAAAGACCGGGGATATCACCTCATTTCAAGCCATGGGCGGGCCTCAGTATGCAAGAATTCTAGCCTTTAACAATAAAGGCCGCCAATTGATCAAGACTGCCAGGCTTAAGGCCAGTATTCCACTGATCAATAAAATCAATCAATTCAAGGCAGAAAATGAAGAAGCTGCTAAAATGCTCTCATTAGATATTCGTGCCGCCGACCTATATCGTCTTGCCATGGCCAATACCCCTCTGGGAGCACAGCCCATGGAGTACATTCTTAGCCCCCATTATATTCCAATCTAAACTTATTCATATCTGATTCGGGAAGGCAATATATATTTATAGGGCCTTCCTTTCTTTTTTGAAAGCAAGGCCTAAGTAGTAATTGATTTCATTGGGGGAATACATATTATGTATATCTATTTATTCTGGGGAATTTTACTAATCTTTCTTACACTTATTTTCTCTGACAAAGGTTATCGTACCAAGCTAAAATATTATTTTAATACCTATCTTTTGATTCTCGTAGTTCTTTTTTTTGTTGTTTCCATTGTGGTTTTTCCCCAGGACTCAGTTGCTGCAGCCTATGACGGCCTGGTCATCTGGTTTACCGTTACGCTCCCCTCTTTGCTGCCCTTTTTTATAGGCGCAGAGCTATTAATCGGCTTAGGGGTTGTAAAATTTATTGGGATGTTATTGGAGCCAATGATGAGGCCATTATTCAATGTTCCTGGTGAAGGCTCCTTTGCTTATACCATGAGCATCACCTCGGGATATCCCGTCGGAGCAAAAATTGTTACACGCCTGAGAAACGACGGACAGCTCTCTAGATTAGAAGCCCAACGGCTGATTTCCTTCTCAAGCACCTCAGGGCCTCTTTTTTTAATGGGAGCCGTAGGAATTGGTATGTTTCAATCTGCCGAAGTAGGTTACTTCATTGCCATTATCCATTACCTCGCTTCCATTTTGGTAGGCATTTTATTTCGCTTTTATGGAAGGAACCAGGAAAAATCACAACAATATCATTTTATCAAACAAGACCATACCATCAAAAAAGCCCTTGATCACCTGATTAAAAGTCGA
Organism: uncultured Clostridiaceae bacterium; assembly: GCA_965652145.1. Classification (GTDB taxonomy): domain Bacteria; phylum Bacillota; class Clostridia; order Peptostreptococcales; family Natronincolaceae; genus CBFGTV01. Next base: position 49,560 of record CBFGTV010000006.1, read on the forward strand.
AGGACTGCCCCTGCCTTTGGAATTCTTCTGGGGGATGCGGTGAGGGAAGCCTTTAACACAATGCTGATGGTTGGTGGCTTTATTATTTTATTTTCAGTCATTACCAATGTATTAGCCCTGATGGGAGTAAGTGACTTTATTGCCTATTTGCTGAGCCCCTTAGGGGTCAATTCTAATTTAATTAAGGCAGTTTTTTCAGGTATCTTTGAAATTACCAATGGATGTCAAATTGTTTCTCAGGTAGGTGAGGTCGGTCTATCGACGAAAATGGCCGCTGCATCCTTTTTAATCGCCTGGAGCGGCTTTTCAATCCATGCCCAGGCCATCAGCATTATCACTACCTCTGATATCAAAATCGGCCTCTATCTTATGGCAAAGCTACTGCATGGCATTTTAGCCTTTTTAATGGTCTACTTGATCTATCCCTTTGTCTCTGGATGGATTCGTTTCACCAGCCCAGCTTCTACCACCAATCAGATTAACTATGTTAATCAAATTTCCTCCAATTTAAAACTATCAATGGAGCTTTTTATGCTGGTTATCCTTGCTTTATTCTTTTTCTCTCTGTTTGCCTCTCTCCTTTTGACGATATCAGAAAAGTTCAGAAGGGGCTCAAGCCGAAGGTAATCAATAATAAGACAAGAAAAAACCCCTAACTTCATGGTTTCTGCAAATAGGCAGCATCGCTGGGCCCTACAGGCCGCAGGCTGTCCTTTCTTGCTCCTTGAATCCAGGGGACGGTATAGGGTTGAGATTTCCTCAACCAGTTTTTTTAAGTTTTATTTCATTCCTTTAATTTCGTTTCTATTTTCCTGTATGGTCTCGATTAATTTGATAAAGGAATTTTCAGCCTGTCCCAGCAGTTCATCCACGTAATCTCTAGCTCCGATTCTAAGCTCCTTGGCATTCATTTGGGCCTGGGATATAATTTCACCGGCTTGCTGTCTGGCTGCCCTTGTAATTTCATTTTCATCCACCATTTCCATGATATGCTTGTTGGCTTCTTCTAAAATGACATCGGCCTCCTGCTGAGCTTCCACCAAAATACGCTGTCTTTCCTCTTTTATCCATTGGGCTTGCTTAATTTCATCAGGTAATTGGATTCTGATTTCTTTAATTAGTTCTAAGATTTCACTTTTATCCACCAGCACCTTATGGGCAAAAGGAATAGAGGAACCGCTTTCAATAATATCCTCTAATTCTTCCAATAGCTTTAATACCTTCATCAAATATCCCCCTTACTCAACCTTAAATTTTACTCAATATGGCCTTTTTAATTGGTTCCGGGATTAACCCCTCAATGCATCCGCCAAAGGATGCCACTTCCTTAACTAAGCTGGAGCTTAAATAAGAATATTTGCTGCTGGTCATTAAAAAGACCGTCTCAACATCGGGGGCCAATTTTCGATTCATTAGGGCCATTTGAAATTCATATTCAAAATCTGATACCGCCCGCAGCCCCTTAATAATGACGTTGGCCTTCTTTAACTTTACATAATCCACCAATAGACCTGAAAAGCAATCTACCCTTACATTCGGAAAGGAGTGTATGACCTCCTGGATCAACTGAACCCGTTCATCCAGGGTAAACATGCCCTTTTTATTTGGATTTTTGAGTACAGCAACAATTACCTCATCGCATATCTGGGAAGCCCGTTCAATGATGTCCATGTGTCCATTGGTAATTGGGTCAAAGCTTCCCGGATAAATTCCTACTTTCATAAAAGATCCTCCCTCATCTGGTAAAAGGAAATACTGGTATTGCCATAATCCTTTTTACGTACCTTTACTAGTTCATTGATTTCATCTGGAATGTTTTCTTCCTTTCCATGCTCTACCACCAGGATTCCTTCTTTATGTAACAGTCCCCCGGATATAGCCGCCCTTATTACAGGTTCAAGAAACCCCTTACCATAGGGAGGGTCCATCAATATAATATGGGCCTTCACCCTTTGACTAGACAGTCGATTAATGCCACCAAAAACATCATCCTGTAAAATCTCGGCCATCTGGTTCAGTCGTGTTTTTTCAAGATTGAATCGAATGATATCAATACTTTTCTTGCTTTGGTCGATAAAATAGGCTTTTTGTGCGCCCCTGGAGAGGGCCTCTATTCCTAAATTGCCTGTGCCGGAAAACAGATCCACCACGATTCCATCCACCAGATGACTTTGAATGATATTAAAAACCGATTCCTTTACTCGATCTGAGGTAGGGCGAATATTCATATCGTCAGGGGACTTCAGCCTATGCCCCCTTGCCTTACCAGCAATCACCCTCATCTTATCGCCTTCTTCCCATATCATTATTCTAACACAGTGATTATTTTCTCACAAAATATTTTTGTTATTTCGACGGTAATAGGTATTTTGTTTTATTTTACCCCAATAATTGATTTTAACCAGCTTTTTCTTTTAGCTCATCGAAATTTCCTCCAGCAGCCCTTCATATTTTTCTTGGATTTTTTTTCTTAATGCTGGATAAGACGCTAGTTCTAAGGATGGGTCCTCCTTCATCAAGTTCTGAAGCTGCTGCTCTGCTTGTTTTAATATACGCATATGTCTAAAAATATTGGCAATCTTAAATTCCGGTAATCCATGCTGCCTCGTTCCAAAAAACTCCCCAGGCCCCCTCAAGGATAAGTCCTTTTCTGATATGACAAAGCCATCATTGGACTCAACCATAATTGACATTCTTTCCTTGGCCACCTTGGTTCGGCTTTGATGAATTAAAAGACAATAAGATTGATAGGCCCCACGGCCTACCCTTCCCCGGAGCTGGTGAAGCTGAGCCAGTCCGAAACGCTCGGCGTTTTCGATCAGCATAACCGAGGCATTGGGTACATTAACCCCCACCTCAATGACGGTGGTTGATACCAGCACATGAATTTCCCCCGCCTTAAACTGGCCCATAACAATTTCCTTTTCCTGGGATGTCATTTTTCCATGGAGCAGCCCCACTCGATAGTCAGTAAAAACTTCTTTAGCCAGCCTTTCAGCAATCTCTACGGCTGATTCAGCCTCTATTTTCTCCGACTCCTCTACCAAAGGGCACACCACATAGGCCTGTCTGCCTTTTTGGAGCTGCTCTTTGACAAAATCGTAGGCTTCATGCTTTTTTTCACTGCTTATTTTAGTGGTTTTAATGGGTTTTCTTCCGGGGGGCATTTGATCTATGATTGAAATGTCCAAATCACCATAAAGAATCAGGGCCAGGGTCCTGGGAATCGGTGTAGCAGTCATAACCATGACATGTGGGTTTCTTCCCTTGCCGGCCAGTATTGCCCGCTGCCTTACGCCAAATCGGTGCTGCTCGTCGGTAATGGCCAGGGCCAGGCTGTGAAAATCAACCCCCTGCTGTATAATGGCATGGGTTCCTACGACTACATCGATTTCCCCTTCTGCAATGGCCTTAAGGAGTTCTCTTTTTGCCTTGGGCTTCAAGCTCCCCACCAACAGCCCTATTTTAACCCCAAGGGGTGCTAAAACCTCTGTTAATGAATCAAAATGCTGTTCGGCTAAAATCTCTGTCGGTGCCATCATAACCCCCTGATACCCGTTAAGCACAGCCATATACAGGGCTAAAAGGGCCACAATGGTTTTTCCTGAACCTACATCTCCCTGTACCAATCGATTCATGGGAATTTCTTTTTTTAAGTCATCTATGATTTCATCAAGGGCCCGCTCCTGGGCCTGGGTCAGCTGAAAGGGCAGCGACTTTATTAACTGCTCCAGTGCATCAGGCTTTACCATAGCATACCCCATTTTCGAGCAGGCATAGGTTTTTTTAGCCCTTAGCAAAGCTAAACGGAGCAAAAAAAACTCATCGAAAACCAAACGATATTTAGCAATCTTTAAGGCCCTTTCAGAATCGGGAAAATGGATATTCTTTAAGGCAAAGTCTAAATTACAGAGCCGATTTTCCCTTAACAATACCTCAGGCAAATAATCTTCAACCGCTTCTATATGGGGCATCAGGGTTTTCTGAAGATTGATCAATTGAGTTTGTTTCAGCCCCTCTGTACTGGGATAAATAGGGGAAATAAGCCCTTGGGGCTCCTGGGAGCCCTCCGAAATCAGATCAAAATTTGGATTGACCATTTCAAGATCCTGGGCCCCCCGTTTAACCTCTCCACTAACCAAAAGTGTCATGCCAGATTTCAGCTTTGTTTTGAGATAAGGCATATTAAAAAAGGTGAGGAAAATTCTTCCTGTTTCATCCCTCAATATAAATTGTATTATGGAGGTTCTGCTTCTACCTTTTTTTAACCTTGCTGCCCCCACCAGCTCACCTCGAATACTCACCCTTTCACCAGGCACCAGCTGATTCATTTTTTTAATTTTTCTTCGATCCTCATAGTCCCGGGGAAAATGATAGAGCAGGTCTTCAATTTTTTGAATCCCCAGGCGCTGTAGCTTTTGGGCTGTTTTAGGCCCTACTCCCTGTAAAAGCTGTATGTGCTGAGATAAAAAATTCATCCTTCTCACTCCTAAAGCCATTCCTTAACAGGCCTTTTTCCAATATTGATCCACAAAAGAAACAGTACTGCCCTGCCAGGTTTGAATCAGCAAAACAGTACGTTTATTTTTATTCTACAGAAAATAAATAATAGTATAAGGGCTGACCACCATAATAAAGCTCCACATCACAGTCTGGAAATTGGCCTTCGATGAGCTCTGCCAACTGGTTGGCCTCTTCTTCACTGACCTCTTCTCCATAGAGCAGGGTAATGATTTCATCCTCTTCTGATATCATTTTCTTTAATAATTCCAGTGATACCGACTCTACTCCCTTACCTGCGGCCTTTATTTCGCCGTTACCGATTCCCAGTATATCACCCTTTTTAATGGTTATATCGTTGAAGCTGGTGTCACGAACGGCAAAGGTCACCTGACCGGTCTTAACATTACTGAGGGCTGCTGTCATCTCAGCTTCATTTTCATCGATTCCTGCTTCAGGATTAAAGGCTAGGGCAGCTGTAATACCCTGAGGAACTGACTTAGACGGAATCACCCTGATATTCTTTGAAGAAATTTCCTTGGCCTGATTGGCAGCCATAATAATATTACTGTTGTTGGGTAAAATGTAAATTGTCTCTGCATTGACTTCCTCTATCGCCTTTAAAAAATCTTCAGTACTGGGATTCATGGTTTGGCCGCCCTCAATAATTTGATCGACACCCAAATCAGAGAAGATTTTTGTTAAGCCCTTACCCATTGTGACAGTGATCATACCATAGGCCTTTGTCTCTGCCTGCTGGGGTTGAGGCTCACTTTTTTCAACGGGGGGTCTGTGCTGCAGTCTCATATTATCGATCTTAATATCAGCCAACAGCCCCAATTCAATCCCGAATTCCATGACCTTGCCAGGATGGTTTGTATGGATATGTACCTTAACGACATTATCGTTTCCCACCACCAGCATGGAATCTCCAAGGGTTTCTATTTTACTTTTCAACGCTTCAATATCCACGTGCTTTGCACGGATAATGAATTCCGTACAGTAGCCAAATTCCAATTCTGCGCCATGATGAAATTCATCCTCCACCACAATCTGGGTGATTTCTTCATCCTCTATATAGGTTGTTTTTCCCGTCATCGCCGCCAGGGCACCGGCATAAATATAGATAAGACCCTTTCCGCCACTGTCTACTACCCCTGCATCCTTTAAAACCTTCAGCATTTCAGGGGTTTTTCTTAAGGTTTCCTCTGCCTGGGCAATGGTCTTTTCTAAAAAGGCCACATGGTTCTTTTCTCGTTTTGCAATTTCCACTGCCTTTTCGGCACTTTCCCGGGCAACGGTTAAAATCGTTCCCTCCACAGGCTTCATAACAGCCTTGTAGGCAGTATCTGATCCACTTTTAAAGGCTTTGGCTAAATCCACCGTACTAAGCCTTTTCTTTCCCTTAACTCCCTTGGCAAAGCCTCTGAAAAGCTGTGAAAGAATGACTCCAGAATTTCCCCTGGCACCCATTAATGAACCATTGGCCAGGGCATTAGCCACCGCCTCCAATGTGATGGTATTGACGGCCTTCACTTCCTTTACGGCTGATTGCATGGTTAAGGACATATTAGTCCCTGTGTCTCCGTCGGGAACAGGAAATACATTTAACGCATTTACAACCTGCTTATTCTGTTCCAGTGATTGTGCTCCTTCAATAATCATTTTCTTCAATAGTTGCCCATCTATATATTCTATTATCAATCCTAGTACCTCCTTAAATTACTTTTCAACTCTGACTCCCTGTACAGTAATGTTTACCTTTTTAACCTTCATTCCTGTCAGGTTTTCAATATTATATTTAACCTTTTCGATAATATTGTTGGCAACAACAGAAATTCTTGTACCAAATTCCACAATCACAAATAAATCAATTGTAATGGTATCATCTTCGGTCTGTACCTTTACACCCTTACTGGATTGCTCTCGTTTTAAAAGCTCCACCAATCCACCTGCGGCTGATTTTGCAGCCATACCCACCAGGCCATAGCATTCCATTGCAGAAGCCCCGGCGATCGATGCCAATACATGATCATCAATTATAATTGTACCAAGCTCATTTGATATTTTACCAGGCATGCGTATTCCTCCTTTACTTTATGTGCTTTATTATCCTAATACTTATACCCTACTGCAGTAAAATCATCATATTGATTATGAATAACCTCACCATAGGAAGGCAAGCTTATTTTTCTATAAGCTGTTACGTTTACTTACTTCCTTAATCTTCCCCAGAAAGCCCTGCTTCATCCTAAGGCCTACGGAGATTGCTTAATTCTAGGGGTTAAGGATAATATATGAAAAATATCTATCCTTATTGTATATGAATTATCAGGATTGTTCAACAAAAAACCCCCAAAAGGGATGACCCTTGACCGAATTTTTCCAAAATCCTGAGGATCATGATGAATAAATCAAACATTATCATTGCAAAAATAAAGTAAATATGTTAATATTATAATGTTTTTAGTTTGCCCTGTTAAAAGGAGGTGTATATCATGGCAAAAGTTTGTGACGTGTGCGCTAAGGGAAAAGTATTTGGAAACCAAGTAAGTCACTCTAATCGACATAACAGCAAAACCTGGTCTCCCAATTTAAGAAGAGTCAGAGCAATTGTTAACGGTACTCCAAAGAGAATCAACGTTTGTACTAGATGCTTACGATCTGGAAGGGTTGAAAGAGCATTATAATTTAGCGATGATGAATATAAAAGCCGCCTAATTAATAGGATAGGCTTTTTATATTTTTTGACCTGTCCATTATTTTGACGAGTTTATTTTTTGCCGACAAATCCCTTATTAGCTTAAAACTGAAAGATAAGTATTCCTACTACAACACAGCCACACCCGAATATAAAGATCCAAAATTTAAAGGGAATGGTAAAAATCAAAATACCGATTCCAAGGGCGGTGAAAGCCAAGCCCAAAAGCGTTGCCATGGAAAGATGATGTCTTCTTCGCCTTCTTCTTTGAAACATAAAATCACCCACTTTATTTTTTCTCTCTACCCATTATATTCGCAAAATAAAAAAATGCCACAAAACGTAGGCATTTTTATTATTTTTATGCTTCCTTTCAGCCTTCCTTTCCCTGATACACCAGCAAGACACCCTTTTTTAGTGTGATCAGGCCCCGATGCTCCAATAGGCGATTGCTGATACCAAGAGAGCTTCCCCGGGGGATATCATGATTTGTTAATGGATATTCCAGTCCCTTCAGGGTAACCCCCTCTGCAAGCTCAGAAAGGGGAATGATAGAGACAATTTCCCCCGGCTCCCCCTCGATCTCCAGCCGACTGTCGGTAATAGTCAACTGCCCTGTTTCATTGATCAGCCTTGCCTTAATTCCCTGGCGGCGCAGCCGATCTAAAAATAGTATATTGCTAAGACTATGATCCCACCGGGAGCCAATTCCTCCTAATAGGGTAATGCAATGGGGCTTTAAGGCCAACGCATATTCCAGGGCCAGCTCTGAATCGGTAGAATCTTTTTGTACCGGAAATTGTCTAAGGTTTACATTCCTTTCCTTCATCCATTCCAAATCCTCTGGTGCTATGGAATCGAAGTCCCCCACCAAGAGATTGGGTACAAGACCAATGGCCACCAAATACCTGGCAGCTCCATCGGCACAAATGATATAAACATCCTTGGAACATCTGGAAAGCAGTCCTTCTAATCCACTGACATCACCGTTGGCTATAATCATTACTTCCATACTATACACCTCTTACTTAGGCCCTTTGAAGGGGAGTGGCATTTTCCCTCATTTGAGCCACCGTCGCATTAATATTTTCGCTGTTGAAGATGGCACTTCCCGCCACGATAACGTTGGCTCCGGCCTGGGTAACCAAATGGATATTATTGACTTTAATACCACCATCTACTTGTATATCTACTTGTAAGCCCTTTGCTGAAATGAGCTGCCGTAAGGCCTTAATTTTGGGAATCATGGCCTCAATAAAGGCCTGCCCTCCAAAGCCTGGATTCACTGTCATAATAAGCACCATATCTAAATCCTGCAGAACATATTCAATGGCCGACAACGGAGTCGCTGGGTTCAAGGCAACACAGGCCTTTGCCCCCTGCTCTTTAATCAGTTGAATTGTTCGGTGTAAATGAATACAGGCCTCGCTATGAACAGAAATGATATCGGCCCCGGCCTTAATAAAATCAGTAATATATTGATCGGGCTTCTCTATCATTAGGTGTACATCAAAGGGCAGGGCTGTTTTCCCCTTAAGGCTTTCAACAATCATGGGGCCCAGGGTGATGTTGGGAACAAAGTGCCCGTCCATCACATCTATATGGAGCAGCTCGCAGCCTGCCTCCTCTACTTTTTTCACATCTGCCAGCAGATTGGCGAAGTTAGCTGATAAAATTGATGGTGCCAGTTTGATCACGATTAGTACCTCCTATTCCTTCTGATCTCTAATAGAAGCTGCAAATAGCTCTCATATCGACCAGGGGCAATCTTACCTCTCTCTACTGCTTCCTTGACACCGCAGTGGGGTTCATTTTCATGGATACAGCTGGAAAACCGGCAGTATTCCATTGGTTCGATGAATTCCCGAAAACAATGGGCTAAATCCTGCTCCTCGATAAAATCTACATTTAAGGAGCTAAAGCCGGGGGTATCCACCACCCAACCGCCCCCCTCCAGGGGAATCAGCTCAACATGGCGGGTTGTGTGCTTTCCCCGCTCAGTTTTAGAACTGATGGCACCGGTTTCTAAAACAAGATTACTTTGTATCTTGTTTAAAAGGGTAGACTTGCCAACCCCCGAAGGGCCTGCAAAGACCGTCGTTTGATTTGCTAAATATTTTTTTAGCTTGTCAAGGGTCAGCTCCTGAAGCTTTGTTGTGAAAATCAAGGGATAGCCTGTCGGTTTGTATATCGCTTCAATGGCCTCCAGATATGGGGCCTGGGCCAAATCAATCTTATTAATTACAATAATAATCTGAAGCCCCCGACTTTCTGCCAAAACTAAAAAACGATTCAGTAAAGACAGATTAGGCTCAGGCTGGGTGGCTGCAAAAACCACCACCGCCTGATCCACATTGGCTACAGGGGGCCTGATTAATTCTGTTTTTCTGGTTTTGATTTCTTCAATAACCCCTAATCCCTTAGATTCATCGGTTATGCTAAAGGACACGTAATCCCCCACCATGGGCACCAGCTTATTTTTCCTGAATATACCCCTGGCCTTACATTCATAAACCCTTTCACCAAGGTCTACGTAATAGAATCCGCCGATCCCCTTAATAATCCTGCCTGCTTCCATTCAAAACCTCCCGGGTATTGTAATCTGACCCTTTAAAGCTTAATTGATTAGTATTTAACACTATGTGGCGCATAAAACTCATTATTAACATAGATTTCATAGTCCTGATCGCTGGTAATGGTCACAGGAAAACTAACATATTTGCCATCACGATCGATGTCCCGCCGAATGCTTTGAACCTTTTGCCTGCCCTGGGGCGTTACACTGTATAAATCCACCGTCACAACGCCGGTGAAGGGGGTTAATTCAATGTTAATGGTTTTGGTTTTGGCATTGGCGTTCACTTCATTATCATCCCCATTTTCGTCTCCATTGCCTGGCTCATGGTTATCTACCGGCTCCGGCCCTTTGCTGACGACTAGATTAATGGTTGTTTTTTCCTCCACCATGCTGTTGGCAGCTTCGCTCTGGTCCATAACAATGTTGGGGGCATACTGATCACTATACTCCGCCTTAACCTCACCCCGCACCAGGTTATACTGAGCTAAGATCTCTTCGGCCCTTTCAAGGGGCAGATTAACCAGATTAGGCATACGAATTTCTACCACCTCCGGGCCGCTGCTGACCCAATATTCCACCACTGTATATTCAGGTACGCTCTCCTGGGGCTTCGGTTTTTGATCAATGACGGTACCGATGGGGTAGTCACTGGCCTCCTCGTATCGTTTGCCCTCCAGCTTAGCATCCCGAAGCTTCAAGGGAACATCCATTTCACTTTCCATAATCAGGTTGGGAACCCTGGTTTCAGGCTGCCCAAGGCTAATTGTCAAGGTTACCCTTGCTCCTTCCTTAACTTTAATTCCCTCAGAGGGCCTTTGATTACTCACCTGGCCTTCCGGTACCTCTCGATTATTTTCTTCATTCCATTCCAGGATAAAATTATGCTTTTCAGCCAGTTCCTCAGACTCGGCCTTTGTCAGGCCTATAAATTTCGGCATTTCAATTTCATCACTTCCCCTAAGGAGTCCGCCCAGGTAAAAGAACCCAAAGGTGAACAGCAATGCCGCCAATAGGGCTGCCAGAATTGCCGATACCACGATCCCTTTATTGACACGCTTTTTTGTTTTTAGAGGCTGATCCTTTTTAACAGGCTCCTTATGGACGGGCTCCAGGTCCCTCTCACTGATGGCAGGAATCACCTGGGTAGGAGAATCCACCTCACTGACAGACTGCCCCAAGGGATAAGCGTGGGGGTCCTTTTTTAACTGGTTTAATTCCACCAAAAGCTCCTCTGTATTTTGGAATCGTGAGGACTGCTTTTTTTCCATTAATCTTAAGATAATATCCGACAGCCGCTGGGGCAGCTCAGGACGATACTCAACCGGTGGGGTAGGTGCCTCTTGAATATGCTTTAAGGCAATGCTAATGGGGCTCTCTCCTTCAAAGGGCACCCTTCCGGTGGCCATTTCATACATCACAATTCCCAAGGAATATAGATCAGACTTTTCATCGGTATAGCCTCCCCTGGCCTGCTCCGGAGAAAAATAATGAACAGAGCCTATGACACTGCCTGCATTGGTTATGGTAGATGAGGTGGCTGCCAAGGCAATACCAAAATCAGTTACCTTTGCCCGGTTATCATGGGTTATCAATATATTATGGGGTTTAATGTCCCGATGTACAATATGATTATGATGGGCATGTCGAAGGGCATATGCAATCTGCTTGCTGAAATCGATGATTTCATCAAAGCCCAGGGACCCCTTTTCCTTAATAAGCTCCTTCAGGGTTTTTCCCGCTACATATTCCATAACAATATAGTATATATCCTGTTCTTCTCCTACATCATAAATGTTTACAATGTTTGGATGGGACAAACTGGCAGCAGCCTGAGATTCTCGTTTGAATTTATCAATTAAATCCTTATCGTTGGTAAAGTCGGATCTAAGTATTTTTACTGCCACATACCGATTCAACAGATGGCATTTCGCCTTATAGACAACGGCCATACCGCCTCCACCGATTTTTTCAACAATTTCATAGCGATTACCTAATATTTTACCAATCATGTCCTCACCTACCTTCTTTATCTTCAATATTCTTTACCACCATGACTGTAATATTGTCATAGCCTCCCCGTTGATTTGCCAGGGCCACCAAGGCTTCACAGCACTCATTGGGGTCATCGGTTTGAAGCACCATTTGCTCTATTTCATAGGAATCAACAAAATTACTTAATCCATCGCTGCAAAGTATAAGAATATCTGATTCAACAAAGTCCACTTCACTGATATCTACCTTTACCTGGAGGTCGGTCCCCAGGGCCCGGGTAATAATATTTTTTTGAGGGTGCTTCATGGCTTCTCTTTCTGATATGCTGCCTCTTCTCACCAATTCTGCCACTAGGGAATGGTCCTGGGTAATTTGCCGAATCTCTCCTTGACGAATTAAGTAGGCTCGACTGTCACCCACATGGCCCAATAAAAGACGATTACCCGCCTTAAGGGCTAGGGTAGCAGTGGTGCCCATACCATCACAGCTAATATCCTCCCTGGCCCTTTCCAATATGCTCCGGTTGGCCCGGTTAAAAGCCTCCAGCAGAATCCCCTTCAGCGATTCTGTTTCCAGGACTTCAAGTTCATCGGCAATATATTTTACAATATGCTCCTTTATCGTATGAATGGCAATTGAGCTGGCTACTTCGCCCCCATTATGGCCGCCCATTCCGTCGGCAACCATAAAAAGCTGTATATCTTCATCAATCATACAATAATTATCTTGATTGATTTCCCGTACCTTTCCGACATCTGTCACTACACCAACCTTCATAAACACCCCTCCTAACCCTGTATATTATTCTACATCCTTCGATAAAATCCTTTTCCAGGAATTATACTAAATGCTACCGTATCACTTCCTGCCCTCTCATATACCGGTTTCTAAGCTGCCCGCAGGCCGCTTGAATGTCAGCCCCTAATTCTCTTCTAAGGGTTGTCTCTATGCCTGCCCCTTTTAAAATCCCAGCAAAGACCTTGATTCGATCCTGATGGGATTTTCGATAGGGGCTTTCATCCACCTGATTAACCGGAATTAAGTTCACATGACATAAAAGCCCTTTTAAAAGATACGCCAGTATTCGAGCATCCTCCTCCTGATCATTTTCCCCATCTATTAAAGCATATTCAAAGGTAATTCTTCGATTGTTTTTTTTCAAATAGTATTGACAGGCTTCTATTATATCATAAATACTATATTTTTGTGCAATGGGCATCATCTTCTGTCGTTTTTCATCGGTGGCGGCGTGGAGGGATATGGCTAAATTTATAGGAATTTTCAAATCAGCCAGGGCCTTTATTTCGGGGACTAGGCCACAGGTGGAAATGGTAATATGCCGATTTCCTATATTCAGTCCATCCTCATCATTTACGTTTTTCAAAAACCTTGTCATTTCCTTGAAATTATGAAGGGGTTCGCCGCTTCCCATCATAACAATATTCGATATCCGCTTTCCCAGGTCGGCCTCCATGGTTAAGAGCTGCCCGATCATTTCACCAGCGGTTAAATTCCTTACCAGCCCCCCCTTGGTAGAGGCACAGAAGCTGCAACCCATACCACAGCCTACCTGGGATGAAATACAAGCCGTTAGTCCATGCTTATATTCCATAATCACCCCTTCTATTATATTACGATCCTCCAGTAAAAATAAGTACTTAGTTGTTCCGTCAGTCCTGGAAACCAGCTTGGTTTCTATTTTTATTTCATTGATATGGGCCTTTTCCTTCAGCTGATCCCGCAGCGCCTTCGATATATTGGTCATTTCGTCGAAGGATTGAACCCCCCGATGAAGCCATTGAAAAATTTGTTTTCCTCTGAACTTTTTCTCACCTAAGGCTACGATAAATTCCATCAGCTCTTCCTTGGTTAAGCTTAATAAATCGACCAAATTCATTCTCCCTTCAAACCCATGGGGTTATATTATAAAATTGTTGTAAGTCTCTACAGCCGGGTGAGCTTTGCCATAAAAAAGCCATCGGTATGATGTACATTGGGATATAGTTGAACCATATCTCCCTGCATCTGGCCGGGTATCAATTTTCTATATTGTTGCCCTAAATTTTGTAATTGAAACCCCTCCGTATCCTTTAAAAAGGCCTTCACAACCCCTTCATTTTCTCTGGGATCAATGGTGCAGGTGCTGTATACCAGACTTCCCCCTTGCTTTACATATTTAGCGGCATTTTTTAATATTTTCAATTGAAGCCCTGTGATTTCGTCAATATCGTCAGGCTTTTTTCGATATTTAATTTCCGGCTTTCTTCTTATAATCCCCAAGCCTGAGCAGGGGGCATCCACCAGTACCCCATCGGCCTGTTCAATCAGGCTTTCATCCAGCTTTAATGCATCAAATTCCTGGGCCTTGACAATGTTGGCTCCCAGACGTTTAATATTTCCCTTGATCAGCTTCACCTTATGGGGGTAAATATCCCGGGCCAATATTTCTCCCTGATTATTCATTAATTGAGCCAAATGAGTGGCCTTTCCCCCCGGAGCACTGCATACATCCACCAGTAAATTACCGGCCTTTGGGTCCATTATTCGACTAATTAGCATAGAACCGAAATCCTGAATATACAAAAGCCCCTGTTGGAACAAGTCTAACTCCGTTAAAGAGGCAACTCCCTTTATAACCAGAGCCTCTTCAAGGTGAGGACTCTTATCAACCTCGAAGCCCTGGTCGATCAAGGAATTGATACAATTTTCAACAGTGGTTTTCAAGGTGTTGACCCTTACGTTAACTGTAGGTCTTTCATTATTGGCCTTCAAAAGACCTTCGGTAAATTCAAAGCTAAAATGATTTAAAAATTGTTCCACCATCCACTGGGGATGGGAATATTTGATTGACAGATAAGCCACCGGATGGTTGTTTGAGTCAGGCATTTTAATTTTTTCCGGATTTCTGATAATATTTCTCAAAATACCATTAACAAAGCCCGCAGAACGCTTTGCGTATTTTTTCGCCAGATTGACCGACTCATTTACTGCCGCAGAGGCAGGTACCTTGTCCAAAAATAATATCTGATAGGTTCCCATCCGAAGCAAATTTAAGGTCATGGGGTGAATTTTTTTGAGCTTTACCGATGAATAGGCTTGTATGACATAATCTATATATATTAAATTTTCCAGTACACCATAGACCAGTTCGGTCATAAAGCCCTTGTCCAGGGGCCGATAGCCTGGCTCCTTCAGTTCTCTGTTAAGGGCCAGATTGGAATAGGCCTCCTTTGACTCAATTTCATAAAGTACCTTTAAAGCACCTTCCCTTGCATTCATGAAAAGCCTCCTTAGTTTATCCTTCTAATGTTATTTATTTCCATATGTCATATCTCGAAAAAGCCAGCGCTACCACGTATGGTTTATACGTTTTGTCGCTGGCTTACTTCTTTTCTAGGGCTGACTGATCAAGCCATGGTAGTTGCTATCTTCTGCGGTCTCTTATGGCCATCAGCCTCAATAGCTGGGCAAGGGCCGTAGCCATGGCAGCTACATAGGTCAAGGCAGCAGCACTCAATACCTTTTTAGAAGGACCGTATTCCTCACGGGTGATAAATCCGTTTTCATCCAATAGTCTCAGGGCACGGCTGCTGGCATTGAATTCCACCGGCAGCGTAATGACCGTAAAGGCCACTGCCACTGTATATAATAATATGCCTATATCGATTACACTGGGATTTCCTAGAAACAAACCTCCAATTACGAAAATCCAGGCAGCAGAGGAACCAAAATTGGCAATGGGCACCAGGGCTCCCCGTAAGGTTAGGGGTAAATAGCCCTTGGCATCCTGCAGGGCATGGCCTACCTCATGGGCCGCCACACTGACTGAGGCAATGGAGCTACTGCTGTAGACATCCCTCGATAGACGCAGCACCTTGCTTCTGGGGTCATAGTGATCGGTTAAATGGCCATTAACCAGCTCAATGGGTACATTGCTGAGGCCGTTACGATCAAGAATGGCCCTGGCCACATCATAGCCTGTATAACCCTTTAAGGTTCTTACCCTTAAATATTTATTGAAGGAACTTCTCACCTTACTTTGGGCATACATGGCAAAAATAATCGCAGGAATCAAATAAATAAACGATGAATCATAGAATGTGTAAAGCATCTTCATCACTCCTTTATGAAATGTTGAATGGCAGCTTCAACCTCTTTTAAATCTACCATGGTATTCACACAGGGCCCCTGGGGCCGTTGGTTAATGACAGCCAATACGGGCACTCCCTTTACATCCATCAGACCACTGACTAAATCACGCTCACAGGCAATGGCAATGATTGCTCTGGGCTTTCTTTCAAGAATCATTTTCCGGGCCAGGGTACCCCCGGTAACAACACAAAACTGAATATTGTATTGATCCTTTAGAGCCATTAGCTGATGGATATTACATAATCCACATCTTTTGCAGTTTTCTACATCGTGGGTAATTTTATGGGGACAACTGGACTTTTGTAGACAGTGGGGCGTTAAAACCAGTATTTCTTCCCCCTTAAGGTGATAGGTATTCGCCCGAATCAGTCGATTATTTAAAAGGGTATAGGCCCTTCTTACGGAGTTTTTGTCGGTATTAATCAGCTTACCCATCAATACCAGTAACGGGTAGGTCAGCCGAAGACTAAAGGAGACCAGGGATAGCATCCCCTTTGGAACCTTTTTATTGTACCATAACATTAATATGGAACAAATTGTGATGATAACTAGCAAGACCAATATGAAAAGAACTGCCATCATTGTCATTGTAATCAATTTAATTACATCAAATTGATTATGAAGGGACATAAAAATTAAGATTCCCATCAAAATTGTTAAACTGCCTAAAAAGGTTACCAGTATCCATATGAATTTTTTTTCTATTTGATTCTGGTTCAAAGCTTCATTATAAATTTTAATCCACCCCTAAAACAGTGTCCTCATCAATCGTATTTCCAATCAAATATTCCTTTACGGCCATTCTCTTTCCGCCACTAAATTGAAGTTCTTCAATTGCCAGTAAATCCTTTCCTGTGGCGACATAGATCAGCTCCTTAGTAACCCGATGAATTTTACCCGGTATAATGTCTTTGGGCCCCGGTTCTACATGGCTTTTCCATATTTTTACCATATTTCCCTGGTAGGTAGTAAAGGCCGATGGCCAAGGCACTGTTCCACGAATTAAATTTCTAATCTCCTCCGCTTCCCTTTGCCAGTCGATTTTTCCCAGGTCTTTTTTCATTATTGGCGCATAGGTGGCTTCTTCCTCACCCTGAGGAATTCGCTCCACCTCTCCCCGTTCTATTAAAGCGATGGTTTTACTGAGACATTCTGCCCCCAGCAAGCTTAACCGATCATGAAGCTGGCCTGCCGTTTCTGTCTCACCAATTTCAGTGGTTTCCTTCAATATCATATCGCCAGTATCAAGGCCCACATCCATATACATGGTCGTGACACCGCTTTCCTTTTCCCCATTGATAATAGCCCAATTAATTGGGGCCGCACCACGATATTTGGGTAAAAGGGAGGCATGAACATTGATACAGCCAAAGGGGGGAATATCTAATATTTCCTTTGTTAATATTCGCCCATAGGCCACCACCACAATCATATCCGGGGCTAATTTTTTTATTAGCTCAACTACTTCGGCATCCTTCAAGGAGGTAGGCTGATATACAGGTATTTCCTTTAAAAGGGCCAATTCCTTCACCGGTGACATTGTCAGCCTGTTGCCCCTTCCTTTGGGTTTATCGGGTTGGGTAAAAACTGCTGCGATTTCATGACCTTCTTGAATTAATTTTTTTAAGCATGGAACAGCAAAATCTGGTGTTCCCATATAGATTACCCGCATTTTCTCACTCCTACTCCTCAATCAAATCAATAAATAAAATTCCGTTTAAGTGATCTATCTCATGACAAAATGCCCGGGCCAACAGATCGGTTCCCTCTATCATAAATTCATTACCATGGCGATCCTGGGCCTTTACCTTAACCCATTGAGGCCGGGTAATATCCTCTGAAATGCCGGGAAGACTCAAACAGCCCTCCTGCCCTTTTTGGCTTCCCTTCGTATCTATTATTTCTGGATTGATCAACTCGATCAGTTCGTCCTCCACATCAATCACGACAATTCTCTTTAATATCCCTATCTGAGGCGCCGCCAGTCCTACACCATCGGCATCGTACATGGTCTCTGCCATATCGTCCAATAGTTCATGGAGCCTTTTATCAAATTGCTCTACCACCCTGGCTTTTTTTCGTAAAATTGGATCCTCATCTGTTCTAATTATCCTAATGGCCATAAGTTTCCTCCTCTATTACATCATATTATATGGGTTCATATCGACACTGACTGTAATTGTCCTGGGGACAAATTTTGGTCTGTGCTGTATAAATAAATATTTAATAATACTTTTAATCAGCTTTATGTCAACACCAACATCCTTTAATAAAATTTGATAGCGGTAATATTGGTTAATTTTCGTAATAATTGCTTCGTTAGGCCCCAGTATCACATTCTTCACTTCTATAATACCCTTCTCCTTTAAAATATAGCGAATAATTTCTGCAATTTTTGAGGCATAGGACGCCACCTCATATTCATTTTTTCCACTGAAGCTTAAGGATACAACCCTGGTAAAGGGTGGGTACTGGAATTCATTTCTGATTAAAACCTCTTCTTCATAAAAGCCTTCGTAGTCATGGCTGGTGGCAGCTTTGATACTATAGTGGTGGGGGTCAAAGGTTTGCAATAAAACATGTCCTTCTGTCGCTCCCCGCCCTGCCCGGCCTGCCACCTGGGTAATCAGCTGGAATGCCCGCTCTGCCCCTCTAAAATCCGGCAGGCTTAAGGCACCATCTATGGAAATAATTCCAACAAGGGTTACATTGGGAAAATCAAGCCCCTTGGAAATCATTTGGGTACCAATTAAAATATCAATCTCTCTCAGCCGAAAGGACCTTAAAATTCGTTCATGGGCACCTTTTTTACCGGTAGAATCCAGGTCAAGCCTTTCAATTACAGCCTCTGGAAACTCAGTCTTCACCAGCTGCTCAAGTTTTTGTGTACCCGCCCCCACATATTTCATTGTTTCGCCTCCACACTGGGAGCAGGTATTGGGCGGCCTGTGGCTTTCACCACAGTAATGGCATTTTATCTGGTTTTGATGAAGATGATAGGTCATGGAAATATCGCAATGGGGACACCGAACCACATGGCCGCATTGTCGGCAGGTTACAACCGTGGCATAGCCTCTGCGATTGAGAAACAAAATGATTTGTTCCTTTTTTAATAGTTTTTCCTTCATCATTTGAATTAAACGCCTGCTTAACACACCATTGTTTCCCTCATCCAGCTCTTGCTTCATGTCCACTATTTCCACCTGGGGTAAGGAAGCTGATGTGGCACGATTTTTCAAGGTTAATAGCCTTAAGGCTCCATTTTTTGCTCGATAATAGGATTCTAAGGAAGGAGTAGCCGAACCCAGCACCACAACCGCCCCTTGATTTTGACTGCGATAATCCGCTACCTCCCTGGCATGATATTTGGGATTCTGTTCTGATTTATAAGTATATTCATGTTCTTCGTCAATTATGACGATCCCCAGCCTAGGCAGCGGAGCAAACACAGCAGAGCGGGCCCCTATCACAATATTGACTCGCCCCTCTCTAATCCGTCTCCACTCATCATAACGCTCCCCCTCTGAAAGATTACTATGCAGTAGGGCAATGCCATCTTTAAATCTTCCCTTAAATCGCTCAACGGTTTGGGGTGTCAGGGCTATTTCCGGCACAAGGATAATGCCCTGTTTTCCCAGCCGTAGTACTTCTTCAATGAGCTGCAAATAGATCTCGGTCTTCCCGCTGCCCGTTATACCATGCAGTAAAAAACCTGCCGGCCTTTGCTGCTGAAGGGCCTTACTAATTTCGTCGATGATCGCCTGTTGTTCCTTTGACGGAATATGCTTTGGATAGGCCTCCACAGGCTGATCCACCAGGGGATCACGCTTTATTTCCACCTCTATTATGGTTACCATTCCTTTTTGTATCAAGGAATTTAATGGACTTCTGGTTATATTTAAATGCTTTAACAAATCTGTCACCCTGGTCCTACCATGGTCAGCCAAATAATCGAAAAGCTGGAGCTGCTTTACTCCCCTTAGACGACTTCTTTCAAGCTCCCATGCTTCGGGAGGAGAAGAAAGCTCAGCATAGTCCTCTGTTCTGATGGAAACCCTGGAAATTAGCCGGTACTGGATTTCAAGCCATTTTTTATTCACTAATTCTCTAATGGCGGTATCAATCTGTTTATAGCTTAGGCGGCCCTTCAGTTCCTCTAAAGGGGCCGTTCCCCCCAGCCCCTTCAGCTGGTTGATTATTTCTGCTTCTTTATTGGTAAGGGGTTGAGCCTTCATTTCGTCATTTTCAGTTAAAACTAAGATTTTTTTTTCCTTATTGACAATCCCCGCAGGGATCAAGCAATGGATCGCCTCTATATATTTGCATAAATATTTATTTCTCATCCAGAAAATCATTTTAATTTGTTCCTGGCTTAAAATCGGTTGATAATCCAAGGAATCCAGGATTTCTTTAAATCCTTCGGTATCGATGACCTTCTCTTCAATATTTATGACATAGGCCTCTAGCTTTTTATTTCCCTTGCCAAAGGGAACAAGTACTCGCATACCTCTAAAGATGTCGGCCTTTAAATGCTCGGGAATAATGTAGTCAAACAGCTTATCGGTCTGATGACTGTTTTGATCGACAATTACCTGGGCTGTCAATTGTTTTGACTGCAATTCCCTCACCTCCTAAGTATCCTTATTATATCAAATTTCATGGAAAAGAAAAGCATAATTCAGGGACTGAACGGTTTCAGTCCCTGAATTATGAAGCATTATAGCATTTCCTTAATTTTATCTAAAATTTTATTAGCAATTTCCGATTTGTTTGCCTTTTCTAAGGGCTGCACCCTTTCCTGGGGGTCGATCAGCAATACAATATTGGTATCGCTTCCAAAGCCTGCCCCTTCCTGACTGACATCATTAGCAACAATCAAGTCGAGATTTTTCTTTTTTATTTTTTCAATGGCATATTCAACCACCTGATTGGTTTCTGCTGCAAAACCCACTAAAAATTGCTGCTTTTTGGCCTTGCCCAATTCCAATAATATATCGGGATTTCTAACAAAATTGATCGTTAAGCTGTCATCCTGCTTTTTGATCTTTTTTTCAGAAACCCTTTCAGGTCTATAATCAGCCACTGCCGCTGCCTTGATCACCACCTGCTGGTCATCATACCGATCCATGACTGCCCCCAGCATTTCGACAGCTGTTTGAACCGGCACAAATTCCACCCCTGCAGGGGGCTGCAAATGGGTAGGCCCAGAAACCAGGGTTACCCTAGCCCCCCTGGCCTTAGCCGCCTCGGCAAGGCTATAGCCCATCTTCCCTGAGGAATGATTTGTAAGGAAGCGAACGGGATCAATGGCCTCTATCGTTGGCCCTGCGGTAATTAAGATAGGCAGATCCTTTAAATCCTGTGGTATCTGGGTCAGATTAACAACAAACTGTACAATCTCGTCTATATCACTTAGCTTTCCCACACCCACATCGCCACAGGCTAAACGCCCTGACCCTGGCTGTATAAACCCATATCCTAATCCCCTAAGCTTTTCCATATTTTGCTGAACAATCTTATTTTCATACATTTTTGTGTTCATGGCAGGAGCAAATACAACCTTAGCGGTAGAGGCCATTATTGTCGTTGTCAGCATATCATCGGCAATTCCATTGGCCACCTTGCCAATGACATTGGCAGTAGCAGGGGCCACCACCAGTACATCTGCTTTTTGTGCCAGGCTGATATGCTCTATATCCCAGTAGCGGGGACTCTGGAACATATCAACAATAACAGGGTTCTGACTCAAGGCCTGTAGGGTTTGGGGCTGAACAAATTCTGTAGCAGCCTTTGTCATAATCACATCTACCTCTGCCTGAAGCTTTTTCAGCTTGCTCACCAAATCACAGGCTTTATAGGCTGCTATGCCGCCTGTTACACCAACAACAACACGTTTCCCCTTTAGCATAGCTTCACCTTCTTATCTTGGATTTCCGTATTCTGCTTCTTCTTTTCTGATTTCTTCCATATTTCGAGTATAGGTAATTTTTCCTTCATAAATTTCCTGGGTCGCAATGGAAACAGGCTTTTTAGAGGTAGACTTAACTGTAATCTGGTCACCATCGATGATTTGTCTTGCCCTTTTTGCAGCAGCTAAAACCAGCGTATATCGACTATCGACCTGTTCCATTAAATCCTTGATGGATGGATATAACATACTTGATCTCTCCTTTTAATTAAAATCTTGATTGAACTTCTTCATAAACCTTTCTAACCCTTAAACGCTCAGCACGAATAATCGCCTTTACATCATCCATGGCTCTTGCCAGCTCGTCATTTACCACGGCATAATCGTAGGCGACAAATTGCTTAATCTCTTGAAGGGCTGCACCAAATCGTTTTTCGATGTCGGCCTCACTTTCTGTTCCCCTGCCGATAATTCTATTCCTCAGCTCCTCCATTGATGGAGGCAGAATAAAAATAAAGACTCCGTCAGGGAATTTTTTCTTAATTTGTAGGGCACCCTCTATATCGATTTCTAATAATACATCATTACCCTTTTCAAGGTTTTCTAATACATATTTTTGCGGAGTGCCATAATAATTATCATATACCTTGGCATATTCTAAAAATTCATCATTGGCCAACATACCTTCGAATTTTTCCTTTGTCAAAAAAAAATAGTTCACGCCGTCAAGCTCCCCCACCCGGGGCCTCCTGGTGGTGGCAGAAACCGAGACCTTAATTTGGGGATTGGATTCAACTAATTTTTTGCATATTGTTCCCTTCCCAGCCCCCGACGGACCTGAAACCACCAATAATAAACCAGATTTTCCCATAGAAACTCTCCTCTTTCTAGCTATTCACAATCTGCAACCGTTTCGGTTTCCTTTGGCATATCCTTTGAATTGAGTCGGTGTGCCACTGTTTCTGGCTGTACCGCTGATAAAATAACATGGTCGCTGTCTGTAATGATCACTGCCCTGGTACGACGGCCATAGGTGGCATCGATCAGCATGCTTCGATCCCTTGCTTCCTGTATAATTCTTTTAATTGGCGCAGATTCCGGGCTAACAATGGCAACAATCCGATTGCCCGAAACAATGTTCCCAAAGCCTATATTGATTAATTTAATATTCATGATGAAAACCTCCTATTCAATATTCTGAACCTGTTCTCTCATTTTTTCAAGCTCACTTTTAACATTGATGACAATATTTGTGATATACAGGTCATTAGCCTTAGACCCAATGGTGTTGATCTCTCGATTCATCTCCTGAATTAAAAAATCAAGCTTTCTACCAACAGAGTCGGATTCCTCCAGGGCTCCTTTAAATTGTCTGATATGGCTTTCGAACCGAACCAGTTCCTCGGTTATATTACTTTTATCGGCAAATAGTGCTACCTCCATCATAATACGATTGTCATCCAGAGAGTAGCCGTCATCAAGAATCTCCCTTATTCTTTCTGTGAGCCTTTGTCTGTATTCTGTCACCACGTGGGGGCTTCTTTCGGCGATATCCTTTAACATGCTGCCAATGAGGTTAAGGCGTTTTAAAATATCAGCCTTCAGCCCTTCCCCCTCTATTCTTCTCATCTCTACCAGCTTTTCAAGGGCATTTTCTACACCCTTTAACAGACACTGACTGATTACATCTTCATCCAGCTCCTGCTTTTCAACCCTGATTACATCAGGAAATTTAGCGATAAGAGAAACCGTAATATCATTTTTTACCGCAAGCTGCTCCTCGATTTGACTAAGGGCCTGAAGATAGCGTTTAGCAAGGGGCAAATCAGCCGTTACCTCTACATCAGCCTCGCCAATGTTTTCATACCCGATAAAAACCTCAACACGCCCCCGTTTAATTTGCTCCTTAACGGTTTGTCTGATTCTTTCCTCTAAATATGTAAACAACTTGGGCATTTTAATACTAACATCCATATAACGATGATTGAGGGATTTTAGTTCTACTAAAAACTTTATATCTTTTGTTTGGGATTCACCTCTTCCAAATCCCGTCATGCTTTTTAGCATCGTAATCATCCTTCCCGAATTCTACTGTAGAACAATGACTCTTTTCTTATTTTATCTTTATATAGTCTGTGTGACAAGTTAAAGTATAGGGATTTAATTAATTTTTATTCAGTATTCATTGAATACCCTATCCTTATTCCTTATGGTAATAAATTCCTTTACAAATATCCTGGGCTGGCCCCTCCATCACAATTTCTCCACTGGGAAGCAACTCAATATCCAGCCTTCCTCCATCGATTTCCACCTGTACCTGATGATCTACCAAGCCTAGGTGATGGGCAATACCACAAACGCTGGTGACACCTGTACCACAGGCAAGGGTATAGCCTGCTCCCCTCTCCCAGGTTTTAACCTGGATATGATGACGATTGATTATTTTTGCGAAATTAACATTGGTGTTTTCAGGAAAAAGTGGATTTTTTTCAATTTCCGGTCCATATTGCCTTACTACCTCAGGGGTTAGCTCACGGGTGAAAATCACTGTATGGGGCACCCCCATTAAAACAGATGATATTTTAAATTTCCTTCCCTTCACCTCAATGGTTTCATTTATAAAGCTGGGCTTTGATGAAACAACCGGAATATCAGAAGGCGTAAAAATCATTTTACCCATATTGACCCTAACTGACGTCACCTGATGGTTATTGAGCTTCAGCTCAAGGGATAAAGGACCCGCCAGGGTTTCTACCGAAAAGCTTTGTTTGTTCACTAAACCCTCATCATAGGCAAATTTTGCAAAGCACCTGATTCCATTGCCGCACATGTTAGCCAGGGAACCGTCGCCGTTATAATAGAACATTTTTAAATCGGCTATGGAAGATTTGCCTACAATCAAAATTCCATCGGCACCAATGCCAAAGTGTCGATGGCAAACCTTGCCCGCCAACAGGCTGAAATGCTCCTCATAGGGAAAATCTTCATACTTGATGACAATAAAGTCATTGCCTGCCCCATGGATTTTTTTGAAGGGTATATTCATTCAACATCCGTCCTCTATATTTTATTTTGATAATCGTGGCAATTTTTCTTTAAATCATGTATGATTGTATTATTGCAGCGGGATGATAAATTTGACAAAATACAGGTCTATAAAATTATTATAACTGATTTATTGATAATCTATAGGAAAGTTTCACTATATTTAATTAAATGAAGGGGAATTTTCCGTATAGATTTTAACAAAGTTACTTTAATATCTTCCAAAAAAGACTTTGTTCATTCTATCAGTAGACTATGATTGAAAGTCATAATAATCGTTACCCTAAATTTATTCAATTGAAATATTTTTTTTCCTGCCATAACTTTAAAATTTATTATGAAAATCTACTAGTAAGACTTTTATGACTATTTGAAACATTATGTATATATTTAAGGAGGAATTTCCATGGCATTAGACGGATTTGTGGTTGCTTCCGTTGTGGAAGAGTTAAAATCACTGTTATGCGGTAATAAAATCGAGAAAATTCATCAGCCTGAAACCGATGAATTAATACTATCTATTCGGAGTCAGGGTAAAAATATGAAGCTATTGCTGTCTTCCAGCAGTCAATACCCCCGGGTACATTTCACCCATAAGCAGAAGGAAAATCCCACGACACCCCCAAATTTTTGTATGCTGCTCAGAAAGCATCTACAGGGAGGCCGTATTACCGCTGTTACACAGCCTGGCTTCGAAAGAATTATCCAATTTAATGTAGAAGCTTACGATGAGCTTAACGTTTTGAAGCAAAAGCTATTAATTGTTGAAATAATGGGTAAGCACAGTAATATTATTCTGGTTGACCAGGAAACCAACAAAATTATAGATGCCATCAAGCGGGTTTCGATCGACGTCAGCCGGCTTCGACAGGTATTGCCGGGCCTTTCCTATGAAATGCCGCCCTCCCAAAATAAGCAAAACCCTTTATCTGCCATGACCCAGGAGGCCTTTAAAGCGATTCTTTCAGTCAAAAGCCAGGCTGCCCTTTATAAGGGTATTTACACCAGCTTTACAGGAATTTCTCCCCTCATCGCCCGGGAGATTTGTTTTCGGGCAGAAATTTCAGAGGATACTCCTATTTTGGCCCTGGAGCCTCCTCAATATGAGGGTTTATATCAAAGCTTTCTGGAGGTCATGCAAGGGACCAGGGAGTTAAGCTTTGACCCAAGGCTTTATATAGATGCCGCCTCGGGAAAATATGTGGATTTCCACGTAATTGACTGCAGTCATCTATCATACTATCGGCAGCAATCCTTTGACACTGTCAGTGAACTGCTGGAGACTTTCTATCATCACAATGATTCCCGAGAAAGAATGAAGCAAAAAAGTCAAGAGCTCAGAAAGAATATTGCTTTGAAGCTAGAGCGATTGCTTCATAAAATTGAGAATCTGAAGCAGGACCTTAAGGCGGCTGAAAAGGCTGAAGAATTAAAATTATTGGGCGATCTGGTCACCGCTAATATTCACCTATTGAAGGAAAAACAAGCTGAGATTAAGGTAGTTAATTACTATGACCCCAGTCTTTCCGAGATTACCATTCCCCTCGACAAGCGCCTGACCCCTGCTCAAAATGCACAAAAATTCTATAAGCAGTATAATAAATATAAAACCGCCATCAAGGAGGTGGCTCATCAAATGGAGCTGGCCCTTGAGGAGGTTCAATATCTGGAGCAAATATTAGTAAGCATTGATCATGCTTCTCAGCTTTCCGATATTGAGGAGATTCAAGGGGAGTTAATGGAAACTGGCTACTTGAAGCGAAAAATTGGTAAAAAGGTAAACAAGCAGCAAAATAAAAGGAGCCATCTTCACTTTCAAACCTCCGACGGCTTTGAGGTTTTAGTAGGGAAAAACAACAAGCAAAATGATGAAATTACCTTTAAAATATCCTCTAAAAATGATCTATGGCTCCATGTGAAGGATCAGCCTGGGTCCCATGCCATTCTAAAACTAAAGGAGGGAAATTATACCCATCAGGCTCTGCTGGAAGCCGCCACCCTGGCTGCCTTCTACAGCAAGGCCAAGGGTGCCACCAAGGTAGCGGTGGATTATACCTTAAGAAAAAATGTGAAAAAGCCCTCTGGGGCCAAGCCCGGCATGGTAATTTACGAAGGCTATCAGACGCTGTACGTAGATGCAATACTATCTGATCTTAAAGTTGAGGAAATCAAATAAATCGAGTAGGAGGGTAAAAGAAATAATCTTTCACCTCCTACTCGATATCTTTTATTTTTGAGGCAATACCTTATTGGCAATGATTCCAACCAGGGCTGCCAGGCTTAGGCCAGATAACTGTATATTTTCGGCAATGTTTAATCCAAGGGGGTTTCCTGCGGCATCCGTTGCAACGGCGGTACCAATACCAATTACAAGAATCAAAGCGGCAATTAAAAGGTTTCTGCTCTCAGTAAAATCAATTTCCGCCTCGACTATGGTCCTTAGGCCCACACTGGATATCATACCAAAGAGTACGATACTGATTCCTCCCATTACTGCACCTGGTATGGATTGCAAAATGACTGCAAATTTTCCGATAAAGCTCAGTACCACGGTGATTAAGGCTGCCAAGCGAATAATCGATGGATCATACACCTTTGTTACGGCCAATACCCCTGTATTTTCACCATAGGTGGTGTTGGCTGGGCCTCCAATGAGTCCTGCAAACAGGGTTGCAATTCCGTCTCCCAGCAGGGTTCGATGGAGACCGGGCTCCTTCATGAAGTCCTTCCCAACAACAGCGCCATTGGTGGTAATATCGCCTATATGCTCCATAAAGACCACCAGTACTACCGGTGCAATGGTTAATATCGCCCCCAGCCCAAATTTAGGCATGGTTATACCTGGCACTGCCAAAAGACTTGCTTCCTTTAGCTTAATAACTAATTCACCCAGATTAATGGCACCCAGGGCAATGGCTGAAATATAGCCTACGGTTACGCCCATTAGGATGGGAAGCAATTTAAAGAAGCCCTTTGCATATAGGGAAACTGCAAGCACTGTAATGAGTACAATAATGGCAAGCATCCAATTTTCAGCTGCCATTTCAATGGCCACCGGGCTTAGATTCAAACCAATTACCACAATCATAGGCCCTGTAACAATGGGTGGAAAAAAGGATTTTACCTTTTTTAACCCAAATACCTTAACGCAGCCGGCCATGACAACATATAAAAGACCCGCAGCAATGATTCCCCCTTGGACATACTGGAGCCCGTAAAGCTCCTTAACAGATATAATGACTGCAATGAAGGCAAAGCTGGAGCCTAAAAAGGCTGGTACCATTCCCTTGGTAAGGAAATGAAAAATTAAAGTTCCTCCTCCGGCAGCCAGAAGGGCCACTGAAGGATTAAGGCCCGTCAGCATGGGCACCAGAACCGTTGCCCCGAACATTGCTAAAATATGCTGTAGTGCCAGCACCAGCTTTCTAGAAACGGGTAAATTTTGTAATGCTGTTGTTTGATCTAAGGTCTTATCAGCCATATTTTTTCCTCCTTTTTATTTTGGAGGGTATATATCTTTTTCAAGTATATCCTCCTTTTCAGCCTCGCAGGACTGGTTTAAAGGTCATTATGTTCCTAGGAATTTTCTATAATGACAATATTTTCATCGTCGGTCTCCACCAGCTTCACCTTGACTACCTCACTGGTGGAGGTGGGAACATTTTTCCCCACATAATCTGCCCTGATGGGCAGCTCCCGATGACCACGGTCTACTAAAACGGCCAATTGAATTGCCCTGGGGCGCCCAATATCCATAATGGCATCCAGGGCCGCCCTGACGGTGCGTCCTGTAAAAAGTACGTCATCCACCAAAACGATGATCTTACCTTCTATTGTATCTGGTATTTCTGAACCATGAACCACCGGTGACGATTGGATTTCTGAAAGATCATCCCGATAAAGGGTAATATCCAGGGTTCCCACGGGGACCTTTATCTCTTCTATGTCGTTGATCTTTTCGGCCAATCTTTGGGCCAATGGCACTCCTCTGGTTTTTATCCCCACCAATACAAGATTTTTGGCCCCCTTATTTTTTTCTAAAATTTCATGGGCGATTCTGGTAATAGACCTTGCTATACCTTTTTCATCCAATAGCTGTACCTTTTTTTCTTTACTTTCTTCTATCAACCTGCTTCACCTCCATTCCATAAAAAAACTCCTACCAGCTGGTAAGAGTTATTATGCTTCATCAAACACAATTATATCATTGAATTACAATGAAGTTTTTTCCTTACCAGCCTCACAGGACCAGTTTAAAGGTTCTTTGTTTAATTTTTTATAGTATATCACATGCCTTCGGCATTGTCTACTAAAAATACATCTGTTTATTCGCTAACGATTTTCCTTCAGTCGATTGGCCCGCAGCACCTGTAAAAGTTTTTGAAAATAGGAAGGCAGTTCGGTATCAAATTCCATATATTTCTTCCTGGTGGGGTGCTGAAATCCCAAAATTTTAGCATGGAGGGTCTGACCCTGCAAGTTAAACTTATTGGTTTTACCGCCATATAAATCATCCCCCAGCAGGGGATGCTGTATATAGGAAAGATGAACACGAATCTGGTGGGTTCGGCCGGTTTCTAACCGAGCCTCAATATGTGTATAATCGAAAAATCGCTCCAATACATTAAAATGTGTTACAGCTTCTCTGCCTCCCTGTATTACAGTCATTTTCAGACGATCCACCGGGTGCCGGCCAATGGGTGCATCAACAGTGGCCTGATTTTCTTTAATATTCCCCATTACCAATGCGTGATATCTTCTGGTAATACTGTGTTCTCTTAGCTGCTCTGCCAAGGATCGATGGGCTTCATTGTTTTTGGCTACCATTAAAAGCCCAGAGGTGTCTTTATCAATTCGATGAACAATTCCCGGTCGAATGACGCCATTAATAGAGGAAAGCTGTCCTTTGCAATATTCAAGGAGGCCGTTGACAAGGGTGTTTTCATAGTTGCCTGGGGCAGGGTGAACCACCATTCCCTTTGGCTTATTAATCACCAGCAGATCATCATCTTCATAAACCACCTCCAAGGGT